>JBKQSS010000075.1:0-130832 GCA_052143535.1 Myxococcaceae bacterium | reverse complement strand
ACGGCTATTTGGGGCCAGCGCTTCTATCTCGACATGTCCCAGCTGAACGCCGATCAGGCGAAGGCAGCCTGACCCGCCGGGGAGCTCCACGCTGCCGTCAAATTACACACAAATCGAGACTTGACCGGGCGAATTGGCCCCAACGAGAAGCCCATCGTCATCAAGTCCGCGGGCGACGGTCCGGTCATCATCGACGGCCAAGGCAACGACGTGCTCTTCGACGTCCAGTACGCGGACTAGTTCGAAGACTTGACCTTCCAGAACACCGACATCGCCATCCTCGCCGGGACAAAGGGATTGGCTGGCGCGAAGGGTTTGACCGTCAACCACAGCATCTTCAAGAACATCGCCGCCGGCGTCTGGAGGTTTCACCTCCCGTTCTCCTCACTTCCAAGCCGTTGAAGTCGCTAGGTGTTTCATGGAGACCGCAACGCCCGTACGCCACGGATACCCCACGCCTGCCGAGGGCTGCACCGGCCTCTGGCCGTGCCTAGTATGGGAACACACTGACTCGACCACCAACCGAGCCCTCACAGTCCGAAAGTAAGGACATGCGGATTCCTAAGGCTGTCAATTCGAGTCGGCCAAGCACGACTTGCGGCGCGAGGCGATGCAGCCTCCGTCGCAACATTCGTGCGAAGGAGGAACCATGATGACGAGGCGGAGTCTCCTTCGAGCTGCTGTGGGAGGTGCGTTTGCCGCGACGACAACGAACGCTCAGGGGCAAGCGGGCGGGGCTCCCATTGGGAAGGTCCCTAGCGGCAAATACAAGATTTCCGCGGGCATGCAGGTTCCTCGGCGCGAGCTGGGCCGAACCGGCGAGCGAGTGTCTATCGTCGGCCTCGGCGGCTACCATCTCGGATTCCCGACCGAGCCCGAGAGTATCCAGCTCGTGCGCATGGCACTCGATCACGGGCTCAACTTTCTCGACAACTGCTGGGACTACAATGGCGGCGAGAGCGAGCGACGCATGGGGAAGGCACTGCGCGACGGGTATCGGCAGAAGGCATTTCTGATGACCAAACTGGACGGCCGTACCGCCGCGGCGACGCGTCAGCAGCTCGAGCAGTCGATGAAGCGGCTACAGGTCGACGTCGTCGATCTGGTGCAGATCCACGAAGTGATTCGCCCAGACGATCCGGAGCGCTGCTTCGCGCCTGGGGGCACCATCGAGGCGCTCGTTGCGGCGCGCAAGGCCGGCAAGCTTCGCTTCATCGGGTTCACCGGGCACAAAGACCCGGACATCCACCGCCATATGCTCGACGTCGCGCGCCAACAAGGCTTCCGCTTCGACAGCGTGCAGATGCCCATCAATGTTCTCGACGCGCACTACCGAAGTTTTGAGCGCGATGTCATCCCGGTCGCTCTGCGGGATGGCGCCGCCGTCCTGGGCATGAAGCCAATGGGTGCTGGGCTGATTCTGGAATCCGGCGCTGCGAGCGCCGACGAGTGTCTGCGGTACGCGATGAGCGTGCCAGGCGTCTCCGTGACCATCACGGGCTGCGACAGCCAAGGAGTCCTCGAACAGGCGCTCTCGACCGCTTTGAGCTTCCAACCGATGTCTGTAGCGGAACGCGAGACCCTGCTCGCGCGTACGGCGAACGCCGCGCGGGACGGCAGATGGGAAACATTCAAGACCAGCCACCAGTTCGATGGGACGGTGCAGAACGTGCGCTGGCTCACCTCCGCACAAATATGACGTGGTCGTATTCCACCAACCTTGAAGGCCGGTTCGACGGGCACAACGGCCTGCTAGCTGCCGTGCCCAGCTCGCAAGGAGGGGCTCGAACCATCTGCAGTTGCAGCGCCTCGGAAAATGTTGAGAAGCCTCCGAAGTGACCCGCGCGGACCAACTAAACAGTCTCAGGTGAATAGGCGATCATTGGAATCTCTGTACGTGGCCAGCAATGAGGGCGGGACGACGCTGGAACCGGCGAAAGGTACAGCGGAGCACCTCGTCCCTCTCCCAGGTTGTTCGGTAGAACCGGTTGTGCGTCGCCATTCTGCGCGTCGCCTTCCAGACGCCCTCGGTGGGATTGAGCTCGGGCGAGTAGCCGGGCAAGCGGTGCAGCTCGATTCGGTGCGAGTTTTCAGCGAGCCACGCCTTCCCCTCGTCGTCGAGCCAATGGCACGGCCCATTGTCGATGATGAAGAAGATTTTCCGAGGCGCGTACTTCTCAACCAGCTGTTTGAGAAACTCGTGAAACGTGTGCCCGTTGAAGACTGGCGCGAATCGGAAGGTGAAGTCTCCGTCCTCGAGGGCGATGGCGCCGAAGACGTGCGCCGTCTTCCGGAGCCCGAAGGTGTCCACGCGAGGCTGCACTCCGACTCTCGACCACGTCTGGTGCAGGGTCCCGTCGAGCCAAAAACTGGCCTCGTCCCCGAACATCACAATGCCGCGACATCCTCGGGCTTTTTTTTGATGGCCGGGAAGCGCTGGTGCACCCAATCCTCCTGCGCCGCGGCGTCGGCACGAGCGAGGCGTTTGCGTGGGCGCTGCACCGAAAAGCCCAGCTGGTGCAGGAGGTCGGGAACGTAATGATTGTGGTAGCTGACGCCGAACTTCCTCCGGATGAGGTCGCCAATCATCGGCCCGGTCCAAAGGCCGGACGTGAATCCGGCGGCCTGCGGTCCGGCCTCGATGAGGACACACAGCTCCTGGCGCTGCTCGTCGCTCAGCCTGGGCCTCGGTCCCGGAGCTTTTCCCGTCCGCAGGCCCTCGGCGCCCATCGCCTCGTACCATTGAAGCCAGCGATTGATGGCTCCCCGCGTGACGTCCAACTCGGCGGCAAGGGCGATGACTGCCTTGCCCGCCAAATAGCTCGAAACAGCTTTCGTCCGGCGCCAGACGTCGAAGTCGCCAGCTTTCTTGGCTTCCCAATAGAGCTTGCGAAGAGCGGCTACTTCCTGAGGAGTCCTGCGCTGCCGACTGATTGCTTCCCCGTTTTTCGAGCGTCCCAGAGTGACCTCCCAGAAAAGAGAGATCGCCCCACATTGATCCTCCCGAAATCATTCGTCAACCAGTCCGTGGATCTGCCTCTGGCGGATCCTGTTTAGACCACGTCTATGGCTCGGTTCATCTGGAACGCCGGCAGCCGCCAGATGACAGAACCTTCGGTAGTGCACTGTGCGGTTGGTCGTCAATGAACGGCCTGGATGCCTGCAAGTTCTTCCATTCGCCGCACAACGGCCGAGAAGTCTTCTTCACCGCCTCGCGCCAATTCGTCGGAGTTAACGCGAAACGCCGCCTCTGCCGTAGGGAGCCGAAGCCCCTCTTTCGCAGCCGCCTCGAGAATCAACTGAAAATCCTTATGCATCAAGCGTAGCGGGAACTGGGGACTGTAATCATTGGTCGCTAGTCTTGGGAGCTTTCCCACATGCGCCGGGGCGATCACGGCGGTCTTGGACAGGACCTCGAGTAATCGCCCGCGATCAAGGCCGCTTTTCTCCCCAAGAACAACCGCCTCACCAATCGCCTGCATTTCTACACCCAACAGCGTGTTGACAACGAGTTTCATGGATGTTCCTGAACCAGGGCCGCCAAGCAAAAAGTATTGTTTCGCAACCGCCTGGAATATCGGCTCAGCAGCATCGAATAGTTCTTGGTTGCCACCCACTAACAGGGTCAGCGTGCCTTGCTCAGCGGCAGGAGTGCTACCTGAGACAGCGACGTCCAACAGCTCAATTCCCTTCTGCTGACCAAGGCGATGCAGTTCGCGCGAGCTCTCTGGCGAGATCGTGCTCATCTCTAGAACGACCGTTCCTGACAAGGCCGCGGCGAAAACTCCCTCGGGCCCGGTATACACGCCGCGAACTACTTCATCGGTGGTCAACGAGGAGAAAACCACGTTGCAGGAGCGTGCCAGCTGAATCACGTTCTTCGCAACTGCTGCGCCCTGTTGAGCCAGGGCCTGCGTTTTTGCAAAGTCCATGTCGTAGACTGTCACGTGGTAGCCGTGAGCGATAAGGCGTCTTGCGATTGGATTCCCCATATGACCCAGACCAATGAAGCCGGCTTCCACGCGATTTGGGGCGAGAGCTTTCATAGAATGTGTCCCTTCGGTTTTGAAATGCCAAGGCTGCGCGTTCCCTCACTCAGACTGCCGACCCTTGGTTTTTGAGTCAGTACCGTGCCCGTGAGCGGGCGATCGCGTCTTGTGTCGACGAAAGCCGCAAGGCGACGGGAAGGGGCGCTCCCCGTGCGTACGCTGGCAGCATGGGACCGGCAGTTGCGGCGAGACCTGCCGCGCCCCAGCTGGCTGATGAAGGAGCGCCGCGTCAAGCCCTCGGGGGTAGAGGAAGCGCATTCCGGGTGGACCGGCGTCTCGGCTTGGTTGGAAGGATGTTCACATGAAGCTGGCGGTTTCTCGCGGGTCATCAGTTTCTCCATCGCTCCCGTGTCGATCGCGCGACTCGTGACTCCGGGTGCAGCGGCCAACTAAGCGCGACAGCTCACGCCGTCAGCGTCAGGTCTTGGTTTCCGAAGTACCGACCTGATCCGACCTCGACCGCAACTGGACGGAGTAGCAGTGTCGTTTCCCCTGGACTCGTTGAGGTCCGACGTCGAGAGCTCGAGGCCTGTGCTCTGTACAAACGCACTTCCGCCAGGCCTTCCAGCTCTAGAGGGGAGACCCAGTGGCGCACGGGCCTGGAGCTCCCCAGTCCGACCTCGCCTCTGCCAAGGGACGTCAAGCTCTGAGAGGCGGGCGATGTCACCCGCAAGTTGACCTCACAAGCGGACCACCGGGCACGATCGGCGGCCTAGCTGGGGACCTGCACCGGTGGTCAGCGTCTCAGGGCGAACTCGAAACGTTCCATGGCCTGACGTTGAGCTCCTAGCGGCCTCGTCCGCTGGCACAGCCCGTCTCGGCCGGGTAGCCTACCAGGCGACAACAACGCGCAGTTTTGACAGCTAGACGGATCAAAACCCGAGCCGCGGCGGCAACGCGGGCAGTCGGCGCCGAATGGGGGTCGCCCCATGTGGATTGTTCGTCTTGCGCTTCGGCGCCCCTACACCTTCGTGGTGCTGGCGATGCTGATCGTGCTGATGGGCATCGTCACCATCCGACGGATGCCAACAGACATTTATCCCGAGATTGACATTCCGGTCGTCGCGGCCGTCTGGAGCTACACGGGCCTTCCTCCCGAGGAGATGGAAGGGCGCATCACTTCGATGTTTGAGCGCGCCGCGACCACGACGGTCAGTGGCATCGAACACATCGAGAGCCAGACGCTTGCTGGAGTGGGCGTGGTCAAGGTCTTTATGCAGGAGGGCGTCTCGATGGCGGACGCTGTGGCGCAGGTGGGCGCCATCTCGGAGCCAATCCTCAAGCAACTGCCGCCCGGCGCCACGCCTCCCCTCATCATCCAGTACAGCGCCTCGAATGTACCGATCTTGCAGCTGGGCCTTTCGAGCGCGACCCTCAACGAGCAACAAATCCTCGACCTTGGGACGAATTTCCTACGCCCTGGATTGGTCACCGTTCGGGGAGCACAGATGCCGCTGCCGGTCGGCGGCAAGTACCGCGAAATCGTGGTTGACCTCGATCCGCAGAAGCTCTTTGCCTGGGGTCTCTCTCCATCAGGAGTGTCGAGCTTACTCGCTCAGCAAAACGTCGTCTTGCCGAGCGGGACCGCCAAGATTGGTCGCCAGGAGTATCCCATCATCTTCAACGGAAGCCCACCGAGTGCTGCCGGGTTTAATGATCTGCCCCTCAAGTACGTGAATGGGACGATGGTTTACCTGCGCGACGTCGCTCACGTGCGCGACGGCTTCGCCCCTCAGACCAGCGTGGTCACCATCGACGGTACACGAGGCGCGCTGCTCCCCATCCTCAAATCTCAGGGAGCCAGCACGCTCGACGTGGTTTCCGGTATCCGTTCCACTTTGCCCGCAGTTCAGGCCACGCTGCCTCCACAGCTGGAGATCCACCCGTTGTTCGACCAGTCCGTCTTCGTCAAAGGCGCGATCCAAGGCGTGCTCCGTGAAGCCATCATCGCCGCCGGGCTCACCGGCCTGATGATGCTCCTCTTTCTCGGGAGTTGGCGAAGCACCCTCATCGTCCTCATCTCCATCCCTCTCTCGCTGCTGGTCTCCGTGATTCTACTCGACCGACTGGGACAAACGCTCAACCTCATGACCTTGGGCGGGATGGCACTCGCGGTGGGCATTCTGGTCGACGACGCGACGGTCGAAGTGGAGAACTTCCAACGCCAGCACGCCATGGGGAAGCCGGTCGTCAAGGCCATCCTCGACGGCGCAGCTGAAATCGCAGTCCCCGCCTTCGTGTCCACGTTGTGCATCTGCATCGTCTTCGTTCCGGTGACCCTGATTAGCGGGGTGGCAAAATTTCTGTTTATCCCGTTGGCCCTGGCCGTCGTCTTCGCCATGCTCACGTCGTATTTCCTCTCGCGCACGCTGGTTCCCACCCTGGAGCACTACCTGCTGGGCAGAGAACCACCCGGTGGAACAAACGCACCCGGGCCCATCGGGTGGCTCCACAAAAGCATCGAGAGAGGCTTTGAGAACCTAAGGGTTGTTTACGCGCGGGGCCTAGAAGCTGCCATCCACCACCGCAGAATCTTCCTGGCTGGGTTTCTCCTATTCGTCACCGCGTCGCTCGGTCTGGTTCCGCTGCTGGGCACCGATTTCTTTCCGGGCGTCGACGCCGGTGAGTTCCGCCTCCACGTGCGTGCGCCCTCAGGAACCCGCATCGAGGAGACCGAGCGACTTTTCGCCGATGTCGAGGCACAAGTCCGGAAGATTATCCCGGCCGATGAAATCGACGTGGTGATCAACGACATCGGTGTACCGGTGAGCGGCATTAACCTTGTCCTCGGAGACCCGTCGATGATTTCCAGCGCGGACGGAGAGATGCTGGTCTCCCTGAAGGCGAACCACGCGCCTACCGAACGCTATGTCGCGGCTCTCCGTCGCGAACTCCGCCAGACGTTCCCGAACTCGACGTTCTTCTTCCTGCCAGCGGACATCTCGACGCAAGTGCTGAACTTCGGCCTCTCGGCGCCTCTGGACGTCCGCATCACCGGACCGGCCGGAAATCAACCGGCGAACCTCGCCATTGCTCGAGAGCTTTCACAAGAGATGAGCCGGATTCCCGGGGCGGTGGACGTCCACTTGGCCCAAGTGCCCGAGACACCCGAATTGTTTCTCGACGTGAAACGCTCTCAGGCGACACAGCTGGGGCTGAGCATGGACAGCATCGCCTCGGATGTCCTGGTATCTCTGTCGTCGAGCGGGCAGACGGCCCCAGCCTACTGGATGGATCCAAAGACACGCGTCCAGTATGCGGTGGCCGTGCAGACGCCGCAGTTCCGGGTCGACTCTATCTCCGCACTCACTGCTACGCCGGTCGCGGCCACTTCTGGTCCCCCTTCAGCGCAGCTTCTGGAGAACGTGGCGACCGTCACCCCGGTCGTCGGTCCGACAAACGTCACGCACTACAACATTGCTCAGTCCATCGATGTGCAAAGCAACGTGTCTGGGACGGACCTCGGATCAGTCGCGCGCGCCGTTCAGAAGCTGATTGACCGCTTGCGCCACACTTTGCCTCGCGGAACAACGGTCCTGCTCACCGGCCAATCCCAGGCCATGGACGCGTCATTCGTCGGTTTGGGTACGGGAATCCTCTTCGCGGTCGTGCTCGTCTACTTGCTGCTGGCAGTGAATTTCCAGAGCTGGCTCGAGCCCTTCATCATCCTCATGGCACTCCCTGGTACGGCCGCCGGAGTCGTGTGGGGGCTCTTTCTGACAGGGTCAACGCTGAGCATTCCTGCGCTCATGGGGACGTTGATGAGCATCGGAGTCGCCAGCGCGAACAGCATCCTCGTCGTGACGTTCGCAACCGAGCAGCTTGCCGCCGGTGACGAGACGACTCAAGCTGCGCTCGAAGCCGGACGTACCAGGCTTCGCCCGGTCATCATGACCGCGACAGCGATGATTCTAGGCATGTTACCGATGTCGCTTGGCCTGGGTGACGGGGGCGAGCAGAACGCGCCGCTCGGCCGCGCGGTCATTGGTGGCCTTCTGTTAGCGACAGTGTCCACGCTCTTCTTCGTGCCAGTTGTGTTTAGCAAGCTTGGACGTCGGCGGGCGACCGAGCTCGTCCTCGGTGAGAACAACGGGAGCGCTCGTGACCAACACGGCGTCTAGTCAATCACCACCCGTCAGAGGCAAGGGTCTTCTGATGCTGGGTGGGGCGCTGCTAGCACTCCTGGTCGCCTTCCTGGTCGGATATCTTCCCCGCCGGCACGCGCGCTCCCAGGCAATGGCCGAGGCGCAGTTCGGTCAGGAGGCTCTCCGGCTTTCGGTGGTGGTGGCGGAGGCAGTTGACGCTGGACGAGACCTCAGTTTGCCGGGAACCCTTGTCGCCAACCAGCGGACATTCCTCTATCCCCGCGCCACCGGGTACGTGCGCCGGTGGGTGGCCGACATTGGAGACCGGGTTCGTGCCGGAGACTTACTCCTCGAACTGGACACGCCTGACCTTGACCAGCAGCTTGCCGGCGCCCGAGCGACGCTCCAGCATACCATCGCAGCCCTCGCTCAGGCTGTCGCCAACCGGGACTATGCGCTCCTGACCTTCAGACGAATGCACATTCTGGCTTCCGAAAAGCTCATTGCCCAACAGGACGAGGACCAAGCACGGAGTAATGAATTGGTGCAGGAAGCGACCGTGCAGGCGGCCAAGGCAGATATCCAGGCACAGCGAGAACTTGTTCGGCAGCTCGAGGTCCTAGTGGGTTTCAAGCGAGTGGTTGCTCCATTCGACGGCATCATTACCCAGCGGCTCGTCGATGTGGGGACTCTGGTGAATGCAGGGACCGGAACAACCGCGGTGGTGAATGCGGCGCCGGGTACCACGCCGTCGGCACTCTATGAAATAGACGCTACGGATCCAATTCGCGTGTTCGTCGAAGTCCCCCAGCCGTTCACCCCGATGCTGCGGGTTGGCCAGGACGCCACCCTCGCGCTGCGGCAGTTTCCGGGACGGCTCTTCAGCGGCAGGGTGACGCGGACCGCCGGTGCGCTCGACTCGGTGACGAGGACGATGAGGACGCAAATCGACGTCTCGAATGACGCTGGCACGCTTTTGGCCGGAATGTACGGTGAGGTCACTATGCCGGTCGCAATTGCTCACGCGGCGGTCCGCATTCCTGAGAGTGCCCTGCTCCAGGATGCGCGAGGCATTCACGTTGCGGTGATTGACTCGACCTCACACGTGCATCTGGTAGCCGTTCAACCGGGACGTGATTTCGGAGCTGAAATTGAGCTGGTCGGCGGGCTTGAGGGCGGCGAACGTGTAGTCGTAAACCCCCCGGCGAACATCGCCGACGGCCAGCTTATCGGCGCCGTCGGCCACTGATCGGGCGAGGCCGCGTTGATTCAACTGACTCACCTTCTCGAGGCAGACACCGGGTCCTTCATACACTTGCAGACCAGGGTTCCTCCCTGGAAGTCTTTCGCCGCGGGACGGATCCCGCCGTCGACTGATGGATGAATGGAGAGCTGGTGACCTCCTCTCGCTGTTGCAAATGACCCCACTCGGGGAATGGCTTCAACTTCCATCGTTTGGAACGGACCCTTTTCGAAGGGTCGGCGCGGCCGATACAGTTGCGGACCTCGCACGATGGAGGTCAACCGGGATGAAGACCCGCGCCGCCGTTCCCTTCGAGGTGGGGAAGCCCCCGGTCATCGAGGAGGTGGAGCTTCCCGGCCCGCGGCCCGGCGAGGTCCTGGTGGAGCTGAAGGCGACGGGCGTCTGTCACACCGACGAGTTCACCCGCTCGGGCGCGGATCCGGAGGGACTCTTCCCTGTCATCTTCGAGCACGAAAGGGCGGGCATCGTCCGCGAGGTGGGCGCGGGCGTGACCTCGGTAAAGGAGGGCGACCGCGTCATCCCGCTCTACACCCCAGAATGCCGGCGGTGTCCCTCCTGCCTCAACGGGAAGACCACCCTCTGCACCGCCATCCGCGCCACCCAGGGCAAGGGCTTGATGCCCGACGGGACGAGCCGCTTCTCGCTCAAGAGCAAGCCGCTGTTTCACTACATGGGCTGCTCCACCTTCGCCAACCACACGGTGCTTCCGGAAATAACGGTAGCCAAGGTACGCACCGACGCTCCCTTCGACAAGATCTACTACGTCGGCTGCGGGTCACCACCGGACTGGGGGCAGTCATCTTCACCGCCAAGGTGGAACGCGGGGCGCGGGTGGTGGTGTTCGGGCTGGGGGAATCGGGCTCAACGTGGTGCAGGTTAAATCGGGCGCGGGAGGTGCTGGGCAAGGCCTTCGGACTCACCGACTTCGCAACCCGGCCAGCGTTCAGGGCGATCTGGTGGCCCACCTTGTCGAGCTGACCAGCGGGGGGGCGGACTACAGCTTCGAGTGCGTGGGCCACGTGAAGCTGATGCGCCAGGGGCTGGAGTGTTGCCACCGCGGCTCGGGGGTGAGCGTGATCACCGGCGTCGCCGGAGCGGGGCAGGAAATTGCCACCCGCCCCTTTCAGCTGGTCACCGGACGGGCGGGATACGGCGTTCGGCGGGGCGCGAGGCCGCAGCGACGTTCCCCGTATCGTCGACTGGTACATGGACCGGAAGATCGAGATCGACCGGCTCATCACCCACAAGCTCACTCTGGAACGAATCAACGAAGCATTCGACCTAATGCACGCCGGAACGTCGATCCGGACGGTGCTCGAGTACTAGAGGACCGAGCTCACCCCCGGGAGAGATGGGCCTGCAGCGAGCTCGCTTACCACTGAATGCCCGCTTAAAGGATGACCGATGCGGTGAACTCCCTAGCGGGGAAACCTCAATTGTTTGGAGCGCCACAGACCAGCCAGCCGAAAAGCTGCGTTCTCTGCGTAGGGGTCAGTGGGGGGGAGCCGTCCGGTGGCATTTGGCAAGAGTACGCTTGGGTCAAGACCGGCGAGCGCTGCTCGTATACGTCTGCGTAGGTATTGAGGGGTCGATCGGGAGCAGTCCCCGTGGCACTATGGCAGCCAATGACGCATGTCTGGTTGATGATGCCGCTCACCGAGCTTGCGTAGCTCGGAATGGGATTTGGACACGACGCGGGGAGGTCGTTGAGGCACTGCGCAGCGGGATTACCGCAGCCGACGACCGCGAGGGCGACCAAGGTGAGTGAGAGCAGAAGGCGCATATTTAGGAAGCCCGGACAGCCGAGACTCTTCGCCGCAATGAAGTCCGGGCTCCTGCCGGCGAGCAAGGCCGAGAGCACTTCCCTCACATAGAAGCGTAAGAATGGGCCTAAGCGATACATTATCAACCTACTGAAGCTATGCCGCTTGGCTGCTGCCAATTGGCAAGGGGGCTTTGGCGTCAGGGAACGTCCAGGTAGAACGCGACGTGCCCGTGGTCAGCTTCCGGGACGTCGTCGTCACAATGGTCGTAGAAGTGAAAGCGGACCGTCCAATATCCAGCGTCCGCATTCCCGGGGGCGTCAAATTGCACGGGCCCGATGGCGTACGTGCCAGGCGGGTTCTCGATGGACGATTGCGGCATCCCAGGGACGTTGGGAGAAGGGTGCACCGAGGGACATGCAGAGTTCGTCGGTTGAGGTCCCTCGCAGAGAAATACTTCAGCGTATGCATAGGCGCCGGCAACCGGCCCTCCATCCCAACGGTTAGTCGCTATTACGGTGAAGGTGGCGTTGCTGTTCTCGTAGACGGGCGTGACGGAGACACTCACATTGTATTTGCAGTCGTCGTCGGCCGCCTCGGTCCCGAAATTCGTATCGCCGTACTCCGCGGGCTCGGTGCTACCACTGTCCGTTGGACCCATGTCACAGACGCCGGTCAACTGGACGACGTTCCCACTGTCGTCAATGTACTGACCCGCGTCAGCTTGAAGGACGTTTCCCGCATCAAGGTAAACGGAAGCGACACAATGGTCATTGCTGGACCCGGCGGCGAAGCCTCCGGATGGCCCAGTTTGAGTCGAACTCGGGCAGGCCACGCTGACCAAGAGAACACCTAGAAGAACGAAGCAGCCAGCCAGGCGATCGGTCATGGTCCGCCCTCATACTCGCTGCGCTTCGAGTGCCTGCTGCGTCATATTGTCGCAACGCGATAACCCGGGCTGCCCGTGGTACCGCACGCGACAAAGTCTCAACATCGTAGCGGACAATTTCCCACCGTTTAGAACGCTTTGTTCGCCGCGCTCGAACTTGGCCGCTCGCCAGACCGCCAACGGGAGGCCAATCAGGGGGCAAGGTTACCTCAGCCGGTGTCGACACAGACGGGGCAACGGGTGGCGTCACTGGACGTCGTCGGGGTGATGGACTCTGAGAGCCGCACCGCAACGCCAGCGTGTCGGTGACGACCGCGGGTCCGACGATGATGGTCGTCTCGCCTGCCCGCGCGACGCCGCCATCGCCCATTTGAAGTTGGCGTATCCACCGGCATCCTCTCCCGTTGCTCTTTGAGCGCCCGGTTGCGGGTGGCGAGGCACCCCAACCCTCGAGGCATCGACGAAAAGCCTCCGCTTAGGCCGAAGCCACCGGAGGAGGCCGACCCTCAGCTGGGTGGCTCGCCGCTCGCGCGGCTCCGAGTCCGGCCCCGGCGGAGGCGTACCCCGAGCGCCACTACCAGCCCGGCCGCGCAGACGAACTCGGCCACGGCAGCAGTCCGGCTGACGGCCTTGGCCCGAGGCGTGGCCTCCCCGTTGCCAAGGAGGACAAAACCGGACCAAGCAGCCGGTGGGTCACCAGCAGAAATGCGCGCGCGCTTCGCCGCGCCGAGAGAGGCGGCCAGCGAATTCCCTTTCTCGAGCGCCGAATAGAAGGCTTCAAAAAATTTAGAGGACTCGGAGTCCCGGACCCGCTGGAGGGTGCCCACCACAGCCTGGGCGCCGGCGGCGAGGAATGGTCGGCTTAGACTCATCGGTCCTTCGGAGCGGCGAATGGTGCCCGCAGAGGTGCTACAGGAGGCGAGGATGATGGTTTTGTCTTGCAGCCTGAGCCTCGAGACGTCGTCGACATTCAACAGGCCATCATCCGCTGCGTTGGCTGAGGCCAGCACAATCGCCGACCGTTCTGGAGAGGCTGGGTCGACGAGTGAATGTGTAGCGAAGTGCAAGAGGGCGAAAGGAGCCAAATTCATCGAGAGAAGCGCAGTCTTGGAGGCGGCGGTGCCAGAAATGAGCCGGCTCCCGTCGGGAAAGGCTTTCACCGCACGCAGGCCTTCCGCGTCAGCTTGCGTCAACTCTTCGAGGTATGTCCCTCCCAGGGACGTCTGACTCGGGGCGCCGCTGGCTAGCTTTGGGTTCATCAAGACGA
This sequence comes from Myxococcaceae bacterium, assembly GCA_052143535.1. Taxonomy (GTDB): domain Bacteria; phylum Myxococcota; class Myxococcia; order Myxococcales; family Myxococcaceae; genus JADGRA01. The sequence continues at coordinate 117,515 of JBKQSS010000075.1, read as the reverse complement.
GAGCGAGAGCCAGTCCTCCTGGGGCGCTCGGCCTGCTCCTTAAGGCGAGCCAGATGGCCGCGGAGGGAGCGAGCGTGAGGGTAAAGCGCTCGGCCAGGTACCCTCCTGCAGGGCTCATCCACAGCGCGTCGAAGGGAAGCCGGTGCAACGGGCCGTCGGGGATGAGCACCAAGTCGTCAATCCCGGAGGGCAGAGACTCCACCACGTCTTTCATCAGCGTCTGGTAAAGCACCGCGCTGCCCGGCCGTTCAGAGCCGTCCCGGCGTGCCAGCACTTGCTGGAAGAAGCTCACCTTTGCCTCGAGTTGGTCAGCATTGGGGATCGGCACGACGCGGATGGCCGAGTGCGTGACAACGGTGGCCCACGACCGACCATCGACGTAGGGCGCGTCGGTGCGCGCGTCTGGACTCCACAGCTGAAAGGAGATGAGCGCTTCGTGGGGGGAGAGCTGTGCCTGAATTGTCTTGAGGGACGGGAACTCACCCTGGGGCGGCAGGCTTATCCCTTTGGACCGAAGGCTCAGCAATTGGCTCTCACTCGTGCGGAGTGCCCTCACCGCGGTCAGGCGCGCGGTCAGTGATGAGCTTGTGTCCAAAAGCAACTGCTGCGACGCGAGAATCTGCCGCCATAGCAGGGTTTCGTCTCGTTGTGAGAGCCTCTTGGCTCGGGTGCGAGCAAGAACCTCCTCGAGCAGTGCACGGGCGCGCATCCGCTCGGTGACTGAGAAGGCGGACTCGACGTCTTTGGCAGAGACGTCGCCGAATCGCGGGTCTACCATGAGTCCCGCCACCAACTCGTAGGCGAAGGCCAGCGTGTCCTCGTACCGGATCCGGACCTCGATGTCCTCCTGCTTGGCCCGCAGCTGCTCCATCTCCCGAAGCGATGTGTCCGCCGCAGCCTTCGCCTCCTCCCGCCGCCCAGACTTCCAAAGCACATAGGCCCGGGTCAGCATGGCGTGCGCCTCTTCCCACACCTGCCGCTGGTCCGACGCGCGCTGCAGGGCCCGGTCGACGAGTGCGATCGCCTCTGATGCCCGCTGCGGAGACGAGTCGATGAGATTTCGAGCGAGAATCCACTCGCTCGCGTAGGCGAGCTGTAGACCCCATGCCTGGGTCTGTGCGTAAAGGGCGAGGTTTTGCTCGAGGAGCCGCGTCGATTCCTCGGTCGGTCCAAGGAGGAGGGCGAGGGTTTCGGTGGTCCGCAGAGTCCCGTTTCCACCAATGGTCGTCTGAAGGTCCAGGGCTCGTTCTTCGGCCAGCGCACGGCGCAGCGCGCCCTCCGCCGCGCCACGATCCTCCCGCCCACGCATGGCCAAATGGGCCATCGCCTCTGCAAGACTGGCCAGAGCAATCGCGTGCATCCTCGTGCCGGCTGCGCTGTTCTTGAGCGCGTCGGAGGAGAGGCTGTATTGCTGGTCAAAATTCACTAGGTCGTAGTCGAGCCGCTTCCTCGCTTCGAAGAGTTGGCTGCTCAGCCAGGGCGGGTCTTCGCTGGGAATCGCGTCGAGTCTCGCGGCTGCGCGCTCAGCGCGCGCGACATCATCTTTGAGCAAGGAGACGCGCAACCAAAAGAGTTGCACCAAGCGGATTAAGTGGTTGCTCCGGGACTCCTCCGCCACGAGCTCGGCTTCGGTGAGCAGGGCTTCCGCGGCGGCGTCGCAGCGCAATTGGACGAAGCACTGGTTGGCCGCCAGCGAGGTAAGCGAGTAGACACGCCCAAAGGGCTCGCCCTCGCGCCGGAAGCCTTCGACGGCCACGAGGAATTCCCGTTCGGCTACCGGCTCGCCGCCAAAATCTAGCACCAGCGCCAGGTAGAGGCGCGGCCGCGGGTCGTCGGGGTGCAGCCGCACCATTCGCTCAAGAAGGCGTTTCACGGCTTCTCGTTGTCCTGCGCCTTTGGCCAACAGGCACTGGTAGGGGCCCAAGGCCTTCGGCTGTTGTTGAAGCTGGGCCAGACAGGGCGCGAGAGGGCTTTGACTGTGCTGTCCGTCGCCCGTCCCAGTGAAGAGCAACAGCGCGAGCCCAAAGGTCAGCACAGGCGTCCATCCTGGCTGGAACCGAAGGGACCGGCGTTGCCGGGCTGGAAAGAAGGCCTTTGGCTGTAACCTCCCAAGAGGGCTCCCTCAGCTCGCCTTCCGCGTGCGCGCCTCTCCCAGTGGAGCACCATTGCCCCCCAGGCGGTAGCGTCTTGCCGTGGCCCCTGAGCTGAGAAACGTGGCGCGCAGGGCGTCGACTGCCCTCGCCCAGCTTGAGCGGCGGTGTCCTTCCGGACTCGTGAGCCTGGCCGACGCGTCGAGGGACTTCACCACCCCTCACCGGTAGACTCTTAAGCGTGGAATGGCGGCCCCGGCTCGCGCCAGCGTACCCGGCAACGGAGGTTGCGCAGGCCGACGCCTGGGCACACGTCCGGGGGGTGCTAGTCCGGGCAGTGGGAAAGCACTGTCCATCTGACTTGGTCTCGCTGAGAGAGGACCTCGTCCAGACAGCGCTACTGAAACTCTTCGAGCGCAGAATGGAGGGAGAAGAGGCCCCGCGAGCGTCTTATGTGCAGAAGGTGGCGTTTACGGTGGTCATCGACGAGTTGAGGAGAATGAGACGACAAGAGACTCAGCGGGTCGCGCTCGGCACACGGGGGGAGGCGAAGGGCGCGCCAGCGGACGTCGGGCTCGCCATTCGCCAGTGCCTCGAACGCCTTCCAGAGGGTCGACGCACTGCGGTGACGCTGTACCTCCAGGGTTCCCGGGCCTCCGAGACGGCACGTGCCTTGGGCTGGAAGGAGAAGCGCGTCGAAAACCTTCTGTACCGGGGGCTCGAGGAGCTTCGGAAGTGCCTAGGCCCCAAGGAGGTGGGGTAGAAATGGGCGCTCTCAATGCAGAGCAGCTAGCTGAAGAATTCCGGACGACGGACCCCAGGGAATTGCGGACGGATTGCCCCCCGTCTGCGCAAGTCTGGGCGGCCGTGGCGGGCGAGCTCGAGCCGGACGGTGTCCATAGGCTGGTTGCCCACACCGCTCGCTGCGTCGACTGCTCGGTCGCCTGGCGGGTGGCACTCGAGGTCAACCGAGACGGCGAATCCCAGGCGCCGGCTCTCCCCTTCCGACCCCGTCGCCCTCACTTATTGCTGCTTCCCGGCGCCCTGGGGTTGCTGGCGGCGGGAGTTGCCGCCGCAGTCTTGGTTCAAGGGGTGTCGAGGCAACCCAAAGCACTGAAGTCGGTGGTGGTCGAGGCCAATTCCGAGCGCGGGGCTAAGCGGCCGTTGGGGTCTCTCACGGCCGCGGGCGCGCAGTCGAAAGGCGCCGTCGTCTTACGTTGGAGCCCGTACCCACCGGCCCAGCGCTACTCGGTGACGGTAATGAGCAGCTCACTGCAGGTCCTCTATCAAGCATTTGGCTTGACGTCCCCCGAGCTGCGGATTCCTCCGGAAGCGCTGGCTGCGCAACCTTCAGGTGCGCGATTGCTTTGGACGGTGCAGGCCATTCTCGCGGACGGCCGCGGCGTTGACTCGGACGTCTTCACCCTCGACGTGAATTGAGCGCTTGGGCACTGCTTCCAGCTGACGCACGGTCGATGGCCCTGGGGCGCTGCCGACTCGGGAGGTTGGACGGGGCCTTCCCGGGCTCCCTTTGAAGGTTAAGGCGCCTAATTTGGTACGTTTGTGCCACCTCTGCCGCTACGGTTTCCCGGGGCGAACTGGTCCGTTGAGCCTCTCTTCGGAAAGCGCACCGTGAACATCGTCGCCACCACACCGAAAGAGAGGAACGGCCAGGAAAGCCGATGCGACGTTGGTTGTAACGTTGAACGTTTGTCCGGTGATTCGGCCGAAGTCATCGATGTCTCCGGCGGCGTAAATGGGGTCAGCCGTCCCGGACTTGATGAGCGAGTTGAGGTCACTCATGACGCCGTTCTGCCAAAGGAAGCCTCTGCAACTGGCAAAGCCGGCAGAGCAGGAAATGCCGACTACTTGGCCCCAGTTGTTGATGCCTAAGCCTTGGCTCAGCGCATCACCCGGAAGCGTGCCGAGATCCTGGATGCCACCCTGCCGCGTCCAAAGGAACGCGTGCGCGTTGAAGTTGTCCCCGTCACTTGCGTGAAGATTGGAGAAACCAACGACGTCGCCCGATTGGCTGAGGGCCATAGGTGTGTTCCACGCAACACCACCGAGGTTGCCGATGTCGGTTGGTGACCCGTTGTCCCATAGCACCGCATGCGCGGCACTGAAGGCACCTACCGCGCTGCCACAAATGCCAGAGATGCCAACTGCCTGACCCCGGTCATTGACTGCCGTCGCGGCACTGGTTGAGTCGCCCGCGAGAGGCGGAAGCTCCCGAATCTCGTCCTTGCCGGGCCCCCACATTGCCGCCCGGAACTGCAAGACCTGCGGACTTGTGCAGGTTGGGTCATGAACCGCATTTTCGGCCCAACCGACAACTTGCCCGTGGTTGTTGGAGCCAGTGGCAAAGCCATTGTTCCCGCCGAAGGTTGGAAGCGCGCGAATTGCTCCGGACTCCCAGACGAAGCCGAGGCAGGTGGTCCCCGTCGTGGGGATGAAGGCACTGCAACTCCACTGTTCTCCGAGCGGGTCTACGGTCGAGGTCTCGGCGATTCCCGTAATGATGCCTGCGGTGTTCTTTACTGGCCACGCGACGCTGCTATTCGTGCCCCCGAGCGTTCCGAGGTCGATTATCCGTCCACGAAGCCAAAGAGTGGCGCGAACAGTTTCATTCCCGGCAAGAGACGAGGAACCGGTTACCCACTGCAAGTCGTTAATGCCGTTGCCCGAGCTCTCCGTTCCCCCAAGGGAAGACAGTTCCGTTATCCGGTATCCAGTCTGCGCGTCATCTGCGCAAAACTGTCGGGGCTCGCCGTTGGACACGCCAGTCAGCAGGGCTGCCAGCGCTGTCACCCACCGAATGATTGACACTTTCATTGAAGTCTCCAGTCAAACAACGTGGTTGGTCGTGACCGGCGCGCTCGCCCCCAAACTGCTCGTTCCAACAAACGAGCGATCTCCAGGCTGCTGGAAGCGACGGCCATGACAGGAGCGCAAGGGTGGACGAAGGTGGATGCCTTCGCTGTCACGCTTTTTGGTTCTCTCGCCTGTCACATTCTTAAGGTTCGGTTCTGCGCCCCTCAGCGGGCGAGCCCCGACGGTGTAAACTGAAGGAGATGACTTCGCTGCAACTCGCGTCGCCGGAACAGCCGGAGCGGGCCTCTTGGCTCGCCCAGTCGCGCACTTGCCTCTTCAACCTACCAATCGGATTAGTCGAGGATGTCCGGGCCGAGAGGGCACTCAAGGAGAGCGACCCAGAGAAGTTCTCAACGGAGTTCCAGGTCGCTTTCCCCTACCGTGGCTTCTTCGTGTGGCATGTCGGTCGCGACGAGGTCGTCGGTGATGCAAACCAGGCACTCTTCGTCACCGGCGGAGAGCGCTATCGCATGAGCCATCCGGTCGCCGGGGGCTATGCGGAACTCATCGTCACACCCGCAGCATCCGTCGTGGGGGAGCTGGGGCGCGCGACTCCCGGCGCTCTCGCATCTCACGCGCTGTTTCGCCGCCGATGTCGACGGGTCAGCCCCTCCGTTCAGAGCCTCAGAGCACAACTCCTCCTTCGGGCCGTCGGCGCATCGAACGATGACGGGCTCGCCGCGGAGGAGCACGTGTTGGCTTTGCTCAGGTCGGCGCTCGACGACGACGCACCTCGGCACACGCCCGGCCGGTCGACTCAGAAGCTGATCGCGCGGGCCAAAGCCTACTTGGAAGCGGAACTTGCTCGCCCCATTCGGCTCGCGGACATCGGTGCCGCAGTCAGCGCGTCTCCGGTGTATCTCACCCAGCTATTCCGCGCTGTGGAGGGCATTCCGCTACACGGTTACCTGACCCAGCTGCGACTTGCTAGGGCCCTCGTCGAGCTACCGCACACGAACGACCTCACTCAGCTCGCTCTCGATTTCGGCTTCTCGAGTCACAGTCACTTTTCCGCCCGCTTTCACGCGGCGTTTGGAACGACCCCATCACAATTCCGCGAACAGTCGCGTCGGTGGCTCCGCACCCCGAACGACGTCACCAAAGCGGCCTTCGCTAAAGTTCGGATCGCTGCTCCTAGTTGAGGCCGTCGGTTCGGAAACGTTCCGCTGAGAAGCAGTACATTTTGATATCCTCCCCGGCGGCCTTGGTGAACGCACTACTGCGAGGGACAGCATGGGGAACACGGTGACGATCGAAAGCGGTCTTTCAGCGTACTTCAAGCAACCAAAGGGCCCGTCGCGGCCCGGGGTTGACTGGGCGGTAAAGATCACCGGCGAGCGAGCCGTTACCATTGTGGTTCGGACATATTTTTCGACCGACCCCCCACGAGAGACAGAGAAGACAGCCATGGCCGAACAGGCTGGACGCTTCATCACCAAGAAGCTCGCCACGGGTTGGTTCCCACGGACAGAAAGCTTTCTGGAAGTAGATGACGATGCAGCAGCGCTCGGCCCCCCTCCCTCAGGGAAAGGGAAGTGAGGACACTTCGTGTTTCAGGGTCGATCCCGGACGACGCCATTCTCGGTGCCCACACCCCCGGTCGCTGCCCGGTCAGAAAGCTCCCGAGGGACATGCGGGCCGCCGTTAGCTACGGTTCCCCACGGCCGCGTTTAGCTTTCACACCGTGAGGCATGGACCTCACGTCCCCGCCACATCTCACGTCATCGCGGCCGACGGTTTCCAGACTGGTACTCACCCAGACGGTCAGCGAGAATCCATGTTGCTCCGGCAATGCGAAGGTCTCGGCGGTTTCGCTCCAATTCGTATGATTGTGGGGATCTGAAAGAACCAACGGTACCCACACGAGCACTCCAAAGATCGCGATCATCACTGTCAGCAGGCGAGCCGCGAGAAGTGCCAACCGATTCGTAAAAAGAAGGTGACCTTTATGCCGGCCGCGCGACGCAATATTTCACCCGCCAGTACGGCAGCTGTGCCCGGTCTCGTGCTGCCCGCCGGACTCACAACGGGAGGCGTCCCTGTCGGGATAGAGTTCGCTGCGCCGGCCCGTGCGGACCAGGACCTACTAGCGCTCGGCCTAAGCCTCGAACGCGCTTTGGGCCCCGTCCCGCCCCCGAACATCTAGGAGTCCCACGAAACGGGTCTGGGCCTTCTCGCCCCGTCGACCGGAGCTGCGAGGGAGCTCGGAAAGGCAAACGCGGTTCTGCATGGGCGTCCCGGCTGGACCCCGCTCCCCGGTTGCTTTCCTTGGAGTTTCGAGACACGTCGAGACCTCGAAGGCCGTGTCGCTCCTTGCTGAGCTTCCACGGTCCACTGGCTCACCCGCCCGGGCTGATTTGCACCGGCAAGCTATCGAGCTCGGACTGGGTCCAGTCCGGAAACGTGACGAAGGTCGAGAAGAAGAGGCGCGGTGCCCCAGCACCGACGAGGGGGTCGCCCGTCTCGCCGATGAGACTGGGATAGAAGAGGACGTGACCGCTGGGTGGGGCGAACGTGCCAAGCGGCGCAGACCAGTGAAGCAGGTCGGTCGAGCTGCGGACGGAGAAGACAGCGGGTGGAGGGCCCGCTTGGTAGACCTGGGCTACCAACAGGTAGGCCTGGGCGACGCCGTCCCACAGCACCGTGGGCAGGACGCTGTTCTGATCATCGAAAAGCGGAGTGAAATGGCCGGACGCAGTATTCTCGGTCGGGTCTCCGCTGGTCCCGGGCTGACTCCACACGTTCGCAGCGGTTGAGTCGTACTTGGCGAAGAGGCCAGCAACCGTCGCTGGGCTGCTGGGGGGCATCGCCGCTTCGACGACGTTGTCAAAGGGGGCCCGCGCCACGGTCACGCAGGTTGTGTTGGCGCAGGCGTTCAGGCCATTCGGATCGCTGTCCTCGTAAAAAACGTAGAGATAGGCACTGGACGGGTTGGGCAGCGGGGCAGCGAGGGGATGGCCCGCGGCGTCTGCCACCACCATGGCCCCGTATCCGATGGCTGCATTCCGACCGCCCCCGTTGTAGGCAGATAGCGGTTGGTACGCCTGGATGATTTGACCCACCGAGTGGAAGCTTGCGCCCTGGTCGAGGGACACGGCGAGCCCGATGCCACCGTAGAAGCATGGGACGTTGGAGCAGAGGCCGTTGCCAGTGGGATTCGTCCAGTGGATTTCCCCATGGTACGTCATCAGAAAGCCGTGCGTCGTTCCGCTGACGAAGGGGACGACGGGCCCGCCACCTGCATAATCTTGGTCAAACACCCAACCCGCGGGCGCGGCGCCAGCATCGAAGAGCGCCTGGCACCCCTGGTGTGGGAGTCCAGTGAGTTGTTCCAACGAGCCTACGACGCGGAAGGCGCCCTGGAGCTTGGGCGATGCCGAACAGGCGCTGGACCCCTTGGCCGAGCCGAAGAAGGTGTACGTGCCAGCGTCGACGATGGCGCCCATGGTGCCATCGGGCGGACCCCACAGAAACCCCAGCGCCGCAAACTGGCTGTGTGTCGCGAACGTTTCGGTCGAACCGAGCGTCAGGGTGAAGCCGCCATCCGGACCGCCGGGCACCCCACTGCTGCCACAACCGAGGGCACAGGCGAGTAGAAAACCCCTTCCGAATCTGCCCTTCATGAACATCCCCCTTCGGGTGGCTGCCCCCTTGCCCGTCAGCCCGTCCGTCGTCCGCCCTGCCGGGGGCACAGCCCTGGCTGACCGGGAGTGGAAGTGTAAGCGGCAGGAAGGCGTCAGCATAAGCCACCTCCGGGGAGAGGCTGGCACGTGGACGCAGGCTGCGGAGCTCAGCATTCCCTCCTGCGGGTCCCACAACATGAGCCGTGGGTCCCGGTCTAGGCTCGAGCCCCAATGGCTGCACTGAAGATCCTGCTCCTGGAGTCAATTCACCCGGTCGCTGACGAACTGCTCGGGGCCGAAGGCTTCGAGGTCCAGCGCTTGGACGGATCGCTAAAGGAAGATCAGCTCTGCGCCCGGCTTGCCGGTGTGCACGTGCTGGGTATTCGGAGCAAAACTCAGGTGACGCCGAAGGTGCTCGACGCCGGCGACTCGCTCATCGCCGTGGGCGCATTCTGCATCGGCACCAATCAGATCGCGCTTGAGCACGCGATGCACCGTGGGGTGGCCGTCTTCAATGCTCCTTTCTCTAACACCCGAAGTGTCGCCGAGATGGTCCTGGCGGAAATTGTCATGCTTTCCCGTCGCCTCGGTGACCAGTCGAGAGAGATGCACCAGGGCGTGTGGAGGAAGGTGACGACCGGCTCACGCGAAGTGCGCGGAAAGACGCTGGGAGTCGTGGGCTATGGGCACATCGGCAGCCAGGTCTCCATTCTCGCGGAGAACCTAGGGATGAGGGTCGTCTTCTACGACATCGCCGCCAAGCTGCCCCTTGGCAACTCACAGCCGGTCAAGACGCTCGACGTCCTGCTCGAGCAGAGCGACTTCGTCACGCTCCACGTGCCCGAAACTCCGCGAACCCGAATGATGATTGGCGCCAATCAGCTTTCCAGAATGAAGACGGGCGCCTGTCTGATTAACGCCAGCCGTGGCACCGTGGTCGACCTCGAGGCCTTGGCCCAAGCGCTGCGTGACGGGCGACTGGAAGGCGCCGCAATCGACGTGTACCCGGACGAACCGGTGGCAAACAGCGCCGATGGTTTCGAGACTCCGCTCCATGGTCTGAAGAACGTCATCCTGACCCCCCACATCGGCGGCACGACGCTGGAGGCGCAAGAGGCAATCGGCCGCGAGGTCTCGGCCACGCTCGCACACTTCGCGCATTCCGGGACGACGCTGGGCTCAGTGAATTTCCCGCCGGTCGACCTGGCGCGCACTCCAGACACCTGGCGGGTCCTCAACGTGCACCAGAACGTACCGGGCGTGCTGAAAGACTTAAACAGGATCGTCTCCGATCACGAGGCCAACATCCATGCTCAGGTACTCTCCACGAATGCGGCGATCGGGTACTTGCTGATGGACTTGGACACGAACGTGGCTGCCAACGTTGTCGCAGACATGCGGCGCTTGCCGACCTCCATCTCCGCCCGGACCGTGTAGCTATTCACCAACAGGCAACTCGGCAGTGCCGACGATGGTCCGAGTCGCATGTCGGCGAGAAGATCGAAAGGACCGCTAGGGTGGATCCACGATCACCATGTCAACCTGGATGCGCCAGTGATCATCGGATTCGCGGTGCCAAATCGTCAGGTATCGGCCGGTTGTCGTCACTGGAGCCGCATCGCCCGTCTTGCGGGTGAGCCTGTTCGTTCCTGATTCGTACGCCAGGTCCCCGCTGGTCCCGATGCTGGCCGTCGTAATCACGGCGTCGAGGAAATGGGCCGTCTCGAAGCGCTTGCTGTAATAAGCTTGGATGGCAGCGCGGCCCTGTACGTTTCCCTTCTGCCACCCGGGGATGATGAGACCATCCTCGGTGAAGAAGCCTGCGATGGTCGTCGCATCGTTAGCCTTCAGCGCGTGCGCAAACCGCGCTTCGTTCTGCTCGATGGCGGTTCTCAAGGCGCTCGCGTCTCGAGCTCCGGAAGCTCTCTCTTGATGTGGACAGCCGCAGAGAACGAGCAGTGACGAAGCAACGAGGACGCGTCCCATGAGAGCATCTCCTTGTGAGACAAGGGCGACAGCACATTTCCGCGCTGGGCGCCACTCGTCATGGGCGTTCGACGCGACGCCAGCCCCGGTGGCGCGAACGAATTCAAGGTACGGGCCGGGCTCTGTTCACTCTTGCTGTAAGGCGGCCCGCGTGCCGCGCTCTGCCATCGGCCGCTTCCCTGCGTGAATGGGCTCGGTATTTTATGCTGTTTAGAAACTTCAAACGGTTAGCTGCTCAAAGGAGCCTTCATGCCCAAGCTTCGCGTCGAGAGCTTTGCAATATCGCTCGATGGCTACGGTGCCGGCCCGAAGCAAGAGCTCGCCAATCCGCTTGGCGTTGGCGGCATGGCCCTGCAGAATTGGGCGTTCGCGACACGGTCGTTTCGACAGATGCATGGCAAGGATGGGGGAACAACGGGCATCGATGACCAGTTCGTCGAACGCGGCTTCAAGAACATTGGAGCATGGATCCTTGGTCGAAACATGTTTGGGCCCATTCGAGGCCCTTGGCCCGACGAAGCCTGGGAGGGTTGGTGGGGCGACAACCCGCCCTTCCACACGCCCGTCTCCGTGTTGACCAACTATCCGCGCGCCACCGTTGCCAAGGACGGGGGAACCCTCTTTTATTTCGTGACGGATGGAATTCATGCCGCCCTCGAACGAGCGCGAGGCGCTGCGGGAGATAAAGACATTCGACTCGGCGGTGGGGTTTCGACAATCCGACAGTATTTCCGCGCGGGCCTAGTCGACGAGATGCATCTGGCCATTCCACCAATCCTGCTCGGTTCCGGGGAGCACCTGTTCGCGGGCATTGACGCACCAAAACTCGGCTATCGTTTCATCGAACACCTCTCGACGCCGAATGCAATGCATGTAACCCTCGCAAAGGGGTAGAAGAATGGTCCTCGACCGCCACCCATGAGAACCTTTGGCTGTGGGGTCTACCTGTCGTAATAGCGCCCATTCACTTCTTCACCGATGATCGCGAAGTCGCACTGCGACGTGTTCATCGGATCCGACTTCCACGAAAAGCCGAGCGACGGGACCTCAACTTCAGCTTCGAGCTGGCACGACGCCCGCGTACCGGTGAAACGGAAATGCTTGGATGGGTCCTCGTAGACGGCGGGCTCTCCGATTGCATCCCATAGCATCCTGAAGCTCATGCGCGCCGGGGTCGCAACGGCGTCCAGCGCTGGCCACCGCGGCTGATCAACGACGTCCACGTTCTGCATTTCAAGGGTAGCCCTTTTCCCGTCACTGCTGATGCTCAGGGCACGGTCAGGGACCGGAACGACCCAGTACAAACCAGAGGGCGAGATGGGCGGATGAAAGTCGTGTATTTGGTTGGCGGGGACAGCCTGTCCCCGAAATAGCGTAAGTCATATGTGGGTCATCGTACCTTGCTGCGGAGCGCGCGCTGCCCAGTACTCACCCCGCATCACGCCATAGTCGGTGGTAGGGCTACCAAAGGCGACACGATTCCCATTGTTATCCGTCCCCATCCCTCGGAAGGTGCTGCACCGAGCCACCCGCCCCTTGAAATGGTACACGTGTGAAGGCTCGAGGTTGGGGCCAGCCGGTTGATTGTGGCTCCCATTCTTATCTAGCCAGGGGATTGGAAATGGATCGGTCCCGCCATTCGCGAAATTAGGCTTCCGGAGAGCTGGCATTCCCATCGCGGACGACATCGCCAGCGGAAGAAGAGAAACGGTACCGGCTTGCAGCATCTCTCTGCGGCTGAAGCCCTTAACAACCATCGTCGCGCCCCCTGCGGAAGACCGTCACATATGGTAGCGAGCCTCCATTTCCCAAGCAATCGGGCTTGCTCCTCAGCACTGAGGGAAACCCAACGCGTACGCAGAGCCTACGCGCCCGACGCATAAGCCAGCTGCAAGGAGCCGGGCACAAGCGGCCAACAGCGGGCCAATTCAGGCGGCGCGCCACCCCACTCGCGAGCGAGCTGGTGCACCCCGTGCGCGTGCCTCCTTTAACAAAGCGCTTACCGGTCCATGCGCCGCGCCGCGCGAATGAGACCCACTCCGAGGCTGAGAACGGCGGCGGCAAGAAACAGCGCGCCGACGTACGCGAAATTTATCAAGCCATTCGGATGCCGAGCGTCTGGCGAGGCTACTGAGAGGAAAAACGCACCCGGGATGAGAAGCGCCGCAATCGGCGCGCCGGCGCGGGCGAGCCACTTCCAGAATGGGGAGAGGACCGCCTCGTCGACATATCGAAGCATAACCAATGACAGGACGAGGTAAACGCCGGCGTGGGCGTGGCCGGCGCGCCAGAGGTCGTGCCGCACCGGGTTATCCGCATACCCTTGCGCAGAGGTCATGAGCAACCCGAGAAGAGCTATCCCCCCGTACATCACCGTCGGAAGAACGATGAGAAGAACTCCCGCGGACATTCGCGATTCTCGTGACATGAGTTGCTCCTCAAGAATGAGTTCGATGTCTTCTTCATTGTGAAACCTGGCGTTCGACCTCGCTTCCAGGAAATTGAAGCGAGCCGCTCACCTTGAGTTCGCCGGCGTGCAGTCGCGTCACGGCGAGGTCTTCAATCTCCAGAGATTTGAATTTGGCCCGCCTAACCGCAACGCGACCGACGGCTAGCGTTCCAATTGCGAACGCGCCAATTGCAACTGCGCCAATCGCGGTCGCTATCGTGGCCACATCACCAAAATCGACTGCTTGTGAAAGTCGTCGTCGTCTCATTGGCCGTCTCCTTAGTTGCACTAGACGATGACCGCGCTGGCCAAGCCGGGGCCTTGTTGTTCACGAGCCCGTTATTCAGCACCCCCTGCCGCCAGGCCGGGTTCCGGAAGGTTGATATCTACGTTCAGGCGCTGCTCGGCGTGCGCAGCGGAAGGGGTTCGCCAGCTTCAAAGAACCCGAGCGCGACGAGAGGTGACACTGTCGGTTCTGCGGCGTCCCTCCTTTCCACCGAGGCTTATTTCAACGCTTGTTCCAGGACGGCGCTGACTCCGGCGAGCGGCGCGACTTGAGCGTCGCTTAGGCCGAAGCGAGCCGCGAAGAATGCGGGGTCGTTATAACTCAGCCAGACTTTCCCGTCGGCGTCTTGCCACGCCAGGGCTTTCAGCGGCAAATCAATCGCGGCGGTGGGAGCAGCCAACATTACAAGGGTGCCACCTTTAGGGTTTCCAAAAATCAACAGCTGGGTCGGGGGCATTGCCAATCCCACCTTTCTTGCCTCGCCCGCATGATCCACGCGCGCGAAGACGGTGATCGCTTTGCTTCGAAGTGCCGCTTCCACACGGTCCAGGGTTTCTGAGACCGTGCGAGAGCTCGGCAGACTGATGATTCCTTTGCCTGGCACCATGATTATTGTCTCCTTTCCAGAGCTGTTCGGGCTGCGTTCAAGTGTCCGAACTGTCGGTAACACCGGAATTGCGGTCCCAACGTTTGGCTGAACCGGGCGCGGTTGGCCGCAGCACACCGCCCGACAAGATGGGCGGGAAGCTTGCTGCCTGCATTACCCCGCCAGGTTGAACTGGAGCTCGCCAAGCTTCTCGACACTGCAGGCGATTTTGTCCCCGGGCTTGAGCCAGACTTGCTGTGCCTCCGGCTTGCCGCCAATGACGCCCTCCGGCGTGCCCGTTGAGATGAGGTCCCCTGGAGAGAGCGTGAAGACTTGTGAGGCGTAGCTGATGATTTGGGCACAGGTGAAAATCATGTCGCTCGTGTTTGAGGACTGGCGCGACTCGCCGTTGACGCGGCACTCCACGGCTAGCTTCTGAGGGTCCCCGACCAACTCGGCACCCACCAGCCATGGGCCAATGGGCATGAATCCATCGGACGTCTTCCCGAGCATGAACTGCGACGCCTTTCCATCGCGAAACTGGAGGTCGCGCGCCGAGAAATCGTTGCCGGTGGCATAGCCAAACACATAACCGAGCGCGTCCGCCTCGGCCACCTGGTGTGCCGTCTTGCCGATGATGACCTGGAGCTCGACCTCGTAATCGAACTTCGAGGCAACCTGGGTAGGGAGCTTGATGATTCCCCCGTGACCGGAAAGTGCGTTGTTGTATTTATTGAAGAGGACCGGTGCTTTGGGGATGGGCGTTCCTGTCTCCATCGCGTGGCGACGGTAGTTGAAGCCCAACATGATGATTTTCTGGGGAGCAGTGATGCAGGGGCCGAATTGAGCGCTACTCTGCTGGATAAAGACGGCCTTCAAGGAGGCAGCCGCAGTGAGCGCTTCTTGCAGCCCCTTGAGGTTGCGCCCGGCGATGACATCGTCCGTGCTGGCAGGTACCGCTGTGCCCAAGAGCTTCCCTGCCTTTCCGACATCGAGGATGCGCTCATCATGCTTCACCCCGAGGCTCATGCCGCTCGGACCCTGCAACATGCAGTAGCTGAGGGAGCGCGGTGAGAAAGTCGGGCTTGCCTTTCCGGCAGCCTTTGTTGGCCGACTCAAGAGCACCGTCCCTGCGGCAGCAGCGCCCGCCGTCTGGAGAAGCTTCCGTCGTGTCGTGGCCATTCGCACTCCTATGTCGAGGCGCCCGAGGCTAGCCCAATCGGCGTTCATGGGCTTGCCTGACCGAACCGCCCTAGCCTCGACGCCTCACCCCTCGTCTGGGAGGTCAACCCTCGGCAGGGTGACCCACTTCGCCAGGATGAAAATGACTGCCATGACGGCGTAGCCCGCGGCCCACGGCCACGCAGGGGTGAGTGACAGGACGGTGTCCCCCGGCGCCCAGCGGTAGGAGTGCATCAACCCGATGGCGGAAAGTGCCGCGCCACCGAGGCACCAGGCACCAGCCTGCACAAAGCGCCTCTCGATGACAGCCACAGTGGCAGCCGCGAGCAGCATGCTGCTCAGGATGAAGCCCTGCTCCAATCGGAGTGCGCCGTCAAACCAAATGTCCGACCGCTCAAATACTCCGACTAGCGTTGGCGAGAACGGCGCTCCATTCGGGCCGCCCATTCCGGCCGCATGGAGCCCGGCCTTGGCCATATAGGCGCCCCACCCGGCGATGCTGGGCAGTAGGCCCACGACCACCGCCGGAGCATGACGACGTGGCGTCGCCTGAAATGCTTGCCCAGCAATGACGATGCCAATCCAGAGGACAATGGCCATCCCGGCGTCGACTGGGACGGCCCAGGCAATCCACCCCAGTGTCCCGGTGAAGCAGATAAGGCTCATGAATGCGCCATTGAGGACTGAGTACCCTGCACGGGCCCCCATGGCCTTCCAACCCGGGTGGCCGATGTAGAGCGTCGTCGGGAAGCACGAACCGAAGGCGCAGGCGGCCAGCGTCCCCAGACCGTTCATCGCGAGGGAGCTGCGAACTGGGTACACGTCTCCGGCGGCTCGGGCGGACTCTATGTTTTGCAGCGAGCCGATGGTGGCGAAGAGGCCCATCGGCAGAATGACGGAGAAGTAGCCGAGCAGGTAATGGCCGGTCAGCGCGGTGAAGAGCTCCCCTAGGACAGGTAGCGGCAGATGGAGTGCCGGCGGAGCAGGAGTGGGGCCGGTCGGTGCCAGACCCGTGAGCCAGGCGAACGCCACACCGAGGGCCACCGCCACGAAGCCCCCGGGCAGGCCTCCGCGAAACGACACCCGGCCGAAGTACACGACAAAAATGACCGCCAGCGTGCCGAGGCCAATCACGGGCCGGGTATAGGTGCGGAACAGAAAGCCAATGGCGATGAAAGTCAGGGCGATTCCGGCGAGCGTGGAGAGCAACGCGGCACGCGGGGTGGCCCTTCGGATGCGCTCGGCCACTGCGCTCCCCAGCAGCTCAATCATCCCCGAGCCGAAGCAGGCCACCAGGCCCGCATGCCAGGCCACCCGGGCCGGGTCGGCCTCTCCGGCTGCCTGCGCGGCGAGCTTGGCCGGCAGCATGACGAGGAAGACGTAGGCGAAGAGCGACACCGTGTTGATGCCATAGGGAAGCGCGCACACATCCGCCCGGCCGGTGGTCCGCCCGAGCGCCATCGCCTGCCACGCGTAGAAGACGTTGCCGACTAGGAGAGAGACGGCCGCACCGGGCAACACTCGGCCAAAGAGAAGCGCGTCAGGGAAGCCGAGCACTGTCCGGCACAACGCAGACAGCACCAGCAGCTGGACGAGGTTGTCCAGCGCGAGGCCAAAGAAGCCATCGACGTCTCCACGGACAAACCAGCGCATCCGTGCCGGGGCCGATGAGTTGGTGGTCATGCCGGCGTTCCGCATGCGAGCATGCAGCCGAGCATGGCATGGGGCGTCGCCGGTTGGCCCTGGGTTCGTTCCAGAGCCAGACCCGACTCGCTTGACGGTCAGCTCCGGTCCGTGTCCACCAGTGCTTCGATTTTGGCCATCGCCTCGTCGAGGACCCCGCGCACCTTCTTCATCGTCGCTGGGCTGAGCCTGCCGTGGCGGGCGGAGTGTCGGAAGACCTTGAAGAGCCGAGTGGCGTGTTTGATGAGGTCCCCCAGCTCCTCGGCGTACTCCTCCCAGCTCCCGGCGCCGGACCGCTCGTAGAAGTCGGTCACCTCCTCGCGGTGCTCCTCGAGGTCGCGCTTCCCGTCTGCGGTGATGGCGTACACCTTGCGGCCATCGCGCTCCTCAACGCGCGCATGGCCCAACTCCTCTAGCAGTTGAAGCGTCGGGTAAATGACGCCCGGGCTGGGGCGGTAGGTCCGTCCGCTCCGGTCCTCAATGGCTTGCATAATCTCGTAACCATGGCGCGCTTGCTTCTCGATGGCGTCCAGGACGAGGTACCGCACTGCCCCGCGGTCCGCCCGCGGCGGAGGGCCGCCAAAGACTTCCCAGAAGTCCGCGCCACCGCCTCGGCGTCCGCGAAAGCCCCGACCCATGAAATGACGCTCCCAGTCCCAATGTCCCTCGTGCACGCCGCTCTCCTCTCGACCCATCTAGAGATGTGTCTTTAGATGTATCTATAGATAGCTCCCTTTCGAGTCTGGTGCAAGCGGCGACGTCCGACCGGCACCCACGGTGGGTTGGCCTGAGGGGGAGCGCGCGCCCTAACGAAGGAAGGACTGCACCGTCAGCCAATGCGCCGACGACTGGGCTACCTTGCCGGCAAATCCCTTCCAAGGCTCGAGGTGCTCGTGAAGCTGCTTCAGCCGACTCCACCGCCCTATGACGCGCTCCTCTGGGCGAAGAAGCCACTCGAGGAGCGCGGGCGGATGGTTTGTCAGGCCTGGGCCATCCAGGGCTATGGGACACCCCTCGGCGCTTACGCCATTCACGCCTTCAAGTTGCTCCTCTACATCGGCGCGTGGGTCTTCTTCTGCAGCTTCACCCCGGGCCTGGGGGGGCTGACCTCCATCGCCTCTTGGTGGCTTGCGCCGGTTGCCTTCCAGAAGGCCATCCTGTGGAGCATGCTTTTTGAAGGCCTCGGGCTGGGCTGCGGCAGCGGTCCCCTCACCGGACGCTACTTTCCGCCCCTCGGTGGCTTTCTGTACTTTCTGAGACCGGGCACCACCAAGCTGCCGCTGTTTCCGTCCCTGCCCCTCCTTGGCGGCACCCGGCGGACGTGGGTGGACGTGGTGCTCTATGCCGCCCTGCTGCTCGCGCTGGTGCGGGCGCTCATCGCACCCGCGCTCGATGCAGCGTACCTCCTCCCGGTGGTGGTGCTGGTTCCTCTGGTTGGGCTGGCCGACCGGACCGTATTTCTCGCTCTCCGCGCCGAGCACTACTGGACCACGACGGTGTGCTTCGCCTTCGCCAGCAACTGGATTGCCGGCGCGAAGGCGGTGCAGCTCGCCCTCTGGTTCTGGGCTGGCTTCTCGAAGCTTAACCACCACTTCCCGAGTGTGGTCTGCGTGATGACTAGCAACAGCCCCTTCCTGCGCTTTGCGTGGTTGCGCCGGAGGATGTACCGACGCTACCCCGACGACCTGCGGCCCTCGCGGCTTGCCGAGTGGATGGCGCATGCCGGGACCGCACTCGAACTGGGCGTTCCGGTCATCCTTCTTCTGTCGCCGGGCGGCCCCTCGCTGGTGGTGGGCATGGTGCTGATGCTGCTTTTGCACCTCTACATCACCAGCAACGTGCCGATGGGGGTGCCCATCGAATGGAACTTCATGGTGGTCTACGGAGCGTTTGCGCTCTTCTGGGCGCATCCCGACGTCACCCTGGCAGCTCTGGGCCCGGCGTGGGTGACGGCTTTTCTCGCTCTTATGCTGGTGGCCATCCCGTTAGCCGGCAACCTTTTCCCGGGGCGTTTCTCGTTCCTCCTCGCCATGCGCTACTACGCCGGTAACTGGGCATACGGGGTCTGGCTCTTCCGCGGCGACAGCTACCGAAAGCTAGACCGGCTCACCAAGAGCGCACCGTGGGTTTTCGACCAGCTGGACCGTTTCTATGACAAAGCCACCGCCGTAGGCCTGTTTGGAAAAGTCCTCGGCTTCAGGCTGATGCACCTGCACGGTGGCGCCCTGCCAGTGCTCATCCCGCGGGCGGTGGGGCGCCTCGAGGACTACGAGTACGTCGAAGGCGAAGTCATCGCCGGCCTCATACTGGGCTGGAATTTCGGCGATGGGCACCTGCACCGAGAGTCGCTTCTGAATGCCGTCCAGGAACAGTGCGGATTTGAAGCGGGCGAGCTCCGCTGCATTTTTGTCGAGTCGCAACCGCTCGGTCGCTCGACGCTGGATTTTCGGATTTTCGACGCGAAGACTGGCCTGATGGAGGCGGGCAAGCTGGACGTGCGCGAGCTCCGCCAACGACAGCCGTGGGCAGCGGCGTGAGCGAGCCGGACGTCGTCATCGTAGGGTCGGGCCCAAACGGTTTGACGGCAGGTGTGGCGCTCGCCCGCGCTGGTGCCTCGGTGCTCCTTCTGGAGGCCAAAGCCACCCTCGGCGGCGGGCTGCGCACTGCTGCCCTCACCCTCCCCGGCTTTGCCCACGACGTCTGCTCCGCGGTCCACCCCATGGGCATCCTCTCGCCTTACCTCCGACAGCTGCCTCTCGAAGAGCACGGCCTGCGCTGGATTCGCCCCACCGCCTCTGTGGCCCATCCTCTAGACGACCGGCCCGCGGTGCTGTTGCGGCGCTCTCTGGACGCCACCTCCAATGCGCTGGGCAGCGACGCCGAGAGCTACCGGAGGCTGGTGGCGCCCTACCTCCGCCGACCACACGCGCTGCTCGAGGACGTGCTGGCGCCGCTCGGCGTGCCGCACCACCCTGGGCTGCTGCTTCGCTTTGGCCTGCAAGGCATTGGCTCGGCCACCGGCCTTGCCCGGCGTTTTCAGGGCGCCCCGGCACGGGCGCTTCTCGCCGGATGCGCCGCTCATGCCATTTTGCCCCTCGAGCAGCACCTCACCGCGGCGGTCGCGCTCCTCTTCCTTGTCACTGGGCATGTCGAGGAGTGGCCGGTGGCCGCCGGGGGCTCGGAAGCCATCGCCCGAGCCTTGGCCAGCCTGCTCCGCGAGCTTGGGGGCCGCTTGGAGACGGGCGTCGAGGTGCGAAGGCTCGCGGACCTCCCCAAAGCGCGCGCCTACCTCTTCGACACCAGCCCGGCACAGCTGGCTACCATTGCCGAAGCCGTGCTTCCGGCTGGTTACCTTCGGCGCCTGAGCCGCTACCGCTATGGCCCGGCAGCTTTCAAGGTGGACTGGGCGTTGGATGGCTCCATCCCTTGGAAGGACGCCCGCTGCCTCGAGGCCTCCACCGTCCATCTCGGGGGGACGCTGGAGGAGGTTTCTGCGTCCGAGGCGGCCGTGTGGCGCGGCCAGCACTCAGCCCGGCCCTTCGTTTTGCTTTGCCAACAAAGCGAGTTCGACGGCACCCGGGCGCCGGCGGGAAAGCAGACTGGCTGGGCCTACTGTCACGTCCCAGCGGGCTCAACGGCGGACATGACGGGGGCCATCGAGTCGCAGGTGGAGCGCTTCGCGCCGGGGTTCCGCGACCGCATCCTCGCCCGTCACGTCACCCGGCCGGCCGACCTCGAGCGCTACAACGCCAACTACGTCGGTGGGGCTATTACCGGTGGCGTGGCGGACCTCGGCCAGCTGTTTACCCGGCCGGTCGCGCGGCTCGACCCCTACACAACGCCCCATCCGCGGCTCTTCATCTGCTCGGCTTCGAGTCCGCCTGGCGGTGGCGTGCATGGCATGTGCGGTTACCATGCCGCCCAGTCAGTCCTCAGACGGCTTCCTCGGCTCGAGCCAACGACATGGACGACTTGAGTTTGAAAACAGACGAAAGGGAAACCCCGGGGACATGTTGACGGACGCACTCACGCACCCAACGGTGAAGGCCGCCATCGACGCGCTCCAGACGGGCGACCGGCAGGCGTGGTCCGTCCTCTTCGAGCCAGGGGCCCAGCTCTATGACGATGGCCGCCCCAGCAGTCTCGAAGAATTCAACCGGGAGGCGCTTGGTCATGAGCGCTTCACCTCCATCGAGCGGGTAGAGAACCATGGACTCGACGTGGTCGGCGCCTTCCATTCGGACCGCTGGGGCGACTTCAAGACGCATTTCAAGTTCGAGCTCACGGCTGCGGGCAAGGTGAAGCGCCTCAACCTTGGCCAGGCCAAATAAGAGACGCTCCGGGGCCATGCACACCGCCATTTTGCATTCTGGTGCCTCGGGGTTTGCGCCTCGTAGGCGCCTGCGGGACTGGCGTTGGGGCCGCTCGTCTTCCCCGCGCCGTGGCTTTTCGGGGCGGCCTCAACATGTATTTGGGCGTCAAAAGGGCCGGCTATTCCGTCGCCGAGGAAGCCCCCGTCTTTCTGCTGGTCTATGCACTTCCAGCGCAGTGGCCCTTTTCGCCTAGTGGAAGCTCCGCTGAGAAGCCCAGCGTTAGCCTTCAACGCAAGGCTGGTGCCTACCGCAGGCAGACCGCCTCGACGTTGTTTCCGTCGGGGTCAATGAGAAATGCTGCGTAGTAGTCGGGGCCGTAGTCGGCCCGAATGCCGGGCGCCCCGTGTTCGCGCCCACCAGCCTCGACACCAACGCGGTAGAAGCGGTCAACCTCGGAGCGTTCGACGGCTCGAAAGGCCACGTGGATGCCCGGGCCAACCGGTCCCTTGGCCACGTAAAGCCAAAAGGATGGCGCGCCTGGGGGCCCGAAGCTTGCGCTGGCTTCGTCCTGGGACAGCAGTGCATGGCCAAGCGCCCCGAGCGCCGCGCGGTAGAAGCGAACGCTTGTCTCGAGGGACTTCACCTTCAGGCCGATGTGGTCGTACATGAAGGACCTCCCGAAGGGCGCTTAACCCCCTAGTCGACGGCCGGCCACCCCAAAACGAAGCGACGGCGCTTGGGCCTGACTGCTGCACACGGGCGGAGAGCCCACCGGTTTGCGTGGACGCGGCTCAGGCAGAACGCCTACTCTCGGCCGGCTTGTCTCGATGACTCCACCGACGCTCGAAGGGAAGGTACTGCGATGAGGAAAGACAGCTGTCTCACGCTGGTCGCTGTCTGCGGGGTGCTGGCGAGCGCCGGGGGCTGGGCTCAGCCCGCAGCAGCGGGTGACGGTGGCCTAGGCGAGCGAGTCGCCGCTATCAAGAAGTCACTCGCCATGAGCCAGCAGAATTTGCGCAGCTACCAGTGGGTTCAAACCACGGTGGTCAGCCTGAAGGGCGAGGAGAAGTCACGCAAGCAGGAGAGCTGCTACTACGGCGCGGATGGGGCGCTCACGAAGGTGCTCATCGCCACGACGCCTCCGCCTGCGCCGAAGCCCGGGCTCCGCGGAAAAATTGCCGAGAACAAGAAAGCCGAGCTGTCCGATACGATGAAACAGGCGGTCGCGCTCGTCCAAAGCTATGTGCCGCCGGACCCGCTCCTCATCCAGAAGTCCAAGGATGCTGGAAAGTCGTCGCTGGAGATTCTTCAGCCGGGCAAGGTCGTCCGCCTGCTATTCCGCGACTACCGTCTCCCGGGGGACTTCCTCGGCATCACCCTGGATATGACGACCAATCAGCTCTTGGGCCTCAACGTCGGGACGTACCTCGGGCAGCCGTCGAATCCAGTCACCATGGACGCCCGGCTGGCAGCCCTGGCAGACGGGACCATCTACACGGCGGGCATCCAGCTGGCTGTGAAGTCTGCCGACATCTCGGTGGCCATCACCAACTCAGGCTACGTGAAGCGGAACTGACGTCCGGAGTACGCCCTTGCCCGCGGGGCGCGACGTCTAAAGTGGAGCTGCCTTTGGAAACGTCATTGGCCGCCGTCGGTGGGTAACAGCAGGGGCGGCAGCGGCGTCTGAGTGAAGTCGAAGTCCTCGCTGAGGTCGCCGAGGATGGGGACAGTCTCGCGGACGGAGATGCGGGGGTCGGGCCGCCCGTCCGTTTGGGGGTCGAGTCGTTGGCCGCCGAGGAAGCGGTCCTCGATGAATTTCACATAGGCATCAAAACTGAGCGTTTGATGGTCAATGTGGCCGGCGCGGGCATACGGGCTAATGACGAGCGCGGGCACGCGGAGGCCATAGCCGTTGGCGTCGACCACTGGGGGTAGGACGTGGTCATAAAAGCCGCCCCAGTCATCCCAGACCAGGAAGATGGCCATGTCTGGCCAGGCCGAACTCTGCATCAGGGTATTGAGGATGGCCGTGACGTATGCCTGCCCCACGCTCACCCGGGAGGGCGGGTGCTCACTCACGGTTCCGTCGGGGATAATCCACGTTACAGAAGGAAGGCTTCCGTTCTTCACGTCCACGTAAAACTGGTCCAGCGGGGCGACGTTGCTGAGCTGCCCATCGGCCTTGACGGTGTCGAAGTTGGGTAGCGGGTTCCAGATGCTGGGCACGGTCGCCAGCTGGGGCACCGGCTCGCAGGCCTCCGCCCCGTCGTCCTCGCAGTCCGGCTCAGTGCCCTCTGCGAGGTAATAGCGCCAGCTGACTCCGGCGATATTGAGAAGGTACGTCAGGTCCGTCCAGGCGTACGGGCCGATGCCCGCCGGGCTCGGCGTTTCCAGCGCATTGACGCAGCTCTGTGGGTTGCCGGCCTCGGTGCAATACGCCGACCATTCGGACACGAGGTAGAGGTGAGCAGGCTGGCTCCAGGAGGCGTTGGACTCGAACATGTGGTCCTGGAGGACGAAAGTTTTGGCGTAGGCCCAGTAATTGGGAATCTCCCGGTCGTCGTGCCAGCCGACCGCGTCGATGGAGTTGCCGTTGCTGCACGCTGGATTGTTCGGGTCGAGGCAGCCCTTCTGTCCTGTCTGGGCCGACACCAAGAAACCGTCCATGGCGCCCCCGTCGATGTCTTCAATGGCGTTGGCCTCACCATGCGGGCCTCCGCCGTTGACGTCGTTCGGGTCGTGGAAGGGACGGATGCAGGGACCGCCGTCTACCTGTGGAAGGCAGGCCAGGGGAAGGCCAGCGTCGTCCATGGGAATGCCATCGGCTCCAGGAAAGGTGCCGAAGTAGTGGTCGAACGAGCGGTTCTCCTGAACGATGATGACGATGTGGTTAATTTTTCCAATGCCGCTCGTGCCGCCGTCGGTACCAGCGTCGCCCGAGCTGCTCGAATGGGTGCAAGCCGTGGCGAGCGCAGCCGCGACGAGCGCTTGACGAAACCGCCGTATGCATTCCCTCCGAGCCACCGGGAGGACTAACCCCCCGGGGCTGTCTAACGGCGGCAGACTAAAGCCCTGGGGCGACGGCGAACTCCACCCCCGTCGAGTTGGCGCTCATGCCGCCCGTTCCAATGTCCCAGCCGTAGTTCTGCGTCGCGAGGTTCGTACCGTAATAATAGAGAGCGTAGCCATCGGCATTGTCGATGGTGTCGTTGTCCACCTCGCCCGGGTAGTTGGTGCTGAGGTAATACGCTCCCGCCGGCTGAGTGAGCGCGGTGATGGGACCGATGCCGTCGCCCGTCACGACAATCACCACTCCGTTCGGTTTCTGCGGCGTGATGATGGGCTGGCCGGTGAACGGTCCACTGATGCCCGTGAAGGGAGCGGTGACCCACTGGACAAAAGGGCTGACCGGATCCGCGCCAACAATGTCGTAGGCGGTGACCGTGGTGTTGGCATTCCCACCTTGAGTGATGGGCCAGGACATCACCAGCGTCGGGCTGGTGGTGGCATTGGCCGCGTAGTTCAGTGAGCAAACGACGCTGTTCTGGCCCTTCACTGGAATTTTCCAGGTGTTCGAGTTGCTGTCGCTGATGGCGGAGGTGATGTTGCCGTTGCTGTCAAACACTGCCAGTAAGTTCCCCGAGCTCGGGAAGGGCTCGCTCCACGTGGAGACGTTGGCGTTAACGTTGAGGTAGTCCTGCATCCTCAGAACGCGGATGCCGGCTGGCGGCGGTGTGCCAGCTGCGGCGGCGAGTAGCTCAAAGGCAATACTGTTAACGCTGTTGTTGCCCGTCGTCGTGACAGTGGGCGTGATGCTTCCCCCGGGTGCGATGAGCGTCTGGAGAACGAAGAAGCTCATTTGCCCGGAGCCGCCACTGGTGCCCGACGCGTAGTCCGCAGCCTCGAGCGTCCAGCCCGGGCCCGCCGCGAAGGACGTAACAGCCGACCTCGACGCGCCAATGAGGGCGGTGTTGTCCATCGAGTAATGCAGGACCAGGCTTCCCACCGTCGGGGTAATGGCCGACGTCGAGATGGTAGGGGCGTTCGCAGCGGTGGTGCTCGTCGAGACCCCCACAGCTCCGACGTTGTAGTACTCGAGCAGGATGAAATGGACGTTGTTCTCTGTCGCGCTGAACGTGATGGTGAAGTTTTGCGCGCCAGGGTTGGAATTGAAGAGAACGTAGGCTTCCGTCTTGTTCTTCCCCGCGCCCGCGTCCGCGGTGACTGCGGGGGTCGTGCTCCACGCGTTGTTGGCATCGTCCGTGATGCTGTTGACGGTGATGCCGTGCGAGTAGTCGACAAGGAGGACGACGCAATTCCCCGCTAAAACGGGGTTTTGCAGGCGGATGGTGAAGTTGGGTCCGGCGCTGGGGACCCCCCGTCCAGTGACTAGGGCGCCGAAAGCCCGGCGCTGCGCCAGGGCTGGCACTGGCTGGTTCACCGTGATGGCGAGACCTACCGTCGTGCTTCCGACAAGATTCGTCGCCGCCACCGTGTATGTCGCGGTCGCTGTGGCCGCCGTGGGTGTTCCGCTAATGACGCCAGTCAGGGTGTTGAGGCTGAGGCCCGCCGGGAGGGCTGGGGACACGGAGTAGGAGGCAACAGCACCGCCGCTCGTGCTGGGGGTATTCGGTGGAATGGCCGCCCCGGCAAGATAAACGGCGGGGTTGGTCGAATACATGAGGTTGCTCGGAGGCGTGGTGGGCGGCTCGGGTGTCACGGGTGAAGACGGAAGGCTTGCCGGACCAGTCCCCACCGCATTCACCGCCGCCACGGTGAAGGTGTAGGTGGTCCCATCGGTGAGGGATGTCACCGCCGCAGAGGTGGGGCCGGCGAAAGTCACTTGCGGTGACGGGGCCTGCGGACTTGCAATGACGTAGCTGGAAACCGGAGTTCCCCCTGTATTCGTGGGCGCTGTCCAAGTGAGCAGCACGGACTGGTCGCCCGCGACTGCGATGACGTTGGTCGGCGCGCCCGGGACGTCGAACGTCGTGACGGGGCCGCTCAACGAGGCTGGACCCGTGCCCGCGGCATTGGAAGCCGCCACGGCAAAGGTGTACGTCACTCCGTTCGCGAGTCCGGTGACGGACGCTGTTGTCCCGGTGACGGTGACGACGCCCGCCGAAGCTGACGGAATGATGGTGACCGTGTAGCCGGTGACTGCGCTGCCGCCATCCGACGAGGGTGCCGTCCAGCTGACGTTGGCGCTACCGACGCCCGGCCTTGCCGTCACGTCGCCGGGCGCAGTCGGGACGCCCGGCGGGGGCGCCATGGGCGTCACTGCCGCAGACGAAAGGCTTGCCGGACCCGTCCCGACGGCATTCATCGCCGCCACGGTGAAGGTGTAGGCAGTCCCGTTGGTGAGCGACGTCACCGACGAACTGGTCCCGCTCACGATGATTTGCGCCGACAAAGCTTGAGGACTGATGACAAAGCTGTAGCCAGTGATGGGGCTTCCCCCGGTGCTCGCGGGCGCCGCCCACGTCAGCATCGCGGCCTGGTCACCAGCAATTGCTACGACGTTCGTCGGCGGTCCTGGGACACTTGCAGCGGATGCCGTTGGCGTCACGGCCGAAGACGGAAGGCTTGCCGGGCCAGTCCCCACGGCATTCACCGCGGCCACGGTGAAAGTGTAGGCGGTCCCGTTGGTGAGGGGTGCCACCGTTGCCGTGGTCCCGCTCACGGTAATTTGCGCTGACGGGGCCGGAGGATTAATGGCAATGCTGTAGCCTGTGACAGGGCTTCCCCCTGTGTTGACCGGCGCTACCCAACTCAGGGACACCGACTGGTTGCCAGCAACGGCCCCGACGTCCGTTGGTGCCGTGGGGACGCTCGCCCCGCCAGCGTCAGAACCCACCGTCGCAGGGCACCCGCCCAAAAGCACTGCAAGCAAGGTGGCAGCGACGGTGCGGCAGATAGCCATTGAGCAACCTCTTCAAAACGACACAGCCCGATGGAGGCGGCTGGCGCCAATCTCCTACCGCATTCGGAGCCGAGCTTTCATCAGTTCTGCGCGCGCCCCGACAGCAAAGCGCCGTGTCCATAGCGCCTCCGGGAGGATTCGGAGCGGAGAGTTGATGACGAAACGCGGGAGAACGTCCGTTAACTCCTGACAAAAGCCGAAAACTACCGGACCCGTTCATTTTCCCAGCGCAACTGTGGCCTCACAAAACCGGCACTCGCGGGTCGCCACTGACCCGCAAGAGGCGGGTGCGGGACTGGTGGCCTCTTTCGTGGCTTCTGGAACAACGCCACAGGTTTGCACCAGGCGTCGACAGCTCCTACCAGCGAACGACGAAGTCCGCGTAGTCCCCTTCGGCCGGTGACTGGGAGTTGTCCCCGTCCGTCATCAGGCCCAGGCCGACGAAGTCCGGGACGTCTTCGAGCTTCACTCCGTAATGCTTCGCGAATTCGGCTCTGGGGTTTACTTCGACCGTTTCCCAGACGTGGAGGGGTCCGCCCGTTCTGACCAGGATGGTGTCCCGGTCGAAGAACCAGCCGCGTTGCGACTGACACGAGGTCCCCGGCGTCCCCATGGTGCTCCACGCGTATTTGAGGACCATGAATTTGAGACCCGCCTTGAAGGCGAGAAAGACGGAGGCGGCGTTGTCGGAGAAGCCCGGCCCGCAGTCGTTGGCGTCCTTGGGGAGCGCGTGCACGCGCCAGCGCCAGCTCACCTGCTTGACGTCGTGCCAGGCCTTCTGAGGGGTTTCGGCAAAGAGGACCACGTTGCCGAGAGGCGGCTTGTACAGGCCGCGAATCATCCGCGTGCCCTCGTCGGTCACCACCTCGTAGTAGTTGACCGGCCCGGAGTCCTGCGTGAAGACCTTGAAGCTCTCTAGGGGAATGACGGCTTGGCGCTCGCCACTCGCCGGGGCAGTGGCGCCGCCGTCGGCGAGGGCCGCGGCGAGGAGAACGATGAGCAGGTGACTGGCGTGGGGCATGGAGTACCGGGGGCTCTTCCTGGGTGAGCGCCTTTCCTAACGCGGAAGCCCCGCCCGGGTCGATGGGACGCAAGCTCTCGGGAGCCCAAGCCTCAGCGTGCAGAGGCCGTCAAATTGGCGGCCGGGCGTCGAGGAACGGCGGATGGGCTGGACCTGGGCGGGGCTCCCCGGACTTCACCCCGGGCCGTCGCCGACGTGGAGAGTTTCCAGTTGGCGCAGAGACCTGGCGGGCAAGGCGTCAGTCACCACCACCATACGCAGAGGTCCGACGTCGGGCCCGAGAACCTTACCGTCGACTTCCCAGACAACCAGAGCCACCGTCGGGCCCATCCCCTCAGTCACTTCGGCGCAGCTGAAGACTGCCTGGAAGCCATCCCGGGCAGTGGCCACCAGTACCTGGCGGAAGCCCTTCACCTTCTGGGCGACCGGGACGTCTTTCCCCATCGGTCCTGGGGTGAAGCCGAAGTGAGTTAGCACCTTGTCCACGCGGACGCCCTTCACCTGATGGGTCTCCCCATGGCTGGTCCACGTCATCGTCGAGGCACCGAGTTTCTCCAGTTCGCTCTGTCCGAGAGTGCCGGACTGGGGAAGGGACCCGTCGACACGCACCGAGGGCTTGGGCGCTGCTTCGAGCGCAACCGTGAGGCAGGGCACTAGCCCGAGGACCAGCAGCAGGGCCCGCGGGACGCCGTGCTTCCTACTTCCCAACCAGCACCTCGCTGGCTTTGATGAAGACCGTCACCGTGTCCCCAGCTTTGAGACCGAGGTGGTCCGCAGAGGCCTTGGTGATGGTCGAGACCAACTCATTGCCCCCGACTTCCACGGTGACCTCGGCCGTCAACCCGTCGGTCTTCACGGATTTCACCTTGCCCTTGAGCTGGTTGCGTGCGCTGAGCTGCATTCGCGGCCTCCGTTCAGCATCGACTGCGACTCGCTGAGCCGGGACGAAGCTAGAAATTGAGGATGTAATTCAATCGGTAGACGACGGAGTACGCCGGATTTGTGGTCAATGGGAAGTCTATGCCGAAGGTGATTGAGTTGTTGCGCGCAAACCAGAAGCGGATGCCCGGGGTGATGCTGATGGTGGTGCCTGCTGCCGAGCCGTCGAGATTGGTCACCCCGGCAAATTCGAGGAAGGTCGTGAAATCCCCGATGACCGGCATGTTGGCTGGGGTCCAGGTCCTGGCGAACGAAATGACGTAGGTGAAGTCATTGAGGGTCTGCGTGGCCTTGTGCGGACCGACCAGGTTCTCGTACTGGAAGGAGTAGTAGAGCCCAAAGCGGGTGAGCCCTGGAATCCAAGCGGTGACGTTCTGCCAACCCGCCAACGCGTACTGCATCCCGGTCGTCGTCTGGCCGAGCCCCTTGTTCGGAGTGTTGAGACGGTATTGGAAGGCATAGGAGCCGGTCGGGGTGTCCACCAGTTGGAAGCGCAGCACCGCGCCAACGGCAGCGCCGTTTTCGGTGGGGTACCCGCTCGGGGGCACGTTCCATTGGTAGCTGCCGACGACCTCCACCATCAGACGGCGGTTGATGCCATAGGCGATGAGCCCATCCCCCACTTGCGTGTCCTGCTCCTTGGCGTTGTTGTTGACGGCAGTGAAGACGTAATCGAGCC
This sequence comes from Myxococcaceae bacterium, assembly GCA_052143535.1. Lineage (GTDB taxonomy): Bacteria > Myxococcota > Myxococcia > Myxococcales > Myxococcaceae > JADGRA01. The sequence goes on along the minus strand of JBKQSS010000075.1, from coordinate 87,881 downwards.
GGAATTCTCGCTCGAGGAAGTTGGTAGTGACCCGAAGCAGCGACATGTCGGGAGTGTCACCGTGACGGTGGGCCCACGCCTCGTCCCACCCCTCAGTAAAGAAGTTGAGCGGAGTGAGGTCCGACAGCTCGCGGTGCGCATCGCACCCCGTCCGGCACGCCTGGTACGCGCTGGCATAGGACATCCCGAGCGCTGCGGGCGGCACAGTCGGAGTTGCGTCGTTGACAGCTGGCGTCGAGTCCTGGGCCGAGGCCCCCCAGGTCAGCATCAGGACAAAAACCACGACCGAGCGAACCAGAATCCCTGGCGCAAATGGCATTATCCCCTCCCCAAAAAGACGGTTGCCGGGGCACACGCGGGGGCCTTGGAAGGCTGCCGAGCGTGTTCCGATGACTTAAGTTCCTCATAGCACCCTGCATTGCACCCTAAAAGGGGTTTATGTGTCTTCTAGTTCCTTAAAGGGAGGCCGACTGCGGACTGGGCCTCGGGCCCACCCGGTGGCACCAACCCACCCCCAAGGAGAGAGCCCAGCGGCCGCCTCGGCGCTGTTGACGACGGCGGAAGTCGCCGAGCTGCTGCGGGTCCACCCCAAGCACGTCTACCGGCTATTGCGGAAAGGCCTTCCTGCTCGGCGGGTGGGCTCCGAATGGCGGTTTGACCAGCGGGACGTGCTCGTCTGGTCCGGTGGCGCGGCGCCGCTCGCCGACGGCCAAGCGCCGCGTCCGCTCGCAGCGGGCGCCGCCCCCGCGCTGGTCGCCGGCAACGGCGACGTGGCACTGATGACATTGCTGCGGCTCAGCTCGGAGCGGGGGCCGCCGTTCCTCGGCTTCGTCCAAGCCGACCGGGAGTCCGGCTTGGGTTTGCTGGGCCGCGGCGCAGTCCTCGCCGCTGGAGCCCACGCCGGCGGCTTTCCGACTCATCTGGACGGCGAGCGAGTGGCGAGAATCCACCTCGTCAACCGTGAGATTGGCCTGCTGACCAAGCCCGGAGCGAAGGGACGCATAGAGGACCTCGCGACTCGCAGTCTGGCGTCGCGGCCTCCCTCGGCCGGCATCCGCTCTCACCTGGATGAAGCACTTCGCACTGCAATGCTCGACCCGGAACGCATCCACCGGGGCGCCCTGCTGCTCTCCTCGCACCTCGAGGTCGTCCTGGCGGTCATCTCTGGTCGTGCCGAGGTGGGCCTGGCGACGAGGGCGTGGGGGACGCGCAGCGGCCTCGTCTTTCATCACCTCGCCACCGAGTCCTACGGCCTGATTGTCAAGGCACGCGACCTCGGTGACGCCCGGGTCATCCGGGTGTGCGAGGTGGCGCAGGGCTCAGCCTTTCGCTCCGAGGTGGGGGCCATCGCCGGCTATGACGTCGAGGGAGCCGGCGACATCCGTTACGACGACTAAAGCACCACGCACCCCAGGGGTGCTGACGAGCGCTGCTAAGCCGCGGCCGTTCTTCGGCTCAGGGCCCAAGCGGGACTGAGGACGACCGCGCAACCTCCCAGAAGAAGCAATAGTCCGATGGCGCCAAAGTCAGCGCACCCGAGCGCGCCAGCCAGCGTCGCAACGCTGCCCGACACTCCGAGAAACAGCCGGCGGCCCTCCACCAGCGCGGTGCTCCTCCAGACAATCAGCGCACCAGCCCCAAGCCCACCGGCCAAACAGCTCACCAGACACAGCGTCGTGCAGTCCCGGAGCCCGCACCCCATCCCGGCCCGCATGGCCAGAGCGGGCACCAGAAAGGGCACGAGACCTGCCCCGAGGCCGGGGAGGACCGCGCGGGCGCTCACGCGACGCCACAGGCCTGCGAAAAGCGTCACCAGGAGAAGAAGGCCACCCAAGACCGGCGCTGAGCCCGGGTGGGGCCTGCTCATGGCGTAGGCGACGAGTGCAGCAGCCAAGGCGACGCCCGGCAGGGCCACGCGCAACCGGCCCAACTCGTAGCTCCAGCGCACCCGCTGAAGCAGTTCAGTCGAGTCCATACCGCGCCCTCCAGGCCACTTTGAGACGGTGGGCAGCCCGCTCGAGCCGCTTGCGAAACGTCGGCCCGGGCACCGACGGCCTCGGCTCAACCTCAATCCACGCCAGCAGCACCTGCACGTCCTCCGGTTTCAACGTACCCAGCACCTCGAGCAGTGCAGCTCTCAGCTGTTCGCGCGCCACGAGTTGCTCCGCCTCGCTGTCGACGGTCATTGCGGCCAACGGGCCATCTGACGTCTCACGGCGCCGAAACTTCTTTCGAGCCAGCGTCCGGCATTCGGCCGTCGCAACGGCCAGGGCCCACCCGAGCGCATCCCCGCGCACCTCGAAGTCAGAGGCTTTGAAAAAGAGCTTCTCCAGGGCCACCTGAGCTGCGTCCTCGGCGTCGGCGTTGTTCCGGAGCATTCTTCGGCACCAGCGAAGAACCACCGGGTGGAGCGCGTCGAAAACTCCCCGGAGCATGCTCCGGTCGCCGTTGGCGAGCCGGACCATCGCTGCCTGAAGCTCGTGTCGCTCCACCCGGTCGATTTGGCTAGGTACGCGGCTGCCCGTCTAGGGGCAGAACGGGCAATGCGGACAGTATGGGCAACAGGGGCCGACGGTGGATGCCCATGCAGCCAAGGGCAGCGCCAAAGCCGCGACAAACGCCATTTTCGCCTTCCAGTTTTTCACCGAAACACTCCTTGAGGAGACGGGCCAAAGTGGCCCGAGCTCACAAGGCTATGGGCACAAGGCGGGCCAAGCGTGACACCTGGTTGGCCTTGAGCGAAGGCTACTGCTCGGCTGCCCCTGGGGAGGGCACCAGGCGCCCGCCGACAGGCTGCACGTCGCTTAGCCTTTCGTCTGCCCGGTGGTCCTTGGCGATGAGGAGATAGATGGCTGGCACGAAGAAGAGGGTGAAGACGGTCCCCACCGCCATGCCCGTGACCAGCACCAGGCCGATGCTGTTTCGAGCGGCCGCTCCGGCACCGGTGACGAGGGTGAGCGGGAAGTGGCCTGCAACCGTTGCCACGCTGGTCATGAGAATGGGCCGGAGACGCGTCATCGCCGCCTCCTTCACCGCTTCGGCCTTCGTCTTGCCCGCCTCCTGCAGCTGGTTGGCGAATTGAACAATCAGGATGCCGTTCTTCGAAATGAGGCCCACCAGCGTCACCAGCCCAACCTGGGAATAGATGTTGATGGACGTCGTCCACCCGTCGGTGAAGAAGTGGATTTGGGGATTGGGCATCTTGAAGAAGGTGGTAATCATCGACCCGAAGAGAGCGAGCGGCACGGACCCAGCGAGAATGACGAAGGGGTCCCGGAAGCTGTTGAACTGGGCCGCCAGCACCAGGAAAATGAGCAGCACCGCGAGGCTAAAGGCCGGCAAGAATTTGTTGCCCTCCTGCCTCAGCTGGCGTGACTCGCCTGTGTAGTCGATGGCGTAGCCCTGAGGAAGGATGGTCTTGGCCTCTTTCTCGAGGAAGGACAGGCCGTCCTCGAGAGACGCGGCGACGCCGCTGATTTTCACTGCGTTCAGCTGCTGGAAGCGGTTGAGCGACCGCGGCGTGACGGTGTCCCGGATTTTGGCGATGGAGGACAACTTCACCAGTCCCCCACCTGGGCCAGTCACGTAAATGTCATTGAGCTGGTCGGGATTCATCCGGTCGACCCGGAGGACTTGCGGGATGACCTTGTAAGCCCGACCGGCGATGCTGAAGCGGTTGACGAAGTTGCCGCCCACCGCGGCGCCGATGTCCTGACCAACGGTTTGCAAGCTCAGCCCCAGCTGAGCCACCTTCTCGCGATCGATGATGATTTCTGACTGCGGCTGGTCGAGCTTCACATCGAGGATGGGAGGAAAGTAGAACTTCCCGCTGGTCGCTGCCTTTTCCTGCAGCTTCTTGGCGAAATCGAGCACCTCCGACGCCTCGGCGGTGGAGGCAATCACAAATTCAATGGGGAAGGTGCCGCCACCTGGGAGCGACGGCGGAACCACGGCGAACGTCTGAATGCCGGGGATGGCGCTCACCTTGCCCTGCAGCTCGGGGAGGATTTGCGAGGCGGTTCGCTTCCGGTCGCCCCAGGGCTTCAGTCCATCGCCCCAAAAGCCATTGCCTGGAAAGGTGATTTGAAAGGTGAACCGGGTCTCTGGAATCGTCTCCATCGCCTGATAGACGAGCTTGGTCGACGCAGTAATCTGGTCGAGGGTCGAATTGGCCGGGGTGTTGACGATGCCGAAGATGACTCCCTGGTCTTCCGCGGGGGCCAGCTCCTTGACCGAGTTTTGAAACATCAGCACCGCCAGGAGGCTCAGGACGCCCCAGGCCATGTAGACGATGCCGCGCCGCGCGAGGACGACGTTCAGCCCCCTCCCGTACAGCTCGCGAAACTTGTCGAACCCGGCGTTGATGAGGCGGGCCAGCCCTTTGTGGTCGTCCCCGGGCCGGAGCAAGTACCGCGACATCATCGGCGATAGGGTCAGCGCCACCACGCCCGAAATGGTGACGGCGCCGGCCAGCGTCAGCGCGAACTCGCGAAACAGCGACCCGGTCAAGCCACCCTGAAAGGCAATCGGGGTGTACACCGCCGCCAGAGTGATGGTCATCGCGATGATGGGCGTCACCAGCTCGCGCGCCCCCACCAGTGCGGCATTGAGCGAGGTCATGCCCTCGCTGATGTGCCGCTCGACATTTTCCACCACGACGATGGCGTCATCGACCACCAGACCGACGGAAAGGACGATGGCCAAAAGAGTCAGCAGGTTGATGGTGAATCCGAAGACCTGCATCAGAAACACCGCGCCAATGAGGGACACCGGGATGGCTACCACCGGGACCAGCACCGAGCGCAAGGAGCCGAGGAACAGGAAGATGACGATGACGACGATGAGCAGCGTTTCGAGGAGTGTCTTCACCACTTCATCGATGGCGCTTTGGATGTACTCGGTCGCGTCGTAGGCGAGGTAGGCCTTAATCTGCTCGGGCAACTCCTTCTGAATGAGCTTCAACTCGGCGCGGGCCCGTTTGATGACGTCGAGGGAGTTGGCGTTGGGCAGCGCCCAGATGCCGATGAAGACCGCCGTCTGCCCGCTGAAGGCGACGTTGGTGTCGTAGTCCTCGGCCCCCAGCACCACGTCGGCCACATCGGAGAGCCGCACCACCGCTCCGCCGCTCTCGCGGATGACGAGACGGCGGAACTCCTCCACCGAGCGCAAGTCGGTGTTGGTGGTGAGGTTCACCTGGACCAGCGAACCCTTGGTCTGGCCCACCGCGGCCAAATAGTTGTTCGAGGCGAGGGCCTGGCGAACATTCGCCGGGCTGACGTCGAGCGCGGCCATGCGGTCGGGTTTGAGCCAGATGCGCATGGCGAAGGTGCGGGCGCCGAGAAGGTCCGCCCGCTGCACGCCTGGAATCGCCGATAGCCGGGGCTGAACGACGCGGACCAGGTAGTCGGTAATCTCGTTCTGCTTCAGGAACTCCGAGGAGAAGCTGAGGTAGGCCGAGGCAAACTGGCTGTCCGCAGACTCGATGTTGAGAACCGGCACCTGGGCTTCGGGCGGCAAGTCCCCGCGCACCTGGTCGACCTTGGAGCTGATTTCAGCCAGCGCCTTGGTCGCGTCGTAATTGAGCCGCAGACGCGCGCTGATGATGGACACGCCCTGGCTGCTCGTCGATTCGAGGTAGTCAATACCGTCGGCAGCGGCGATGACGCGCTCGAGCGGCGTGGTGATGAAGCCGCGCACCAAGTCAGCGCTGGCGCCGACATACACCGTGGTCACCGTCACCACGGCATTGTCGTTCCGTGGATACTGCCGGACGTTGAGTGAGCGGATGGCCTGGACGCCGGCCACCACGATGATGACGTTGACGACGATGGCAATGACCGGTCGCCGAATGAAGAGGTCGGTAAATCTCATGTCCTCATCCCCGTCAGCGATCGACCGGCACTGGAGCTAGCTGCGCCGGCGCCGTGTCGTTCTTCACCTGAACCGACTCCCCATTTCGGAGTTTGAAAGCTCCATTGCTCACCACCGTCTCGCCGGCCTTGACCCCGGAGACGATGGCTACGAAGTCCCCACGGCGTTCCCCGACGCGGACGAAGCGTTGCCGGGCCACGAGGCCGGTCTTCCCGTCGTCGCCCTTGGCCTCCTCCAGCACGTAGACCGAGTCGCCGTAGGGCGCAAAGAGGACGCTGGTGGCTGGGACAATCAGCAGCGACTCGAGCTTGTCCGAGTAGACCTCCACGCTGGCGTACATTCCGGGGGTGAGCCGCCCGTCCTTATTCTCCACGGTGGCGCGCATCCGCACGTTCCGACTGCTTGGGTCCACCTCTGGATTGATGGTGGTGATGGTGCCGTCCCAAGTCGAGCCCGGGAAGACGTCTACCTTCAGCGAGATGCGCTGGCCCACCTTGACGTCGGCCAGGGCCTGCTGGGGAAGCTGGAACTCCACGTAGATGGGAGAAACCGTCTGAAGCGAAACCACAGCCGTCCCGAGCTGCAAGACTTGCCCCAGTTCGACCTGGCGAATCCCGACCCGTCCAGCGAAGGGAGCGACGATGACTTTCTTGGCGATGACGGCGCGGAGATTCCGAACGTTGGATGCGGCCTGGACGGCCCGGGCTTCGGCTGCCTCGAGGTCGGCCTGGGTGTTGGTGAGGTCCCGACGAAGCTTCCGGGCGCGCTCCAACGTCTGCTTGGCAAGCTCGTCATCGGCGAGCGCGCCCTCGAGCTGCGCTTGCTCAGTAGAGGTGTCCAGCCGAACCAAGAGTTGGCCCTGCTTCACGGTTGCGCCATTCTCAAACGAAATCTCGCGGACAGCGCCCGTGAGCTCGGCGGCCAGCGTCACCCCGCGCACCGCGACCAGCGTACCGACGGCCGAACGCATCGGTCGCCAATCGACGGACTTTACTTCGACCGCCGTGACTGACTCGGGCGGCGGGAGCATCGACTTGCCGACCTTAATCATCGTCACAATTTGCCCGGCTTTGACTCCCACCAGCACGAGCACGACGAGGACTAAGGCTCCGACCGCAAGCAACCACGGGCGAAGCCGGCCCCGGCGTTTGGGTGGCTGGTCGGTCGGGGAGAGAGACTCCTCGGGAGATTCGTCCCGGGATTGCGCTTCAGCTGGACGGAACATAGTCGGGGGCCGGCGGAAAGGGGGTCACCTCCAGATACCCGTGTTCAGGACCCTTGGCTTGGGAAAATGCACCGAGGCGCCTGAATTCACGGTCAAACGTACTGTTTTCTCCCGGATGTTCCCGGGCACCGGGTTTCGATGCCGTTTCACCCTGAACGTTTCAAGGTGGCCGGCCCTCGGAAGCCGATTCACTCCACGTCAGGGTGCCCTTTGGCTGGCCCCCGGGACAGACCTCACTTCGGGGCAATGGGGCCGCCCCGGCCGGAGCTTCCACCGTCCTCGCCCGAGACTCGTTCCGCGGGGGCGTCCAGGGCAGCTGCACCGCTTTGGACGCTGGCAGACGAGCCCCAACGCCCCTACCTTAGGCGGTACCTTCCGCGGTGGGGGGTGACGAAAGGAAGCACCATGAATCTACTGTGGGGAGTGGTGGTGGTTTTGGTGGTGCTCTGGCTCCTCGGGTTTGCCATGCATGTCGGTGGCGGACTCATTCATCTTCTGCTCGTCATCGCGCTGGTAGTGGTCGTGGTCCGCCTCGTCAGCGGACGAGGCATTTAGCGGCACGGGCGGACGCGTTGGGGCCCCGCTGCTCGCATCCGTCCCCTCCCAGTCGCCACGGGGCCCTCCGGGCTCTGGCCTCCTTTGCCGTCGCGTGCCGTCGCACCGGCGGGACCGGGCTTTGCCGGGGACAGCGGCCAAACCCGCGAAGGGCTCGCGGAAGGGCGGTCGAGCGCAGTCCAACCTCCTTCGGGCGAGTCTCCGCTAAGGGGGTGTTGACGGGCGAGTCTCGTCCTGCCGCCAGGGGCCACCGTCAGAACGAAGCGAGGTAAAACCCCCACCGAGGCCGCCCAGGAGGGCCCACCATGAGCACCGAGGCAGACTTGAAAGCGGAGCTGGAACGGCTCAGGGCGGAAAACGAGGCCCTCAAGACGCGCGGAAGCAAGGCCGTGTCGATGAAGGTGAGCGAAAAGGGTGGACTCTCCGTCTATGGCCTGGGGCGGTTTCCCGTCACCCTCTACCAGGAGCAGTGGCTCAAGCTCCTCGACCTGACCGACGACATCCGCACCTTCATCCGGGAGCACGAGGGACAGCTGAAGAAGAAGGGGTGAGCTCCCGGAGGGGGCGCGGCGACTCGGGCGGGACGTGCTGCAGCTAGTGCTCGTCCGGCCTCGGGCTAAGGCGGAGGTTCGGACCACGCTTTTCCGCCCAAGGCGCTGTTGGTCTTGAAAACGTCACGCCTTCCTCACCAAGTCGACATCGCCGCTTCAGCTACGACCGCTCGCCTTCCCCCACAGAGACGAGGCCCGCGTGCACCTGTTCGGCGAGACGCTCTCCATCGGAACTGTCATCTTCTTACTGCTCGCGCTCGGCCTGGCGCTGAGCTTCGAGTTCGTCAACGGCTTCCACGACACAGCCAATGCAGTAGCCACCGTCATCTACACGCACACCCTGAAGCCCACGGTGGCCGTGGTGTGGTCAGGCTGCTGGAACCTCATCGGGGTGCTCACCTCCACCGGTGCCGTGGCCTTCGCCGTGCTGGCGCTGCTGCCGGTGGAGTTGGTGATGAATGTCGGGTCGGGAGCAGGCTTCGCGATGGTTTTTGCCCTCCTCATCTCGGCCATCATCTGGAACCTGGGCACCTGGTACCTGGGGCTCCCGGCCTCGAGCTCCCACACCCTCATCGGCTCCATCATGGGGGTGGGACTGGCCAACTCGATGCTCGCCGGCGGTCACGAGTTCGGCGAGGGGGTCAACTGGGCCAAGGCCAAGGAAGTGGGCGCCTCGCTGCTCATCTCGCCCGTCATCGGCTTCGCCTTCGCGGCCCTCTTGCTCATCGTCGCAAAGCAACTCATCAAGCGACCCGAGCTCTACCGCGCGCCCGACAAGGACAAGCCGCCTCCACCTTGGATTCGCGCCCTCTTGGTGCTGACTTGCACCGGAGTGAGCTTCTTCCACGGCTCCAACGACGGGCAGAAGGGCATGGGGCTCATCATGCTCATCCTGGTGGGCATCGTCCCTGCCTCCTTCGCGCTCAACCCGGGCACCGGCGTGGCCGAGACGTCGGCCCTGCTCAGGGAGTCGCAAATCGCCCAAGTGACACTCGACAAGTACGTCAACCCCCATGCGGCGCCAGTGCTGCACGACTACGCCACCCAGGACCTTTCCGCATACCTCAAGACGACAGGAAAGGTGACGGAGGATACCTACTCGGCGCTGGCCAACAAGAACAAGGAGATTACCGAGGCACTCAGCGGTCATGCGCGGATTGCGGACATCGACCCCTTCGGGCGCACCAAGCTCCGGACGAACATCTATTTGGTCACCGAGACCCTGGGGAAGCTGGCCAAGCAGGGCTTGCTCACCAACGCCTCGGACAAGTCTGAGTTGACGAGCTACAAGAAGAACCTCGAGACGACGACCAAATTCATCCCGAACTGGGTGAAAGTAATCGTGGCCTTCACCCTCGGCCTCGGCACGATGATTGGCTGGAAGCGGATTGTGGTGACGGTCGGAGAGAAAATCGGCAAGGAGCATCTGACCTACGCCCAAGGGGCGTCGGCAGAGATAGTCGCCATGGGCACCATCGGCCTGGCCGACTACTACGGCCTGCCGGTGAGCACGACGCACGTCCTCTCGTCGGGCGTTGCCGGTACCATGTGGGCAAACCACTCCGGGCTACAGATGGGCACGCTGCGAAACCTGCTCTTGGCTTGGGTGCTGACGCTCCCGGTGTGCGTGCTCCTCGGGGCGGCTACCTTCGCCGGCGGCCTCTTCGTCGTCCTGCACCTCTTCGGGATTCCCTAGGCCACTGCCCCTCGAGGCAGGCACCAGGGGGGAAGGCCCGTGCCGGGCCTTCCTGCACTGTCCTAGACGGCCCGCAGGAGGGTGTCGGCGTCGCTGACTTCGAACATGGCGGGGGCCTCGACATTGAGCAGCTTCACCACACCGTTCTCAACGAGCATGGCGTAGCGCTGCGAGCGGATGCCCATCCCACGGGCGGTGAGGTCCTGGTCCAGACCGAGCGCCTTGGTCCAGGTGGCGCTGCCGTCGGCGAGCATGCGCACTTTGCCGTCTGCCTTTTGGTCTCGGCCCCAGGCGGCCATCACGAAGGCGTCATTCACCGCGACGCACCAAATCTCGTCCACACCCTTGGCGCGGAAGTCGTTGTAGTGGCCCACGTAGCCGGGCACGTGTTTCCCAGAACAGGTCGGGGTGAACGCACCCGGCAGGCCGAAAATAATCAGCCGCTTGCCCTTCATCAGGTCCGCCACCTTGAAGCTGTTCGGGCCCACCACGCAGCCCGGAGTCTCGACCTCAATCATCTCGGTGAGGGTTCCGTCCGGAAGGCGCTCACCCGCGCGTATGGTCATGAAGTTTTCGGCCTCCTTGGCGCGGGAGTCCTTAGCACACTCTTTTGAGGGAGGGACTCGAGCGACGGTCGGAAGGGCCCGGTGGCAAGCGAGCGAAACTCGGTCATCGCCGCAGTCGGCCGGCGGCCCTTCACCTGGAGCCAGGTGAGTGTTCGGCGCAGAACGAGGTCGTCGACGGAGAGTGTCGCCAGTTCCCCCCGGGCAATCTCCTTCTGAACCGCAAGCCGGGAGAGAATGGTGAAGCCAACCCCGGCCGCAGCGAGCTGTTTGATGACCTCGTTCTCGCTGATTTCAAACAGGCGAGCTGGCGTCACCTGTCGGTTTCGCAGCGCGGCGAGCACCACGTCGCGCGTTCCTGCCCCCTCTTCGCGAATGAGAAACAGCTCCTGGAAGAGCCGCGCAGCGCTGAGGCGGCGCACCTGGGCGAGGGGATGGCCTGGCGCCGCCACCGCCACCAGCTCATCCTCGAGCCAGGGGGACACTTCCACCCGTGGGTGACTGACGGGGCCCTCCACCACGCCGAGCTCGACCGTGTTGGCGAGGAGCGCCTCCAGCACGGCACGGGTGTTGGCGGCAACCAGCGTCAACTCGATCGCCGGGTGGCGTGTGTGGAAGGCGCCGAGGACGGGCGGGAGGAAATTGCTCGCCACCGTCATGCTCGAGCCTAGGCGCAGCGAGCCGCGGCTGAGGCCCCGCCGCTCGGCCAGGGCCTCCTCCGCGGCGCGCTCCTCGCCAAAGAGAACTTGGGCGTGGGCCAACAGCACCGTGCCCTCCTCGGTCAGCGTCACCCCGCGGGCGGTCCGCACCAGCAACTGCGTCCCGAGCTGCCCCTCCAGTTGCCTCACCGCCTTGGAGATGGCCGGCTGGCTCACCCGCAGGTGCCGTCCGGCCGCGGTGAAGCCCCGGTGCTCCGCGACCGCGGTGAAGAGCCGGAGCGAGTTGAGGTTGATGGCCATAGCCAAAGGTTATTTCAGGTGCCCTACAAATGTCTTGGCGGTCTGTCACCGGGGAGCGCAACTTGTCCCTATGGGCGCGGCACTGAGGCCGCACCGACATGAGGAGAGAGTCCATGTTCAAGTTCGACGACAAGTGGCGCAGGCGTCTGTTGGAGGACGCGCTGGTGGCGGACCTACTCGACTTCCCGAGGGACGGACGGCCGAGCTCCGGGGATCGCCGCGGACCACTCGGCGGGGCGACGGCCCTGTCGCCAACGTCGATGGCGACCGGCGACGTTCGGGTCGACGCGCGCGCCGCCTGACGCACCGGGGTTTTTCCCCTCAGTTGGTCGCGAACCGGTTTGCGCTATAGAGCCGACCATGTACCGTCTGCTCCTCCTCGCCGCCTCGACCCTGACGTCGACCGTTGCACTCGGACAACCCGACGCCGGCAGCGTCGCCACGCTTCCCATCCACGCCCTCCGGCTCCTCCCCAGTTCCCCCGGCCGCATTGGTATGGACTACCTCGGCTACGAGCCGGGCACCAACCAGGTGTGGGTCCCCGGTGGACTTACCGGCCGCGTCTTCGTCGTCGACGCCAACTTAGAAACCATCCGTACCATTGAGGGCTTCGCCACGCGGCAGAGAGACGGGCGCGAGCTCGGCCCTTCGTCGGTGACGTTTGGGCCTGGCCGCGCCTTCATCGGCAACCGGGCGGACTCCTCGGTGTGCGCGGTGGACTTGCGCACCCTGCAGCGGGGGGAGTGCGTGGCCCTGCCGGAGGCGCCGGACGGTCTGGCCTACGTGGCCACCACCGATGAGGTGTGGGCCACCCTGCCCATCGCGAAAGCCCTCGTCATCCTCTCGGCGGCCAAGGCTGGGCTTCCCATCGCAGGGCACATCGAGCTGCCCGGCGAGCCCGAGGGCTACGCGGTGGACGCCGCCCGGGGCCGCTTCTACACCAACCTCCGCGACCGAAACCAGACACTGGTCCTCGACGTGCACAAGCGCGCTACCGCGGCCCACTGGCCAACCACCTGCAGCGCCGAGGGGCCGAGAGGGATGACGCTCGACGCGACCGGGGACGTCCTGGTGGTGGCCTGCACGGACCGCCTCCTTTCCTTCGCGGTCAATCCCGTGCCCACTCTGCTCGGCAGGTTGGAAACGGGAGCGGGCCTCGACAACATCGACCTCGCACCGAAACTCGGGACTGTCTTCGCTGCCGCAGGGAAGGCCGAGCTTCTCACCCGCGCCGAGCTTCTCGGTGGCGGCGCGTTGAGCGCCACCGGGCAGGCGCATACCGCGTCCGGAGTGCAGGGGGTGGTGGTGTCAGCCGCCGGCAAGGCCTTTGCCGCCGACTCGGCGGCCGGACAGCTCTGGGTGGCGGGCCCTTAAACATCGCTCCTGCCCCGAAGAGCGTGGCGACGCGCCCGGGGGGTGACGGTCCTCCCCCTGTCGTGTCCCCCGACGGCGCACCGACGCGCGATGCGAACGGCACTCTTCTTCGTCTGGACAGACGTGTCACTTTGTGATACAAAGTGACTCATGCAGAGGCCCGTTTCACGCGCCGCCGCGCCCAGAGCGCGAAAGGAGCGCGTCATCCACACCCGCGTCCCAGCCCCCCTCGAGGCAGAGTTGAAGCGCTTCGCCGAGGAGCTGCGAATTCCCGTCTCTAACCTCATCCGCACCATCCTCGAGGACGCTTTGGCCGCAGCGGACGAGGCCGGGGAGCGCGTCGAGCAGGGGCTGCGGGCCGGCGCCGCGCGCTTGGCGCAGGGGCGAGACAGTCTTCGGCGAACGCTGGTGGGCCGGCTCCCTGCGGGGTCGCGGAAGGCGGACCGAGAGTCATGACGGCCATCCTCTGTCTCCTCGCGGCCCACTGGGGGCTCTCCATCTTCGCCCAGACGTTTTTCCTCCACCGGTACGGCGCCCACCGGATGTTCACCATGAGCCCCGCATGGGAGCGCTTCTTCTACTTGCTCGCCTTCGTGGCGCAGGGGCCGTCGTTTTTGGTGCCGCGCGCGTACGCCATCTTGCACCGTCAGCACCACACTTTTGCGGACACCGAGCAGGACCCGCACTCGCCCCGCTTCTTCTCCAACGTGGCGAGCATGATGTGGCACACCAAGCACCAATACGACGTCTACGCTTACCGGCGCGGAGAGCCCGAAGCGCGGTTTCTCGGCGGAACGCCGGAGTGGCCGTTCATCGACCGACTCTCGCAGCGCTGGAGCACGCGGGTTGCCTTGTCGCTCCTGTTCGTCCTTTTCTACGCCCACTTCGCCCCCTCCCTGTGGTGGTTTCTTCTCTTGCCGGTCCACTGGACGATGGGCCCCATTCACGGCGCCATCGTCAACTGGTGCGGCCACCGTTACGGCTACCGGAATTTCGACACCGAGGACGACAGCAAGAACACCCTCCGGCTGGAATTCGTCACCATGGGCGAGCTCTTCCAGAACAACCACCACCAGTTCCCGACGCGGCCCAACTTCGCTGTCCGCTGGTTCGAGCTCGACCCTGCCTACCAAGTCATGCGGCTACTCGCCTGGCTGCGCATCATCCACTTCGTCCCTGCGACCAACACCGCCCTGCGGGCGGCCCCGGAGGAGGCGCCGGCGTGATGCGCGACTTCCCCGCCTCGGCCCGGCCTGCCAGGGTGCTGGTGGCGCGGGAGGTGGCGGCGCTGGCCGCTTTTTCACTCCTTCACCCTTTCGGCTGGCGGGCCCAGCGCAAGCGGACGCCGCGACGACGCGAGCAGCGTACCGTGGTGCTGGTCCACGGCTATGGCGCCAACCGCAGCAGCTTCCTCCCACTGAGCGCCTACTTGCGCGCCCACGGCATGCGGCAGATTTTGGCCTTTGACTACCGGGCTTCGGCCGGCATCGAGCACGCGGCCCGCGCCCTCCGGGACTACCTACGCCACGCCGTTCGGGGGGGGCGAATCGACCTCCTCTGCCACAGCCTCGGAGGGCTGGTGGCCCGCGTTTACCTCGAGCAGCTGGGCGGCGCGCGGCGGGTGGACCGCTGCATCACGCTTGGAACGCCCCACCGAGGCACCTATAACGCTTACTGGCTTTCATCCCGCGTGGGCCATGAGCTACGTCCGGACTCCGCGGTCCTGGAACGGCTCGCCAACAGCGAGAGACACTCCCGCACCGTGCATTACACCTCTATCGTCGCGGGCTCAGACAACATCATCATCCCGCGTGTTTTCGCCGCCGGGGACGACCTGGTGCATGTCCCAGACGTTGGCCATCTGGGGATGCTGTTTTCACCGTCCGTGGCTCGCGCAGTCCTGGACCGTTTGATGCCGCCACGAGCGGATGGCGTTACTTCGGTGGCCGGAGTGACAAAACGGCGTTAGGCCAGGCCGGGCTGGACGTCGCCCGCTTCCTTTGGGAAGGTACCTTTAACGTGCTGCGCTACAGAGCCGACATACGCACCCTAGGAATTCTCGCCGCTTACGCGACCCTTTTCATCGGGGGCTGGCTTCTTGCGCCCACGGGCCCTCTGCTCTGGGCGTGGGTAGCCGTGCTCTCGTACAACTCGTGGCTCTGCGCGGTGGTCGCCCACAACACCGTGCACTCCCCAGTCTTCACCCGCCGCTGGATGAACCGGCTCTTTCAAGTGTGGGTCAGCCTGTCCTACGGCTTCCCCATCAGCGAGTACGTCCCGGGGCACAACCTCTCCCACCACCGCTACACCGAGAGGCGCGAGGACGTCATGCGCACCACCAAGGTGCGCTTCCGCTGGAACCTCCTCAACCTGCTCTTCTTCTTTCCGGCCGTGTCGCCGGCCATTCTGCGGGGCAACGCGCGCTTCAAACAGCTGCGCGGGAGCAAAATTTCGGCGTGGCACCACCAGTACCTCTTCGAAGCGGTGGTGGTGTGGGGGGCGAAAGGTGCCCTCTTGCTGCTCGACTGGCGCAAGGCGCTGGTGTTTCTGGTGGTGCCGCACCTCTTCGCCAACTTCGGCATCGTGACCATCAACCTCATTCAACATGACGGCTGCGACCCGGACCACCCCGTCAACCACTCACGCACCTTCATCAGCCCGCTGTTGAACTTCCTGACGGTGAACAACGGCTACCACGGCATGCACCATATGGAACCGGGGCTGCACTGGAGCCTCTTGCCTGCGGCCCATGCCGAGCGCGTCCGGCCGACGCTCCACCCAGGGCTCCAAGAGCGCTCCATGCTCGGCTACATATTCCGCGCCTACGTCTATCCCGGCAGGCGCCTACGCTATGACGGCACGCCGCTGGTGGTGATAGACCTTGGCCCGGACCGCGACTGGGTCCAGCCCGAAGACGCCAACTTCTCCGGCCAGCGCACGATGGCGCCGGCCTGACCAAGAACCCCCGTCGGCCCCTGCCTCTCCGCGGGCCAGTTTCCTCGAGCGAGAGACTCCTATGACTTCGCTGCCCCTTTTTGGCGCTACCGCTTGCGGTGGTTCCCCTGGAGCAGGCCAAGCCCATCCTCCAGAACTCACAAGTCGCGGTTTGAGACGTCACCTGGACTGAGGGACAAACCAGCGCTGCTTGGGACAGGGACACGGTCATCATCTTCTTGACTGCGGGCGACCTCGAGGTCACGGGCGCCGACGGAAACACCGCGGTGGCCCATCACCAGGCTGGAGACGTTGAGTACGTGCCGAGAAGCCCGACCAGTCGCCGCCGGGGGACGTCCAAAGAGGCGGCGAGGAGTGTGGTGGTTCAGCTGGAAGAGGCTTCCCTGCCAGCGCTTGCCAATCCCACCGGGCTTCCCGACGCCTTTGACCGCCCGAGCATCCAGAAGGCCCTCGACAATGAGCGCGTGACTGCTTGGCGGTACACTTGGCAGTTCGGCAAGCGCACGCCTCTGCACTTCCACGCGCGAGACGTTGTCGTCGTCTACCTCGCTGACGGGGTCCTCAAGTCGACCACTCCGGACGGCAAGAGCGTCCTGAACCCCCACTCGTTCGGCTTGACCAAGTTTAGCCCGCGCGGCCGCATCCACTACGAAGAGTTGGTGGAGGGCCAGGCCAGCGCTGTCATGGTCGAACTGAAGTAGGCGCCCCTCTTTCGCAGCTAGGACCCTCTCGAGCGCGCGCCGTGCCCATCCGCCTCGGGACGTTTCACGTTTCCGAGTCGCGCAGCGCGGCGCCAGCCATCTCGAGGTGCTGGGCGAGCCGCTCGAGGTCGACTGGCTTGCTGAGCCGGCCGACAACCAAGCGTGAGTCCGGTGCCACCGTTTCTACGACGGGGTGGGCGGAGACGAGAATGAAGCGCAGACGGTGTGCGTCCGGGCGCTGGGACAGCTTGTGGAGGAGCTGCGGACCGCTCACTCCGCACAACACCAGGTCGAGAATGAGCACCAAGGGAGGCCCAACCTCCTCGACAAGGCGTTCGGCCTGGTCCGCGTCGTCGGCCGTCAGGACGGTGTGTCCGCGGCGCGCCAAGGCGTTTCGGAGGAAGGCCCGAAAAAAAGGTTGGTCATCCACCACCAGCACGAGCGGGCCCTGCGCGCTGGCGGTCGCATGGGCGTGCACTAGCATGGCTACTTGCCATGGTGCCCACCGCCCTCGGAAGTGGGTGCCGCTGGACCCCGACACAGCTGTGGACTCCCAGCCGTCCCAGCCCCACGCGGCGCAGCACGTCCGTCCCTCAGAAAACAGCGACTGACGGGCTCGCCGGAGGCTGGCCCGAGCGCAGCACCTCCGGCGGAGGCTGGAAGCGCCTTACCGCGTCGGGACGAAGGGCTGTCTGCGGAGCGCCTCGGCCACCGTCTCGAGCGTGGGGGCGGGCGGTGTCGCGGAGGCCGCGCCAGCGGGAACGGGCGCGTGGTGCCCCAGCACGTTGCGGAGGTCTTGTTCGAATTTCACGTTGCCCGCCGCAATCTCTCTGAGCGCCGTGACGGTGGCCTTGTCTCGGCCGGAGGGCACCGTGCAGGTGGCGCCAGAGAGCAGCTGCTTGGTGCGCCGGACGGCAAGAATGGAAAGCGCGAAGCGGTTCTCCGCGTAGGGACCGCAGTCTTCAATAGTGACTCGCGCCATAACCAACGTGCGTACCACGCCCGTCCTGGCTCAGCAAACGCACGGCCCTAACCTCAAGTGCTTGTTGCGGCATCGCCGCCCGCGGCGGCGCCAACTGTCTTTGCGCAGAAGGCCGGCGGAGCGTCACGCACAGCCGGGCCAGGCTCGGAGGTCTTCCGTCTCCCGCGGCGCTTGTCGAGGCCGAGTCCTCTGGGCTTGGGGGTCACGGGCAGACGAGCAGCGGAGGGTTGAGGAGGCCTTTTGGCCCGCGGGCGTCTTCACGGCTGGTGCAAAGTGCCCCCCCGGGTTGGGCTAGGGAAAACGCCTTGAGCGCACGCACGCGGCGGGCCTTGCACGGACGCGGAAGAGCGTGAGACTCCTTCTCTGTGCAACTCCCCCTCGCGGAAACAGAGCGCCTGGCTGGCTTCTTCGCGAAATTTCGCGAGGGCATCGTCGGCTTGCGCCACTGTTTCACTGGGCCCTGTGGCGAGCAGCAGCTCTTGTACGCGGATTGGACGGCCAGCGGTCGCCTCTATGCGCCCATCGAGCGCTGCCTCGTCGAGCGGTTTGGGCCACTGGTGGGCAACACCCATTCTGAGTCGAGCACCACTGGTGTGGCGATGACCCGCGCCTACCGACACGCGCAGACAATTCTCAAGGAGCACGTCCACGCCGGACCCGACGACGTCATCATCACCCAGGGCTCGGGGATGACGGCGGTGGTGAACAAGCTCCAGCGAATGCTTGGCCTTCGGCTGCCGGAGCAGCTCGCGCCGTTTTGCCGTCTTCCCGCGGAGCTACGGCCGGTGGTCTTCGTGACGCACATGGAGCACCACTCCAACCAGACGTCCTGGCTGGAAACAGTTGCCGACGTGGAGGTCATCCCGCCAGACGCACTCGGCCTGGTGGGCGTGGACCAACTCGCAGAAACGCTCGCACGCTATCGCGAGCGGCCGTTGAAGCTCGGGGCATTCACCGACTGCTCGAATGTCACTGGCATTAGGACGCCCGTCCATCGGCTGGCCCGAGTGATGCACGAGCACGGCGGCTACTGCTTCATCGACTATGCAGCGTCGGCTCCGTACGTCGACATCGACATGCACCCGGCGGACCCTTTGGACCGACTCGACGGCGTCTATTTCTCGCCGCACAAGTTCCTCGGCGGCCCGGGAAGCTCCGGCGTGCTCGTCTTCAACTCGCAGCTCTACCACAATCGAGTCCCGGACCAGCCTGGCGGCGGCACCGTGAACTGGACCAACCCCTGGCATCAGCACAGTTTCGTGGACAACATCGAAGCGCGCGAGGACGGTGGAACGCCCGGCTTTCTGCAAACCATCAAGGCGGCGCTCGCGGTGCAGCTCAAGGAGGCCATGGGAACGGCTCGAATGCTCGAGCGCGAACATGAGCTACTGCAGTTGTTGCTCGGCAAGCTTCGAAGCATTCCGCGACTGCACCTTTTGGCCGACCATGTCGACGACCGCCTGGCCATCGTCTCTTTTTATGTCGAAGACCTGCACTACAACCTTTTGGTGAAGCTGCTCAACGACCGCTTCGGCGTCCAAGTGCGCGGCGGCTGCTCGTGCGCGGGGACTTACGGGCACTATTTGCTGCACGTCGATCCGAATCGCTCGAGCCGCATCACCGACAAAATCGACCTCGGGGATCTCTCAGACAAGCCCGGCTGGGTGCGCATCTCGCTCCATCCCACCACCACCACCGAGGAGGTGCGCGCCCTGGCCGCAGCGGTCCGCAGCTGTGTCGAGCATGCAAAGACCTGGGGGGCCGACTATCGCTACTCGTCGACCACCAACGAGTTTCGGCACGTCCGCGAAGATGACGGGGTGCCGATGGAGCGCTTCTTCCAGTTCTAGGAGTGCTGCGGAAACGTAAGGTGACGAGCGCGTCGAAGCGACGCGCTGAGGCTGATGCCGACGCCTCCCGCCGCGGGGGCTCTCCCAGGGGCAAAACGTACCCTTAGAGGACCGGCCTTGAACTCAACGAGCGGGGGGATAGACTTCCTGTCGTGTCGCCGCCTCGAATCACGGAACCCCTCGTCCGCGAGAACGGGGAGTTACGCCCGGCCAGCTGGGAGCAGGCCCTCGAGCGTGCGACGGCAGGAATTCGCGGCGTCGTCGAGAGGCACGGCGCGAACTCGTTTGGAATGTTCAGCTGCTCCAAAGCCACCAACGAAGTGAATTTTGCTGCGCAGAAGTTCATGCGCGCCGCGGTGGGTAGTAACAACATCGACAGCTGTAACAGAACTTGACACGCGCCAAGCGTCGCCGGTCTGGCGGCGGTCTTCGGAGCAGGCGGCGGAACGAGTTCCTACAAGGAAGTTGAGGAAGCCGATGTGATGATCCTCTGGGGCAGCAATGCCAGAGAAACGCATCCGATTTTTTTCCACCACGTCCTGAAGGCCATTCGACGGGGGGGAAAGCTTTTTGTGATGGACCCGCGCCGCACCAGTTCCGCGGAATGGGCGGACGGTTGGCTTCAACTCGATGTGGGCACCGACATTACCCTCGCCAATGGAATGGCCCGCTGCATTTTGGCAGAGGGCCTCGAGCACCGCTCGTTCATCGCCCGGGCGACGGAGGGCTTCGAGGCCTACTCAGAAACCGTTCAGAGGTACGACCTGGCGAGAGTCTCGCAAGAGACAAAGGTTTCTCCTGAGCTGATTCAACGCGTAGCTCGCGAATACGCGCGAGCCGACAAGGCCATCATCTGCTGGACACTTGGAATCACAGAACACCACAACGCCGTCGATAATGTGTGTTCGCTCATCAATCTTGGATTGCTCACCGGCCATGTCGGGCGCTGGGGCTCGGGACTCAACCCGCTGCGGGGGCAGAACAACGTCCAAGGCGGTGGAGACATGGGGGCCCTCCCGAACAAGCTGGCCGGGTTTCAAGATGTCGAAAACCCCGTGGTGCGCGCCCGCTACGACCAATGCTGGGGCCGCCCCGTCCCGCCAAAGAAGGGTTGGAACCTCACCGAGATGTTCGAGGCCATGGAAACCAAGGCGATGACTGGACTGTACGTCCTCGGGGAGAACCCGGCGCAATCCGAGGCCGACTCACACCACTCCATGAATCTGTTGAAGGGGCTGGAGTTCTTGCTGGTTCAGGACATCGTCATGACCAAGACCGCGGTGATGGCAGACGTCGTCTTGCCGGCCTCGGCGAGCTGGTGCGAGTCCGAAGGCACAGTGACCAACAGCGAGCGACGTGTTCAGCGATGCCGCCGTGCCCTCACGCCGCCTGGGCAAGCGCGCGACGACATCGTCATCCTGGCCGACCTTTCCCGGCGCCTTGGGTACGACTTGGGCTCATCGAATCCGGAAGCAATCTGGAACGAGGTTCGCGCGCTGAGCCCGATGCACGCCGGGATGAGCTACGCCCGCATCGAGGCACTCGACGGAATCCAATGGCCGTGCCCTGACGAGCAGCACCCGGGGACACCGTTCCTACATGCGAGACTCTGGAGCGACCCAATGGTCGGTCCCCGTGCGCCGTTTCTGCCAGCGGAGCAGGTCCCTCCGGTGGACGGTCTCGACGCGTCATTTCCCTTGCGCCTCACGACCGGAAGGCGTCTCGAGTCATACAATACTGGTGTCCAGAGCGGAGGATTCGCTTGGCCACACGCTCGGGGTGAGACGCTCGACCTGAGTCCGGAGGATGCTCGTGCGCTCGATGTCAGCGACGGGGAATGGGTGCGCATCGTATCGCGTCGAGGATCAGTCGAAGTCCCCGTGCGCATCATCGCCGGCCTGCGGCCCGGTCTGGTCTTCATGACGGTCCATTTCCCGGACAGCGTCGACACCAACACCCTGACCATCAACGCGACCGACCCAAAATCGGGGACCGCGGAGTTCAAAGCTTCGGCGGTTCGCGTCGAGAAGCTGTCTAGGGCATGGCAAGCTCGCCCGCCCGCTCATGCGGTGTCATAAGCGGCTCCTCCCCTAAGCCTCTGATAGAGTTTCGCGAACTTGGACTTGCGTGCCATCGCGGAAGCCCCGACTGGTCCTGAGAGCACAGCGATTGATGCCGTGCTCGGCCCGCTGCCGATTGACATCCCGACCCCGGCCAGCGTCGCCAAGATCCAACGGACACTCCTTCTGCCGTGCCTGCATGCGCTCCAATCGCGGATCGGGTGGGTGAGTCCTGGCGGACTCGGTTACGTCTGCCGCCGTTTGGCAATTCCTCCGGCTGAGGCCTACGGCGTCGCGAGCTTCTACGCGATGTTTTCGCTCTCCGAGCGCTCGAGCGCCTTCGCTCATGTCTGCGACGACATCGTCTGCCAGGCCGCAGGGGCAGAGCAGCTGTGTGCGGAGCTCAACGCCAAGTTCGGACCTCCATTGATCGCGCGGCACCGAGCGGACGCACCGGACACCACCGGGAATTCCAGCGCCCTTTGGGCAAGGAGCCCCTGCCTCGGACTTTGCGAACAAGCCCCTGCGGCAATGGTGTCCGTCGCAGGTGCGGCGCCGTTGGAAGTCGCGTTTGGTCGCGCGACCACTGCCCAGATCGAAGCTGCCCTGGGCGGCGCTCCCCCCCGCTGGAGGCCAGCATTCATCGGGGGTACAGGACCTCGCAAGTTGCTCGTGCGAGCTGGCCTCGTTGATCCCTTGAGTCTGGATTCCTACCAGGCGCACGGTGGGCAGCGTGCGCTGCGGCGCGCACTCGAGCTTGGTCGAGAAGGCGTCGTTCGCGAAGTGACGGAAGCGAAGCTCGTCGGCCGAGGCGGCGCCGCCTTTCCCACCGGACGCAAGTGGGAGGCCGTCGCGCGGGCTCCCGAACGTCCACACTATGTCGTGTGCAACGCTGACGAGTCTGAGCCGGGCACCTTCAAGGATCGAGTACTGATGGAGAGTGACCCGTTCGCGGTCCTAGAGGCGATGACCATCGCCGGTTTTGCCACCGGGTCCGAACGGGGCTACCTGTACATCCGCGGTGAATATCCCGTGGCAGCCGCTCGACTGGAGCACGCCATTGAGTTCCTTCGTACAACGCACTGGCTGGGCGCCGAGATTCTAGGAAGCGGTTTTACCTTCGACATCGAGCTGCGCCGTGGCGCCGGCGCTTACATCTGTGGCGAGGAGACGGCTCTTTTCAACTCTCTGGAAGGTTTCCGCGGCGAGCCGCGGAATAAGCCGCCGTTTCCGGTGGACTCAGGTCTCTTCCGCAAACCAACCTCGGTGAATAACGTGGAGACGTTGGTCGCAGTGCTCGACATTGTACGCGACGGTGCCGCCTCGTACGTGTCCGTCGGCACGGCCGCCTCACCCGGGACGAAGCTATTTTGCGTCTGCGGGCGAATCGCACGACCCGGCGTTTACGAAGTCCCCTTCGGAACTCGGTTGGACGCGTTGATCGAACTTGCGGGCGGCGTTGCGAAGGGTCGGCGAATTCAGGCCGTCCTTCTTGGTGGCGCGGCGAGTACCTTTCTCTCGCCTGAGGAGCTGTCGGTCCCGCTGTCCTTCGAGGACACGCGCAAGATCGGGGCCTCACTGGGATCCGGAGTGGTGTTCGTTCTGGACGATGAATTGCCCCTTGCTCCAATCCTACGTCGCCTAGCGGCCTTCTTTCGCGACGAGTCCTGCGGGCAGTGCGTCCCTTGTCGTGTCGGCACCGTGCGTCAGGAGGAACTGCTGACGCGACTTGCCGCGGGCATCCCCTTAGGGTCGACGGACGCTGAGCTCCAGTTGCTGACCGAGCTCGCTCAGGCGATGAAGGATGCCTCCATTTGTGGGCTCGGTCAGACAGCGACGCTGGCCATTCAATCCGCCCTGGCCAAGCTGATGCCGCATCGAGGGCCCACCGGATGATGCCCCGGCCGGTGGAGCTCTCTGTCGACGGGAAGCCCGTGACGGTCCGAGAAGGGACGACGTTGCTCGGGGCATGCCAATCCGTTGGCATCGATACGCCGACGCTGTGCTGGGCCGAGAACCTGACTCCGGTCAATGTGTGCCGGATTTGTGTTGTCGAGCTCGAGGGCTCACGCGTCCTTGTCCCAGCCTGCTCGCGCCTTGCCGAGCCGGGCATGAAAGTCCTGACCGACAGTCCCCGCGTTCGGCTTAGCCGCAAACTGGTGATTGAGCTCCTCGGTTCCTCTGTCGACATGTCTCGCTCGTCGGCGTTCTCAGCATATGCAGCCCGGTATGAAGCTCGCCCTGCGCGGTTTGGACCGAAGGCGGAGAGCGTCGCCCAGCCAGTAACAGTGGACAATGAGCTCTTCGTCCGCGACTACGGACGTTGCATGCTTTGCTATAAGTGCGTCGAGGCCTGCGGCACCGATGCGCAAAACACCTTTGCTATCGCCGTAGCCGGACGCGGCTTCGACGCACGCATCGCCACTGAGCACGAGGTGGCGCTGCCCGACTCAGCTTGCGTCTTTTGTGGCAACTGCGTGAACGCGTGTCCGACGGGTGCCCTGGTCTTCAAGGCCGAGCACGACCTTCGCGAGGCTGGTCAGTGGCGAGAGTCGGAACAAACGGTCACAGACACCATCTGCCCATATTGCGGAGTGGGCTGTACGCTCTCGCTGCGAGTCCAAGACAATAAAATTGTCCGCGTGACGTCGCCGAGTGATTCCGGCGTGACCGCTGGGAACCTGTGCGTGAAGGGCCGTTTCGGCTTCACCTTTGTCGAGACCCACGAGAAGCCGAAGCGCGGGTAGTGCGTTCGCGCCAATCTTGACCGCGGTCACGCCCTGTAAGGACAACCCTTCGAATGCCACGGCGCGCCGCTCTAAGCCGCCATTGGTTTGCACCCGGGGGCAGCTCCGGTTGGCTTTCTCATGGGGAAATACGTCGCCCTTAGGCCTGTGTCGGGAAGTTCAGGGGTCGACTTCGTTCAGGTATCGGGCCGAACGACTTAGTCTTGGCGAGAGGTCATTGCATATGCCAGCCGTGACTCACCACCACCGACTGGCCCGTGAGCGCTCGACTCGGAAAGGACGCGAGGAAGACTGCCAGCTGCGCGACGTCATCGAGCGTGGTGAACTCGCCGTCGACCGTATTTCTGAGCATGACGTTCTTCACCACCTCCTGCTCGCTGATGCCGAGGTCGCGGGCTTGCTCTGGAATCTGTCTCTCCACCAGTGGGGTGCGCACAAAGCCCGGCGCGATGACGTTGCTCCAAATGCCGTGCGGCGCCCCCTCTTTCGCCACTGCGCGGGCCAGGCCGAGGATGCCGTGCTTGGCAGCGATGTACGGAGCCTTGAGCGGCGAGGCCTCCACTGAGTGCACGCTGCCCATGTAAAGAAGACAGCCGCCCTTCCCGGAGGCCACCATCCGGCGCATGCAGGCCCGGGTGGTGAGGAAGGCTCCGTCGAGGTGAATGGCGAGCAGCCTGCGCCACGCCTCGAAGCTGCAGTCGACCACCGCGGCGATGTGCTGAACACCAGCGTTGCTTACCAGCACGTCCACCGTGCCGAAGCGCGCCACCAGCGCGTCGACGCCCTCGTTCACTTGGGCCTCATCGGTGACGTCCATGGGGACGGCGACGGCGCTGCCGCCGGTGTGGGCGATGGAGTCCGCCACAGCTGTTGCTCCCGCAGCGTTGATGTCTGCCACGCCCACCTGGGCGCCCTCGCGGGAAAAAGCCTCGGAGATTGCGCGACCAATGCCACTTGCTGCCCCCGTCACCAGTGCCACACGGCCCTTCATACGCATAGCGTCATTTCCTCTCTCCGAAGGCCAAAGGGGCCTCATCGGCGCGTCACGAGAGCATACGCTCCGGGAGTGGCTAAACCTCGTTGACCTTCACGAGGCCACAGCTAAGGTCCATCTGCCGTCGGCCCCTCGCGCAAAGCGCCGAACCTATGCCTGCAGCTCTCGAGGCTCGAGCTCTTTCCAAAGCCTTTCATGGCTTTTCCGCGGTGGACGGGGTGGACTTGGTCATCGAGGAGGGTGAGACCCACGCCATCATCGGGCCCAATGGCGCCGGGAAGACGACACTCTTCAACCTCCTCTCCGGGTTTCTGACGCCGACCGCCGGCCAGGTCTTCCTTTTCGGCGAGGACATCACCCGGGTCGCTCCCCATAAAATTGTCCGCCGGGGACTGTCCCGCTCGTTCCAAATCTCCTCGGTCTTCGACACCCTCTCGGTTCAGGAAAACCTTCTGGTTGCCATCCAGTCCAAGACGCCACACCACTGGCGGTTCTGGGAAAGTGTGAAGGTGCTGCTGAAGTACCAGCCCCGGGCTCGGCAGATTTTGGAGGTGGTCCACGAGTTGGGGCTGGCCCACCGTTCGGCCTCGTCGCTGTCCCACGGCGAGAAGCGCAACCTCGAGATTGGCATCTCGCTGACCCAGGAGCCCCGGGTGCTGCTGCTCGACGAGCCCACCTCCGGAATGGGCACCGACGACGTCCAGCGGATGGTGGCCCTCGGCAAGAAGGTGGCGAAAGGCCGCACCTTGGTGCTGGTGGAGCACAACATGGGGGTTGTGGCGCAGCTGGCGGACCGCATCACCGTGCTCCAGCGCGGCCGCATCCTCGCGCAGGGCACCTACGATGAGGTGCGGCGAAATCCGCACGTCATCGAGGCCTACCTCGGTGAGGAGGTTGGCTGACCCGATGCTGGTGGTTTCCGACCTTCAGGCCTTCTATGGCAAGAGCCACGTGCTTCACGGAGTCTCGCTGGCGGTGAAGCCGGGCGAGGTGGTGAGCCTCATCGGCCGTAACGGGGCTGGCAAGAGCACCACCCTCAAGTCGCTAATGGGCGTACTTCCGGACCGGCGTGGGACCATCACCTTCGACGGCCAGGACATTTCAAGGTTGACCTCAGACCGCATTGCTCGGCTGGGCGTTGCCTGGGTCCCCGAGGAGCGCGCCATTTTCTCGACGCTCACCGTGCGCGAGAACCTCGAGCTACCCCCGGCGCTGCGGCCCGGAGGCTGGACGCTGGGGCGCATCTACCAGACGTTCCCCATCCTCAAGGAGCGCGGCGCCTTCCCCGGCACGAAGATGTCCGGCGGCGAGCAGCAGATGCTGGCCATTGTCCGAGTGCTTCGAGCAGCGCCCCGTCTACTCTTGCTCGACGAGCCGTCCGAGGGGCTTGCACCGGTCATCGTCCAGCGCATCGCCCAGATGGTGCTCGAGCTCAAGGCGCAAGGGCTGGCTGTGGTGCTCGTCGAGCAAAACCTTCGCTTCGCTTTGAAGGTGGCCGACCGCCACGTGCTCGTGGTGGATGGGCGCTCGGTGGAGACGTTGACGACCGACCAGGTTCGCACCCGCGAAAAGGAGTTGCTCGACTACTTGAGTGTCTAATCCCCCGTGGGAAAACCAACGCCCGAGGGCGTTGTCCCGCACCTGCAAGGAGAACCTGATGAAAACGACACTGCTGGCAGCACTGCTGCTCGCCGTTCCAGCTGGGGCACAGCAGCTCTCCGGCAACAAAGTCAAAATCGGCGTGCTGACTGACATGAATGGCGTCTACTCGGCGCTGGCTGGGCCCGGCTCGGTCAAAGCAGCAGAGCTGGCCGCCGCGGCCTTCATGAAGAAGCACCCCGAATACGCGGGCAAGGTCGAGGTGATTGGCGTCGACCACCAGAGCAAGCCGGACGTCGCCACCAACAAAGCCCTGGAGATGATTGAGCGAGATGGCGTAGACGCCATCTTCGACGTGCCCACTTCCTCCTGTGCCCTGGCCGTGGCGGGCGTGGTGAAGACGCGCAATGCCCTGCTCATCGACGTTGGCGCAGGCACCACCGAGCTCACCAACGAGCAGTGCAACATCCACACGTTCCACTACGCCTACGACAACTGGATGCTGGCCAATGGGACTGGAACTGCGGTCACCAAGCGCGGCGGGAAAACCTGGTTCATCATCTACCCGAACTACAAGTTCGGGCAGAACCTAGATGCGCAGATGCGCAAAGCGGTGGAGGCCGCCGGCGGGAAAATGGTTGCCCCCAGCGAAGCAACTCCGTTTCCAAACACCGACTTCTCCAGCTACCTGCTCAAAGCGCAATCCTTGAAGCCCCAGGTCTTCGGCACGATGCACGCCGGGGCGGACCTGGTCAATGTCGTGAAGCAGTACAACGAGTTCGCTCTGAAGAAGGACGGCATCGGCCTGGCCATCGGGCTGCTCTTCGAGACGGACATCGACTCGCTTGGGCAAGATGCGTACGCGGGCGCGGTCGTCACCGTTCCCTGGTTCTGGAACCTCGACCAGCCAAGCAAGGCCTGGAGCACAGACTTCCAGAAGGCCTTCGGAAAGAAACCCTCCTGGGTGCACGGCGGCGTCTACTCCGCCGTCACCACGTACCTTGAGGCGGTCTCCCGGGCGAAGTCGGACAACGCGGACAAGGTGCGCGCGGCGCTCGAGGGCCATCAGTTCAGCGACTTCTTCGCTCGCAACGCCAGCATCCGGCCGCAGGACCACCGCGTCATCCTCGACGTGCTCCAGGTAGAGGTGAAGCCGAAGAGTGAGGCCAAGGAGGAGCGCGACTACTTCAAGGTCATCTCCAAGACACCGGCAGCTCAGGCCTTCATGCCGCTCTCCGAGTCAAAGTGCCAGATGGGCAAATAGCGACGTAAGGCAGCGGCCGAGGGAGGAATACCGGGCACATGGGACGCTTGCTGGTCATCCAGATTTTCAACGGGCTGGTGAACGGCGCCTTCTACGCTTTGCTCTCCCTCGGCCTGGCGGTCATCTTCGGAATGTTGCGCATCGTGAACTTCGCTCACGGCGCGATGTACATGCTTGGAGCCTTCACCGCCTACAGCCTCGGTGAGCGCTTCGGCCTGGGCTTCTGGCCATCGCTGGTCATCGCCCCGGTGCTCCTCGGCCTCTTCGGGGTCCTCATCGAGCGAACCATGTTACGGCGGCTCTACAACCTGCCGCCCGCCTACAACCTCTTGCTCACCTTTGGCTTGACGCTGGTCATTCAGGACAGCGTCCGGCTCTTCTACGGCATTAGCGGCGCCCCGTATTCGGGCCCCTCCCAACTCGCCGGGGTCACCAACCTCGGCTTCGTCCTGTTTCCCACCTACCGACTCTTCGTCATCGGCGCCTCGGTGGCGGTGTGCGGCGTCACCTTCTTCCTCATCGAGCGGACCCGACTCGGGGCGGTGGTGCGGGCCTGCACCGAGAACCCCACCGTCACGCGCAGCTTCGGCGTCGACGTCTCCCTCTGGGTGACCGCCGTCTTCGGCTTCGGCACGGCCCTGGCCGGCCTGGCTGGGGTGCTCGCCGCGCCCATCTACAGCGTCGACCCGCTGATGGGCTCCGAACTCATCGTCACCACCTTTGCAGTCGTCGTCATCGGGGGCTTGGGAAGCATCCTCGGCTCCATCCTCACCGGCTTCACCGTTGGCGTCCTGATCGCCATTGGCTCGGCGTTCTACCCGCCCATCGCCAACACGCTGGTCTTCATCCTCATGGCCGGCGTGCTCCTGGTGCGGCCGACTGGACTCTTCGGATTGCCGGAGGGCGGACGATGAGCGGCCGCAGCTGGTTGCTCACCGGAGCGGCGGCGCTGGTGGTGCTCGTCGGGCTGCCCTTCGTTGTCTACCCGGTGGTGGCCCTGGACATCCTCTGTCTCGGCCTCTTCGCGCTCGCCTTCGACCTAGTATTCGGCCAGGTGGGCCTTCTGTCCTTCGGGCACGCAGCCTTTTGGGGCACCAGCGCCTACGTCACCGGGTGGCTGCTTCTCCACCTGGGAGTCGGGGTCCCGTTGGCCATGCTCGGGGGGACGGCGGCCGCATTTGTCCTCGCCCTCCCCATCGGCTTTCTGTCCATCCGAAGTGTGGGCATCTACTTCTCAATGATTACGCTCGCCTTCGGGCAGATGGTCGACTTCATCGCCAAGCAATGGGACGAGGTAACGGGCGGAGAGAGTGGGATGCCCAACATCCCCCGGCCCCCACTGCTCGGCTTGGACTTCTCCAATTCGTTGCACGCCTACTGGTTCGGGCTGGTGGTTTCGACGCTCGGTGCGCTGGTGGCCTTCCGCACCATCCACTCCCCGTTTGGCGCGGCGCTGCGCGCCATCCGCGACAACGACACCCGTGCCCAAAGCGTGGGTTACGCGACGTGGGCCCACAAGCTCTTGGCCTTCTTGCTGTCCGCTACCCTGTCCGGGCTGGCCGGGGCGCTTTTCGTTGTCGCGCACGGCGTGGTCTCGCTCGACGTGCTCTCCTGGACGACCAGCGGGCAAGTGGTGATGACGACCTTGCTCGGCGGCACCGGCACTTTCCTCGGGCCGCTGGTGGGAAGCGCCGTCACCGTCCTGCTGCGGGACGCGCTCTCGCGCTCCACCGCCGCCACCGGCCTGGTGACGGGGCTGGTTTTCGTGGTGACGGTGCTCTTTTTCCGGCGCGGAATTGTGGGGACGCTGGGGGCTCTGTGGGCCCACCGACGTGCGGCGCGCACAGCCAGCGTTCCGGGCGCTTCTGAGCCGCCCCGCACCGCCTAGTGCTCGAGAATGTAGGCTCCCGGGGCCTCCATCAAAGGCGGGTGGCTGGTGCTGCCCATGGGCGGCGGCGCCCCGAGGGCCCCGGCACGGGAGGAAACCCACCGTGCCCATTCCTCCCACCAGCTCTCGTTGCGACGGCTGGCGCCGGCCCGCCACAACTCGGGGTCAGCTTCGAGCTTGTCGTTCATCCAGTAGACGGCATTTTTGTGGGGCGGGTTGACGATGCCAGCAATGTGGCCGGAGCTGCTGAGCAGAAAGCGCACCTTCCCGGCCAGCAATCGGGTCGTCTTGAAGGAGGACTTCCACGGGGTGATGTGGTCCTCGACGGCTGCGAGGATGAAGGCATCCTGGCGAATGGTGGATGGGCGGAGATGCTGTCCTCCCACCACCAGCTCATCCTTGGCGAGCCGGTTCTCCAGGTAGCAGGCCTTGAGGTAGGCCATGTGCATGCGGGCGGGCATCCGAGTGCCGTCGCCGTTCCAGGCAAGCAAGTCGAAGGCGGGGAGCGGCTCTCCCATGAGCCAGCGGCTCGCCACGTAGCTGAAGACCAAGTCGCTCGAACGAAGCAGGTTGAAGGTGCCACCCATCTCCTCGGCGGTGAGGTAGCCCCGGGCCGCCATGCGACGGCCGATGCGCTCGATGGTTTTCGCGTCGGTGAAGGCCCCGAGCATTCCGGGCTCGCTGAAATCGACCAGGGTGTTGAGCAGCGTCACGCTGTTGACCCAGTCTTCGCCGGTCTCGTTGAGGTAGGCGAGGAGCATCGTGGCCAGCGTACCGCCGAGGCAGAGCGCCGCGAGGTTGACCTTGGGCGCCCCAGTAATCTCCCGGATGACCCGCGTCGCCGCCAGCGGCCCGTCGAGCAGGTAGTCATCGAGCGACACATCGTGCATCGAAGCGTCCGGGTTTCGGTAACTGATGGCGAAGGTGGTGTGCCCGTGCTTCACCGCCCACTCGGCGAAACTGCGACCTGGGGCGAGGTCCATGATGTAGTACTTGTTAATCCACGGGGGGCTGAGGAGCAGCGGCACCCGGTATGTCTCGGCAGTGACGGGTGCGTATTGGATGAGCTCCATGAGGTGGTTCCGAAAGACCACCTTCCCAGGCGTCGCCGCGAGATTCTTGCCAATTTGAAAGGAGGATCCGTCGACTTGCTTCGGCCAGCCATGCCGGGTGCGGACGTCCTCGAGGAAGCTCATCAAGCCGCGCACCACGCTCAGCCCGCCAGTCTCGAAGGCTCGCTTCAGCGCTCCCGGGTTGCTCCACAGGAAGTTGCTCGGCGACAGCGCCTCCACGAGCAGTTGGCTCATGAGGCGCGCCTTGCTTGCCGCCACTGGCGACAGCGCGGCCGCCTCGACCAGCTCCTGGGCCAGCCGCTCCCGAAGCAGGTGGCCCTGGAGGAGGCCAAAGAAAAATGCGTTTTCCTCCCAGGCCTTGTCTGCAAAACGGCGGTCTTTGGCGGGCGGCGGGATGGGCCCTTCCACCGGGGCCCCGGCGAGGCGCGCCGTGCTGGCCACCAGGGCGCTCAGCTCCCCCACCAGGAAACGGCTCACGGCCGCGCCGGTCTTGCCCGGACGGCGGACCAGGCCGGCTGCTTCGGTGAGCAACGAACGGTTGAGGCCGGTGGCGTCCAGCTGGTCGATGAAGTTGACGGCTCGGCTGAGTGCGGACTTCAGGCCGCCCCGTTTCTGCGCTTCCTTGAGTTTCGGTGAGGCAACGGAAAGGTCCATGAGCTTCCTCAGTGGTTGTTGGACGACTGCGCCGCTTCTTGCGCAGGGCCTGCGGAGGCGAGCGCTCGGAATGCCTCACGACTGGAGCCGTACAGGTGCGGCGCAACGTGGTGGCTGGCCAGGGAGTGTCCCAGCGTCAGCCGCAAAAAGGCGTTGCTCGTGTACCGAGTCACCTTGGAATAGAAACGTTCGGTGAGGCGCTCCACCATTTCGGCGTAGGCGTCCATCAGCTGTGGGGCAATGGTACAGCCGTCATAGTTGACGACGACGGGCACGCGGCGAGCGAGCGGGGCGCAACGCAGCTCAACCGTCGAGGCGATGGCTTCCAGCTGCGACTCACCGCGCAGCGAAAGCCCAGCGAAATTGATGAACAGCACGCCGGCCAAAGCATCGAAGAGGATGCGCTCCTTGAGCGGCCTGGACTCGAGCGAATGGCGGAGCCCCATCGCCTCCGGAAGGAAGAGCCGAGCGTCCATGGTGGCCAGTTGTCGGGCCCGGCTGGGCACAAAGTCCATGTTGTTGAAGATGTCGTCCAGCGTGACGCCTGGCGCGACCTCGGTCAGCTCGAGGCCGTCCGAGGTGAGGCGAAAGACACAGCGCTCGGTGACGTAGAGCGCCTCGTGGTTGGCCTTCCGGCACTGGGCAGCGCTGAAGCTCACCTGCTCGACCGACTGGATGAATTTGCGGACCTTGCCCTCTCGGACAATCCGCAGCTTGCCGCCGGAGACCTCCACCTCGAGCCCACCACACGTGAAGGTGCCGACGAAGACGACCCGCCGGGCGTTCTGACTGATGTTGATGAAACCCCCGCAGCCGGCAAAGGTGCTTCCGAAGCGGCTGACGTTGACGTTGCCCAGAGCGTCGCACTGGGCCATTCCCAGGCAGGCCAAGTCCAAGCCGCCCCCGTCGTAGAAGTCGAATTGTTGGTTCTGGTCGATGAGGGCCTCGGTGTTCATCGCCGCACCGAAGTCGAGCCCGGACGCGGGCAGACCGCCGATGACGCCCGGCTCGGCGGTCAGGGTGAGCAGGCTGAGGAGCCCCTCCTCCTGGGCCACGGCGGCCACGCCTTCCGGCATGCCGATGCCGAGGTTGATGATGCTTCCCGGGAGCAGCTCCAACGCCGCGCGCCGGCCAACCACCTTACGCCCGTCGAGCGGCGCGGGGGGAAGTGCCTCCAGCACGCCGCGCGTCTCGCCGGAGTACACCGGGTTGTACTGGGTGGCGTAGGTTTGCCAATGGTGCTCGGGCCGGGCCACGGCCACGCAGTCCACCAGGGCTCCTGGAATCTTCACCGCCCGCGGCGAGAGCGACCCGGCCTGCGCCACCCGCTCCACCTGGACGATGACCAGACCGCCGCTGTTTTTTGCCGCCATGGCCATGGCCAGGTTGTCCAGCGTCAGGGACTCTCGCTCCATGGTGACGTTGCCAGCCGTATCCGCCGTCGTGCCTCGCAGCAGGGCCACGTGAATGGGAAACACCTTGTAAAGCAGCCACTCCACGCCGTGCAGCTCAAGCAGTTCCACCAAGTCCTCGTGAGTCGCGGTATTCACCTTGCCGCCGCCGAGCCGCGGGTCCACGAAGGTGCCAAGCCCTACCCGGGAAAGCGTTCCCGGCTTGTGCGCAGCGATGTCGCGGTACAGCTGCGAAATGCAGCCCTGCGGCAAGTTGTAGGCTTCAATTTCTCCGGCCACAGCCATCGCCCCCAGCTTCGGCACCAGTCCCCAGTGTCCGCCAACCGCCCGGCGGACCAGCCCGGGAAGGGCCACTCGGTTGAGCCCGCGCGTCTTGCCATCGCCTTGGCCAGCCGCGAACACCAACGTCAACTCCCTCGGTGCGCCGGACGTCTCGAAGGCGCGGGCCAGCCCATCGAGCAGCGCGTCCGGAGTGCCGTTGCCGACGAAGCCCGAGGTGGCAACCGTGTCACGCGTCTGCACCAGTGCCATCGCCTCCTCGACGCTGGTCACCTTATTGACGCTCAGCATGGCCGAGCTCCCTTTGGGGCGGCGGACGGTCCCCGGGGCCTTAGAGTCGACTCGAGGCGGCGGCGTCAAGCACGGCGCCGGGAAGCCGAAACGCAGTGCAGCGAGCAGAGAGACTGCCGAAAACGGCGCCTCTCTGCTCGGTTCACCTGTGGAAGCGCTTAGACCTTCTCAGGCGCGAGAATCGCCGCGGCGCGGCGGGTCGCGTCGAGGAAAAGCTTCCGCCACTCGGAGCTGGCCTTCTCGGCGAGGGCCACCGACTCCTTGGCAATACGACCGGCCTCTTCGAAGCCAGTCACTGCCTGAGCCAGCGTCTTGGCCTCCAGCTTGCCCAGCTCGGTCAGGCCCGACTCCACCCGGGTCACCTGCTCGGCGACCATCTTGTTCCATTCCGTTGAGATTTGCTGCACCTGCGAATTCGTCGACTTCATCGTCTCGGCCATGGTGAATCTCCGTGGTTTTGCTCGACGCGTCCATCGCGCCTGCAGCCAAAACGTAACGCCGCCCACCGAGCTGTCAAGCGAAATTGCTGCGTCGCAGCAAAACCTCAATCATCGACGGCGTTTACCCACTGTCTTCTTCAAGGCATCCACCTCGCGGCGAAGGGCTTCCACCTCCCGAGACACGGCGCCTGTGGCGGCGGGGCTGGCTCCGGCACGGTCCGTGCCGAGAAAGCCGGCGAAGCTGTCGGAGGGTGCAAATGCAGCAAACGGGTTAAAGGCGCCGACGGCGCCCATCCCGGCCCGGGCCTGCAGGTACAGCTCGAGCGCCCGGGTGACATAGCGACCGAGAAAGTCCGCCAGCGCGTCATCCCCCATCCGAATCAGCTGGTGCAGCAGGGGGACGGGGAGCAGTTGCGCCGCATTGCCCTCCTCCATGATGACTTGTGTCAGCGTCTGCTGGGTGAGGTCGGCGCCGGACTTCGCATCCACCACGCGAACCTCCGCCCCTTTGCGCACCTTGGCTGCAACCTCTGCCAGGGTGACGTAGCGGCTAGAGTCGGCGTCGTAGAGGCGGCGATTCCCATACTTCTTGATGACCACGGCCATCGCCGCCCTCCTGGCGCCCGTCGCCGGGACGCGGGTGAGGCGTCTGCTTATAGCATCGCCGTCGGCCGCCCACCCGAGGGACTCACCTGCCGCATGCTGCAAGCGCGAGAAATTACAGGAGCGGCGCAGCATTTGGAAGAAACCCGTTCCTTTCGTTGACCGGTTGGGTCAGGCTCCTGGGGCGTGTACTTCACCTACCAACTGCAGCGCGGGCTCCGGGAGCCGTTTCATTTGTGGGCGGCGGTGAACCAGGCGCTCTGGTCGCATCCGGCATTGCCTGAAACTCCCTTCACCCGGACGCTGGCAGCGGTCAGCGAGTTGGTGGAGCGCTCGACGCGTTTCTATGCCAAGCCCTCCTTCAACCTTCACTCGGCCGAAGTCCACGGCCGCACGGTGGCGGTGCAGGAGGTGGCAGTTCTGCAGACGCCCTTCTGCAACCTCTTGCACTTTCAACGGGACGTTCCGACCACCGACCCCACAGTTCTGGTGGTTGCTCCGCTGTCGGGCCACCACTCCACGCTTTTGCGCGAGACGGTGCGGACGTTGCTTGCCGACCATGACGTCTACGTCACCGACTGGCTCGACGCCCGACTCATCCCCCTCTCTGCTGGGGGCTTTGACCTGGATGACTACATCGCCCTCATCCAGCGCTTCCTTCGACACCTTGGCCCCGACGTCCACGTCTTGTCGGTGTGCCAGCCGGCAGTGGCCGTGCTCTCGGCCATCTCCCTTTTGGCTGAAGAGGAGCCCGCTGCTCAGCCTCGCACCATGGTGCTGATGGCCGGGCCGGTGGACACTCGCATCAACCCCACCGAGGTCAACCGCGTCTCAGAGACGCAGCCGCTGGAATGGTTCGAGCGCTGGGCGCTCGACCGTGTGCCGGCGACGGAACCGGGCGCCGGGCGGTGGGTTTGCCCCGGGTACGTCCAGCTGAGCGGCTTCGTGTCGCTCAACGCGGACAAGCATGTCGCCGCCCACTGGAGACTTTTCCGGGACGTCGTCGATGGAAACCAGGACGCCGCCGAAACCAAACGGCGCTTCTACGACGAGTACCTCTCGGTGATGGACTTGCCCGCGGAGTACTACCTGCAGACAGTCCGCAGCGTCTTCCAGGAGCACGCCCTGGCCCGGGGCACGATGAAATTCCGGGGCATCCACCCAATCCGCCCAGCCTCCATCCAGCGCACCGCGCTGCTCACCGTCGAGGGCGAGAACGACGACATCACCGGGCTTGGCCAGACGCTGGCCGCCCACAGCCTCTGCACTGGCCTTGGGCCCGAGCACAAGGAGCACTACCAGCAGCCTGGTGCCGGCCACTATGGCATCTTCAGCGGAACCCGGTGGCGGGAGGAGGTCGCCCCGCGCATCCGTGACTTCATCCGCCGGCACGCGACCGGGACCCCAGGACTAGCCGGGGGCACACACCCACCTCCTTGACGGGGCGGACGGTGCCACCAGTAGCATCCGGGGCTGTTCCGGTCCTGATGCCCGAGCCCTCCGCCGACCCCGGTGACGCTGGCCTCCACCGCCAGCTGGGCTTTCTCGCCCAGCTACTGGAGGCCGTGGAGCAGACACCAACGGCCGGGCTGTGGAAGTTCGGCCCACTCCCGGACGGGAGTCGATTTGACTTGGTGGCTGGCGCCGGCCGGCTGCGCTTCGTCGCTGGCGGCTCAGAGGAGGAGCGCCTCGGGACGCAGCTGGAGCGCCTCTACCCGGAGATGGGCCGGCTGCTCCCCGACGCCCTGCAGCGGTCCCGCGCCGAACGGCGACCCCTGGGCGAGGTGCTCATCGAGATGGGCGGCCCGCGAGCCGAGATGGCGGTCCGCACCGCGCTCAAGGCACAGGTGGTGAAGCGCCTCTTGGACCTGGCAGCGCGGACACCGCCCGGCGTGGAGGCCCACTTCGAGGCGCTCCGCGGTGTCGTCGACCCGCGCCTCACCTTCGGCGCCTTCGAGGCCTACCTGGCCTGCGCCCGCGCCCTTACCCCCGCCCCCCTCGATGTGGCCCACCGCGCCGCCGCGGACATTGGTTCCCGGGCGCGCACCAGCGTGGTGGTGTTGCAGGAGCGAGTGGGCGGACCCGAAGTGGTGTTGTCCGCGCTCGGCCTCACCCCGGCAAGCTTCGAGGGGCTGGACCGCTCGCTGCGGGACCTGGCAGCGCTGGTGCGGACGCCTCCGGGCGGCGAGCCCGGGGACCCGCTGCAGCTCGCCTCGGTGGGCACGCCGCGCCACTGGCGTGTGGCAGTCACCGGCCCGGCTTGCGCGGCACTGCTGGAAGACGTGGACGACGAGACGTCAGCGTCACTCTTGGCCCGGGTGCTGGAGCGCGCCCCGCTACCGGCCGACGGAGGGTTGCGGCCCCTCACCTTGGACGCTTCAGCCCCCGCGCTGGCCCACACCCTCGAGGCTGCCACTGCGGACGTGCCCGGGTGTTTGGCTGCCGGGCTTGTGCACCTGCCCACCGGCGAGGTGCAGAGCGCCTTTGTCGTCGAGGAGGGTGCCACCCTGCGGCTGGCGCGCGGCGCCACAGTCGCCGCGGGTTTGCTCGGCTCGGCGCCCCTCGGGCCAGGCGGCTCCGGACCGGCCGAGGAGGGGTGGGCGCTCACCCGCCGTGGGCTGTTTCTCGTCTTTCCCATGCTTCCCGGTGGGGAGCAGGCGCTGGTGCTGGCCTGCCGACGGGCCACCAACGTCGGGGTGGCGCTGGCATTGGGGCGCCAGTGGCGCGTCCGGGTGGGGGACCACGCGCGGTAGCCCCTGTGCTAGCACCGGCGACGTCGGTATGGACCTCCCCCCGCCGCCTTCGCCCAAACCGCGCCGTCCGTCCGTCAGCCTCACCTTGGCCTGTGCGGTCGGCTTTTTGGCGGCGCTGCAGGCCTTCGCCTTCTCCTTCGGTCCAGACTACCGGAAGTTGGGCGCTTCCGTCGGCGCCCCCTGGCTGTCCGCCTTCATTCTGGCAACCTCGCTGTTGGCTATCCTCTTCCTGGTGACGCTGTGGTGGTGGATGCGCCGTTGGGCCTTGTGGGGCTTCCTCGCGGTGGCCGCGACGCAGAGCGTAGCCTGGGCCCATCTCGGTTGGTGGCAACCGACCATGCTCCTCGTACCGGCACTCATCGGCGGAGCAGCCGCTTGGAATTGGTACCGGCTGCGCTAGGGAGC
Organism: Myxococcaceae bacterium; assembly: GCA_052143535.1. Classification (GTDB taxonomy): domain Bacteria; phylum Myxococcota; class Myxococcia; order Myxococcales; family Myxococcaceae; genus JADGRA01. The sequence goes on along the minus strand of JBKQSS010000075.1, from coordinate 50,137 downwards.
GGACTCCACCACCACCGCCGTGCCGTAGCACAGCACCTCGGTGACTCCCTGCCCAATCTCCGTCGCGTCATAGGCCGCGCCGATGACGGCGTTGGCGCCCACCGCCCGTGCATGGAGCGCCATACGCTCGAAGGCCTCGCGGCGGGCGAGCTCGCACATCTCGCTCCACAGCGTGATGTTGCCTCCGAAGAGTGTCTGAAGCCCGGCAAAGAAGCTCCCGACGATGCTCCGCGAGCGCACCACGATGCCGCGGACAATGCCGAGATTGCGCACCACCCGGTGCCCCGGGAGCTCGAAAGCAGTGGTCACCATGGCCAACGGAACGGTGGACAGCGGACGGCTGAGGGAGGAAGGGTCCATAACGGGTGGTCTCCAGGCGAGAGAAGGAGGCGAGTTGGAGACTACCGGAGCGTCCTGCGACGTGCTCGCGCCAGTATAGGCTGCGAGGCGAGCACCTTCTCCAACAGCGCCTGAAGCCCCTCGCGCTCCACTCCGTCGAGCACACCGAGGACGTCGCGCACCGCCGCCAGGACGCGCGGTCGCCAATGGCGGTGCCAGCGTCGGCCGCTCGGCGTGAGCGCAACCAGGCGACAGCGGCGGTCTCGGGCATCGAGGGTGCGGGTGGTAAGTTTGGCAGCGTCCAGCTCCGCCAGCTGCCGCGAGATGCCGGCGGGGTGCTGGCCGATGATGTCGGCTAGGTCGCGCTGGCTCTGCGGCCCGAGGCGAGCAAGCGTCCCCACCACCGCCCAGCCGAGGACGGACTCCCCTTCCGGGGCTAGGACACGTGCCACGCCGCTCCATACTCTGCGGCGGGCCTGAGCGATGAGCCCCGCCAGCTGCTCGAACTCGGCCAGCTGACCGGCAACGACGCTCGGCGACGAAGGACGCACGGCGGAGGGGCGGGAGGTGAGCCCGGATTCGTTGAGGTTGCAATTGATTTCGTCGCTGAGCATTACAGCCCCCCATGTGCCGACTCTCCGCCCTCCCGCCCCTGCGCCAGAGGCAAGCGGAGGCCCTGCGCCCTTCGGCGGCCGGCTGCGCTGAGCTGCGTCAGCGTCCGGTTGTCGGTCGGCGGACCTCACCCTCGGTTGTTTCCCGGAGTTCGGAGAATTCCATGCGCCTTTGGCCCGCCGTTCTGGCGTTGCTGTTCGCGATGAAGGCTGCTGCTCAAGTCCCCTTGCCGCCCGCACCCCCGCTTCCCCTCCCCCGGCTGACTTCTGCTCCGGACCCAACCCTGGGGACGCCGGCGGTGGCATTGGACGGGGGGGTGGACGGTGTCACTCCCGTCGTCCAGTCCATCGGCTTTCAGCAGGCGGTGGACCAGGCCCTGGCACGAAACCCCAGCACGCTCACCGCACTCCAGGAAGTGGCCCGCATTCGTGGCCTGATGGAGGAGGTGCGGGCGGCGTCCATCCCCACCCTGGCGGCCAATGTCGCTTTCACCCATCTCGACGGCTCCCGGACGGAGGCCACCATCGCCGGGCCGAACACCGTCATCTATCCGCAGAACCAGTGGACCGGAAACATCCAGCTCAACATTCCGCTGCTTTCGCCCACGGCCTGGGCCAACGCCATCCGCGCCGGCGACCAGGTGGAGGTGGCCCGCTACAACAGCGCAGATGTCCGACGGGTCATTGCCACCAACACCGCCAAGACGTACATCGCGCTCATCGCCCAGAAGCGTCAGGTGGAAGTCAACGTCCTCTCCCGTGACACGGCCGTGGCGCAGCTCGACTATGCCAAGAAGCGCCTCGCCGGCGGCCTGGGAAACAAAGTGGACGCCGCGCGCGCCGCGCAAACGCTGGAGAGCGCCGAGGTCATCCTCCAGGCCAGCTACGAGGGTCTCTACAATGCCCAGGAGGCCCTGGGCGTGCTGCTCGGGGACACCGGCCCGGTGGACGCGTCTGAGACACCCAACTTCCCCCAGCTGCCCGGGCTCGACGCGGCGTTGTCCGATGCCCCGAAAGAGCGCACCGACATCCGTCTCAACGAGGAGCAAGTGAAGGCCGCCGACCGCTCGCTCAACATGAGTTGGATGGAATACCTGCCCACCTTGAATCTGCTCGGGGAGCCACTCTTCCAGCACCCACCCACGCCTCCCTTTCCGGAGTGGGGCTGGCAAATTCAGGCGCAGCTCAGCTGGACCATCTTCGACGGCGGCGCCCGCTACGGCCGCACGCACCAGCGTGAGGCACAGCTCGCGGAGAACCAAATTACCCTCGAGGGCACCAGTCGTCAGGTGTTATCCGACGTCCGGACGTCGTTCGACTCGGTGAAGCGCAGCGTCCGCGCGTTGGACAACGCCCGCCGAGCGGCCGCCTATGCAGTGGACACCTACCGGCTTGCGGACCTTTCCTACAAGGCCGGCGCCAGCAACAACCTCGACCTCATCCAGGCTTTCCTGGCCGCCCGCGACGCGGCGACCCAGGCCGTCATCGCTGAAGACGCCCTCCGTCAGTCGGCGCTGGACTTGCTGGTGGCGGCCGGCCGCTTTCCCTAAGGGGTTACTCGTAGCGGAGGGCGTCGATGGGGTCGAGCCGGCTGGCCTTTTGCGCCGGGTAGAGGCCGAAGGCCACCCCCACCAGGGCACTGAAGACCACCGCCACCAGGATGACGTCGGCCCGGAAGAGGACCGGCCAGTGGAAGAGCGTCGTCATCCACCGTGCGGTGAGCACGCCGGCCGCGATGCCCAGCATCCCTCCCAGCGTCGCCAGGGTGACGGCCTCGACCAGGAACTGCATCAGGATGTCCATGCCGCGCGCGCCGATGGCCATCCGCGTTCCAATCTCCCGCGTCCGCTCGGTCACGCTCACCAGCATGATGTTCATGATGCCGATGCCCCCCACCAGCAAGGACACCCCGGCGACGATGGCCAGCAGGAGCGACACCGTCCGGCTGGACTCCTCCTGGGCGCTGGCCACTTCGGCCAGGTTGCGAATGAAGAAGTCGTCCTCCCCAGCCTTGAGGTTGTGACGGTCCCTCAAGAGCGCGGTGACGTCGGCTTCGGCCCGCTCAGCAGTCACGCCAGTGATGAGAATCTGCCCGGCGATAAACTTCTGCAGGCCACCTTGAACTTTCGCCATGTACGTTGTGCGGGGAATGAAGACGGCGTCGTCATAGTCCTGACCGAAGGCGCTTTGGCCTTTCCGGTCGGCCACCGCGACTACCTGGAAGGGGATGTTGCGGATGCGCACCACCTGTCCAACCGGGTTGGCGTTGGGCCCGAAGAGCTTGTCCGATACGGTCGCCCCGAGCACCACCACTTTGCTTCCAGCGTCCACGTCGGACTGCGTGAAGCGGGTGCCCACCAGCATCGGCCAGTTGCGAATCTCGAAGAAGTCCGGCTCGGTGCCCTGGACTTGGGTGGTCCAGTTCGCATCCTCGCTGATGACTTGCGAGCCGGACCGGAGCACCGCCACCGCGTAGCGCACCGAGGGCAACTCGGTGCGAATGGCCTTCAAGTCGTCCCAGGTGAGGGTCGGCTGCGTGCCGCTCCCGCCGCGGGCACCGCCGACGCTGGTGCTTCCCGGAAGCACCACCAGGAGGTTGGTGCCCATCGAGGCGAACGCAGCCTCGACTGCCGAGCGCGCGCCCTCTCCGATGGCCACCGTCGCGATGACCGCGCCTACTCCGAAAATCATTCCCAGCGTGGTGAGAAACGAGCGCAGCTTGTTCCGCATCAGCGCCCGCAGCGCAACCCGGATGACTTCCAGAAGGTTCACGCTGCTTCCTCGTCCGGTGGCAACACCGCCGGTGCCGGCGTCTGCCGGCGGTCGCTCTGCAGCCGGCCGTCCTTGAGCACCACCACCCGCCCAGCAAAGGTGGAGACGTCTGGCTCGTGGGTGACGAGTACGACGGTGATGCCACTTCGGCCGAGCTCCTGAAAGAGCGCCATCACCTCGACACTGGTCCGCGAGTCCAGGTTTCCGGTGGGCTCGTCAGCGAGGATGACCCGCGGACCGTTGACCAGCGCCCGGGCGATGGCCACCCGCTGCTGCTGGCCGCCGGAAAGCTGGCTCGGAGTGTGGTGCATGCGGTCGCCGAGGCCAACGCGCTCGAGCGAGGCCCGGGCTTGAGCGTGGCGCTGCTGCCGGCTCATTCCCGCGTAGAGCAACGGCAACTCGACATTCTCCAGCGCCGAGGTGCGTGCCAAGAGGTTGAAGCTCTGAAAGACGAAACCGAGGGTGCGGTTGCGAATCTTCGCCAGCTGATCGCGGCTCAGCCCCGAGACCTCCACTCCGTCGAGCCAGTAGCGGCCGGTGGTGGGTCGGTCCAGGCACCCGATGAGATTCATCAGAGTCGACTTGCCCGAGCCGGACTGGCCCATGATGGCCACGAACTCGCCCTTTTCGATGGCGAGCGGGACACCCCGCAGAGCGCGGACCTCGACGTCTCCCATCTGGTAGGTCTTGGTGACGTCCTCGAGGGTGATGATGGACGCCATGCGCTAGAAGAGACGGCGCGGCGGTCCGCCCGCCGTTCCTGGCGCTGGTGTCCCGGCCACGCCGGTGATGACGAGGTCACCTGGCTTCAGCGCGCCGTCGGTGACCTCGCTCAGCGTGCCGTCCGAGACGCCAGTGGTGATGTGCACCGGCATGGGCTTGCCGTCGCGGAGCACCCACACCGTCTTCGGTCCTTCCGCTGTGACGGTTGAGGCACCCGCGGGTGAATGTGGCGTTGGACTTCGTTGAGCGCCGCCCCCGCCACTGCCGGCTTCGCCCCTGCCCCCTCCACCAGCTCCTCCCAGAGCCGGCGCGCCGCCCGCACCCCCGGCTCCGCCGCCCCGCCCCGGCCCGGCGTGCGGATGGGCCCCGCCCAACAGCGCGAGCATCTCCGGAGGCGGCCGAAAGCGCAGAGCAGCGTTCGGCACCCGCAGTGCGTCCTGGCGCTCGGCGTACACCACCGTGCTGTTGGCCGTCATTCCCGGCTTGAGCTTCAAGTCGGGGTTGGCCACGTCGATGACGGCGTCGTAGGTGACGACGTTTTGCACTGTCTGCGGGGCATTGCGGATTTGGCGGATGCGTCCCAAGAATTTCTCGTTGGGGTAGGCGTCCACCAGGAAGGTGGCTTCCATCGCGTCGTGGAGCTTGCCGACGTCTGCCTCTGCGACCGAGGTGTCCACCTGCATCCGACGCAAGTCTTCAGCGATGGTGAAGAGGGTGGGCGCGGCCAGGGACGAGGCCACCGTCTGGCCGACGTCCACACTGCGAGAGATGACCGTCCCGTCGATGGGCGACTTGATGTTGGTATAGCGGAGGTTTTCCTCGGCCTGCTTCAGCTGCGCACGCGCCTGTTCGAGCTGTCCCTTGGCAGTGCCGGTCTGCGCAACCGCCGCCCGCCAGGTGGCCTCGGCAGTGTCGAGGTCCGCCTGCGACATGAGGTCACGCTGCTTGAGCGCCACGGTGCGGTCGTATTGGCGTTTCGCGTCCAACTCCTGGACGACGGCCTTCTGCACCTGGGCTTTAGCCGCCACAAAGTTGGCACTCGCCTGGTCCACGCCCGCTTGGTAAAAAACCGGGTCCAGCCGGGCAATGAGCTGTCCCTTTTTCACCGGCGAGTTGTAGTCGACCAGGAGCTGCGTGATTTGGCCGCTCACCTGAGCGCCCACCTGGACAGTGACCAGCGCCGAGAGGACGCCGGTGGCGGTGATGCGGGCAATGACTGGACCCCGGTCGACGCTGGTCGTCTCGTAGTTGAGGGGTGGCGGCCGCTTGAGGACGCGCCACCCGGCAAAGGCGGCGACAGCGACTGCCAGCCCGACCAGCGGCCAGCGCCAGCGGCGAAAACGCACAGCCAGGCTGGGCGCTTCGTCGATGAGGCCGGGCATGGCGGCGGAGGTACTCTCGGAGGGGCTCACAACGCTGTCACCCTGTGTTCTGGCATCTAATAATTACCCAAGTGAAGCAAGACACCCGAAGTTGCCAATCCGTTAGAGTTCTGCTCTATGGCGCCCATGCTTCTTCGCAACTCCGCCGACAGACGCACCATGGCATGGGCCGTGGCAATGCCGCTTGTCGCCCTCACGCCATACGTCTGGCCTTCCCTGGCCAGCTGGTTGTGGCCGTTGAGCTGCTACCTGGCCCTCTCGGCCGGGGTCATCGCCCACAACCACAACCACTGCCAGACCTTCAAGAGCCGACGGCTCAATTCCATTTTTGGCCAGTGGCTGAGCATTTTCTACGGGTACCCGACCTTCGCCTGGGTCCCGACCCACAACCTGAACCACCACAAGTTCGTCAACCGCGCGGGCGATGCCACCATCACCTGGCGCTACACGAAGAACCATCACTTCCCGATGGCCTTCGCCTTCCCTTTCATCGCCGCCGTGTTCCAGTCCACCCCCACCAACGAGTACATCCGCAAGGCTCGGGCGACAAAACCAGCGCTCTTCTGGGAAATCATCCGCCAGTACGTCGTCTTCGTCGGAATCCACCTTGCGCTGATTGCCCTGGCAGTGGGGCTGCATGGCTGGAAGCAGGGCTTCAGGGTGTGGCTGCTGATGTTCGCCATCCCGGCGGTGTTCGCGCTGTGGACCATCATGTTCTTCAACTACATCCAGCACGTCCACACCGACCCCTGGAGCGAGCACAACCATTCGCGGACCTTCACCGGTCGGGCGATTAACTACTTCCTTTTCAACAACGGCCTCCACACCGCGCACCACGAGACACCGGGAGCCCACTGGAGCTCGCTGCCTTCGCTGCATGCGAAGGTGGCGGCCCAAATCCACCCCGAGCTGGTGCAGCGGGACTTCTGGGGTTGGTGTGCGCGGAGCTACCTGCTGGCACCCCTCGTTCCTTCGATGGGCACCCGGCAGATTGGGCGCGCCCCGTACGACGACCCAAAGCTGGTCGACGGTTTGGTGACCGCCTCGGTGGACGCAAGCGAAGCAGGCGTCAACGCCGCCCGAGTCTGACGGGCCCGGGCTCTCTCCGGGCCTCGACGGTTCCCTTCCCGCAATCGTCACCCCAAGGGCGTGGACTAGCGTCCTTTTTAGAAGGCGCGGGGCTTAGGCCGCGAAGCTTCCCGACGCTCTTCTGGACGTCGGCTTCGAGGAAGGCGACGCTTCAGGCGGGCTGCTGCTGAGTCCGCGAGCGAAGGAGCGCTACAATCTCCGGCTTGCTCTTGGGCCGGGCGACGTCGAGCTCGACGTAGTAGCGCGAGAGCACGCCGTACTGCCGCGCCATCAACAGCGCCCAAATGCTGAAGTAGTCGAGTTTACGGAAGACGATGGCGTTTTCGCTTCGGTAGCGGTCGACGTTCTGAAGAAAGTCGCCCGGCATCTCGGTCCAGTGCATGGTGGGCTTCACGTGGTGGCCGATGTGGTAGCCATCGTTGAAGCACTTGTGGTTGTAGGACGAGTTCACGCAGGTGATGCTGTTCCGGTAGGGGCTCTCCGGGGTCGACAGGTCGACGAAGGCGTGCTGGGCCCAGTTGCCGCACATCATCATCACCCGGGTGAAGACGAACGGGATGATGAACACCCATAGCGTCGGGTAGAAGTTCTGCCAGGCAAGCACCGCCACCAGGACGTAGAAGGAGAGCTCGCCGAGCCAAAAGCGGCGGAGCATTTTGTAGCGCTTCCTCGTCCAGTGGTACCGGGTCAGCTCGGCCCACCCGAAGAAGAAGAAGCGAGAGAAGTAGCGCAGGAAGTGCGGGAAGCTGTCGCGGCGAAACCGCAGCGTCGAGCTCAAGTCATCGGCGAGGTTGTTCTCGGCGTGGTGCATGCCGACGTGGTGCGCGAAGTACGAATCCGGCGTCTCGCCGAAAAAGGGCCCCAAGGCCCAAGGGACGAGGAGGTTGAGGACTCGGTACGGGCGCTTGAAGAGCGGCCGGTGCGAGGTGTTGTGCAGCATGAGAATGAAGGGCCCCAAAAAGAGCGCGCTGCTGAGCAGGAAGTAGCTGGCCCCAAGCCACCACCGGTACACGCCTGGGACGTAGAGCAGTACGGCCAGGGGGACGTTGATGCAGAGCAGCTTCAGCGAAAGGCGCACAAACGGCAGGTCCCGCTCGTCGTTCAAAAGCGGGAGAATCCACCGCTCCCAAGGCCACAAGGCAGTCTCGGGCGCAGGAGTTGGGTCCGTCAGGGTCAATTGCACGTCCAGTCACCCCTACCACGAGGCCCTTCTGGAGTGGCCTCCTTCTCGTGAAAACCTGACGTGGCCCTGACTCGACGGGCGGCCAACCCCTGGAAATTGGGAGACCGGGCCTCAGGCCCGGCGCTTGTGGGCCCAGGAGAGCCGCAGAATGCGCTCCCAGTGCGCCCCGCCAACTCGCTGCGCAAGGGTGGCAGCCTCCCTGAGGAGGGAGGCCATCCGCCCGGGCCCCAGCGCCGGCGCGAGAAAGGAGAGCGAGCGCAGGACGCCTTCGAGCGCGGCCGGTGAGAGCACCGCCGCATGTGTAAGCTCCACTGTGTGGACGCGGCCGCCGCCGCTGGCGAGCGCGAGCCACTGCCGAGCACGGCCCGGCCCCGATGGCCGCCGCTCCGGATTGGCTTCGCGCAACAGTCCCTCCAGCGCGCGCATGAAGGGCGTATCCGCCGGCCGTGGCTCCACCACGGCGGCTGTGCCACCGGGTACCAGTAGCCGGGAGGCTTCCCGGCCCGCTGCCTCGGGGTCCACCCATTGGGCGGCGTCGGCGAGCAGCACCAACTCAACAGAAGCGCTCGGCAGCCCAGTGGACTCGGCGGGCGCACACACCAAGTGCACCGGCAGGCCGCGCACCCGCTCCGCGCACTCGGCCAGCATCGCGCCCGCGGGTTCGACGGCCACCACTCTCGCGCCGGCGCGGGCGAGCGGCTCCGCCAGGTGCCCAATGCCTGCCCCCATGTCTACCACCCGGGCTCCCGGCGGTGCGAGCGCGAGCAGCTGACTCACCAGCTCCAGTGGGTAACTTGGACGCGCTCGGTAGGCGTCGGCCAGACGCTCGAAGACACGGGGAGAGAGGCGGCGCGTCACCAGAAGCGGACATAGACGACTTGCTGCCGGCCGAGCTAGGAGCGGTGCCGGCCGGTGAATCTCTTGCTCCTCGAGTCCGCGGACCTCCGCGATGACGGCACAGCCGAACTCCGCGGCCGCGCGGCACGGCATGTCCAGGAAGTGCTGCACGCCCGGCCGGGTGACGTGGTGCGGGTCGGACGCCAGGGAGGCGCGGTAGGCACCGCCCAGGTGTTGTGCAGTGAGACGGACAGGGTGCTGCTGCGCCTGCAGCTGGACGGCACACCGCCGCCACGGCCCGGGGTGGACGTCCTTCTGGCGGTTCCGCGGCCAAAAGTGCTGCGGCGTCTGCTCGCCTCGGCAGCGGCCTTAGGGGTCGACCGGCTGGTGCTGCTCAACGCGGCGCGAGTGGAGAAGAGCTACTTTTTGTCCCCAGTGCTCACCCCACTGCGTAGGGCCGCTGCGCTGCGCGAGGGGCTGGAGCAGGCCAAGGACACCCAAGCGCCGGACGTCCTTGTCTTCGAACGGTTCCGTCCCTTCGTTGAGGACACGCTGGAGGGGCTACTCGGCCCGGGGATGCGCCTCCTTTTGGACCCAGGCCCCGAAGCGCATGCGCCTGACGTTCCTCTGGACGCCCGGGTGACGCTGGCCATCGGCCCCGAGGGCGGCTGGGTGCCCTTCGAGCGGGGGCTTCTGGCAGCCAGGGGGTTTGTGCCCCTGTCCTTTGGGCCCCGGACGCTTCGGGTGGAGGCCGTCCTCCCCTATGCGCTCGGCTGGCTGGCCGGGAGTCGCGCCCAGGCGCCCAAGCGTGGGAAACTTTCCCCTTCGGTGGCTTCTCCCTGAAAGGCGTGCACCATGTCCCACCCGCCCCCTCCACCTGCAGAACCTTTGAAGTCCCCGACGGCGCCGACGACGGCCCCCAAGTCCGCCACCGGCTATGACACCGCGCCACCGCCAGCGCTGCTCGAGTTCATGATGGAGCGCTGGCGCCCCGGGGCCAGCCAGCTGCCGCGGCCCTTGCCGCACCACGCGGCATTCGCCGCCCGGCGGCGCGCCCTCTCCCGGCTGTTCCCAGGCGAAACCCTGGTCATCCCGACGGGCGAGGAGAAGGTACGCAGCAATGACACCGTCTACCGCTTCCGCCCGGGGAGTGACTTCTACTACCTCACCGGCAACCTCGAGCCAGACTGCGTCCTCTTGCTGCAGCCAGCCGTCGGTGGCGGGCACCGCGATGTGCTGCTGGTGGAGCCCAACCCTGGACGTAGCGACTCCACTTTCTTCACCGACCGACTCAAAGGAGAGCTGTGGGTGGGCCCGCGCCTCGGCGTCCAGCAGAGCCTGGCGCGCTACCGAGTAGACGAGGTGCGTGCGCTGAGCGAGCTCAAGCCCACCTGTGCCTCGCTCCATGGGCCGGCGACTCGGCCCTGGCGAGTGGTGCGAGGCATCAGCCGCGCTGTCGACGCGGCGCTGCCCGAGCAGGGAGGGCGCGACGCAGAGCTGGCCACGGCGCTGGCAGAGATGCGCCTCTACAAGGACGCACAGGAAGTCCGCGAGCTCTCGGCAGCCATTGCCTCCACCAAGCGCGGCTTCGAGGACGTCATCCGCTCGCTGCGGGGAGCGCAGACCGAGCGCACGGTGGAGGGCGTTTTTAACCTCCGCGCCCGCGTCGAAGGCAACGACGTCGGCTACGGCACCATTGCCGCCTCCGGCGCCCACGCCTGCATTCTGCACTGGATGCGCAACGACGGTCCTTTGCGCAGGGGCGAGTTGTTGCTTCTGGACGCAGGCGTCGAAGGCAACAGCCTCTACACCGCCGACATCACGCGCACGCTTCCCATCTCCGGACGGTTCAGCCGAGAGCAGCGACAGGTGTACGAGTTGGTATACGCCGCCCAGGCTGCAGGCTTCGCCGCAGTCCGTCCGGGCAACGACTTTCTCGAGCCCAACCGCCGCGCGATGAAGGTGCTCGCTGAGGGCCTTCAGGCGCTCGGCATCCTCGAGGACGCGGCCGAAGCGCTTGCCGACGAGCACCAGTTCTACAAGCGCTACTCGCTGCACAACGTGAGTCACATGCTGGGGCTCGACGTCCACGACTGCGCCCAAGCCCGAATGGAGGTCTACAAGTACGGGACGCTCAAGCCGGGAATGGTGCTCACGGTTGAGCCAGGCCTGTATTTTCAGAAGGACGACCTCACCGTTCCGGCCAGGTACCGCGGCATCGGCGTGCGCATCGAGGACGACGTCCTGGTGACGGCCAAGGGGATGCGGAACCTCTCGCGCGACTTCCCCAGCGAAGCTCGGGCGGTCGAGGGGTGGATGGCCAAAGTGTGGAAATCTCGACGCTGACGGGGGTGTCCCCCAGCACCTCGCTTGACGCGCGAGCGCGAGGCCGCTAGCTTTTCCGGGCTCATGAAGTTCTCGTCCACGACGTCGCTGATGTGCCCGGAGGCCATGCTCATGCGCGGCCCGGGCATGCGCGCGTCCGCGGGCGAGTGTTGTTGCGGCTGTCGTCGTTAGCCGCTCTCCCGTCAGCGAACCGCCGCAGGCCCGGGCACCCTGACTCCGAGGCGGCCCGCCCCGGACGGTTCGCACCCGCAAGAAAACTTCGCGACTCGTCCTGCCGTGGGTCCCCTCGCCTCTTTCGCACGCGAGTTCCTCCCACCGCTGTCTCAAGAAAACAAAAGGACGTGTCCCATGTCGGATAGCAACCAGCAGCAGAAACCCAACCACCGCCCCGAGACGCTGGCCCTGCACGCCGGCTACCAGGGGGACGCCACCACCGGTTCACGGGCGGTGCCCATCTACCAAACCACCAGCTACCGCTTCCGCGACGCGGACCATGCGGCCGCGCTCTTCGGCCTGAAGGAGTTCGGCAACATCTACACCCGCATCATGAACCCCACCAACGACGTCCTCGAGCAGCGCATTGCCGCGCTCGAGGGTGGCGTGGCAGCCCTCGCCGTAGCAAGTGGCCAGGCTGCCGAGACTCTGACGTTTCTCACCCTGCTCAAGTCCGGCGAGGAGATTGTCTCCGCCAGCAGTCTCTACGGAGGCACCTACAACCTCTTCAAGGTCACGCTCCCGAGACTCGGCATCCGGACGAAGTTTGTGGAAATTGGCCAGCTTGACGCGGTGCGGGCAGCCATCGGCCCGAAGACGCGCGCGCTATTCGCCGAGAGCCTCGGCAACCCGCGCCTGGACGTGGCCGACCTGGAGGCCCTCGGACAAATCGCCAAAGAGGCTGGCATCCCATTCATCGTCGACAACACCGCCACCACGCCGGTGCTGGTGCGACCGCTGAAGCACGGGGCCAACATCGTGGTCCACTCCGCCACCAAGTACATCGGCGGCCACGGGCAGGCCATCGGCGGCCTGATTGTCGACGGCGGCAATTTCAGTTGGGACAACGGCAAGTTTCCCGAGTTTACCGACCCCAACCCCGGCTACCACGGGCTGAAGCTGTGGGAGAGCTTCGGCAACCTCTCCTTCGTCCTCAAGGCCCGCGTGGAGACTCTGCGTGACACCGGGCCAGCGCTCAGCCCCTTCAACGCCCATGCCTTCATCACCGGGCTGGAGACGCTTCACCTACGCGTGCGGCGACATGGCGAGAATGCGCTGACCGTCGCCCGCTGGCTGCAAAAGGACGCCCGGGTGGCGTGGGTGCGGTATCCCGGCCTGGAGACCGACCCTTCCTACCCGCTTGCCCGTCGCTATTTCGAGGGCGGCTTCGGGGGGCTGGTGGCCTTTGGCGTGAAGGGCGGCTTCGAGACGGGTAAGGCGCTCATCAACCGCGTCAAGTTGTGGAGCCTGCTCGCCAACATTGGAGACGCGCGCTCCCTCATCATCCACCCGGCCTCCACCACCCACCAGCAGCTCACCGCCGAAGAGCAGCGCTCCACCGGCGTGACGGAGGACTTGGTGCGGCTGTCGGTGGGGCTCGAGCATCCGGACGACATTCTCGCTGACCTGGACCAAGCCCTCGGCCAGCGCTGAGTGCACCGACCGCTCCACCCCATGTCCAGCCCCCATCAGAGGAGAGCCGCTGCAGCCACCCCGCGGCTTTTTGACCTCCGGCTGCCGGCGCTTCCGCTGGTACGCGGCGGCACGGTGGAGCCACACCTGGCGCGGGGCTTCTGGTGGGGTCCGGAGACCGACCTCCCAGCACTGACGGCGCGGACGCACGCTTTGAGCCCCGCCGAGTTTCTCGCCGCTCAGGCGCAGGAGCCGGTACGCCGCAGACAAGCGCTGCCGTGGCTCGAGTCGGTGGGCGCGCCCGAACTCGATGAGTCCGTGCCCAGCGTCCTGCTCGTCCACGCTCTCACCGGGGACGCCCGCGCTGGCGGCCCGGGCGGGTGGTGGGAGCCGCTCGTCGGGCCAGGACGCGCGCTCGACCCGGCCCGGGTCCGAATTCTCTGCTTCGGAAACCTGGGCTCCTGTTACGGCAGCTCCGGCCCCCTCGACGAGGGGTTTCCCGCCGACGCCGAGCTGACGCCCTGGGACATCGCCCGGGCGCTGCTCCAGGCCGTCGACGCCCTCGGCCTCGAGCGGCTCGCCCTGGTGGGGGGAGGCTCTCTCGGGGGCATGGTCTCCCTCTGCGTGGGGGCACTCGGCGGCCCGCGCGTCGAGCGGTTGCTGCCGCTCACCACCTCCGCCGCCTCCTCGGCATGGGTGGTGGCGTGGAACCACGTCCAGCGAAGCCTCCTGCGGCTGGACCCGGGCTGGCCAGCCGACGTGGGCCGCGGCCTCGAAGTCGCGCGCCAAGTGGGGATGCTCACCTACCGGGCGGAGCTAGGACTCGAAGCCAAGCAAGGCCGGCACTTGGCTGGCGAGCCGGGCTTCCGGTTGCCTTACCGCGTCCAGGGCTGGCTCGAGCACCAGGGCCAGAAACTGCGGCGTCGCTTCGACGCCCGTCCCTACCTGTTGCAGGCCGGGGCGATGGACCACCATGATTTGGACGCTGTCCCGCCAGGCCTCGGCGCGGGCGTCATCCGCGCCAGCAGCCTGGTGGTGGGCGTGGACACGGACCAGCTCTTCACCCCGGCCCAAGTGGAAGCTTTGGCCCGACGGCTGCGGGCCGGCGGCGCCCACGTCGAGCACGCCACCTTGCGCAGCACCCATGGCCACGATGCGTTTCTCCTCGAATGGGATGCGCTCGCCACTCTGGTGACGCGCGCCCTCTCACTTCCGGCCGGCGGACAAGACAGCTAGATGACTTGGCAGGTGTACAAATTTGGTGGCTCCTCCCTCGCAGGCCCCGGACGGCTGCTCCGCGTCGCGGAGCTGGTCGCCACCGGACCGCGTCCCCTGGCGCTGGTGGTGAGTGCCCTCGGAGACACCACCGACTGGCTTCTCGAGGCGGCGGCAGCGGCCGCTGTGGGGGATGAGGCCCGGGTGCGGGAGGGTCTCAGCCGCATTCGCGCGCTGGCCTTCACTACGGTGCGACAGGTGCTGTCCGAGGAGTCGCTCGGGCCACTGGGGGCCGCCCTGGAGCGCGTCCTCGGCCCGCTGACGCAGCTCCTGGAGGGCATCCGCCTCACCGGCGAATGCACCGCCAACGCACGGGACGTCGTGCTCTCGGCCGGCGAGCGCATTTCTGCCGAAGTCGTCGCGGCGACGTTGAGGGCGGGCGGGCAACCAGCCGTCCCGGTGGATGCATCCGCCTTCGTGGTGACGGACGAGACGGCAGGCGCGGCCACGGTGGACGTGGAGGCGACGCGGGCCCGGCTTTTGCCGCTGGCCGAAGGTTGGGGCACCACCATTCCGGTGGTGACGGGATTCATCGGGCGCTCCAAGGCCGGCCGGGTGACAACGCTCGGGCGCAACGGGTCGGACTACACCGCGACCGTGCTGGGACAGACGCTAGGGGCGCGCGAGGTCACGGTGTGGACGGACGTTCCTGGCGTCATGACGGCGGACCCCCAGCTCGTGGCCGAGGCCTACTCGGTACCGCACCTGAGCTACCACGAGGCGCTCGAGCTGGCGCACTTCGGGACGCGGATGTTTCACCCGCGCACCTTCCTGCCCCTGCTCGAGTCCGGGGCGGAGCTGCACATCCGCAACACGGTGGACCCCGCGGCGGCCGGAACGCGCATCGACGGCGCAGGCAACGCCGACCCCCAGCGTCCAACCTGCGTCACCAGCCTCGAGCACTTGGCACTGCTCGGCGTGGAGTCGCTCCGTTCGGCACTGCCGGAACCGATTGGCGCACGGGTCCTGGAGGTGCTGGAGCGGGAGAAGGTGACGGTGTGGATGGCCACCCAGGCCGCACACGGACGCTCGGTGGCGCTGGTGGTGCCGGCGGCCGAGGCGGAGCGGGCTCGGAGCGCTCTAGGACAAACCCTGGCGCTCGAGCTCCAACGGCAGGAGGTGGAGCTCCGGCCAACCCAGGCACCGGTCTCGTTACTCACCCTGGTGGCAGAGACGATGGGGCACCGCCCCAATGTCGCCGGACGGTTCTTCGCCGCCTTGGGGAATGTCGGCGTCAACGTGCGTGCCATTGCGCAAGGAGCAAGCAGCCGGAGCATCTCCTGCGTCGTGGATGGCGCGGACACCACGCTGGCGGCGCGCACGGTGCACGCCGCCTTCAACCTCGCCGGCACCGAAACGTCCCTCCTGCTCCTCGGCCGCGGCACGGTGGGCGGGCGCCTCCTTGCACAGCTGGAGGCGAACGGGCCCGCCCTGCGGGAACGTCACCACGTCAGTGTCCGGTTGGTGGGCATGGTGGACCGCCACCACCGACTGTGGGAACCGCGAGGGCTTCACCCGGGCGAGCTGCCGCCGCGGGCGACGGCATTGGAGCCGGCCACCGCGCCCGACGTGCTCCCGCTCCTGGATGCGCTCGCCAGGCTTCCCGTCCCCATCCTCGTCGACTGCACCGCGGCCGACGGCATGGAGCAGCTGTACCGGGAAGCTTTCCGGCGCGGCATTCACGTGGTGGCGGCCAACAAGAAGCCGCTTGCCCTGCCCTTCGCCGAGCGGGAGCGGCTGCTCCAAGAGGCCCGGGCGCACCACCGCGCCTACCTCTACGAGACGACGGTCGGGGCGAGCCTTCCCATCATCGAGACGCTCAAGAATTTGGTGCGCACCGGGGACAGGGTGGAGCGCATCGACGGCAGCCTGTCCGGGACACTCGGTTTTCTGAGCCACGAAGTCACCTTGGGCGAGCCGCTGTCCCATGCCGTCCGCACCGCCCGGGACCGCGGCTACACCGAGCCGCACCCGAGGGACGACCTTTCGGGCCTGGACGTCGCCCGCAAGGCGCTCATCCTCGCCCGCGAGCTCGGGCTGAAGGTGGAGCTGGACGACGTGGCGGTGGAGCCCTTCATTCCCCGCGAGGCGCTGGCCGAGGATAACCCCGAGGCCTTCCTTCGTTCCCTGGGCGGACTCGACGAAGCCTTTGCCGAAAACATTGGACGCTACCGCGCAGCGGGCAAGGTCCTTCGCTACCTCGTGCAGATTGTGCCTGACGCGCCCGACGGACGGCAGGTGCGGGTGGGACCGGTGGCCGTCGACGCGGACCATCCCGCAACCGGCCTCAAGGGCGCCGAGGCGCTGGTGGCTTTTACCACCGAGCGGTACCGCGACTACCCCCTCATTGTGCGCGGCGCGGGCGCCGGCGGAGACGTCACCGCGGCCGGCGTGCTCGCGGACGTCCTGCGGCTCGCCCAGGACGTCCGGGGGCGTTGATGCGATTCGCGTGCGAAAGCGTCTTCGGGGCTTTCCGTTCCTTGGCACAGCTGCTGTTCATTGCTGGGTGGTGACCAGGCCGTGGTCCTCGGAAGCAATGTCCGGGTCTTCCTCCACAGTGAAACGACGGCGGCCAATTTCGCGCCCGTCGCTCGTCTCGACCGTCACCCGCCAGTCGCCTGAACGCCAGTTTTGCTTGTAGGAGTAGCCTGCGTACCCCTCGTCGCGTCCACCCGAAATATGCAACGGGACCGCGTCACTTGAAGCCCAGTTTGCTCCGGCGTCGCGGTGCGCCCAGCGCAGCTTCACCTCATCATGGAAGTTGCGCGGCGCGAAAATGTGCACGAAGCAGTAGATGCGGTCCCCCGGCCGGGCAAGAAAGTCCTGCTCGTCCCTGGCCCAGAAGCGCCACCAGGGCAAGGGATGGTGGCTGAGGGTGTAGGTCGTGCCGGTCTTCGTCACCCCGTGGTAAATGCCGATGTCCCGAAGCGACAGCGGCACCGGGGGCACGAGATGGCCGAGGAACAGCAGCACCAGGACGGTCTGGACGCCTAAAGACGGCAGCAGCGCCTCGCGGAGTACCCGTCGAGCGTCCTGGGTGAGGCGATGGTGGCCCCAGGCAAGCAGAAACAGCGGCAATAGAGACGTCCCGACAGCGAGCAGGAACATCCACGGTCGGAGCCGGCCGAAGAGCACCGGATAGAGGTAGGCGAAGTAGCTGGTGAGGCAGAAGCTGTAGAGGCCAAACAGCACCACCGGGCCGAAGCGGCGGAACTGGGGCAGCTCGTTCACCAAGAGGAGAAGCGAGATGGCGCCGAGGAAGAGCAGCGCAGAGAGTCCCGAGGCGCTCTTGAAGTAGAACAGGACATACGCGTTGAGAAGCGTCCCGAGCATGAAGTGAAGCGCGGGTTGACTCCACTGCCACAGCCAACGCAGCGCGCGCGGAGGCTCGAGCTGACGGTGGTTCCAGGCATTGAGCCCGAAGAGCAAAAGGCCCGCGACCACCAGGTAGGCCCCCTGCTGGATGAGGGTCGACGCATCGTCGATGCGCCGCACCATCAACGCGTCAAAGGTAAACCCTCCAATGAAGAAGAGGAGGTGCTCGGCCCGGGCGTGTCGGTGGCGGAAGGCCGCCAGGCGCTGTCCAAGGGACGGCGCCTGGGCCGGAAGGGCTGCCGGGTCCGTCGTGCTCACGAGGAGGGGGGCCGGCGCAGCTAGCCCGCGACCAGCGACTTCAGCTCTCCTCGCTCCTCGAGCTCACGGACGATGTCCGAGCCGCCGACGAAGCGTCCGCGGATGAAGACCTGGGGGATGGTCGGCCAGCGAGTGAACTCCTTGATGCCGTCGCGGAGCTCCGGGTCGGTGAGCACATCAATCCCGTGCACCGGTCCATAGGCCTGGAGCAGTTGAACCGCCGCCGCCGAGAAGCCGCAGCGCGGAAAGAGCGGGTTGCCCTTCATGAAGATGACCACCGGGTGTTGCTGGATTTCCACTTCGATGCGGCTCTTGAGCTCGGGCGTCATGACGGATTCCTTGTGCGTTCCTGAAGTCGCTTCCATTGCTCCGGGGTGTATGTCTTGAGCGCGAGCGCGTGCAAGGCGCCGCTGTCCAGCACGTCGCGCAGCGGACCATAGACCGCCTGGTGCTGGTCCAGCATGGCCAGCCCCTCGAAGGCGGCAGCCACCACCCGGGCCTCGAAATGGTCGCCGGTTCCGGTGAGGTCGCGCACCTCCACCACAGCTCCGGGCAGGGCGGCGGTAATTCGCTGCGCAATGTCCTTCGGGTCAAGCATTTCAGTTGGCTCCAGGTTCATGTTCCCGCATCGCCGGGCTCTGCAGCATGGCCGGGTCTACTCCCATTTGCCGCAGCACCTCGTCCCAGAGCGTCTCCGGGTCGCCGTGCAGCACCCGCTCGGAGCTGGCCTCGGTGAAGAGCCAGGTCCCTTGCTTCATCTCTCGCTCGAGCTGCTGGGGCCCCCAGCCGGCATAACCGAGGAAGAAGCGAAGCACGCCCAAGCCCTCGGCGAGCAGCTCCTCGAGCGCATCCACCGTCTCACTGAGGAAAAGCCCAGGCGCCAGCTGGCGCTTCTCAGCCAGGGCCGCGCGGTCGTGAAGGACCAGTCCCCGCTGTGGGTCCACCGGGCCTCCAGCGTATACTAGCTGCCGCCTCAGCCGCGGGGCCACCGAGATTGACTGTCCACGGGCGACGTCCTCGAGGGTCACGCGCGTCGGACGGTTGAGGACGAGTCCCCGCGCGCCCTCGACGCTATGTTGAAGTATCAGGACCACCGAACGATGAAAGTTGGGGTCCCCCAGCTGAGGCATGGCGATGAGAAAACCAGAGGAGAGTCGCTCCATCGTCGCGGGGCGTCAGTCTAGACCGAGCGACAAGCCAGGTGGGGGCCGGCTGCGCCGGACAGCTCTGCTAACCCCGGGAGGACGCCAATGCGAGCGCTAACCATTTCCCGCTACGGCGGCCCGGACGTGCTCGAAGTGCGCACTGGCCCGGACCCACTCCCTGGCCCCGGACAACTCACCATCCGCGTGGCCCGTGCCGGGCTCAATTTCGCGGACGTCAGCGCCAGGGTCGGGCTGTACCCCGACGCGCCCAAGCCCCCGGTGGTGATGGGCTACGAAGTCTCGGGGAAGGTGGACGCACTCGGCCCAGGCGTTGCCGGCCCGGCCGTGGGAAGCGCAGTGCTGGCTTTGACGCGCTTCGGCGGACAGGCCACCCATGCCCTGGCCGACGCCCGGCTCGCCTTCCCGCTCCCGGAGGGCCTGACGCTGGAGCAGGCCGCCGCGCTCCCAGTCAACTACCTCACCGCGCACCACCTGCTGCACCGAGTGGGCGGGCTACAGCCTGGCCGCTCGGTGCTGGTGCACATGGCCGCCGGCGGCGTCGGGATGGCAGCCATCCAGTTGGCCCGGGCAGTGGGCGGCGTGACGCTGTTTGGGACAGCCTCAGCGGGCAAACATGCGCTGCTGCGCGAGGCTGGCGTCCACCATCCCATCGACTACCGCACCGTCGATTGGGAGGCGGAGGTCCGCCGGCTCACCCACGGCCGAGGAGTGGATTTGATTCTCGACGCCTTGGGCGGTGTGGATTGGGAACGCGGCTACCGCTCGCTTGCCCCGGCAGGGCATTTGGCCTGTTTCGGCTTTGCCAACCTCGTCTCTGGGCCTACCCGGAGCTGGCCCCGCGTGTTGTGGCAGCTGGCCCGGGTGCGACGATGGGGCCCGTTGCAGTTGATGAACGACAACCGAACGGTGTCTGGCGTCAACCTGGGGCACCTCTTCGGCGAAGTCGACCTCCTCGGCGAGTCGATGCGGGCGCTCTTCCGCCTCTTCCACGAGGGCCGCATTTCTCCAAGGGTGGACCGCGTCTTTCCCCTGGCCGAGGGCGCCGCTGCGCACCGCTTCCTCCAGGAGCGTCGCAATGTGGGGAAGGTGCTCTTCGACTGCAGCTAGCTCCTCGCGAATCCTTTGGCGATGGCCGCGGCTCTCAGCCACGTCCGACGTCGGAGGCCAAAACTGTCTACTGCCCGCGAAATTCTCATCCGCCTCCCGGGAGGCCGCCGGGTCGAAGCCTCCGTGGGGGTCCACTTGGTGCGGACCGACCAGCCTCGGGAAAACGGGGGCGAGGACACGGCCCCCTCGCCATTCGACTTGTTCCTGGCCTCGCTCGGAACGTGCGCCGGCATTTTCGTCCAGGGCTTCTGCGCTCGTCGAGGCATTCCCTTCGAAGGTATTGTCGTTCGGGAGACCGTCGCTTTCGACACCGAGGACATTCTGCGGACGGTACGCTTGGACCTCGAACTCCCGCCTGGTTTCCCAGAAAAATACCGCGAGGCGCTTATTCGGGCGGTAGAGCAGTGCTCCGTCAAGCGCGCGATTTCAGCCCAGCCCGCTTTCGAGGTCCGCACCCTCTCCGCAGCCAAAGGTACCACCGCAGAGGTCGGCGTCGCCGACTGAGGGGCGTTAGGCTTATGGGCTCGCATGCCCCGCACCGATGCCGAGCTTCTCGAGGCCGTTAAGCGCGGAGACGCCCAGGCCGTGGACGAGGTCCTCGAGAAACACGAGAAGCAGGTCTTCCGCTTCGGCCTGCGCATGTGCGGCTCCGAGGAGGACGCCCGAGACGTCCTGCAGGAAACCCTGGTGGCCGCCTTCCGGGGGCTCCCCGAGTTCCGTGGAGATGCCGACCTTTCCACCTGGCTGTACCAAATCGCGCGCAGCTTCTGCATCAAGGCGCGCCGACGGCGTTCAGGCGAGCCGGCCGAGAAGGTCTCGCTCGACCGGCCCGAAGCGCAGGCCGTCCCGAGCGAAGGGCCGGTGCCCGAGGCACGGGCACACGCTCGCGAGATGGGCGAGGTGCTCCAGGCGGCCATCCTCTCGCTGCCGGAGAGCCACCGGGAGGTCATCGTCCTCAAGGACGTCGAAGGCCTCACCGCGGAGGAAGTCGCGCGCGTGCTTCACGAAGACGTGGCGGCGGTGAAGAGCCGCCTACACCGGGCGCGCGGGGGGCTCCGTCAAGCGGTCGCCACGCTGCTCGGGCCGGACGGCTGGACCCGGGCCACCGAGCCCTGTCCCGAGCTGGCCGATGAATTGGCCAATTACGCATCCGGTGACATCGACCAGGCCACCTGTACCCAAATTGAAGCGCACCTTGCCAACTGTGCGCGTTGCGCCGGGGCGTGCGAGACATTGCAGCGCACCGTCTCGCTGTGCAGGCGAATTCCGGGGGATGAGGTGCCGGCACCGGTTCGTGCTGCCGTTCGCGCAGCGCTTGGGAGCTCCATGAAATCCTGACCCTTGCGCTGCGAACCGCCTGCCCAGCGCCTTGGCTCTCAGTCAGGATGGACCTTCATCCACCCCGAGCCGCGCTTGCATTGCTGGTTGCGGCTGTTGCGCTGCACCCCCTTGCGTGCGGGCGTCCCTCGGGCCGCCCTCAGCCCGAGGCGACCCCGGAAAGAGTCGTCCAACTCGTCCAACAACGCGCCGAGCATGGCGTCGACCAGGTACCGGCGGTGCTTCAGGCCATCCGCCGAGCGACATTGTCCACCAGAATTCCAGCGCGCGTGACCCGCGTGCATGTGGCGGCGGGCGACGCCGTGCGGGCTGGCCAGGTGCTCGTCTCGCTCGCGGACAATGACGTCCGAGCGCAAGTGGCCGGGGCGCGGGCAACATTCTCCACCGCCGCAGCGCACGAGCAGCGGATGGTCTTCCTCACCAGCCAGGGGGTCAGCCCCCGCAGCGAGCTGGAGTCGGCTCAGGCGCGCCGTGCCCAGGCCGAAGCGGCCCTGCGGGCTGCCGAGGAGTCCCTGCGCTACACCCAGTTGCGTGCCCCTTTTGACGGGCGCTTGCAGGCGAAGCGCGTCAACGAGGGGGACCTGGTGATGGCGGGCACCCCCTTAGTCGAGGTGGAGGGCAGAGAGCTGGAGCTCGTTGCCACGCTTTCTGCCCCACAGGTGTCGGGCCTTGCCGACGGACAGTCCCTGGCCTTCGAAATGGGACAAATTCGCGGCCACGCGGTGGTGACTGCTGTCGCTCCGGCCGCGGATTCGCTCGCGCACCGGGTGGAGGTACGCGCTCGCGTGCTCGACGCTGCACCTGAGCTTCGGGCTGGACTCTTCGCCCGACTTCTCTTGCCGCGCGCGGCAGCTGGCGAGAGCGGCGTCTGGGTGCCGGCAACAGCGCTGGTCCAGCGAGGGGACTTGCGCGGGGTGTATGTGGCCTCGAAGGGCCAAGCCGAGCTCCGCTGGGTTCTGGCCGGGGACGTCGTCGATGGGGCGGTTGAAGTCCGAGCCGGCGTCTTGCCGGCGGAGGCAGTGATCGACCGGCCAGGAGACCTGGTCGATGGGCAGCGAATCGAGGTCACCGGTGCCCCGTGAAGCGCACGGGGAGCGGCTGGGAGTTGCCGGCAGGCTGGCCAGCACTTTCCTCGAGAGCCGGCTGACCATCCTCTTCATCATCGCTGCCGTACTGCTCGGTCTGCTTGCCATTCACCTCACGCCTCGCGAGGAGGAGCCTCAAATCATCGTCCCCATGGTGGACGTGACGGTCGCGCTCCCAGGTGCAACTGCCGCTGAGGTGGAGAGCCAGGTGGCCACCCCGCTCGAGCGAAGGCTGTGGGGGCTCCCCGGCGTGGAGTACGTTTACAGCACCAGCCGGGCTGGTGAGGCCCTCGTCACGGTCCGCTTTCACGTGAATGAGGCACTGGAACCGAGCGTCCTCAGGGTTCGACAAGAGCTCTCGGCACACCCCGAGGTGCTGCCCAGCGGAGCGCTGGCTCCGCTGGTGCGGGTCCTCACCATCGACGACGTCCCCTTCCTTACCCTCATCCTGCATGGCACTCAGCCTCCTGGTGTCCTCCGGCAACTGGGCGAGGCGCTGGCTCGAGAGGTCTCGGAAGTCCCCGACACCGCACAGGTGCATGTGGTGGGCGGCGCGCGGCGGCGAATCGCCATCCAGCCCGACCCGGAGCGGCTACGCGCCGCTGCCATCCCCCTGCTCGAGCTGCGACGCGCGCTGTTGTCGTCGGATGCCTCACTTTCCGCCGGAGCGGTCGTCGAGGGTGGTGTCCGCACCGACGTCGACGTGGATGGCTTCGTTCGGACTGCCACCGGCGTTCGGAAACTGGTGGTGGCGCAACGTGCTGGCCGACCGGTGTACCTGGAGGACGTTGCTTCAGTGGTGGACGGGCCGGAGGACGACCCAGCAGTCGTGGTCTGGGGGACACCGGGAATTTCGGGGCTGCAGCCTGCCATCGCAGTGTCGGTGGCGAAGCGACCCGGAGCGAACGCCACTGCCCTGGCGCAGGCGGTGGAAGCCAAGGTCGCGACGCTCCAGGGAAGGCTATTGCCTCGGGGCGTCGAACTGACAGTCTCGCGCAACTATGGAGAGACGGCGGGTGAGAAAACGAGCGAGCTCATCGAGCATCTGCTCATCGCCACGCTTTCCGTCGTGACGCTGATTCTCGTGGCAATGGGATGGCGGTCGGCGGTGGTGGTGGGAGTGGCGATTCCAGTGACGCTTTCGATGACGCTGCTCCTCACCTACCTGCTCGGCTACACACTGAACCGTGTCACCCTATTCGCGCTCATCTTCTCGATTGGCATTCTGGTCGATGATGCCATCGTGGTGATGGAGAACATTCATCGACACCTTCACCTGCCGGACCGCCCGAGGGGCCTTGCCCGGGTCATCGTCACTGCCGTGAACGAAGTCGGCAATCCCACCATCCTCGCAACGTTTGCCGTCATCGCCGCCATCCTGCCGATGGCGTTCGTCCGGGGGATGATGGGGCCCTACATGAGGCCGATTCCGGTGGGGGCCAGCCTGGCCATGCTCTTCTCACTGATGGTCGCCTTCATCGTGAGTCCTTGGGCTGCCTTCAAGCTCTACCGAGGCGAGGCCTCGTCTCAGCCGAAGGCCCACCAGGGGCCTCCCGAGGGGCGGGCCACTCGCGCCTACCGCCGGATGATGCGTCTGCTGCTCTCCTCGGCTCGCGCCCGCTGGGCCTTCTTGGGCCTGATAGCCCTCTTATTCGTCGGGGCGCTGGCTTTGGTCGCTACGGCAGAAGTGAAGGTGAAGATGCTCCCCTTTGACAACAAGTCCGAGTTCCAAGTGCAGCTCGACATGCCTGCGGGGACGCCTCGCCAGACGACACTGGCCGTGGGCCAACAATTGGCCCGGCGCCTCCTGGAGCAACCCGAGGTCCGAGACCTAGAGGTGTATTCGGGGGAGGCCGCGCCGTTCACGTTTGTCGGCCTGGTGCGGCACAGCTTCCAGCGGGGCGCTGAAGAGCAGGTGGACCTCCAAGTCAATCTGATTCCGAAGGGCGAGCGCGCGCATCAGAGCCACGCCATCGCCACTCGAATCCGCCCCCTGCTCGAACAAATTACGCGCCCGCTCGGTGCACGTCTGAAGCTGGTGGAAATTCCGCCTGGTCCTCCCGTCCTGGACACCATGGTGGCAGAGGTTTACGGGCCAGAGGCCCAGCGCGAGTCCCTCGGCCGCGCCACGCTGGAGGCCTTCCGCAGCACGCCGGGCCTCGTCGACTTGGACTCTTCCTTCGAAGCCACGGCGCCGCGGCGAAGGCTCGAGGTGGACTCGGAGAAGGCGGCTCTCCACGGCGTGGCCCCGGCAGCGGTGGCTGAGACAGTCTCCGTCGCGGGAGCGGGCATGGCGCTCGGGAGCTTTCACGTCCAGGAGGGCCCAGTGCAGGTTCCCGTCGTCCTCGAGCTTTCGCTCGCGCGCCGAACGGACTTCGCGTCGCTCTTGTCGATGGAAGTCACTGGAGAGCGTGGCCCGGTACCAGTGTCAGAGCTGGTTCGAGTGCACGAGACGCGGGAGGATGCCGCCCGCCTCCACAAGAACCTCATGCCGGTCACCTACGTCTTTGCCGACCTCGCGCGCGAAATCGAAAGCCCGGTGTACGCGCTCGGTGCGCTGAACGCGAAGCTGGACCGACTGGCCGACTCCAGTGGCCAGCCCATTCCCCGCTTCGGCCTCTCTCACCCCGTGGATACCGAGCATCGGAGCCTCAAATGGGACGGCGAGTGGCATGTGACCCTCGAGGTTTTCCGGGACCTCGGAATCGCCTTCGCCGCCGTCTTGCTGCTCATCTTCGTCATGGTGGTGGGCTGGTTCCAGAGCTTCTCCACCCCGTTGGTGATTTTGGCGCCCGTCCCCCTCAGCCTGATTGGCATCCTGCCGGCCCACTGGGCGCTTGGGGCATTCTTCACCGCCACGAGCATGATTGGCTTCATTGCTGGCGCGGGCATCATCGTTCGCAACAGCATCATCCTCGTGGACTTCATCGAGTTGAAGGTCAGGACGGGAATGTCTCTGGTGCGCGCGGTGGAGGAGGCCGGCGTGGTGCGCTTCCGTCCAATGTTACTGACCGCTGCCGCGGTTCTCGTGGGAAGTGCGGTGATGCTGACTGACCCCATCTTCCAGGGGCTGGCCATCAGCTTGATGGCCGGCGAGGTGGCTGCCACGGTACTTTCGCGCGTGGCCGTTCCCGTCCTCTACTTCGTTGTCGCACGCCGCTCACCCAGGGCAGGGCGGCAGAGGGCCTCCATCGCGTCCGGCCCATTGCCCGTCGCCCAGGAGGCTTCGTAGGCCCCAAGCTGCTGCTTCTAGCTTGCCGGCGGCGGGTCTCGCGTTCCTCAGCTTCTGCCGCGGGGTGCTCAGGTCACGGGGCCGTGCTAGTTCTGCTGGGCTCGAGCGGGAGACCCGTGTCCAAATGCAGCATCTCCGCAACCACCTTCTTGCTGTGGGCCTCATCGCATCGTGGCCAACGCTCGCGTCGGAGGGTCGCGTCGCGGTCGCGGTGAAGGCCGCCCACCTCATTGACGTCAAGGGTGAGCGGGTAATTAGTCCCGCCATCGTGCTCATTGAGGGTGGACGCATTGCCCAAGTCGGGACCGCGGTAACCATTCCCACCGGCACCAAAGTCATTGACCTCGGAGAGGCGACCCTCCTTCCCGGGCTCATCGACGCCCATGTGCACCTCACCTCGGTTCCCGAAAACTCTGGCTACAAGGAGTTGGGCGTTTCTCTTCCCCGAGAGACGCTCTATGGAGCAACCAATGCCTTGAAGACACTGCTCGCCGGCTTCACGTCCGCCCGCAACGTCGGCGCAGGGGGCTATTCCGACGTTGCGCTCCGGGAGGCCATCGACGCCGGGGAGCTGCCTGGCCCGCGACTGTTGGTCTCTGGTCCGCCGCTTGGCATCACCGGAGGCCACTGCGACGAAAACCTGCTGCCGCCCAAGTTTCACTACCGCGAGGAGGGCGTGGCTGACGGTCCCTGGGAGGCCCGCACCAAGGCACGGGAAGTCATTAAATACGGTGCCGACCTCATCAAAGTCTGCGCCTCCGGCGGAGTCCTCTCCAAAGGGGACCAGCCGGGGGCTCCGCAATACTCGCTCGAGGAGCTGCGGGCCATCGTCGAAGAGGCACACCGAGCCGGTCGGAAAGTGGCTGCGCATGCTCACGGCACGCAATCCATCAAAGAAGCCATTCGGGCGGGAGTGGACTCCATCGAACACGCCAGCCTCATCGACGACGAAGGCCTCAGCCTGGCGAAGGAGCGCGGGACGTTCCTGGTGATGGACATCTACAACGACGACTACATTCTTCAGGAAGGCCTGAAGATGGGCATGCTCCCCGAGTCGATTGAAAAGGAGAAGGCCCTGGGAAGGCTGCAGCGAGAGAGCTTCTCGCGGGCCGTGAAAGCCGGCGTCCGACTGGCCTTTGGGACTGACGCCGGCGTTTACCCGCACGGCGACAACGCGAAGCAATTCGCGTTCATGGTTCGCTATGGCATGACACCGATGCAGGCGATTCGCGCGGCCACGCTCGATGCCGCAGAGTTGCTCGGCTGGATGGCCAAAGTCGGCTCCATCGAGCCTGGCAAGCTGGCAGATTTGATTGGCGTCCAGGGTGACCCGCTGACAGACGTTCGCGCCTTGGAAAACGTGGGCTTCGTCATGAAGGCCGGGACGGTGGTGAAGGACACGCTGCGACCGCCCGGAGGCAGTTGAGTTCTGCCCGGGGCCCACTGGGCTCAGCACCGGGCAGCAGCAAAGGGTGAGAGGTGCCAGTCAGCCTCGAGCGCCTCGCGCGACATTTCGCAGAACCGTGCCAGCGTTTTCCTGCCGGCGACGCTCAGCACGAACCGGGTGGGCCCTCGATTTTTTCTCCCAAGAAAAGTCGAGGCCTCTACCGGGTGATGCGTTGCACGACGAGCTTCAACGCGACACTCGACGCGCCCTGGGTGAGGACGACAACGGGCTCCGCGCTCTCGAAGCGCACAACTCCGTCGACGCTGATGCTGGCCCGGGTGACGTAAAGGTGGCTTCGCTGAATCAGGGCTGGGTCGAAGAAAATCTCGAAAGGTAACGGTCCCGGACCACTGACCGGGAATTTCCCCTCGCCTACGGTCGAAGACTCAGGCGGCTCGACGGTGTCCCACACCCAGACCCTCAACACGGCGTTGGGCGGAAGCGGCGGCGGCTCCTGGTACGTCACCGTGCCACTGAGAATGCCCTTGCGCATGGCTGACCGCGGCTGCGGCGCGGTCGAGGGCGCTCCACACGCAATACAGGCGAGCACAGCCGGCAACAGCAGAGCGTGCCTCGTGCACAATTGCCTCACCCTCCCTTCCGCCGACAGACGAAGCCATAGTGAAGGGGGAAGAGCCACTGCCGGAGCACGTCAAATCCGCTCCCTTCCAGACGCGCTACCGCCTCGGACGGCCGATAGACGTGTTCGCGCGGAGGTCCGACCGTTCGACTCACCTCGGCGTTCCAGTCGATGAACACGGCCGTCGCACCTGGCTTGAGTAACGCCCCAACCTGCCGGAGTGCCTCGTCACCCAACTCGTGAAGAACATTGAGTCCGAGAACCCGGTCCGCCTGCCCCGCCAGCGCTCGGCTCTCCGGGCTCGGCGCGAGCAGGGGCTCCGCGTTCTTCACAGGGTGCTCGGCGAGCTTCGCGTGAAGCCGCTCCAACATCTCTGGCTGCTCGTCGAGCGCGATGACGCGTACGTCCGGTCGACTTCGGGCGAGCTCAATGGCGTAGGTCCCAGTTCCGGTGCCAAAGTCAACGACGGTGCCGCCCCGAGGTGCGTCGAGCAGCGCAAACACCTCCGCCGGGGGCAGCGTCTCGAAGCGCTCGCGCTCGTCGAGCACGTCGGCCCGTCGCGGGTCGAACCGGTGAGGCTGCCGAGCGCCGTGGCGGTCCTTTTCCATCCACCCTCTCTTCGGGCCGCTACACCCCCGCTACCAGCCACCCGAGCAAGGCACCATACAGCGTGCTGGTGAAGGGATTTGAGGTGATGGGGCAGCTGCCCGTTCGGCAGCCGACGAGACGCTGGTAAAAGTAGCCGATGACTGCTCCGGTGAGGACGCCAACTGTGGTGCGCAACATGGCCTGCCTCCGCCTTCTTGGAGCCAGAACCCATTGGTTCAGGTTCGGGCTCTAAACGGCTATGAGGAGGAGAAATGTGCCAACGCGTTCGCTGTAAGCAGTGCGGCAAACCCACCTGGACGGGGTGCGGTGCCCACATCGAGCAAACCCTGGCCGGCGTCCCGCCTGAGGCCCGCTGCCAATGCCGCGCGAAGGGACCCAGCGCCGCCGAGGCGCAAGGACCGGCCGGCAAGCCCCGAAGGCTCTTCGGTTTATTTTAGGGAGTGCCTCCCGCGCGCCGGCGGGGCCACGCTGACGGGAGGCAGCCGTCTCGTCAGGCTCGCTCGAGGGCGCGCACCAGCCGTTCGTCCGCCTCATTGGCGATGGGCTGGAGCTGGTCATTTTGGACGACGCCCAGCATCGCTTGAGGCTTGACCACCTGCACGACGGACTCGCCTCGGTCACCCTGGAAGACCGTCACATTGCAGGGCAAGAGCAGACCCACCGATAGGTCCGCAGTCAATGCCCGAAAGGCCAGCTGGGGGTTGCACGCGCCGAGGATGACGTACCGGCGGAAGTCCTGGTCCAGCTTTTTCTTCAGCGTCGCGGCAACGTCGATGGTGCTGAGCACTCCGAAGCCTTCGGCTTTGAGCGACTCGGTAATGCGCTCGACGGCAACGTCAAGTGGCACCCCTTCGAGCGTGCGCGTGTACCCATAGTCAGTGGCGTAGGACATGGCCGGTTGCCTCCCGTGAAAGAGAACTCCTAGCTCCGGTGAGAGGCAAGCGTTGGCCCGAGAGATTCGTGCCAGCGGCGCCTGCTCTCGCGTGGCCCCTGGCTCGACGCGCAAAGTCTGCGCGCACGCCATGGCAACCTGGCGCGGGGTGTCGAGAACCGTTCTTGCGAGAAAGAGGCTCGTACCTTGGGAAGGGAGTGCCCCATGAAAATGAACCTGTCCACGGTGGACCGCATCCTCCGAGTCGCCTTCGGGCTCGCCATCGTCGTCTACTTCCTCACCACGCCCTATCCCATCGTTGCCGCGGTGGGCGTCATCCTGGCCGTGACCGGGCTGGTGGGCTTCTGCCCCATTTACCGGATGTTGCGCGTCTCGACGCGGCGGCAGGCGGAAACGCCAACCAGCAGCTGAGGCTTATGCTCGAGGACTGCGGCGTCTGTGCCGGCGCTGCGGCCGGACGGTGTACCCTGCCCTTAGGGGGCGACCGAGGGCTCGCTTGGGACAGGCAGGGGAACCCGGAAAAAGTCCTCTGGCTTGGCTAGTACCAGCGCCTCCCGCAGCACGTCGTCCATGAATTCCACCGGAAGAATGCGCAGCTTGTCGCGGACACGCCGGGGGATGTCGCGCAAGTCCTTCCGGTTGTCCTTGGGGATGAGCACCGTCTTCAGCCCAGCACGGTGTGCGGCGAGCACCTTCTCTTTGAGGCCGCCGATGGGGAGCACCCGGCCGCGCAGCGTAATTTCTCCCGTCATCGCCACGTCGTGACGGACGGGAATACGCGTCAACGCCGAGACGAGGGCGGTGCACATGGTGACACCCGCCGACGGCCCGTCCTTGGGAATGGCTCCCTCGGGAAGGTGGATGTGAATGTCGTTGGTCTCCGAAAACTTTCGGTCGATACCGAAACGGTCGGTGCGCGAGCGGACGTAGGAGAGCGCGGCCTGGGCAGACTCCTGCATCACCTCGCCCAGCTTGCCGGTGATGATGAGCTTGCCCTTCCCCGGCATCACCGTCGCCTCGGTGGTGAGCAGCTCGCCGCCCATTTCCGTCCAGGCCAGGCCGGTGACGATGCCAACTTGAGCCTCGCGTTCGGCCTCGCTGGCGCGGTAGCGAGGAATGCCGAGGTACTTCATGGCCTGGCGCCGGTCGATGCGCATCGGCCGCTTGCCATTCTTGAGGACGTCGCGCGCCACCTTGCGCAGTACCGAAGCAATCTCCCGCTCCAGATTCCGCACGCCTGACTCGCGCGTGTAGCGGTGGATGAGGGTGCGGATGGCGGCGGCGGAGAAGGCGACGTCCACGTCGGCCAGCCCGTTCGCCTCGCGCTCCTTGGGGATGAGGTAGCGGCGGGCAATGGAAAGCTTCTCCATTTCCGTGTAGCCGGCGATGCGGATGACTTCCATCCGGTCCTGCAAGGGACCGGGGATGTTGTGCATGGTGTTGGCCGTGCAGATGAACATCACCTTGGAGAGGTCGTAGTCACAGTCCAAGTAGTGGTCGTTGAAAGTGGAATTTTGTTCCGGGTCGAGCACCTCCAACAGCGCGCTGGAGGGGTCGCCCCGGAAGTCGGTGGACATCTTGTCCACCTCATCAAGGAGAAACACCGGGTTGCTGCTCCCGGCCTTCTTCAGGGACTGGATGAGTTTTCCGGGCATCGCCCCGATGTAGGTCCGACGGTGCCCGCGAATCTCCGCCTCATCCCGGACGCCGCCCAGGGACTGACGGACGAACTTGCGTCCGGTGGCACGGGCGATGCTCCGCGCGAGGCTGGTCTTGCCGACGCCGGGAGGACCCACGAAGCAGAGGATGGGCCCCTTCATCCGTGCCACCAGCGACTGGACGGCGAGGTACTCGAGAATGCGTTCCTTGGCCTTCCTCAGGCCGAAGTGGTCCTCGTCGAGCACCCGCTCGGCCTCGCCGATGTCCAGTCGGTCCTTCGTTTCCTCGTACCAAGGCAGAGCCAGCAGCCAGTCGATGTAGTTGCGGACGACGGTCGCCTCGGCCGACATCGGGCTCATCATCCGGAGCTTCTTCAGCTCTTTGCGGACCTTGAGGGTGGCTTCTTTGCTCATCCGCTTGGTGCGGATTTTCTCCTCAATCTCCTGGACCTCATTCTTGAATTCGTCGCGGTCACCCAGCTCCTTCTGAATGGCCTGCATCTGCTCATTCAGGTAGTACTCCTTCTGGGTCTTCTCCATCTGCTTCTTGACGCGGGTGCGGATTTTCTTCTCCACCTGGAGAATCTCAATCTCGCTCTGCATCAGCTCGTAGAGCTTCTCGAGCCGCTTGGAGGCGTCGTCCATCTCGAGCAGCGCTTGTCTGTCGTTGAGCTTGAGGCTGAGCTGCACGGCGATGGTGTCGGCCAGCCGGGCCGGGTCGTCGATGCTCGCCACCTGGACCAGCATCTCCGGGGGAATGCGTTTGTTGAGCTTGACGAAGGATTCGAAGACCGAGTGCACGCTGCGCACCAGCGCCTCGAGCTCGACCGAGCGCTGCCACAGCTCCTCCACCTCGTCCACCTCGGCGGTGAAGAAGGACGCCGAGTCGAGGAAGCGCCGCACCCGGCCACGCTTCATCCCTTCCACCAGCACCTTCACCGTGCCGTCGGGAAGCGGAATGAGTTGGATGACGTGCCCCACCGTGCCGAAATGGTAGACGTCGTCCACCCCCGGCTCGTTGGTCTTGGCCTTCTTCTGGGCGGCCAGGAAGATGAGGGCCTTGTCGCCGGAGTCGCTGCTCTTGCGCGCCATCGCCTCGTGCAGGGCAGCGATGGAGCGCTCGCGGCCCACGAACAGGGGAACCACCTGGTGCGGGAACACCACAATGTCCCGCAAGGGCAAGAGCGGGAGGATTGCCGGGCGCCGGTTGGCGTCGCGCTTGTCGTCACGGCCGAAGAACATGCTCTTCGACTTTACACTCGCGCCCTGCGCCTCGCCACGTCTTGGCCGGGTCTAGAGCGCGTCACTGTGCGACAGGTGCCGGGACGCCGAGCTCGGCAAAGAGGAAAGCGAGGATGTCCGTGGTTTGCTCTACCGACTGTTTCACCAAGTCGGCTCCCCCATGCCCTGCGTTTCGCTCGATGCGGAGCAGCACGGGCTGCTCAGAGGCGCTGGCCGCCGTCACCGCGGCTGCAAACTTCCGCGCATGCATCGGGTCCACCCGGTCATCATGGTCCGCGGAGAGAAGGAGCAGCGGCGGGAAGTGCGTCCCAGGTGCAACATGCTGGTAGGGGGAGTAGGCGAAGAGCCACCGGAATTCCGCCTCCACCGCTGGGTCCCCGTACTCCTCCGACCACGTCCGTCCACTGCCGAACTGTGTGTAGCGCACCATGTCCAACAGGGGGACGGCGCACACCACGGCGCGGAACAGCTCCGGACGCTGCACCATGGTGGCCCCCACCAGAAGCCCACCGTTGCTGCCCCCCCAGCTGGCGATGCGGCGCGGGTCAGCCCACCTCTGCCGGCCCAACGCTTCGGCTGCGCCGATGAAGTCATCGAAGACGTTCTGCTTGTTTTGCCGCATCCCAGCCTCGTGCCAGGCCTTTCCATACTCGCCCCCACCCCTCAGGTTGGCGAGGGCATAGACGCCACCGGCGTCTAGCCACGGAATGAAGCGTCGGACGAAAGAGGGCGTCATGCTGACGTCAAAGCCGCCGTACCCGGTGAGCAGCGCCGGGGCCGTCCCGTCACGCGGGACGTCCTTGCGGTGGACGATGAACATGCTGACTTCGGTGCCGTCCTTCGAGGGGTAGCGCACCTGCTCCGTCGCGTAACGGCTCGCCTCAACCGGCACCTCCACCCGCGCCCACAGCGTCGTCGCGCCGGTGCGCACGTCCGTCCGGTACACCTCCGAGGCTCGGGTGAAGGAGGTGAAAGAGAAATAGGCCATCGGGGCGTCCTCGAGCCCGGAGAGGTTGGACGCACTGCCCAGCTCGGGCAGCGTCAATGAACGCACGGGCTTACCCTGAAGCGTTGCCAGCCGCAGCTCGGAGTGAGCGGCCCGCACGTACTCGAGCGACAACAGGCTGCCGACGATGGACGCCGACACCAGGGTCGCCTCTTTCTCCTCGGGAACAATTTCTTTCCAGGCGCTGCGCGCGGGACGCTCGACGGACGCCCGAAAGAGGCGCTTGCGCGGCGCGCCCTCGTCGGTGAGGACGTAAAGGGAGCCCTTCCACGCCTCTACCGAGTACTCGGCCGGCTGCCCGACGACGAGCGGGCGAAAGCCTTTGTCCTGTCCCAGCCGCCGCAGGTAGACGTCGTTCCGGGTCCAGCCGTGTTGGACGTAAACCAGGAGCGCTTTCCCGTCTCGCGACAGTGACTGGGCCAAGAAGGTGCTGGCGTCATGTGTCGGCCCATAGACGAGCGCGTCCTGGGACTGCGTTTGCCCCAGCCGGTGGAGGCGTATCTCGGTGAGTCCGGGCCGGTCCGCGACCGTCGTTCCCGGCGGGTTGGGGAGGTACTCGTAGTAGAAGCCGCGGTTGTCGGGCGTCCAGCTCGGGTCGGCGTACTTGGCGCCCTGCAGGACGTCGCTCCACTTCCCGGTGCCCACCTCCACCACCTGCAGCACTGCCTCGTCGGCGTTGTTGGGGCGTTGGGCGAAGGCCACCCTTTGGCCGTCCCAGGAAGGCACCCACCGTCCCAAGGACGTCTTGCCGCCATTCCACCCATTCGGGTCGAGGAGGACGTGCTCCTCTCCCCCTTCGCCGTCCCGCCAGCAGAGGACAGCTTTCTCTTGGTTGGCGGAGCGCTTCTCGTAAAAGAGGCGCGCGGCGCGCACCTCGGGAACCCTGACGCTTCCGACGTAGAAGAGTCTCTCGAGCTGCTTCTGGAGCACGGCGCGGCCGGCCAGCCTGTCGAGGAAGGCCCGCGCCTCGCTGTCCTGGGCAGCCATCCAGGCCTGCACCTCCGCGCTCTTCTCGTCCTCCAGCCAGCGGTAAGGGTCCGCCACGCGCTGCCCGAAGAGGGTGTCTGCCACCGGCTCGCTGCGCGTCAGCGAATGGCCCGGTCCGGCGTCAGACGAGAGAGCCGCGCTCGGAGCGAGGGCACCGGTGGCAGCTGGAGCCGCGGCGGCGGGCGGTGCACTCACCGGCCCAGGGGTGGAGCAGGCCGCTAGGGCAAGGGCCAGAAGCGAGGGGCGCATGGGCGTTCTCCGACAGGCAAACCGGCGAGGCGCAGGACTGAAGCAGAAGCCTCTCACTGCGTCGAGTCGAAGATGGGTGGGCGACGCCAAAGCCCTGGGTGGATGGAGCCCAACGGACATGCAATGGTGACTTGCCGCTGTGCGTAGAAAGCGAAATGCCCATGCAAATCCAGCCTGTCGACCTCACCGCGCTCGTCCCGGCCACACTCGGGGTCCTCATCGTCCTCATTCCGGTGATTGGCTTCACCGTGCGGTTTGCCATTAAGCCCGTTGTTGACGCGCTGGCACGGACTCGGGATGCGGCTGCTCCAGAGAAGGAAGTCCAGCTGTTGGCGGCGCGGTTACGTGAGCTCGAGGAAGAAGTCATCCGGCTCAAGAATGCCGACCCCTACCGAGTTGGCCTGGGCGCCCGCCCCGAGGCCCTCCCCCCGGGACAAGGCCGCGGCTAGCAGAACAGCATTCGCCGAGGGTTGTTACTCTTCGCTGGCCTTCCCTCCGGCCAGCGTCCCCACCACGGCGTCCGGCGCTGCCCCCGCCCGGACAGCCGTCGTCGAAAGGCGGACGAGCACCGAGACGAGCTGCCCTCGGGCCTTCTCGGCCCCTTGGCCTCCTTCTGCCTCAACGAGGCCCAGCGAGAGTGCGCAGGCGCAGACGCCGTGGGCCGCCCGCACCAGCAGCTCGGGCGCGGCATGGGCGCGGGCCAGCTTCTCGAGAGCAAACATGCTGCGCCGGGCGGCCTCGCCGTCCGTTACCCCGGCGAGCGCTCGCACCGCCTGGGCCGCGGACAGAAGCCCTGAGGCCTCCAGCCCGAGGGGAAGGACCTCACGCACCGCCCGGTCCACGAAGGCCCACGCCGAGGCGTCGGGGGCCGAGGCAAGGGGACCAGTGGCCTCTGCGTCCATCCACTCCGAGAGCTCCTCGAGGAGCTGGAGGCGAAAACTGGGCGCCGAGCCCTGTGTCAGGCCGACTCCTTCTGCAGCTCTTCGTCCTTGGGCGTGGCGTGGAGGATGACTGGCTCACTCTTCTTGAAGATGACTTCCTCGGAGATGACGACTTCGCTGGCGGTCTTCATCGACGGGATGTCGTACATGACGTCCAGCATCGCCGTCTCCAGGATGGACCTCAGTCCGCGGGCACCGGCCCGGCGGCGGATGGCCTCGTGGGCAATGGCCTTGAGCGCCCCTTCGGTGAATTTGAGCGCCACTCCGTCCAGGTCGAAGAGCTTCTTGTACTGCTTGACCAGCGCGTTCTTGGGCTGACTGAGGATGCTCACCAGCGCCGGCTCGTCGAGCTCTTCCAGCGCCGTGACGATTGGCAGCCGGCCGATGAATTCTGGAATCATCCCGTACTTGAGGAGGTCCTCCGGCTCGACGTGCTGGAGCAGCTCGGTGAGGTTGCGTTCCTTGCGGGTTTGGATGTCCGCCCCGAAGCCGAGGTTCCGGCCGCCCAGACGCCGCTCAATAATTTGCTCGAGGCCGCCGAAGGCGCCACCGCAAATGAAGAGGATGTTGGTGGTGTCGACCTGTAGGAATTCCTGCTGCGGGTGCTTGCGGCCGCCCTTGGGAGGCACGTTGGCGATGGTGCCCTCGATGATTTTCAAAAGCGCCTGCTGGACACCCTCCCCAGAGACATCCCGGGTGATGGAGGGGTTCTCACTCTTGCGGGCGATTTTGTCGATTTCGTCGATGTAGACAATCCCACGCTGGGCGCGGTCGATGTCATGGTCGGCGGCCTGCAATAGGTTGACGATGATGTTCTCGACGTCCTCGCCAACGTAGCCCGCCTCGGTCAGGCAGGTGGCGTCCGCGATGGTGAACGGGACATTGAGGATGCGGGCCAGCGTCTGTGCGAGCAGCGTCTTGCCGCTGCCGGTGGGGCCGAGGAGCAGGATGTTGCTCTTCTGCAGCTCCACGTCGTCCATCTGCACCTTGGACTCGATGCGCTTGTAGTGGTTGTGGACGGCCACCGCGAGGACCTTCTTCGCCCGCTCCTGGCCCACCACGTACTCGTCGAGGATGGTCTTGATTTCTGAGGGCCGGGGGATGCGGAGCTTGGTGTCCTTCGTCTCTTCGCGGTCAATCTCCTCGGCGATGATGTCGTTGCACAGCCCGATGCACTCGTCGCAGATGTAGACCGTGGGGCCAGCAATGAGCTTCTTCACTTCCTTCTGCGACTTGCCGCAGAAGGAGCAGGACAGCGTCTGGTTGGCCTTCTCCACGTTCTTCCCTGCCATGATGCCCTCGAGCGATGCCCTGCCAGTCAGATGGTATGGGGGGACGAGGTCCGGGTCCACGCCCCGCTCGCCCCCGCTGTCGATGTGTGTCTGCTAACCGCTCCCACCTCTGGCCGCAGCCAGAGGACCTACCGGTCGCGCTCCTTGGGCAATGTCTTGCGATTCACTGAGACCACCTCGTCGATGATGCCGTAAGTCTTCGCTTCTAGGGCACTCATGAAGAAGTCTCGGTCGGTGTCCTTCTCTACCCGGTCGAGAGACTGCCCGGTATGCTTGGCGATGAGCTCATTGAGCATCGAGCGCATCCGAAGAATCTCCCGGGCATGAATCTCCACGTCCGAGGCCTGACCCCGAGCGCCTCCCATCGGCTGGTGGACCATGATGCGACTGTTAGGCAGCGACTGGCGCTTGCCCTTGGCCCCGGCCAGCAACAGCACCGCGCCCATCGAAGCGGCCTGACCGACACAGATGGTGGCCACCGGCGGCCGCACGTACTGCATGGTGTCGTAGATGGCCAAGCCGGCCGTCACCGAGCCACCTGGCGAGTTGACGTAGAGGTTAATCTCCTTGTCCGGGTCCTCCGACTCGAGGAAGAGCATCTGGGCGACAATGGCATTTGCCACGTCGTCGTCAATCTCCGTACCGAGCAGGATGATGCGGTCCTTCAAAAGCCGGCTGTAGATGTCGTAGGTGCGCTCGCCGCGGTGGGTTTGCTCGATGACGTAGGGGACTGGCATGTAGGGCATGGGCTGGGTGACCTCAGGGGTTACACTTCATCCTTCGCCCGAGACCTCAGGAATTCAACCGTCTTTTCTTCTCGGAGGCGCAGTTCGAGGCCCCGGCGCTGGCTGGCCTCCTTGAAGGCCTTGCGCACCTGGCTGATTGGCTGCTCGCTCTCCTTGGCAAGCTGGTCGATGCGCTGGTCAACTTCGGCCGGCTGCACTTTGAGGCCTTCCGCCTCGGCGATGGCCTCGAGCAGCAGCGCTCCCCGGACTTCTGTCTCCGCACGAGGCCGCATCTCGGTGCGGAGCGCTTCGAAGTCCAGGTTGAGGGCCCTTGGGTCCACCCCGCCGCGAGCCAGCGAGCGCAGCGCCCCCTCCAGCATCGCCTCCACGCCGCGCTCCACCATCGCCCTCGGGACGGGGAAGGGGTTGCGCTCGATGAGGGCCTTGAGCAGCTGGTCGCGCTCGCCCCGCGCTGCCTCGGACTTGGCGGCTGCCTGAAGCTCGGAGCGAACGCGGGCGCGAAGCGCCTCCAGGGTGGGACCGCCCCCCACCTCACGGGCAAGCTCGTCGTCGAGAGGGGGCACCACGCGGCGCTTCAGCCCCTTCAGGGTGAAACGGAAGCTGGCCGTCTTCCCGGCCCGTGGATGGCCCTCCGGGAAAGTGGCTGACACCTCCCGCGTCTCGCCCACCGACAGGCCAGCCAGCGCCTCCACGTTTCCTGCACTCACCTCTCCCGGGGCCACCTCCACCGTGACCGCCTCGCCCGAGCCCCCCTCGAAGGGCTGGCCGTCCACCGTTCCCTGGTAGTCAACCACCGCGAAGTCCGAAAGGGCTGCAGTCTTGCGCTCCTCCACCGGCTCGAGCCGGCCAAGCCGCTGGCGGAGCTCCTCGAGGCGAGCCTCCACCTTGGCCTCCTGCACCATCGGTGTGACTCGCTTCAGCGGCAGGCCCTGGTAGTCCTTGGGCGCAATTTCTGGACGGACCTCCACGGTGGCCTGAAAGGCGAACGGAGCGTCGACGACGAGCCGGGCGCCCGTCACCTGAGGTTCCCCGACGGCCTCGACGCCATGCTCGGCGATGGCGTTCAGGTAACTGCGCTCGACGAGCCGCCGGGTGACGTCATCTTCCACCTCACCCCGGAAGCGTTGCTCGAGAATGCGACGGGGCACCTTCCCCGGACGAAAGCCCGGAAGCCGGACCCGCTCGCCCAGTGCGTGGTAGGCCCGGCCCAGCTCGGCCGCGACCTGGTCAGGCTCGACTTCGATGGAAAGCTTGCGCTCGATGGGGGACAGCGTCTCGACGTGGACCTTCATAAGCAGCCAGGGGCCTTAAGGGTGGCTGACCACCCTGTCAACGTGAAATGGGCCGTTGGCACCGGGCCACCTGC
The DNA here is from genome assembly GCA_052143535.1 of Myxococcaceae bacterium. Lineage (GTDB taxonomy): Bacteria > Myxococcota > Myxococcia > Myxococcales > Myxococcaceae > JADGRA01. The sequence continues at coordinate 11,378 of JBKQSS010000075.1, read as the reverse complement.
GCGCTCGGGCCAAGGCTGCGCTTTCGCTGGGACGCTCATGGTTGCCCCGGTGGCGGCACACTTTCCACCAGGGCCGGCCGCGCTAGGCTGTCCCGGGAAAGGGATACCCTGGCGCACACGCCAAAGCCCTGGCCTTCACTAGAATGCGAATGCTCGTTGCGCTCCTCGTCCTGGCCGCACCCGCTGCGCTGCAGCCCGAGTCCGCAGTCGTTCTCGCGGTCCGCGGGAGGGTGGGGATTCAATGAAGGCCAAGGCCCACCGCCCGGCGGTCGGCGGCGAGGCACCCTCGCGGGCGCCCCGGCGTTCCTTCGGGTCCGTCAGCCACAGTGCCCCGCCCCTTCTCATCGGGGGCGCCCTGTGGGCCCGGAGGGACTCGAACCCTCATGCCTTTGGGGCATCGGCTCCTAAGGCCGACGTGTCTACCGGTTCCACCACAGGCCCGAGGCCCGTTCTACCTCGGCTGGGGCGCCGCCCACAGAAGACCTCCCCACCCCCGTCCCGGCGAATGGCGTTGCGCGCCCGGGCGGCTGCGGCCGCCCTCCTCTTCACCACCGCCTGCATGGACCGCTACACCATCCCGCCCGTCCAGCTCCAGTACCTCAATGGCTACAACATTCACGGTGAGCAGAACGTGAATGGGGTCACCTTCACCGACGCTCCGTACCGACTCATCACCGCCCAGGGCGAAGCCGTCGACTACAACTCGAGCAAGGAGCTCTACCTGCTCGGAGTTACCGGGACGCAGCTCGCACCGCCCGGTCCCTTCGAGTCCATCCTCATCTCCGAGAGCAGCTTCGACGCCGTCCCACTTGCTGGCCCCCCGGTGGCGGTGCCGCTGGCGAGCATTTCCAAAGTCGAGCTCACTCAGTACAATCCGGGGAATACCACGGCGCTCATCACCCTCTTTACGCTGTTGGCAACCATCATCCCCACCCTCATCGTCGCTGCCAGCCACGGAGGCTCCCCGCCGCCCGCCAGCGGGACATTGAAGCAAAACAGCGCTCTCAAGTAGCCATGGCCGGCCGCCCTTTCAGAAAGGGACGCAAGTCTGTCGGGCAGGGCGCTCGGCCAGGGGCCAGTGTTTTTTGGGGGGTGGAGCCAGTCTTCACCGCCCCGGGGAGCCCTGTGTCTGCAGGGCGACGAGGGCTTCTCCCTCCAGCCGACAGGTGAGCCACTCCCTTTGCACCTCGGCACCCAACGACTCGTAAAAGCGGATGCTCGGTGTATTCCAGTCCAACACCTGCCACACGAAGCGCGCGCAGCCGAGCCGCACCGCATCGGCGGCGAGCGCCCGCATCAGCGCGCTGCCCACGCCGTTGCCGCGGGCCACCGGGCGGACGAAGAGGTCCTCGAGGTACAGCGTCGGTTGGCCGCGCCAGGTGGAGTAGGCCAGAAAGAAGAGGGCGAAGCCAACCGCCGCGCCTTCCAGCTCGGCGATGAGCGTGCGAAACAGCGGCACCGCACCGAAGCCATCGCGCAGTAGGTCTGCCTCGGTGGCCACCACCGCCTCCGGAGCACGCTCGTAGGCCGCCAGCTCCTGAATGAGCGCCAGCAAAAGAGGAACATCCCCAGGCGTCCCTGGGCGAAGGACAATGCGTGAGTTTTCGTTCACCTTGAGACTCGTCTCTACTGCGCCGCGGCCAGGCTGCGAAGGCGCTCCCTGAGCCCTTCGACCTGAAGGCGCGCCGCGCCCTTGAGGGCTTCCAGGCTTTCCAGAGTGAGCCCTCGGGTGGGCAGCGGCGTCCCCACGGTGACACTGGCGTAGGCCTTCTGGAAGCGCCAGCTGTACTTGGGCAGAGCAGACCGCGTCCCCCAGACGGCGATGGGCAGAATGTCCGCGCCGGTTTCGATGGCCAGTCGAAACGCGCCATCCTTGAAGGGAAGCAGCCCCGCGTCGGTGCTGCGGGTGCCCTCTGGAAAAATCATCACTGGCACCCCGCGGGCGAGCCACCGGGCACAGTGAGCCATGGCGCCCTTGCCGGAAGCCTTGTCTCCCCGGTGCACCGGAATGTCTCCGGCCAGCCACATCATCCAGCCCACCACTGGGATGCGGAACAGCGACGCCTTTCCGAGCCACTTCATCTCCCACGGCAAGTGGGAGATGAGGAAGGGGTCGGCCTGGGACTCGTGGTTGCTGACCACCACCGTCCGGCCGGCCACCTTGGGCGTCGGCCCCACCACCCGGAAATGCCAGAAAGGCGTCAGGTGCGAGGCCAGCACGCCCACCAGCCGGAAGGTGCGGCCCAGCACCAGGCGGCGCCGGTCGAAGGGCCAAGTGACGGGAGCGAGCGCGAGCTGCAGCAGCCAGCCGAGGAAGGCCACCAGGCCAATCTCGAACCACGTCCACACCGAGAGCAGGGCGTTCACCAAAGGGACCTTCGCTTACCCCAGGGGAGAGTGGAGCGGCTTCCGGAAACCCCATTGCGCACCGCGCCATGCCCGGGCCCCTCGGCAACGCACTCCCCCGTTCTGCCGGAGGCGGCCTAAGAAGGTGCCCATGTCCAGTCGCCCCGACCGCCGGACGCGCGTCACCGAGGCCGCCTGGTGGGTGTTTGGGTTGGCGGTGCTGGTGTTTGCCTCGCGCGCCCGCATGCTGTGGGCCGACGGGAGACACAGCTGGCTGTGGCCCTTTGGGCTGTGGGCCCTGGTCATCCTGCTCGGCGCAGTGGTCAACCGGCGGTCCGACTGAGCCCCATCGCGGACACCCACGTGCTTCAGCTCGGACAACTCTTCGCCGTCGCCGTCGGCTACCTGCTGCTGCTCTTCCTGGTGGCCTACGCCGCCGAGCGACGCTGGGTCCCGGCGGCGCTGGTGCGTCACCCACTGACGTACGCGCTTTCCTTGGGGGTGTACGCGACGTCCTGGAGCTACTCCGGGAGCGTCGGTTATGCGCGGGCGCAAGGCTTCAATTTCCTCGCCATCTACGTCGGAGTGACGCTGTCTTGCCTCCTCGTTCCGGTGGTGTGGCAGCCGGTGCTCAGGCTGACGCGCGAGCACCAGCTGACGTCGCTCGCCGACCTCTTCGCCTTTCGCTTTCAAAGCCACGGCGCAGGCGTGCTGGTGACGCTCTTCATGCTGGCCGGCAACTTGCCCTACCTGGCGTTGCAGATTCGCGCCGTCACCCAAGGCGTCGCGCTGCTCGGGCACGCGCCGCCGGCATCGCTGGTGGGCCTGGTGTTTTGCGCCCTGGTGGCGCTCTTCGCCCTCTTGTTTGGCGCTCGGCACGTGACGCCAAGGGAGCGGCACGCCGGCCTCGGGCTGGCCATCGCCTTCGAGTCGGTGGTGAAGCTGGTGGCGCTCTTGGCAGTGGCGGCGGTGGCCGTCAACGAGGTGTTTGGCGGCGCCGGCGGTCTCGGCCGCTGGCTCGGGGCGCACCCGGAGGCCATCGAGCAAGTCTACCGGCCAGTGCGCGAGGGGCCTTGGGCCACGTTGCTCCTGCTGTCGTTCGCCGCTGGTTTCTTGCTGCCGCGGCAGTTCCACATGGCCTTTACCGAGGCCCTCGACAGTCGGGCGCTGGGCGTCGCCGCCTGGGGCTTTCCAGCATTCCTGCTTCTGCTCAACCTGGCGGTGCTGCCCCTTTTGTGGGCGGGCCAGGTGGCCCTGCCCGGCATCCACCCGGACAACTACGTGCTTGGACTGGCGAAGGGGACGGGCGTCACGGCGTTGGCTTTCGTCGGCGCCGTCTCCGCAGCCAGTGCCATGGTGATTGTCGACACGCTGGCCCTGGCCGCCATGTGTCTCAATCACCTTTTGCTCCCGAGGAGAAACCTGGCTGGAGCCGGCGACCTTTACCAAGGCCTACTGTGGGCCCGCCGGGTGCTCATCGTCGTCATCATCTTCGTGGGCTACGGGTTTTCTCGGCTTCTGGACGTGCGGGCCGGGCTGGTCGAGCTCGGGCTGGTCAGCTTCGTGGCGGTGGTCCAGGTGCTTCCAGGCCTCCTGGCGGTGCTCTTTTGGCGCGGAGCCACCCGCGCCGGCTTCCTCACTGGCTTGTCGGCGGGGATTGCGGTTTGGGCGGCGACCCTCTTCGTGCCACTTCTGGCGCGCGCCCACCTGCTTCCCTCGAGCTTCGACTTGGCGCACCTCTTCGGCATCGCCCCGGGGAGCGAGCCGTGGAGCATCTCCACCTTCTGGTCGCTGGGGCTCAACGTCGTCCTATTTGGAGGTGTCTCGCTGCTCACCAGGGCCACCCCCCGCGAGGAGGAGGCGGCCGGCCTGTGCACCCGGGCTCCCCGGGTGGTCGAGCCGGTGGTGGTGGAGGCCCATAGCCCGCGGGACTTCCAGGCAAAGCTGGCCCCGCTGTTGGGCTTGGACGCGGCCACCACTGAGGTCGACCTCGCGCTGGCCGACCTCAACATGGTGGTGGATGAGCGGCGGCCGGCACAGCTGCAGCAACTGAGGGAGCGCCTCCAGCGCAACCTGTCTGGCCTGGTAGGCCCGCTGCGGGCGCGCTGGTTGGTGGACCGGGGCATTCGGGTCGACCCCCGGCGCCAGCCGGCCCTGTCTGAACGGCTGCGCTCGCTCGAGGAGCAACTGCGGATGAGCCGGGCGCAGCTGCACGGCGCCCCGGCGGAGTTGGAGGCCTTCCGCCGCTACCTACGCCGAGTGCTGGAAGATTTGCCTCTGGGGGTGTGCGCGCTTGGCCCGGACCGAGACGTCGTCATCTGGAACCGCGCCCTGGAAGCCCTCTCCGGCCTTCATGCGACCGACGCGGTGGGGGCACGCCTCGACCAGCTCTCGGGCCCCCTGCCGGCCGCCCTCCGGGACTTCCTCGCCCAGGAGTCGCTCCATAGCGAGGTGTGCATCAGCCTGGATGACAGAGAGCGGGTGCTGGCCCTCGGAAAGAGCCAGGAGCCGGTGCCCAGCGCCCCGGCGGATTTGCGGGGACCGGTGCTCCTGGTCGAGGACCTCACCGAGCGCAAGGCCCTTGCTGCGCAGGTCGCCCACCAGGACCGCCTGGCCTCGGTGGGCCGGTTGGCAGCCGGCGTGGCCCATGAGATTGGGAACCCCCTCACCGGCATCGCCTGCCTGGCCCAGAATCTCGCGCGGGAGGCAGGCTCGGCGGAACAGCGAGACCGGCTGGCGCTCATTCTTCGTGAGACGCAGCGCATCGACACCATCGTCCGCGTCCTGCTTGGTTTCAGCCATGCCGGCACCATCCATGCGGTGCCACGGACCGAGCGCTTCGAGGCACGCGAAGCGCTGGGTGAGGCCATCACGCTGGTGCAGCTTTCCCGGCAGGCCAAGCGCGTGGTGTGCAACAACCGCGTTCCTACAGGCCTGTTGCTCGATGGGGACCGACAGCGACTGCTTCAGGTTTTCGTCAACCTCGTCTCCAATGCCTGCGACGCGAGCGACGTTGGAGGCGAGGTGGTGGTGGAGGCAGAAGCCATCGGCCAGCTGGTGCGTCTTCGCGTTGTCGACCGCGGCGCGGGCATCAACGACGCAGTGCGCGAAAGGATGTTTGAACCTTTTTTCACGACAAAGCCGCCTGGACAGGGTACGGGACTCGGGCTTCCCCTTGCGCAAAGCATCGTCCGGGAGCATCAGGGGACGTTGAAAGTGGAGAGTTCGCCTGGGGGAGGAACGACGGTGGTGGTGGAGTTACCGTCGAGAGGAGAACCGGAGCGACTGGCCGGCGGGGCCGTGCAGGCCTAGGTCCCAAGCGAGCAGGTGAGGCACATGAGCCGCACTCTCATCGTCGAGGACGAGGACGTCATCCGCTCCGAGTTGGCGCGACTTCTGGCGCGCAGCGGCCATGACGTTGCCGAGGCGAGGAGTGTGCAGGAAGCCTCCACCCAAGGGCTGGACGGCTTCGACCTCGTGATTGCCGACTTGCGGCTGCCCGGCGGCCTGGGCACGGACCTGGTGGACGTCTGCCCGGGGACGCCGGTCCTCATCATGACCAGCTTCGCCACGGTGCGGGCCGCAGTGGAGGCCATCCAAAAGGGGGCCGTGGACTTCATCGCCAAGCCTTTTGACCACGACGAGTTGCTGTTGGTGGTGGACCGCGTGCTGCGCCAGTCGCGACTGCGACGCCAGAATGCCGTCCTCCGGCAGGACGTGGAGCGCAATTACGCGGTGCAGGGCTTGGTTGGGAATTGCCCGCAGATGCGCGAGGTCTTCGAGCGGGTCCGCAAAGTCTCCCATACCGACGCCACCGTCCTCATTCTCGGTGAGTCCGGAACGGGCAAGGAACTGGTGGCACGTGCCGTCCACGACCAGAGCCCGCGCCGCGAGGCTCCCATCGTCACCGTCAACTGCGCGGCCATTCCCGAAACCCTCATCGAATCCGAGCTCTTTGGCCATGAGAAGGGTGCCTTCACCGGGGCACACAAGACGAAGGCCGGACTGGTGGAGGCCGCCGACGGGGGCACCCTGTTTCTGGACGAGATTGGCGAGTTGCCCTTGCCAGCTCAGGCTCGGCTGCTCCGGGTGCTTCAGGAGGGCGAGGTGCGCCGCGTGGGCGCAACCGGCAGCCGCCACGTCAACGTCCGGCTCATCGCCGCCACCCATCGGGACCTCCGGCAGATGTGTTTCGACGGTCATTTCCGCAATGACCTCTACTTCCGACTGCGAGTGGTAGAGATTCACCTGCCGCCGCTGAGGAGTCGAGGCGACGACGTCCTGGAGCTCGCGGATTTTCTCCTGGCCAAGGCTTGCCGCCGGCTCAACCGGCCGCCCATCAACTTCTCGGAAGAGGCGCGCGCGGCCATTTTCGCGCATGACTGGCCCGGCAACGTTCGCGAGTTGGAGAACGCCGTCGAGCGCGCCGTCATCCTGAGCGAAGGCGGCCGAATTACTCCGGACCTGCTCGCCATCGACGCCCCCCACCTGGCGGGCACCCCGTCCGAGGAGGACGCCGAGACGGGCCAGGATGGAGCCCTCACCGAGTATTTCCGGCGCTTCGTCCTTGAACATCAGGCCCAGCTGTCGGAGACGGAGATTGCGCGCCGTCTGGGAATTAGCCGCAAGGCGCTCTGGGAGAAGCGGGCTCGGCTGGGCATCCCCCGCAACAAGCTCCAGGCGTAACAGGCCTCACCCTGCGGGCTGTTACATTCGGTAACGGCTGTTCCGGAATGACACGGAAGAAGCGGCCCGGGGCAATAGCAAGTCCACGAAGGCACCGGGCGTGAGGCGGTGGCGTGGGCTTTGCGTCTGCCTTGCGGCAGATGTGAGCCGCTCCACCTCCTCCGCGCCACGCGCCTTGCCCGCAGCCCGTCTGGCCGAGTGTCAGCGGCTACACGCCGAGAGCCTCGCCCAGCCGGACCAATTCTGGCGGCGGGAGGCACGGGCGCTTTCCTGGGTACGCGCTCCCGAGTGCACTTTCGAGGGCGACCTCTCCGAGGGCGACGTCAGCTGGTTTGGTGACGGTCTTCTCAATGTTACCGAGAGCTGCGTGGACCGCCACGCGGCCGCGACGCCCGACCAGCCAGCGCTGGTGTGGCTCCGCCCTGAGGGGGATGTCGAGACCCTCAGCTACCGGGCGCTGCGACAGCACATGTGTCGCATGGCCAACGTCCTCTTGAGTCAGGGGGTGCGGCCCGCCGACCGCGTGGCGGTGTACCTCCCGGTGGGTGTGCCCTTGGTGGTGGCGTTGCTTGCCTGCGCGCGGGTGGGGGCGGTGCACTTGTCGGTGCCAGTGCATGCCGACACGCAGTGGCTGCGTCGCGCACTGCGGGTCGCCCGGGCGCGGCTCTTGGTGACTGCCGACGAGGCCGACGTGCGGGGAGCGAGAATCCCTCTCTGGGAGCGAGCCGACCAAGCGGTCAACGGCCTGGGCCGCGTGGAAGCGGTGCTCGTCAAGCGGCACACAGGCGCTCGGGTGCACCTGGTCTATGCCCGCGACCATGACTTGGACCGGGCGTTGGCGCTGGCCCGGCCGACGTGCCCACCCGCGCTTTTGCACGGCGAGGATGCCCTGCTGCTGGCGGCCGCGGAGGGCGAGGACGGCTCGCGGCCTGTGGTGCACAGCACGGCTGGTTTCCTCCTCCAGGCACTTTTGGTGCAGCGCGAGGCCCTGGGGGTCCGCGCCGGCGACCGGGTGCTGTGCCTGGCCGACGTGGGAGGGCCGCGCGCCGACGTGCTTTTCGGCGCCCTCGCACTCGGGGCAACGCTGGTCCTGGACGAGCGCGGGGAAGGCCTGCGGCACCTCGAAGGCCTCGGCGCCACCCACGTCATCGCCCGGGCGGCGGAGCTCCGGGAAGTCGTCGCCAGCGCGACGTCCCGGACGACCGTTCTCCTGGACTCGGCCGCCGGGGGCACTGCCGACGTGCATGCGGTGTGGAGCAGCGAAGCGGCCGGATTGCTGCACACCCAATGGCCCGGCGCCGGAGCGACGGCCACGTTTGGCGTGGAACCTATCGTCTTGGACGCACGCGGAGTCCCAGCGCTGCCCGGGACGGCCGGTGAGTTGTGCAGCCGGACGTCCTGGCCAGCGCAGCCGCGTACCCTCGAGTCGGACCATGCACGCTTCGTCGACCAGCGCCTGCGCCGCTTCCCGGGCCTGTACCGTACGATGGAGCGCTGCCAAGTCCTTTCTGAAGGCGGGCTGGCCTGGCTCGGCAGGGCGCACGAACCGGCCCTGGTGGCGCTCTCCTCTGCGGAGCATTCACTGTCTGGGCCGCTTGGACAGGCCTGACGACAGTCCACGTTACGTTTAGTAGCAGCTGGTGTTACTCCCCGCCGCATGCTGCGGCGCGTAGCAGATGCAAGCAGCGAGGACTCCTCGTGCTTTGCCTTGGCGTGAGAGTTGCCCCTAGGTGAAGGCCGCTTTCCCACCCCGGAGGAGGGTTCACTGTGGCCACACCTGCCAGTGCTATTGCCGCGCCGCTTGAGGTGCCTGAGGAAAGACGCGTCATCTTCGCGTCGTCTTTGGGCACGGTTTTCGAATGGTACGACTTTTACATCTACGCGATTTTGACTCCCTTCCTCGCGCCGGTTTTCTTCCCGTCGGTCAATCCAACCGCCGCACTGTTGGGAGCCTTTGGGGCCTATGCGGCAGGGTTCCTGGTGCGGCCTTTCGGCGCACTCGTCTTCGGCCGCATTGGCGACCTCATCGGGCGCAAGTACACCTTCCTCATCACCATTATTGTGATGGGCCTCTCGACGGCTCTGGTCGGCTTGTTACCCACCTACCCCTCGGTGGGGATGCTCGCACCAACCTTGCTGGTCGTTCTCCGACTGGCACAGGGCCTGGCACTGGGTGGCGAATACGGCGGGGCGGCCACCTACGTCGCCGAGCACTCTCCCGACTCGAAGCGCGGCTACAACACCAGCTTCATCCAGACCACCGCTACCGTGGGTCTGCTTCTTGCGTTGTTGGTTATCTACTTCTGCCGTAGCGGCCTGAGCGCCGACAGCTTCAAGTCCATTGGCTGGCGCATTCCCTTCCTCTGCTCCATCGTCCTACTGGTTATCTCCGTCTACATCCGTCTCCGACTCCAGGAGTCGCCGGTCTTCCTCAAGATGAAGTCGGAAGGCAAGGGCTCGAAGGCACCGCTCACCGAGAGCTTCGCACGGTGGGGCAACGCGAAGATTGTCCTTCTCGCCCTGTTTGGAGCGACCGCCGGTCAAGGCGTCGTCTGGTACACGGGCCAGTTTTACGCGCTGTTTTTCCTCGGGTCGACGCTGAAGGTCGAATGGACCACGGTGTACTTCCTGATTGGCCTGTCGCTCGTCATCGCAACCCCCTTCTTCCTGGTCTTCGGCTGGCTCTCCGACAGGATTGGTCGCAAGTGGATCATGATGGCGGGTTGTCTTCTCGCCGTCCTCACCTACCGGCCCCTCTTCCACGGGCTCACCACCTACGCAAACCCGGAGCTCGAAAGATTCAACGAGCGGACGAAAATCACCCTCACCGCAAACAATTGCCACCTACACCTCTTGCCGTTGCCAACGACCGTCTACAGCGACTGCGACAAGATGCAGAGCCAGCTCTCGCGGCACAGCTTGACTTACTCCAAGATTGAAGGGGCCGCCGGAGCTGCGCCCGTGGTGCGCATCAATGACCAGGAGATTGTCGGTGCTGACAAGGACAGTGTAGCGAAGCTGGACAGCGTGCTTGCTGGGCTTCAGTACCCGACAAAGGCCAATCCCTCGGAGCTCAACTTCGGGATGGTGCTGCTCATCCTCGTCATCCTCGTCATCTACGTCACCATGGTCTACGGGCCGATTGCAGCGTTCCTGGTCGAATTGTTCCCCACCCGTATTCGCTACACGTCCATGTCGTTGCCCTACCACATCGGCAATGGTTGGTTCGGCGGCATGCTGCCGTTGACCGCCACGGCATTGGTCGCGGCGAATGGGAACATCTACGACGGACTCTGGTACCCCATCGTCGTGGCGGCCATGACCTTTGTCATCGGCTCGCTGTTCATCAAAGAGACGAAGGACCACAAAATCTCGACCGTCTAGCGGCGCTCATTCTCAGTCAGCATGCTTGAGCCAAGGGGTTCGCCGGTCACCGACGGCCCCTTCGGCTTTTTTCAAACTGTGCCAAGCCCTAGGAGAGCTCTTCCACTGTGAAGGGCTCACGGTCTGCGCCCTTGCTAGGCGTACAACTGCAGCCCCCTAAGCTCAACGCCTCGCACTCGCCGGGTAGGCCGGCGGTAGCAGCTGACAAGGCTGATTTCGTCTCGAAACTGAACGACGGACAAGCGCCTAGGATGGCGCGCGATTCGGAATCCTGTCCAGCTACAGGACCGCCACCCATGGGCGACGTAAGCGGCAATACCAACTGCCGGCCAACTCGGTGTTAGTCTCGCGCAGGAGTCCCGGCTTCTGGCTGGCCGCGGTACTGACTGGAGCCGGCACCGGCGCGGCTGCCGGGGCGCTGACAAGACTGCTGGAACTGGTGCAGCGTCTGACGTGGGGCGGTGGTGGCGTCGACCTCCTGCAGGCAGCATCGCAAACGGGCCCAGCACGACATCTCGCAGCGCTACTTGGGGCGGGCTTGCTGGTCGGTGCAGGGCAACTCCTTTTGACGCGACTGTCGAGTGGCAACGGCATCGACATCACCGAGGCCATCTCTTTCACCTCCGGCCGGCTGCCAGCTTTGCGCACTCTCGGAAGTGCGACTCTGTCAGTCCTGATCGTCGGCATGGGCGCTGCGCTCGGGCGAGAGGGTGCTCCAAAGCAGGCCGGGGCGGTACTGGCCAACTCGATGTCCGACCAACTGCGGCTGTCTGACCAAGAACGACGGCTGCTGGTCGCTTGCGGAGCCGGGGCTGGCCTCGGAGCGGCTTATGGGGGGTGGTGTCTCTAAAAGTGTGTAGTTGATGAAGTCGCAGTCGACGGAAATGACGGGGAAGCTCCTCGGGAAGTTCAACCCGAACTGGTCTCCCTTTAGCGAGGGAGCCGAGGAGTTCCCCGTGGAT
>JBKQSS010000074.1:0-55928 GCA_052143535.1 Myxococcaceae bacterium | reverse complement strand
GGCTATTTGGGGCCAGCGCTTCTATCTCGACATGTCCCAGCTGAACGCCGATCAGGCGAAGGCAGCCTGACCCGCCGGGGAGCTCCACGCTGCCGTCAAATTACACACAAATCGAGACTTGACCCTTATGGGGTGCCTTTAGGTGGAGCCTTGTTCGCGCTCGAGGTTTTGCGCGGCGCACTCGCGTTGCGTTTCGTTCTACCGGCCCTGGTGACGTCGGTGGTCGCGACCGCAATCTCCTGGAGTTTCCTTCCCGACGCTCCCACCTACTTGATACCCGCCTACCCGACTTCGCTTTCCAGCAACATTTGGGCTCTCCTGGCCGGACCCGTCACGGGCCTGGTCTCTGTCCTTTATGTTCGCTTGGTCGCTTGGGCCGACGGCCACAAGCCCCAACGCTGGCACCGGGTGTGGGTGCCCATCGTTGCCCTCGGCATGCTCGGCGCAGTGTCAATCCCCTTTCCCCAGCTGCTGGGAAACGGCCGAGACGTTGCAAGGTCCGCGTTTCTTGGCCAGCTCGGCGCACCGCTTCTCCTGGCGCTCCTGTTTCTGAGACCGGCCGCCACGGTGCTCTGTCTCGGAAGCGGAGCACCGGGGGGCCTCTTCACGCCCTCGCTCGCTGTGGGGGCAATGTTGGGGGGAGTGTTGGGACTTCCTTGGTCGTGGCTGTGGCCAGGCGTACCGCCGGGATTGTTCGCGTTGCTTGGCGCCGCGGCCATGCTTGCAGCCAGCACTCAAGGACCGATTTCGACGATTGTTTTAATGATGGAGCTAACGGGCCACGCGCGTGCGGCCATCGTGCCACTCCTCCTTGCCGTGGCCACCGCGACTCTCGTCGCGCGCACCATCGAGCCACGGTCGATCTACGACGCGCGCCTCAGCGATGCGCAGGTACGGGCCCGTCAGCAGGCGCGCGAACGCGCATCCGAAGACGCGCTTCCAGGCTAGCGTTACACTCGTTCGCAAAGCGGACGGCCTGCGCGGGAACTGCGACTCGTGCCATGTCCGGCAGCGCGACGAGCGCTCGATTGTCCCGCACCCTCTCTGGACGAAAATCACGACTTCGTTCGAGGACACCGATGAACAGTAGAGTTGTGGGAGCAGTCGAAGTTCGAAGCTCCGCTTGTCTTTGAAGTTGACGCACGCAGGGAGAGCATCGGGGTTGTTGAAAGCCGTCCAAGGGCTGCTCCTTCCCAAAATTAGTCGTCGGCAGGTCCCAGCCGGCGGATGCGAACCAGACCAGGTTTTGGCTGGCCCCCTGCAGTGCACCAACGTCTGCGTTGGTGCTTTCTCGGTTCGGATAGAGCGATTTCACTCAGTTCGAGGTAAAGAGGGTGAGCGAGCCATGCTGTCGATCGCGGTTTTACCGTCTATGACCAAGCCGCTCGTCACGCTGCTCGCACTGCTCTGCTTATTACCGGACTTGCCATCCATGGGCTGGCACGCTGTTCCAACCTGGGCGGCGCTTCTTGCCGGCATCGCAGTCACGCTCACCCTGGGGAACCCATGGGCGTCAAGGACGAAGCAGTTGACCCCGCGTCTCCTGGCCTGGTCAGTCATCGGCCTTGGAGCGGCCATGAACCTACGAACGGTTGCGGTGATCGGTCTCGAGGGCTTCGGCTACACGCTGTTGGGCATTGCCTGTACGCTGGGACTGGCGGCGCTCCTCGGAAGATGGCTCGCGGTTCGGCAGGCAACCGGAATCCTCGTAGGGGTCGGAACCGCCATCTGTGGTGGCAGCGCCATCGCCGCGGCGGCACCGGTCATTGGAGCGGAAGACGAAGACACGAGCGCCGCGCTCGGCATTGTCTTCCTGCTCAACGCGGCTGCTCTCCTCCTCTTCCCTCCTATCGGCCATCACCTCGGCCTGGCGCAGCATGCCTTCGGGCTCTGGGCGGCCCTCGCCATTCACGACACTTCGAGCGTCGTCGGGGCGTCGGCGAGCTACGGCCCCGAGGCCCTGATGGTGGCGACCACCACCAAACTCGTGCGCGCCCTATGGATTGTCCCCGTGACGTTGGCTCTCGGCGCGCTGGTGGCCCGCCATGGCAGCGGGGCCCCGAGCAGTGTCAAGGCCAAGCGCCCATGGTTCATCCTCGGCTTTCTGGCTGCGGCCGCACTCGTCAGTTTCGTCCCAAGCCTTCGTCCGGCGGGCAAGTTCGTCGCACTGGCTGCCCAACGGTTGCTGGTGCTCACACTTCTGCTGCTCGGCCTTGGCCTCTCCCGCGCAGCTTTGGCCCGGGTGGGTGGCCGGCCTTTCCTCATGGGGCTGTCGCTCTGGCTGTTGGTGGGGAGCGCCACGCTCGGAGCGGTGCTCCTTGGCTGGATAAGCTGAGGAGCCCTCCCCGGACGGCCACCACGCGCCTCTAGGGCGGTTGATTGGATGCGCCATGGCTGGTCGAGGGCGCAGACAGCAACAGCGGCGTCGAGCCTGCGCCCGGCCCAAGCACCACCGTTTTGGCGTTTCCTGAAGCCGCTAGCTTCTCGAGCTGCAGAATTCTCTCGAACTCGAGAATCGCCGGCGAAAGGCTGGAGGAGACGGTGCGGTTGTAGTCAGCGATGCCTTGGGCTTCGACTCGTCGCTGGTCGGCGGTCGCCTTCGCGATGTCGAGCACATACCCCATCTTGAGGACTTCCTGCTCGGCTGCCAGCTTCTGGTCGATGGCTTGTCGAATCGCCGGGGGCAGCTCGACATTCCGGATGAGCACCGCTTCGATGATGAGGTGCTTCCCGGCTGCGCGGCTCACCAGCTGCTCCCGGATTTCACGCTCGATGACGTCCCGTTTGGTCGAGTAGATTTCCTCGGGCGAATAGCGGCCCACTACGCGGCGCGCATCCGAGCGGACCAGGGGTTCGAGAATGATGTTGTAGTAGTCGGGTCCAATCTCCTCCTGAAGCGCCACCACCTGATCCGGAGCAATGCGGTAGCGGACGGTTGCGTCCAGGCTGATCGAAAGGCCGTTGTTGGCGATGACGTTTAGCTTCTCGTCGTTGCTCATGATGCGGACGTCGTAGACGTACATGTGGTTCTGAATCCAAACCATGTACTCACCTTCCCCGTAGGTTTCTTTCTGAGTCCCACCCCCGGCCTTCCAGAGCACGCCCGCCTGCCCGGGTCCGACAGTGACGCAAGAGGAAAGTAAAAGCAGGGCACAACCGACCATGAATTTGTTCATGGTGACACCTCCACAATCGCCGGAGAGCCGGCGGCCTCGACGTAAATGGTCGCTGAAGGCGCCCGGAGCAGCTCATCCCAGACGCGTCGCCGAAAGTCCTCGAGGGACTGTGGCGACAGAGAGCTTCTAACCGCTTCGTGTCTGTCTGCGAGACCGGCCGCCTCTTCGCGACGCGCTTCGGCTAGCTTTTGGGCAATCTCCAGTTCCCGCGGCTCCCCTTGAAGCCGCTGCTCAAGCACCAGCGTCGCCCCCACTTGCCCGAGGGCCAGCGGCGACTCAATCCGCAGCGTGCGCAGGTCTACCGACTCCAGGAGAACATGGTATGGGCGCAAGCGCTCGGCGGCACGCAACGTCACTTCGGATTGCGCTGCCACGATGTGGTCCGTATCCAGCTCATCGGCCTTGAGTCCGCCGATGACGAACCGCACCGCGGCTTCGACCTCCGGACGGACCAGCACCGACGCATACAGCGGGCCCACCTCGCGCGCCAAGCCAACCAATTCGTCCGGAACAATTCGGAAAGTCACGACGGAGGCCGACGTCGCAGCCGGGCTACCATCCCTGGTGATGGCCTCGAAGCGAACGGTTAACTCTTGTTCCCGAAGGTCATAGAGAGACACCTCGCCAAACCAAGGGATTGGGGACACGCCTTCACCTAGCGCTGCGGGTTGAACGCCGGAGGGAGCCAGCACAACGGCGCCATGCCCCGGCGGGACAGTGGCGCAGGCGAAACCGCCGAAGGCCAGGAGCAAGCGCGCGACACCACTCAACGGCTGCTTTCTGCGCCGATGCGGCAGCCCTGCCCCCCTTTGTCCAGCCTCTGCCGGGGGCAGCGGGCGAACGGCGCCCACACCAGAATCGCCAGGGTGGTGAGCGCTTAAAGACGTCGAAACAAAAACCAGCATACCGAGGCTCTCAAGCGTGTTGTGGCGTGGCGTTGCCGGCAGCAGCGTCGTCCTCGACGCGGACTTCCTTACGGGCAAGAAGCATGAAAATAACCGGAACCAGGAACAGCGACAGGATGGTGGAGGACGTCAACCCGCCGCACACCGCAAGGGCGAGCGGTTGGTTGGACCCGGTTCCCTTTTCGAGTGCCAGGGCAGTCGGAATCAGTCCGATGATGGTGGCTAAGCTGGTCATGGCGATCGGGACGAACCGCGACCGTGCCGCCGCGACCACTGCCTCCAGCTTGTCGGCGCCTTCGTCCGAAAATCTCCGGTTGGCGTCGTCGACGAGCAGAATTCCGTTGGAGACCGCGATGCCAACCACCATCAAAACGCCCATCAGCGCGGTGATCGACAAGCCCTGCCCAAAGGCAAGTAAGGCCATCACGATTCCCACCAGCGAGACGGGAATGGTGAAGAGCATGACGAAGGGCAGCCGCAGGGATTTGAATTGGGCCGCCATAATCATAAAGACGACCATCACCGCGAGCCCGATGGCGAGCCCCAGCCCTGAGAAGGTATCCCGCATCAGCTGCACCTGGCCGACGAAGTTAAAACCAAGGTCGCGGGTGTTCGGGTCGGCGTGGAGCCGTCTCTCCAATTCCGCAGCGGCAGTTCCGATGTCCCGTCCTTCGGTCTGCATCAGCACGTGGGCAGCGCGCTCGAGGTGGTTCCGCTCGATGGCCACCGGCCCCATCGACCGGCGAATGACGCTGTAGGTCCCCAGAGCAACCGGCTTGCCGTCCCGGTCAATTCGCGCCGGCAGAGCGGCTAAGGCGCTCGGGTCTGTCACCTGAGCGCCGGAATAGTAAGTCACGACGTAATAGGACTGGCCATTGCCAGGGTCGATCCACACGCTCGGGGTGTTGAGGTTTCCTAAGGTAGCCTCGAGAGTCGTTTGCCCCACGGCCCGGGCGGTCACTCCGACCATTCCCGCTTCTTCTCGATTGGCGTCGACCCGCACTTCTGGGTAGTCGTTTTGTAGGCTCACCCGCACGTCGCGGATGCCAGCGACCGTCTTTGCGACACGTGCAATTTCCTTGGCGTTGGCCTCCAGGGCGGCCAAGTTATCTCCCCGGACTTCCACGACCAGCGGCGCGGTGTAGCCGTTAGCGAACACCGAGGCCACCAAGCCGCCCGGGTACTGGAGAAACTCCACACCGGGGTAGTGCTTGGCTAAAATCTCGCGTATCCGGTTCGACAGCTCGCGTTGTGACAGCTTCCGCTTCTCCGGATCGACCAGGGCGAGGTTAATGAATCCCATGTGTGGCCCGCTGTTGGGGCTAATCATCGCCGCACGAATATTGGTCGGCGTGCCAACGTTGGTCAGCACCAATTCGACAGAGCCCTTGGGAAGCTCCTCCTCGAGCACCTTGGCCATCTCCTGGATTTTGCGAGCCGAGTCCTGCAGTGAAATCCCCGGAGCGAGGCGCACGTAGACGAGTTCCATCGACTCGTCGATTTCGGGGAAGAAGGTGCTGGGCAACTTTCCAGCGGCCCAGATTGCGCCCAGCGTCAACACCGTACAGCAGCCGATGACGGTCCATCGAAATGGAAGCACTCTGCGGAGCAGGCGCGAGTAGCCCTCCGCCACGGCATCGATGAGCTCTGCGAAATATCGCGCGACCCCGGTGCGCTCGGCGTGGCCGAGAAAGTAGCGACAGGCCACTGGAGTGACACACACGCTGACGAAGTAGGAGGCAGTCATCGCCATCGCCACCGTCAGTGCCAGCGGCGCAAAGAGTCTTCGGGCTAGCCCGGCGAGCAGCAGCACGGGGAGGAGCACCGCCATGGTGGTCAGAGTGGACGCCAAGACCGGCAGAGCGACGGCATTGGTTCCATCGAGCGCTGCTCGGTAGTTGGATTGCCCCATCCGTTGATGGCGGTGAATGGATTCGAGCACCACCACCGCGTCGTCCACCAGTCGGCCCATGGCAAGCGTCAGGCCGCCCAGAGTGAAGGCATTGAGCGTCTCTCCGTTCGCGTACAGGACAATGAGGGTGATGGCGAAGGAGAGAGGGATGGCAACCGAAACAATGACGGTGCCACGCGCGCTTTGCAGAAAGAGCAAGATGACCAGCGCGATGAGCACCAGCGCTTGCAGCACCTCCCGCTTCAGACCTTGGTAGCTTGTCCGGACGAAGGTCGACTGGTCGAAAACTGGCTTGACCTGCATGCCGGCCGGCAGGTCTTTCAGGCCGGCTACCGTCTTTTTGACAGCCTCGACAATTTCCAGAGTGTTGCCACCTGGTATCCGCAGGACGTTGAGGTAGACGGCGTTCGTTCCATTCACCGACACCGACTGGACTTGCGGACCTCCGCCATCCTCGACCTTCGCCACGTCGCGGATGAAGACCGGCTTGTCACCAACCACCTTGACCAGAGCGTTGCCGATGGTCTCGACCCGCTCCGGGACTGCGTTGGTATAGACGTTGGAGTCGAAGTGCGGCGAAACAAAAATGCCAGAGGGCAGCAGGGCATTCGAATTGTCGACCGCCGCTGCGACGTCGCTGGAGGTGATGCCGCGTGCCTGGGCTGCCGCCCAGTCGACGACGATGTTGATTTGGCGTTGCTGTCCGCCGTTGATGGCTGCGCTCGCCACACCCGGAATGCCCTCCAGGACCGGCTCGATGTAATTCAAGGCGTAGTCGTAGAGCTGCGGCCCGCTCAGCCCACCCCCATAGACAGCGACCTGGACCACCGCCGAGTTGGAAGGGTCGTATTGAAGGACGAAGGGTGGAAGGACGCCGAGGCTCTTCGGCACCGCCGCCATGGCGAAGGCGGTCTGCTCCTGGACCAGTGTCTGCGCACCGTTGAGGTCCGTGCCCCACTTCAACCACACGTAGATGATGCTCAAATTGTTCCGAGAGATGCTCTCCACATGGTCCACGCCTGGGGTGGCCATGACGTACTTCTCAATCCGCCACGTCAGTGTCTTCTCCACGTCTTTGGGACCGAGTCCCGGCGCCAGCGTCCCCACCAAAAGCACGGGAGGTGTCAACTCTGGGAAAGTATCGACGCTCATGCGGGGCGTGGTCACCGCGGCGAAGACCATCACCGCGATGGCCATCATCAGAATCGCGATGGGATTGCTGAGCGCGAGGCGAGTCACGGCGTCAGCTCCACATCCGGGCGCTTCGTGCGCGGTGGGGTTGGCACCGGAGCAACTTCTTGCACCGCGCCGACGGTGACCTTTTCTCCGTCCTGCAACAACGCCCGTCCCTCGAGCACCACCAGCGTCCCCGGCTTCAACGAGGGGTCAAGGTAGAGCAGCCCCTCTCGCTCTCCCAGGAGGGCGACCTGCCGGCTGTGCGCCACGTCACCCTCCACAACGAACAGCGTCGCCTTGTCGTTGCGCAGGGCCGCTGCCGCCAGAGGGACTGCCGAGGCCGCTCGTGGCTCACCCACCTCAATGGTCAACTCGGCGGTCGTTCCCACCGGTAGCGAACGAGATGCATCGGGATAGTCGATTTCGAAATGAACTGTGCGAGTCCCCATGTCGGCGGCTGGAGCCCGCCGCGCGATGACGCCGGTGAGCTCCTGGCCGGTCGCCAAGAAGCGCATTTTGACCTGGCTGTTGGGTGCGACCACCGGGAAATCGACTTCGGGCGCCTCCGCGGTGACACGGACGATGGACCTGTCCACGACCGACATCAGCTCGGTGCCGGGATGGACGAAAGCCCCCGGATCGACGTCGCGGGTCGCGACATCACCGTCGAAAGGCGCCCGCAGAATGCAGTCATTCACGTCGAGTGTGCTTCTTGCCAGCTGTGCCTTTCCTGCCTCGAGCTGAGCCTGCTCGGAAACGCTCTGGGCCACTCGCTGCTCGACCTCGTTGGCCGAAACGAAGCCTCCATCGAGGAGACTCCTGGTCCGGGATGCCTCATCGGTCAGAGCCTTCTGTCGGGCGTCGATGGCGTTGGCCTGCATCGCCACCGCACGCGTAGAGGCAGTGGAGTTCCTGCAGTCGAGCGTCGCCAGGACGTCGCCCTTCTTCACGGCCGCGCCGGGTCTCACCAACACCGAGGAGACGTAGGCGGAGATGAATTGCGGCCCAAGCTTGGCTGACTGCCACGGCTGGAGCATGCCGATGTAGGTGCGAAACGGTCTGAACTCCACCCCTTGGGCTTTCACGACCGTGACGGGCTGGGCCGTGCTGGCCATGGCCACCCGGTTGATTCGGGACTGAGCGCGCCATACCAGGAAGGCCCCCAGGGCCAAGATGAGCACCACCCCACCGATGAGGAGCAGGCGGAGGCGGCTCTTGGGTTGCACCGACGGCGTCGTCGGAGACTCTCGCGGCGCCACCGAGGCCCCTAACACCTCGCTCGAGTCTTCCGAGTTCTTCAAAGCCCCTCCGCAATGGCCCGACCGAAGGCGGCCCGCGACCGAGCCAAATCAAACTCTCCCAGCGCGAGGGCAGTCTGAGCCTCAATCCAAAGGGACGCCGCGTCGGCCAGGTCCGTGGCGCTCCCCAGCCCTGAACGAAAGCGCGCTTCTGCCTGGGCGTAGTTGGCTTGCGCCGCTGCGAGGGACGCTTGAATTCTCGGAAGCGCCTCGCGGGCAACCATCACCGAGACGTAGGCATTGTCGACTTGCGCCACCAGTTGCAGTCGGGTGACAGCGGCCTCCTCTCGGCGGACGACCTCGAGTTGCTCCGACGCCTTGCCTTTACCCCACAGAGTTCCATCAAAGAGGGGCCAGCTGAGGACGATGCCAACTTGCCAGTTCGGAACCTCTGGAATCCACCCGTTGCCATTGGGAATGGGAGCGCCCCCAGATGGCGTGAAGCCGCCAGCGCGACCGTTGAGCGTCCCGAAGACGTATAGGTCTGGCCGGAACTGGGCGAAGGCGGCGCGCGTCTCGTCCTCTTGGGCTTGGATGCGCGCGAGCGCCGCCTGCAGCATAGGCTCCCTCTGGAGCGCTTGCTGCACGGCGGCGTCGAGGGAAGGAAGGTCAGCCGGAGTGGGGGGCTGGTCGGCAATGTCCAGCGCTGGTTCGGGACTTCCCACCGCGGCGGCCAGGAGTTGTTGCGCGACGCGGAGGCCACCTCTGTCACGAATGCGATAGACATCGAAGCGCGCGAGTTGCGCTTCGATGCGGGTCTTGTCGATGGGGGGCCGGAGCCCCGAGGCGACCCCCTGCGTGGCCAAATCAAACTGCAGTTTGCCTCGCTCGTAGGCCTGGTCGGTCGCGACCTCGACCTGCTTCGCGCTGTAAACCGCGAAATAGGCCTCCTCCACACCC
Organism: Myxococcaceae bacterium; assembly: GCA_052143535.1. GTDB lineage: Bacteria > Myxococcota > Myxococcia > Myxococcales > Myxococcaceae > JADGRA01. The sequence continues at coordinate 46,561 of JBKQSS010000074.1, read as the reverse complement.
AGGCGAATGTCGAGTGACTGAGCGTCAGCGGTACGTCGCTCTGCGCTCACCAGGGATTCAGCGGCTGCGACCTCTGCAGTAATTCGCCCGAAATCAAACACTTCCTGGGTCAGGCCGATTCCTGCCAAGGTCGAGGGCTTCGGCGACCAGCTGGCACCAGCGGCATTGGTCGTCGTCGTTCCACCAATGCGAGGTATTGGCACCCAGGCATCGCCCACGAACGAGGCGGTGGTGTTGTTGGCCGTGCCGCCCAACAGTTGAGCGGTCAGCCCAACCGTCGGGAGCCACTGCCCGCGAGGAATCCCCACGTCGGTCTGCCGCGACGCGACGCGGGCGAGCGCCGCTTTGACTGCGGGCTGGTTCTTGAGGGCGAAGTCGAGCGCTGCCTTCAAAGTGATTTTGGGCGGCGCCACAAAAACCCTGTCCAAGGCCGTCTCTGGCTGGCTCGGAGGAGGCACTTGCGCAGATGGGCTTCCAACTGTCGCCGGCGGCATGGTCTGTGCGGTCGCTTGGGTTACCATCGAGACGAGTACGACCAGAACGGGCAGGCAGCAGGCCCTGACCAGGTACACGCTTGGCATCGTCGTCACTCCTTGGAGCAATGTTTGGGCCAGCTGGACAATACTCGGGCGCAGAGCACCGCTAGTCCTTCCGGCGCCCTTCGAAGAGGAGAATTTCCCCCTGGAAGGGGAAGCTTTCCCCGGGCGTTGGCTTTGGTTGGGGGCATGCCCGTCAACTCCCTCGTGCGCACCATGGCATCTCCCTTGCTCAGTCCGCTGTCGGAATGCCGGCAGCTCCCTTGCTTTGCGTTGCTGACGTCGCGACCCAACGGCCGACGCTGGCGTTTGAGGCCGGGGAGCAGCCGCCCATGAGACGTACCCAGTTGGTGGTGGCAATGGTGCTCGCCTTGGCTGCGGTGCTTGCCGTCGCGGTGTGGGACGAGCGACGGGAAGCCCGAACGGCACTGGATGACTTCGCCGCCGAGCAGACAGCCGTGGCCCGAAGCGCCGCCATCGCCCTCGCTGACCGCGCTCGCGCCCCGGACTGTGCCGAGCTGGTGAGCCCCTGTTTGCTGGACGCCTTGCAGGCGATTCGAGGTTCGACCGAGCAACCGGGCACGGTGCGGGTCCTGGTGCGGGTCCCTGGTCAACCTCAATTCTTAGAGGCCAGCGGGAAGGCCGTCGCAGCGCCACCGTTGGAAGCTGCGCTGGCGGCCGGGCGGCCGTGGGTTCAGCTCTCGCGACAGGAGGCTGCCGCTTTCGGGCTTCCACGCCGGATGGCCCTGGCGGGCCTAGCCCGAGCCACCGACGCGCAAGCCCGGCCGTGGTCCGTCGCCGTCCTGGCAACTGCAGAGCGCGTCCGGGACCGCGAATCCCGGGCACTGTGGCGGCTCGTCCTGGGAACAGCTCTGGCCGCTGTGTTGGTGGGCTGCTTCGGAGGCCTGGCGCTTCGTGAGCAACGCCGAGAGCTCGAGCTGCGACAAGTCCTCGCCGTTGGAGAGGCCGTTCGAGTGCGTGACCGACGTCTCGTCGAGGCGGACAAGCTGGCAACGCTGGGGGCCCTTGCCACTGGCGTGGCCCACGAGGTCTCGACACCACTCGGCATCATCGTTGGCCGGGCGGAGCAACTCATCCCGCGCATGGAGCCTCACTCAAAGTCGCATCGCGCCGCGGCCGCCATCCTCGAGCAAGCGCAGCGCATCTCCCGCATCATCCGAGCCTTCTTGACGCTGGCGCGTGGCGGCACCCCCGCGTTGAGCGAGGTCCAACCTTCGGCTCTGGCCCAGGCCGCCCTGGAGCTGGTTGAACACCGCTTCGCCCAAGCGAACGTCGAACTCAAGAGCCGAGTCGGTGCGGCGCTGCCCTCCGTGGCCTGTGACCCGTCGCTCTTTGAGCAAGTCCTGGTCAATCTCCTGCTAAATGCCTGTGACGCCTGCCCACCGGGCGGCACGGTGGAACTGCAAGTCGAGCCCCACGGCAGTCGGGTGGCCTTCATCGTGGAAGACGACGGGACTGGCATCTCACAGGAGGTGGCGGAGCGGTGTCTCGAGCCTCTCTTCACCACCAAGCCTGCCGGCAAGGGCACTGGGCTCGGGTTAACCATCGCCAGCGAGATTGTGAAGCACCACCACGGGACTCTGTCCTTCGAGCCGCGGTTGAGCCGCAACGGGACTCGTGTCCGCGTCGAAATCCCCGCCGTGGCTGAGGAACGTCGTGACGCCGCCGGATAAGGAAACGCGAGTCCTGGTGGTGGATGACGACCTCGCGCTCGCTGAGACGCTTGCCGACGGCCTTCAGGAACGCGGCTATTGTGCCATTCCCGAGGGCTCCAGCGCCGCCGCCTCGCATCGGCTGGAGCAGGAACCGGAAGTTCACGCGCTCGTCACCGACTTGAGAATGCCTGGTCTCGACGGCATCGAGCTCCTCGCGCGCTCGCGCCGGCAGAACCCTGCGCGGCCGGTCATCGTCACCACCGCCTTCAGCGCGGTGGCCACGGCGATTGAGTCCATTCGCCAGGGTGCGTACCACTACCTCACCAAACCCTTTACGGTTGACGAGTTGGCGCTCTTCCTCGGCCGCGCACTGGAGGAAGCGCGGCTGCGCACAGAGGCGGTGCAACTGCGGCGCGCCTTGCGCGAACGCTTTGCTCTGGCCAACCTGGTGGGCACGAGTCCCTCCATGCGGACGCTCTTCGACCTCATGGAGAGAGTGGCCGAGGCCGACGTGCCGGTGCTGCTTTCTGGAGAAACCGGCACCGGGAAAGGGCTGGTTGCCCGCGCGCTCCACGCTCTCGGGCGCCGCTCGGCTGGCCCCTTCGTCACCGTGAATTGTGCCGCCTTGCCGGAAAACTTGCTCGAGTCGGAGCTCTTCGGCCACGTGAAGGGCGCCTTCACTGGGGCCATCGCCCCGCGCACCGGCCTCTTCGAAGAGGCGCATGGTGGCACCCTCTTCCTCGACGAGATTGGCGAGATGGACATCGCGCTGCAGGCCAAGCTCCTCGACGTCCTCGAGAGCGGGGAGGTGCGCGCGGTGGGGGCAAACAAGCAGCGGGCCGTCGACGTGCGTGTCATCGCCGCCAGCAACCGAAACCTGCGCGAGCTGGCCTCCGGGCACCGTTTTCGCGAGGACTTGCTCTTCCGCCTCGACGTCATCCGGTTGGAGCTCCCGGCGCTGAGGGAGCGACTGGAGGACCTCCCGTTGCTGGTCGAGCACTTTTTCCAGGCTGCGAAGTCCCGGCATCCTCGCTCGCCGGTCGAGGCCTTCTCGGTCGCGGCCCACGCGCGGCTCGCACAGCACCGGTGGCCGGGAAACGTCCGTGAGCTGGAGAATGCCGTGGAGCGAACAGTCCTTCTGGGCCGCGGCGCGGAGGTCCAGCCTGAGGAGTTGCACCTCGAGGAGGCCAGTGAGGCCGCAGGGGCCCTCGAGTTTCGCGGGCCAGTTCTGCCGCTCCGCCAGCTTCAGCGCCACTACGCAAGCTGGGCCCTCCACCAGCAGGGCGGTCGGCGCCTGGCGACGGCGGATGCGCTGGGGGTGGACCGAAAGACATTGGCCAAGCTTCTCGACGACGAAGACGTCCCAGCAGACACCGAGTGAGAACGCCAAGGCAGCCAGCCCCACGCCAGGGCTAACCCAAAGCGGAGACGGGCGCAGGCGCCGGCAGCCGGGTGAGAGCAAAAGAAAGGGGCGAGGCCCCGTGGAGGGAAACCTCGCCCCTTTACTCAGCGCGAATGCCGCTTAGCCGAGCGCTATATCTTCCACTCGAACTCGATGGTGCCCGACCACTGGTTGCCGTTGGTGGGCACGCCCTCGCTGCCGACGGTAGCCACACCGGCGTTCTGCTTGCTCTGGAACGCCATGTCCAAGTCAATCAGCGGCATGTTCCCAACCGGGCCTCCCGGCATGATCTTTAAGCCACCGTGGTACGTCTGGAGCGTGCCGACGCGCCCTGACGCCGGAAGCCAGCCGTTTCCAAAGGCCTGGTAGGTGGACTGGACGAAGTCCCCGCTCAGGTTGGATACGTAGTACTCCATCGCGAAGTAGGGATAAATCCATCCGAACCGGACACCTGCCGAGCCGTAATAGCCATCACCGGCGTTGTTGATGAGGCCGAGTCCGGTGGCATTCGCCGAGGAGACCGGGGCACCATTTCCGGAGTACACGGTTCGCACCCAGCCTGCCTCGACTACAAACTCGTTGTCGGCAAACGGGATGTCCACGTGCAAGTCCGCGAAGTAGCCCTCGTAGCTAGCGGTGGACAGTCCACGGGCCGTCGCCGCGATGGCCCTCGGCTGGAAGTTGACGCCGCCGCCGACGCTCATGTACGCCTTGCCGTCATAGGCGAGGCCTCCGGCGTAGCCGTAGCCGGGCTCGATGCCGATGATGTTGATGCGGATGGCGCCGTCGTAGCTTGGGGAGTCACCCGGGTTCACGCCAGTGTAGGCGGGGTAGTTGACGGCCACGTTGGTCGGTCCGGTCACCAGGCCAGAGGCGGTGACGGTCGACTTGCCAGCAATCGTTTGCACGCCGTTGAAGACGCCGATGCGGTAGTTAATGAAGGCGAGGTCTCCGGTGAAGACGATGCCCAGGTCTCGGTCACGGCCGTAGTAGCCGCTTGGCCGCCCGCGCTCGGTGACGTCCGTTTGCTCGTCCAATGCGGCGAACCGCGAAATGTCCGTCAGTGACTCGTGCACCCACGGGAGCAACTGGAGGCCAGCCCAAAACTTAAATTCCTTACAGACGTTGATGTAGCCGAGCGCTTCGTTCATCACGATGGTCGGCGAATTGAAGCGGACCGCGTTCTGCTGCGTGACCGGATTGGTGATGACGTCGCCAGCGGCCGCACCGGTCTGCGTGTAGCTCACGTCGGTGTCGGCGATGACGCCGAAATGGTCGTTCACTTGGCCGTTGATGTAAAAGCGCATCCGCCGGAAGAAGATGTCGTACGACGGTCCAGTATGGTCCGCAGAGCCGTTCTCATTGATACGGACCCATGTCTGGATAAGCACCTGAGGGTCGATCCAACCACCCTGGTCATTGATGGTGATTTTCGCAGCGTGAGCTGGTGTGGCCAGCACCACGCACAGCACCGCCAGCACCGTCACCCCTGATTTCAGCTTCATGCAATTCCCCTCTCCACGTGGACGCTGCAGCAATGGCCGTCAGCGGGAATCTCTCCGGCAGAGCGCCAGCTTTGGCGCCCCTGTACGCAAGGTGCGTTCCACTAGAGACGGGGGCCAAGGTCAAGCGCTTAAATCAAAGGCACATTTCATTGCCGTGGTGATGGGTAACAGGGCGTTACCATCGGTAACGCCGCGCAATGCCGCAACAATGGCCCCTCCGAGCAATTTGGCGCTCTGCGACTCGACACGGCGGCGCGGCCCATTTGTTGCGGTGCCGTCACTGCTGCGGCGCGTCAAGAGACTCCGAATGCCTACATGGCGCGCTGCGCTGACTGAAAAACGCAACCGGCGGCACGCCCGACTGCTTCACACGGAGAGTCATGCCGCCGGTGCTAATGAGAGCGGAGGGAATCGAACCCACAACCTATGGATTAAGAGTCCATTGCTCTGCCAATTGAGCTACGCTCCCTCGCTTGGGCGAGGCGCGGGCTTGTAGCGACAGCCCCCCGGGAAGTCAACGTGCCCGCGCCTGCCCTTTCTGCGCGGAGGGGAGTAGACTTCTAGGCAGGTTTGGAAGTCTCGAGGGCTTCTCCGATTGGCTTCGGGGCCCCCCAGTGGAGGTCGTTTTGATGGCGCCGCGTCCTTTGCGCATGCGCCGGTTTCTCGGTGCCGCCGTTGGGCTGGCGCTCTGCGCTTGCGCCACCCCCACCGTCAGTTCCAAGCCCAGCGGCCCGGCCTGGCTCGTGGACGGCATGGCCCTCGGGCTGCCAGTGGAATACCCACTGCAATTTGGTGACGAGGCTCGGGAAACCATCCGCGTCCGGGCTTCCGAGGGCGGCTCGGAACGCTCCCGAGTGCAGGGACTGGTGCGCTTTCTGGTGGACAGTGACGGACTCGGCTTCCGCTACATGTCCACCCGGACTCTCAACGCCCAAGCCGCCTTCGACGCCCGCGAGGGCGACTGCATGAGCTACGCGATGCTCTTTGTGGCGGCCGCCCGGAGCATCGGAATCGAGGTCCACTTCGTCCGCATCACCAACCTGCCCGTCTTCTGGGAGGCCGGGGGGCGCTTCTTCACCTCGTCTCACATTGCGGTTTCTCACGGCCTGGAAAGCTGGGCGACGGGAGGCATCGTGGTGGACTTCACCGCCACCCACACCTCGGAGTGGCGCTTCTCCCTGTATTCCCCCATCGACGACGAGACGGCCTTCATCCTCTTTCACAGCAACAAAGCCGTCGAGCTCCTGCTCCACGGCCAAGCGGCCGAGGCGGAACGGCTCCTCAGCTACTTGCTGGAGCGTGCGCCGGAGGTGCCGGAGGTCTACAACAACCTCGGCATCGCTCTGATGCACGAGCACCGCATGCAGGAGGCGACCGAGTTGTACGGACGAGCCATCGAGCGCTTCCCGCGCTTCGTCCCCCTCTACACCAATGCCGTGGCTGCTGCGGCCGCGAGCGGGCTACCGGACCTGGTCAAGCTGTGGAAGGCCGCCGGACGCGAGGTGGCGCAGAGCGACCCCGCTTTTAGCTTCGCCCAGGGGATGCTCGCTTTCCACGACGGCGACTTCACTGCCGCCGCTGAATACTTCGCACGGGCGTTGGAGGTTCAACCGGACGACTTGACGCTTTTGGCCTGGACGGCGCGCGCCCACCTGTCCGCGGGTGACCTCAGTCACGGCCGGCGAGAGGTGGAGCGCATCCGGCAGCACCCGCCGTCCGAGGAGCAGCGCTCCTTGCTCGGCGCTTTGAAGGAGGAGTTCCCCGCCGCCGGCATCGAGGTGCCCACCTCTCACCCGGCGGCCCAGTCCTAAACGGCCTAACCGGCTCCAGCGCGCGCTCCGGTCGGCGCCAGCATCAGCCGTACCCGTTCCGCCAGCCCCTCCAGGCTGAAGGGCTTCTGCAGAAAGCGACCCGAGAGCTCGCGGCGCAAGGTGGGGTCGAGCATCGCCTCGCTGTAGCCGCTAACCAGCAGGACCGGGATGTCGGGCCACCGACTGAGCAGCGCCCGGTAGGTGTCGAGCGCCGACAGGCCAGGCAGCACCGCGTCCAAAAGCACCAAGTCCACCGCACCCTGCTCGAGGACACCGAGCGCCGCCTCGCCGTCCGGTGCCGCCAGCACGCGGTAGCCGGCGTGCTCCAGCATCCGCACCATACCTAGACGGACACTGGCATCGTCCTCCACCACCAGCAGCGTCCCGGAGCCCGGCGGGGCGATGGCACCGCTTCCCGCCGGCGCCGCAGCCGCGTCGGCCTCGACCGCCGGCAACAGCACCGAAAAGGTGCTGCCCGCCCCGGGGGCGCTCTCCACCTCAATCAACCCGTCGTGCTGGCGGACGATGCCGTGGACGACTGCCAGGCCGAGTCCGGTGCCGCGGCCTGGGGCCTTGGTGGTGAAGAAGGGTTCGAAAATGCGCTCCAGGGTGCGGGGATGAATCCCGGTTCCGCTGTCCTGGACGCTGAGGATGACGTAGCGCTTGCCGGGGACGCTGCGGGCCCGGGCAGCGAGCTCCGAGCCCGCGGCGAGGTTCCCGGTGCGCACCGTGAGGCGGCCGCCCTCGGGCATCGCGTCACGGGCGTTGATGCAGAGGTTCATCAGCACTTGCTCCAGCTGGGCACTGTCGCCGCTGATGCTCCAGACGTCCGGCTGTAGCTCGACTGCAAAGCGCACGTGCTCGCCAATCACCCGCCGGAGCAGGCTTTCCACGTCGAGCACCACCTCATTGACGTTGAGCGTCCGCCGGGCGAGCGGTTGTTTGCGGGCGAAGGCGAGCAACTGACGCACCAGGGCCGCAGCCCGCTGGCACTGCCGCTCGATTTCGGCCAGGTCGCCCTCGGCGGCGTGGTCTCTGGGGAGCTCTAGCCGGGCCATGGCGGCGGCGCTTTGGATACCGGTGAGGACGTTGTTGAAGTCGTGGGCCACACCGCCAGCCAACATCCCGACCGTGTCCATCTTCTGGGTGCGTTGCACCTCGGCCTCGAGCCGCCGGCGGTCGGTGACGTCGCGCACCGTCACCACCAGGCTCGGGTCGGTGTCCGGGACTTCGGCCACCGAGACCTCCAGCTGCAGCAGCGAGCCATCCGCCCGCCGTGCTTCGCATTCGATGGAGCCAAGGCCCACCGAGGAGGAGAAGCCCGGCGGCAGGAAGTCTTCGGCCGGCCGGCCAAGCACCTCCTCGGCGCGCACGCCAAAAATGCGCTCGGCGGCGGCGTTCATCGAGACCAGCGCCCCGGCCGGCGAGACGGTGAGCAGCCCGTCGGGCACGTGCGCCATCACCGCTCGCAGCTCGGCCTCGCTGCGACGCAGGGCAGCGTCCGCGCGGCGCCGAGCGGCCCGCTGGAGAGCCTCTCCGCACTCGCGCTCGACTGCCGGCCCGAGGCGGGCCAGGTTGTCCTTCATCAAGTAGTCGTTGGCGCCGGCCTTCATCGCCGAGACGGCGTCGTGCTCGGAGATGGCGCCGCTGACGATGAGGAAGGGGATGTCGCGCCCGGTGCTTTGCAAAATGCGCAGCGCGTCCAGCGCCGAGAAGCGGGGCATGCGGTGGTCGGAGACGATGACGTCCCAGGGCGTGCTGCTGCGCAGCGCGGCCGAGAAGCCCTCCGGCGTGTCCACCCGTTCGGGGCGGATGAGACGGCCCTCGGTGGAGAGGGCATGGACGATGAGCGCGGCATCCGCCTCTGCGTCCTCGACGAGCAGGACGCGCAGCACGTCACGTGTCCCCATTCGCACCAGCTCGCGTTCGCCCATCACGTCCGGCGCATCATCAGACACGAAGAGAGCGGCCCAAGGCGAGGGAACGGGCGGGGGGCTGTGTACCCGCAAGAGCGATGCTGTGGGCGCCTTACCCCCGTTGTCGCCTAGACTCCCTCCCCCGCTTCTGAAGTGGGAAGGGAAGGAGTGCGGCCATGACCACCAAACACAGAAAGCGCACGGGAGCCAGGGGCCCGGTGCCACGCGGGCGCACGGTGAGCAAGGCCGGCGCACCGACGCAAACGCCCCAACGGGCGCGCGTGACGCCGAAGACGGCTGGGAGCAAACGCGCCGCGTCGGCCGTCGCGGTCGAGGTGGGCCTGCGTCAGAAACCTCCCGGCCGCCCCGAACAGACCCGTGCCTTCTTCGAGGACGCCCGCCACGCCAACGACGAGCTGGCGGAGGAACTCGGGGAAAGCTTTGTCCTCAGCGCCACCAGCGGCGAGGACCCAGAGGAGCACTACCAGAGCGAGCGCCCGGAGGAGGAGGGCGGCCCCTTTCTGGAGACGAGTGGCCATACCGAATTCGCCTATGGCGTGGACGAGAGCAATCCCGAGGACGCCGAGCCTGCCCCCTGGCCGGCGGTGTCCCCCGGCCAGCCGCCGCCTCACCGTTCGGGCGGACCGCGGTAGCCGAGGCAACGCCAGACTCGGAATGCGCGCACCGGACGGCCGTCCAGCGTGACACGCAGCCAGGGCTGTGCGGTGACTTCCTGAAACGCCTCCTTGAGGCGGAGGGGTGGCGGGCCTAGCGGCTCGCTGCCGGCAGGGTCATTGGGCGCCGAGTCGACAAAGAGCGCATCGCGACCGAGCAGTTGACGGCTGTCCATGCCGGCGTAGTCAAACTGTAGGGCGCGTTCGCCAAGCAGGTTGCGTCCGTAGACTTCGAGGTCCGAATAGAAGAGCAGCTCGGCCGACGTCTTGTAGTCATCCGCGGAAAAGACGAATTCGCCCGGGCGGACACGCGCCTCTACCTGGGCAGCGAGCGCGCGCCAGCCCACCCAGGTGTCGTCGGTGCGCAGCAGCACCGGGTAGAAGAGCAGCTCCACCAAGAAGAGCGCGTGAAACCCGGCGCTGAAGCAGAGGTTCCAGTGCAGCAGCCGCCGCCCGCTGCGTCGGGCCACCCACAGTACGCCCGTGACGTAGGCCGGTAAGAGCCAGTTGGGCTTCACCAAAAGGCTGGTGCTGAGAAGCGCCCCGGCCAATAGCACCGGCAGGCAGAAAGCGGCGAGGAAGAGCTCCTCGGGCTCGAGAGCCCGGCGCACCATAGCCCTCAGGCCTCTGGCCACCAGCACCACCAGGACGACGAGGAGGGGCGGAAGCAGCAGCACGGCCTGGGTGCAGAGAAGGCCGAGGAAATGACGAAACCCGAGGCCGGCTGCCGACTGGGCGCGGCCGGCCGTCTGGAAGAGGAAGGAGGCCCAGCCATGTTGGGCATTCCAGAGGTACACCGGGAGAGCCACCAGTTGGGCCACTCCCAGAGCGACGTAGGGGCCCGGGGTACGCCACAGGCGGCGGTGGGGCGGGGAGGCGAGGAGAAACACAGCCAGCCCAAAGAGGAGTGCCGCCCCGGTGTACTTGGCGTCGAAGGCGAGCCCCATGAAGAGCCCCGAGAGCGGCCACGCCCAAACGGCGCCGTCAAAAAGGCAGGCGGCCAGTGCGCTGAGGGAAAGCGTCCAGGCGCAGACGAGCGGGGCGTCGGGGAGTGCCACCAGGGAGAGCAGCGTCACCACACCGGTGGTGCAAAAGAGCAGCAGGGTGCGGCCCACTCCGTCTGGCACGAAACGCCGCGCCAGGCGGAGAAAGGCGACTTGGGTAAGCAGGGTGAAGAGGAAGGGCACCGCCCGGAGGACGAGAGGATGCCGGCCGAAGAGGTGAAAAACCGCCGCGAGCGACCAGGCCAGAAGTGGCGGATGGTCGAAATAGGACAGGGCCGGATGGCTCGCCCAGAAGGCGTAATAGGCCTCTTGCGGCACCAACTCGAAGCTTGGCAACACCAGCGCCCGCGCCACCGTGACGCCGAGCAGCGCCCAGCCCCAACCCGGGAGGGCCCCCCATGGCCTCCTCTGGGCCAGGCTCGTTGGACGCTCAGCCATGCTTTCCAAATTTCCGCCGACGGTCCTCTAAACGCTCAGCGAAGTCACGCCCCAGCCCTGAGGGCGCGCCAGCGTTTCCTTTAGCGGCGCACGACGGCCACCAGGTAACAGCACTTGCCGGGGCCTGAGTTGAAGTAGGTGCACTCGGCAGGCGTCCCGAGTTCCAGACAGTCCCCGGCGCGGAGCACGTGGTCGAGCGCACCCTCCTTGAAGCGGAGTGTCCCGGAGAGCACCAGGATTTGGTGGTGAAGAAATGCATAGGCCGAAGCCGGATAGGTGACGCGCGCCCCCTTCGGGAGCGCCACCAACACCAACTCAAGCGGCCCCCCGGTTCGCGGTGACACCGAGCGTCGGACATAGTGGGTGCCGGGGTCGGTCCAGGTCGCTTGCTTCGCCTTCCGCGACAAGCGGTTTCCGGAAGACTCGGCACGGGCGAGCAAGGCCGACAATGTCAGCCCAAACGCTCCGGAAAGGCGACCGAGCAGCGCGGCCGTGGGGCTCGCCTCACCCCGTTCCACCTTGCTAATCATCGCTCGAGACACGCCCGAGCGTTCGGCCAGCTGTGCCAGGGTCCAGGACCGCTGCACCCGCTCAAGCCTAAGGCGTGCGGCGAGCAGGCGAACGTCCTCGTCTCCACTCTGGGTGCCGTTGCGCCCGGAGGCGACGTCTCCTGTTTCCCTTATAATAGACAGGCGTCTCTTATAGGCGTATGAGCTCAAACGTCGCAAGAGGCCCCGATGCCCGCCATCACCGACGCGCTGGAGCAGGACGTTCCCGGCATCCTCGCCATCTTCAACGACGTCATCGCCACCACCACTGCTGTCTACCGCGAGGAGCCCGTCGCGCTGGAGGAGCGGCTCGGGTGGATGAAGTCTCGCGTTGCGGCGGGCTACCCGGTCCTGGTAGCGCGCGACGGACAGGGGGTGGCGGGCTTCGCCTCCTTCGGCGAGTTCCGCGCGTGGCCCTGCTACCGAAACACGGTGGAGCACACAGTGCATGTCCGCGCAGATGTGCGCGGTCAGGGCGTGGGGCTCAGCCTGGTCCTGGCGCTGCTCCCGCGCGCCCAAGCCCTCGGCAAGCACGTCCTGGTGGCGGGGGTGGACGCCGGCAATGCGGTCTCCTTGCGCCTACACCAGCGGCTCGGCTTCACCGAAGTCGCCCGCTTCCGCGAGGTGGGCCGGAAATTCGACCGCTGGCTGGACCTGGTGTTCCTTCAGCGCTTCGTCGACGGTCCGTAGTCCGTCAACAGCGGCCCACTGCTGGGACTCACCCCGGTGCGCGCGGCCGTTCTCTTTTCCACACGAAATAACTCCACACCGCCGGGCCGAGGGTGGCCAGAAGCGTCACCACCACTGCCGCCGCGAGGGCCTCGGGCGCCGGAAGCAAGAGCGCAAGGGGGAGCAGCAGCAGCCCGCCGCCCACCATCAGCACCGCCGCCAGGCGGTGGGTGCGGCGCCAGACGTCGTCTGAGGCGAGCGTCCAGGGCGTGCGGATGCCGACAAACCAATTCGGCCGCAGGCGGCCCATGAAGTTACCCGGAAGAAGCAGCAGCAGCGCGATGCCCACCGCCACCGCCCGGTTTGGACCGCTCAGAAGGCCCGAGGCAGCGAGCAGGACAGCGCCGTGCATGAATGCCAGCGCTACCAGCAGAAGGTGGATGACTGTCCAGTAGGAGCCGTTGGCCTCGGCCGAGGCTGCGTCGACGGCGTCGGCCCGGTCGGCCCAGCGGGGGTCGATGCGAGAGAGCAAGAGCATCAACGCCCACAGGCCAGCGACGAGGAGCGGGCCGAAGAGCACCACTTCGAGCTTGCTGCCGTAGCGGTTCACCTGCCCGGCGAGGTTCCAGTGGACCGGAACCCGTTCCGGAAGACGGCTGTAGAGGACGACCGAGAGGACCGAGTCGCCAACCAGAGCGCAGAGGGCCAATGTCCGGGTTGTTTTCATAGCGCCTTCTTTCGACGGCCGAGGTCCATCAGCGTGCGCACGACGTCCTGCATCACCGTCGTGTCGAGCCCATAGACGACGTTTTGGCCTTGCCGGCGCGCCGTCACCAAGCCCGCGTTGCGCAGCACTGCCAAGTGCCGGGAGATGGACGGCTGGGAGATGGCGAACCGCTCCACCACTTCCCCCACCGACATTTCGCGCCGCCCGAGCAACCGCAATATTTCGCGGCGCGTTGGGTCCGATAGCGCCTTGAAGGCCGAGTCGCTCATTCACAGCCCGAGCGCCGGAAACACTGCGTGTTGCCAGAGGTCGGCGCTGGCGTGCCCCACCATCGCCGACTCGAGCCCGTGGCGACGGAAGAGCCACCCGCAGACGAGGCCCACCACGGCGTTACCGGCTAACAAGTAACTCAAGACGAGGGGAGTGCGCAGGACGCCCAGCTGAAATGCGGCCGGCAGGTGCAACAGCCCGAAGGCCAGCGCCGCGGCGACGTTGGCCGCCCAGAAGCCACTGCCCCGGCCGACGCCGAGGCGGTCGAGGGCGAAGGCAAACAGGGACAGAAGCCCCCAGCGGCAGAGCAACTCCTCGAAAAGCCCTCCGTAAAAGGCCCCGGAGGCACCGGCCCACCCACTCCAAGCGGGGAGCGCGCCAAGGGCAGCGGCGAATTTCGCCTTCAGCGCCCAAGAGAGCGCCAACACCACCATGGCGCTGAGTGAGCCGGCGAGGACGGAGGCGGGCAGAAGGCCCAATAGCCTGCCGGCAACGGGCGCCCCGCCCAGTCTGGCACGGAGAAGCGGGGCGTCCAGCCCCACCCGCGGCGCAGTCCACAGCCCCACCGCGGCGGCCAGAGAGGCCAGCAACAAGGCTTGCACGTCCTGGAGCAGAAGGACGACGCCCAGCGGCAAGGGCCTGCTTCGCCCGGCAAGCAGGGTGCGCAGGACGTCCAGAAGAAGGGGCGTAGCGGCCAGAAGGCCCACTGCCGCGAGCGCCGTGAGCCCGAGCCAGAGGCGAAGCCAGGAGACAGGGCGAGCGGCCCGGGCCTTCGGGGGCTCGGGCTGGGCCGTCGACAACAGCCCTTCAGGGTTCATGAGATGTACATATAGCTATTTAGCTATATCAGTCTAGCCCCTGCTCGGGAATCACGGTTCGAAGGCCTCCACCGCGCCCGCCGGCTCGACATCCTCCTCGGCACCTTGCGTTTCGCCGCAACGGTCGAGCCCTACTTTGAAGAGGACCGGCCCCACCATCTCGTTCATCGCCACGGTGGCAATCGCCAGGGCGCCCAGCCCGGCCCCGAAGGCGGGGAACTCGCTCTGGACGTTGGCCGAGATGCCCAGCGCCAAACCGGCCTGCGACACCAGCCCCGCCCAGCCCCAGGTGCGCAGCGCCGGGGGGTCCTCGGCAAAGCGGCTCGCCACTCGCCCGGCCACCCAGGACGTCGCGCCGCGGGAGACGACGAAGAGTAGCGCCACCGGCCAGAGCCCGCGCAGCACCGGGAGGTCAAGGTGCGCTCCGGCCACCCCGAAGAAAACGACGTACACCACCTCGCCCATCGACTCGATGGAGGAGACGAAGAGGGGCCCCTGCTTGGAGAGGTTCTGCACCACGAAGCCGGCGGTCATGAAGATGAGCAGCCAGTCAAAGTGCAGGTAGTCGAAGAGCTCCGTGAAGACGAGGCCCAGGGCGATGAGCAACAGCACCAGCCCCTTGCCGCGCCCAAGCCGGAGGTAGACGGCGAGCAGCAGGCCAAGCGTCGTACCCACCGAGATGCTTCCCAGAAGTTCCACCCCCAGCTCGCGGAAGGCCGCCAGCGAAAGCGTCGAGCCGGGTGCAATGAGCGGGCGGGCGATGGTCATCACCAGCGCCAGCAACACCACCACCACCACATCCGAGGCCATCACGAAGTTGAGCGTGGCAGTGGCCAGTGGGCCCTTGGCGCGCGTCTGGGAGAGGATGCCCAGCGTCGCCGAGGGGCTGCGGGTGACGGCGATGACTCCCCAGAGAAGCCCCACACCCACCACCCCCGCCGTCGGGACGCCCGCCAGGAAAGGCAACAGCGGGCGAGCCGCGAAAAACACCACCGCCAGCACCACCATCACCAGAAGGTTTTGCCAGAGGGTGGCCCAGGCCAGAGTGCGCAGTCCGCTTTTCAGCGACGCGAGCCTCAACTCGGCGCCACCGGCCAGAGCGATGAGGGACAGCGCCAGTTGGTTGACCGGCGCGAGGTCCTCCACCGCATGGTGGTCGACCATCCCCAGCACATACGGGCCGGTCGCGACCCCAGCCAAAAGGTAGCCGGTCAGGTGCGGCAACCCCACCAGCTCCAAGAGGTTGGCCAGCACCGTGCCGCCCATCAGCAGGATGCCCACCGCGGCGATGGTGCCGGCGCCGGCGCCAAAGGCGGGAAGCCACCGGCGGCCGACCAACAGGAGGGCAAGCAGGCCGAGCACCACGACGGCCTCGAGCAGGCGCTCCCCGAGTGGACGCCGGGACTCCTCGGCCCCGCTCACGCGCTGGCCCCGAGGGACGGGACGGGCGCTGTCGCAGGCGGAGCCTCATGGAGCTCCCCTACCTTGCCCAGCGCACGCTTCAGGCTGGCAGGACCCACCAATTCGCCCACCACCACGCTCAGCGTCGACGCCGCGAGGACGGTCGAGCCAACCACGCCGGGGAAGCCGAGCGCGAAGGACAGCCCCACCGCGACGCTCAAGGCCCCGGAGGACACAAGGCCCATCCCGAAGGAGGGCCCGGCGGGCCGAGCCTCGAGCCAGGCGCCCCACAGCCCCAGTCCTGCCAAAAGCTTCAACAGAAGGCGCGCGCCGACTGCGGCGGCGGCCAGCCACGGGACCGGTCCGTCGATGGACGTCATCGCCCCGGCCAAGAAGAGCACCGGCAACAGGACGAAGCGCTCGGACACCGCTCCCCGTCGCACGCGGGCGCGATGGCGAGACACCGTGGCCAGGCCCAACCCGAGGCCAAAGGGCACCGCCAGCAGCGACAGGCCGAGCCGGACGGCGAAGCCGATGGCAATCAGTGTGACGCCGAGCAGGACTCCGCGGAAGACGTTGAGGCGAAAGGTGCGGCCCAGCATCAGCGCCGCGGCCACTCCCAAAAGCCACCCAAAGAGCGGCTGCGCCACCGCACCGGCAGCGACGGGCAACGGGCCGAAGACGGACGCCACCGGCTGGAGCGCGACGGCCACCGCGGCGAGGGCGACCGGCACCAAGTCGTCCCCCGCGGCCAGGTCCGCCAGTCGGTCAAACAGAGGGCCCCGCGCCCCATAGCGCCTTGCGGCCCAGCCAAAGACGGAACGTGTCGTCTCGGAAAGAGCAGCCCCCGTCCCCAGCACCAGCACCCAGCGCTCGCGGGTGGAGAGCGCCGAGGGGGAGGCCCGGGGCAGAAATGTCATCACCAGCACCAGGACTGCACCCACGCCCGCGGCGCATACCAGGGCCACGGCGACACCCCACCAGGCGCTCAACGGCCGCACCGGCCGGCCCACCACCCGTCCGAAGACGAGGCCGGCGTCCATTGCCAGCCACCCAACGCCCACCTGCGCCAGCGGAGTGAAGACTTCCAGGCTGTCCTGGGAGATGAGTCCGAGCACGGCTGGTCCGGTCGCGAAGCCGAGCAGCACCACGCCGGCCCCGGAGGCCAACCCGCGGGCTGGCACGCGCTGCCCGCCGATGACGAAGCCGCCGAGGTAGGAGGCAACCAGCAACAGCCCGAGAAAGCCGAGCCCGCTCACCGGGGGGCTCCGGCCCCGCGCAGCGCCGCGAGTTGCACGCCGGCATCCTTGAGCGCACTTGCCACCCGCAGCCCGACGTCGTCGTAACCAGAGGTGACACGGTACCGCGCGCTCGCTGCGTCGAGGGACCGCAGCTCCACCCGGGCGCCGGAAGCATGCGAGCCAGCGGCCTCCAGAAGCAGCGCCTGGACACGTGAGAGGTCCGCCTCTCCTGCGACGGTGACGTCGATGGTGTTGAGCGGCGCAGGCCCGAGGACACGTGTCGGCTGAAACAGCGACACCAGGTGCGGAACACGGACCGGCCGGCCGCCCGAGTCCTCGAGCACCACCGACAGGAGGTCGACCTCCTTCACCGTCCCCACCTTGCCCCCCACCTCTGCCACCTCGCCCACCCGCAACCCCCGGCCGTAGACCACCGGCAACCCGGCCACCACCGCCGCGAAGAGCGGCGCACAGGCGATGGCCAAGCCAATCAGCATGGCTTGCGCCAGCCCCTGGAAGGGGCCCGAGCTGTCATCGCCGCTGATGACCGGCCCGGCAAACACCACCGCCACAATAAGCAGGCCTGCCTGCAACAGCGTGCTGGTCGGCTTCGCCAAGTCCGCCGGCACCCAGGCCAAATGGGTCTCCCCCCGGGCGACGCTGCCAAAGAAGAGCCCGACCGCGCGCAGGACCAAAAAGAGCAGCAGCCCGAGGACGGCCAGCGCGAGGATCTGCGGAATCCCCCCCACCAGTCGAGCGAGCACCCGCCCGAGCGGCTCCAGAAGCATTCCGGTGATGCGGTCGCCGGTGGGGCGGGTGGCCTCGAAGAAGTGAAGGACGGTGTAGAGCCAGACATAGGCGAGCACCACCTGGAAGGTCCGCTTACTGAAACGGAGCAGGACATGCAGGCCACCCCGGACCGCCGTCTCGCTGGCCAGCTCCACATTGCCGAGCCGTAAGGCCGGCGCCCCTTGCGGCCGTGCGTCAAGCCAGCGTTCCACGGCTGCTTCCAGGTCCCCCAGCTTGCGGATGAGGAGGAAAGCGATGAGCCCGAGGAAGACCGCCAGCGAGATTCGCAGGACGAGGTTCTGCAGCCTCGCTCGGCGCGCCTCCACACCCAGGGCATGCTCGAGAGTGGTCTTGGCGGCCGCGGCATAGACGTGAAGACTCGCGTCACCGGCAGCGGCGGCGTCCTCCGGCCCCAGTTGAAGGACGGGCGCTGTCCCCACGAAGAGGGTGGCGCGGTCGCTCGCCTCGTCCACGTGGACTGTCTTTGGACCGGGCGCCTCGAGCGCGGTGGCCAGCGCCTGGGTGGCTTGCCTCGCTCGCACCTCCGCCGACTGCCCACCGAGGGCGACGCGGAGGTCCAAAAGGCGATGGTCGCGGAGGCGGACGTAAGCCTCGCCTGCCTCGGACGGAACGTCCGCCGGGGGCTCGGCCGCGCCGCTCCGAGCAGGGAGGGACAGCAGCAAGCCGCTGGCGACGGCCAGCAGGCGGGGGAGACCGACAGCCCGGCTCAGGCGCATGGAGGCAAGCAGCGTCACCCTGCCCTTTCTCAACGTCAAGGGACGCTTGAGGCGCTTCAGCGCTTTTCGGCCGCACTCGAGGCGGTCGTCGCGCCGGGGTCGGCCCGGGGGGGGCCGGACTCAATGCACGAAGATGCTCTTTGGAATCATGCAGTGGACGCCCTTGCGGATGTCGACCACCTGGCTCACCCGGCAGTCGGCGGCGAGCGCCGCCAGAGAGTAGGCCTCGTACCGGTCGAGCCCCTTCTTCTGGACGAGGAAATCCACCGTTTCGGCCACCGCAATCACCATCGCCTTGTCGAGGCTCTCGTCAAACCCCACCTGGATGTAGTGCGTCGGCGTCTCGATGCGCGGCCAGGTGAGCTTCATGTCCTTGCGGACAATGGGCTGAATCTCGATGTTCTCGAAGGAGCACTCCAGCGCGGTGAGGTTCACCTCCCCGTTGCCTTGGGCGCAATGCGAGTCCCCAGTCCAAATCAGCCCTCCTTTGAGGAAGACCGGGATGAAGATGGTGCTTCCAGCGGTGAGCTCGTTGATGTCCATATTGGAGCCGTTCTTCCAAGGCCGCAGCGAGCTGACCGGCGCGAGCGGGTCCTTCGAGCCGCCCTTTCTGGGCGAGGGGTCGTCCGGGTCAATGCCCACGGCTAGCGTTCCGGGGAAGGGCCTTAGGGGAAGGACAATTCCGGGCTTGAAGACGGTTTGTTTCTTCTTCCAGTCGAGGTCGAAGTACTGCACATGTCCCTCCGGGAATTCGGGCGCCAGCGCACCGATGGTGGGGAAGTCCTTGCCCGGGAGGTTGAAGTTGGTGCCCACTTTCTTGGGGACAATTTTCAGGATTCGGATTTCGAGGACGTCCCCGGGCTCGGCGCCCTCGACGTAGATGGGCCCGGTGAGCGAATGCGGGCCGCCGCCCGGGTTCGCCTTGCGCAGGGCCACAATCTGCTCCATCGAGGTGCCCTTCTGAATCTGGTCTCGGGCGTGCATCAGCGTCTCGATGGAGACGATGTCGCCCGAGGCGATGGTGAGTCGGGGCGCTTCTTTGGGGTCGAGCCACCCCCACTGCACCGTTTCCGGCGTCGCCTTCAGGACATAGTGCTTCGGGGGCTTGGCCGCGGCCTTCGTCGCCGGTGTCTCGTCCGCTGCGGCGACTCCGGCCACCAGCACGCTCAGCCCCACTCCCCACCCTCGACGCTTTCGCACCACGTGCATGGGCCCTCCCTCGTGTAGCCGCTCCACCACAAACCGCTTGCCGAAAGCCTGCACCGGCTCGCCGCCTGAGCGTGAAGGCCGACATTAGTCCAGCCGTCCGGACGTATGACCGATGAGCTTCAGCCCTCGGGAGGGCGCGGGCCACGGGGCGCGTTGGGGTGCTGGAGCAAGAGCGTCCGGACCTGTGGCTGGTGCTTCACGACGGCCTGCTTCGAGAGGTGAAGCAGGACATTCGGGGGGGTAGCACCCCAACGCGCTAGGTTTTGCACCAAAAGCAGCGAGGTGACGGTGCGGCCGCAAAAAAGGGCCGCCGTCTTCTGGTCAAGCGGCAGCCCAGCCAGCTGGGCCAGCACGCGGCCCTCGGTGTGAAAGAGCAGCTCGACCTTCTCCTCGGCCGCCGCGGAATTGGAAAACCGCTGTCGCAGCGCCTCGCGTGTTGCCCGCTGGTTCTTCTCTGGCAGCTCGCGGCTCACGCTGAGCTTGAAGAGCTCCAACAGACGCCTCGGCCCGAGCAGGCGTTGAAGTAATCCGGTCGGAAGCTGCACGTTTCGCAACAGTAACCTCTGCACCTCCGCGTCTCTGAGAAACGCCTCCCGAGCGCCCAGCGTCTGAAGCGCCGAGGGGTGCGGGTGGTGCGCGGCCAACAACCGGGCGTGCTGCAGCCCGAAGCGGGGGTTGGCCATCAGTTGCGCGGCGACCGACGGCAGCGGGTCGAAGCACAGCGCGGACAGGACGGGCTCCTCGGCAGTGAGGGCAAACGCGGTGCGGCTCTCTGCGGCCAGCCCATGCAGCTTGCGTTCGAAGAGCTGACGGAGCCGCAAGGCTTCGCCGTCCACCCGCGGCTCGTCGTCCATGGCTCCCAAGACGGCCGCCCATGCTACCCGGCTCGCGTCTCAGTGCTTGCTGACGCACTGCGGCACGGCTTCGGGACATTTCGCTTGGACGGCGTGAATGCCCCGCAACGGGCGGCGTCGGTTGCGTGTTCGTTGAAGCGCCAGCGGTAGGCAGCGTTCGGCCGAGGAGGGCCTCCACAGATGACGACTCGGCTTTCTTCGACTCCGGCGCGAGGGCTGTCCCACACCACCGCGCTCCTCGGCTGCCTCCTTGGCGTGGCGGCGGGGCTCGCGGGCTGCAACAGCTCGACTTCCGGCACCCCGTCGCCCGACGGCGGACTGGACGCAGACAGCGTGCGCTTCCTCGAGCAGAGTACTTTCGGACCTACCGAAGCCCTCGCGGTGGCGGTCCAGGACGCCGGCTTCGCGTCCTTCCTTGGCGCACAGTTCGCCACAGCGCCGAGCAGCCTCGGCACCTATCCCCCGGTGGTGCAGTCCCCGGCCGTGGTGTGTCCGCCCACAGCACCCTCCAACTGTTATCGCGACAACTTCTCCGCCTTCCAGCCCTCCGTGCAGTTCTTCCGCAACGCGCTGGCCGGCAGCGACCAGCTTCGGCAGCGGGTGGCCCTCGCCCTCAGCCAAATTCTGGTGGTGAGCGACGAGGAAGTCCCGAGCACCTACGGGGTGGGGGACTACGAGCAATTGCTGCTCAACGACGCGTTCACCAACTACCGACAAATCCTCCAGGACGTGACGCTGAGCCCGGCCATGGGTCGGTACCTCAACATGGTGAATAACGACAAGGCCAACGCCACCGAGGGCACCCACCCCAACGAGAATTATGCGCGGGAGCTGCTCCAGCTGTTCTCCATCGGTCTCGTCCAGCTCAACCCGGATGGCAGCATGGTGATGGACTCCAACGGGCAGCCGGTCCCCACCTATACGCAAAGCGTGATCGACGGCTTTGCAGCGGTCTTCACCGGCTGGACGTACCCCACCGCGCCCGGCGCCACGCCGCTCGGGCACAACCCCACCTACTACCGGGGCGTGATGGAGGCCGTGCAGGCCAACCACGACACCACCGCCAAGACGCTGCTCAACGGCGTCACCCTTCCCGCAGGGCAGACCGCCGCCCAGGACCTCACCGGCGCGCTGGACCTCCTTTTCAGCCATCCCAACGTCGGCCCCTTCATTGGCAAGCAGTTGATTCAATTCCTCGTCACCAGCAACCCGAGTCCGGCCTACGTGGCGCGCGTCAGCGCCGTCTTCGCCAACAACGGCTCGGGCGTCCGAGGCGACATGCAGGCGGTGCTGCAGGCCATCCTCCTCGACCCAGAGGCGCGCGGCGCGGTCCAGTCCGGAACGGGCTACGGCAAGCTGCGGGAGCCAGTGTTGCTCGCCGCCAACTTGGCCCGAGCACTGGGTGTCCAGAGCGACGGTGTGTACCTGCGCAACGGGGCCGCCTCGATGGAGCAACCGCTGTACGAGTCAGGAAGCGTCTTCAACTTCTACCCGCCGAATTACCCCCTTCCTGGGACGATGCTGGTCAGCCCGCCCTCGACGCTGCTCGACACCGCCAGCGCCCTCACCCGCTCGAACTTCATCTACGCGTTGCTCTTCGACACCATCAGCCCGGACCCCACCATCCCGGGGGCGACCGGCACCAGCGCTCCGCTGACCGCGTTTCTCGCCTCGGCCAGCGACGCCGGCGGCCTCGCCGACCGGCTCAACGCACTGCTGCTGCACGGCACCATGTCCTCGGGGATGCGCCAGGCAGTGCTCAACGCGGTCAATGCCATTCCCTCCACCGATGCCATCGACCGGGTGCGGGCAGCGGCTTACGTCATCGGGACCTCGGCTCAATACCAGGTGGAGCAGTGACCATGCGCATCTCACGAAGAAGCTTCCTGGAAGCGCTCGCAGCAGTCGGCGCGGCGGCCTCCTTCTCCCGCTTCGGCGAGGGACGCGCCTGGGCGCAGACGGCGGATGACTACAAGGCCTTGGTGTGCGTCTTCCTCTTCGGAGGAAACGACGGCAACAACATGGTGGTGCCGGTGGACAGCACCGGCTACGCGGCCTACGCCGCGGCTCGTGGCGCCATTGGCGCCGGCGGCCTGGCCCTCCCCGCTGCCCAACTCCTCCCGCTCGCCCCGGCCTCCGGGACGGCCGCCTACGGACTCCACCCCAACCTCCCGGAGCTACAGACGCTCTGGAACAGCGGCGCGCTGGGGGTGGTTTTCAACGTCGGAACGCTGCTCGCCCCCACCACCAAAGCGCAATACCTGGCCAATGCCGTCCCCATTCCCATTAGCCTGCTGTCCCACCAGGACCAACAGCACCAGTGGCAGACGTCGCTGTCGGACCAGTATTCGCAAACCGGCTGGGGCGGCCGCATCGCGGACGGACTCGCCGCCGGCCCGCTGCCATCCGTCATCTCCATCAGTGGAAACCAACTCTTCGCAGTGGGCGCGAGCTCGAGCCCCCTCGCCCTGCCGGCCGCCGGCGGAAGCTTCGCGCTCACCGGCTTCAACGGCTCGGCCGCGGCCAACGCGCGGCTGCAAGCGATGGAGGACGTCCGCATGCTGCAGGAGCAGAACCTCATCGTCCAGGCGACGCAGTCCGAAGCCTCCCGGGCGCTTTCGGCAAGCGCCTTGGTCGCTCCGGTGCTGGCGGGCACCGGGTCCACGACTGATGGAGCCTTCGCCGGCCTCACCTCGAGCATCGCGCTCCAGCTCAAGCAGGTCGCTCGGATGATTCAGGCGCGACAGTCCCTCGGGGTCGGCCGTCAAATCTTCTTCGTCAGCCAAAGCAGCTACGACACCCACAACAACCAGCTCAACCGCCAGGCCGCGCTCTTCGCTGACCTCTCTCCGGCGCTGATGGCCTTCTACCAGGCCACCGTTCAGCTCGGCGTCGCCCAGCAGGTCACCACCTTCACCCTGTCTGACTTCGCGCGGACGCTCCAGCCGGCATCCGGCGACGGTTCGGACCATGCATGGGGAAACCACCACCTCGTCCTGGGGGGCGCGGTCCAGGGTCGGCAGACGTACGGCGCCTTCCCAACGCTAGAGCTCGGTGGCCCGGACGACTTCACCACCCAGGGCCGCTGGGTGCCCACCATTGCCGTGGACCAGTATGCCGCAACCCTGGCCACCTGGTTCGGAGTGAGCGCCGCGGACCTGCCCACGGTCCTCCCCTACGTCAGCCGTTACCCAACGGCAAATCTCGGCTTCCTCGGCTGATGTCCGCTGCGCGACGCACGCGCACCCGAGCGCCGCTGAAGGCGGCCGTTCTGGTGTTTGGGCGTCCACCGCACCAGTAGGGGCGGAGCCGCTCCGAGTCCCGGTGAATGTCCTCCACCCGGTGGCGGAGTGGCATTTGCCGCTTGTGGAGCGACTCACTCAGGCACGTATTGAGCGATGCCGTTCCCGAAGGACCAGTCCTCGCGGCCAGCCTCGACGAGACTCACCACCAGCTCGCTCGGCGGAACCCCGGCTTCCTGGACCAGCTCCGCCATGCGCCGGTAGAGGGCCTGCTTCTGGGCGGTGGTCCGTCCCCGCGTCAACGTCACCTGCACCAGCACCGGGTCTCGGTGGGGGATGCCCAGGTAACTCGGGGGAAAACTCAGCGCCCCAGGCGGGTGGGCCGTCACCACCTGAAACTTGTCGTCCGCTGGCACGGCAATGGTTTCCACCAGGGCACGGTGGACGGCCTCGGCAATTCGGGTCCGAAGCTCAGGGGAGACGGCGGTGGAGACGTCGATGCGTTGGAGGGGCATGTCGACGCCGGGTAATGCCGCGGGGGCGCCGGCGCATGAATGAGGCGGTTTTGCCCTTTCTTTGCTGGGCAGCGGCCCGATGGCGCAGGGCGGCATTGTTGCCCTGGGGGCGCGTCGCCGTCTCGCACCCCGATGTCCTGGAAGCTACAGCTCTTGCGTGGTGGTGAAAGGGCCCTGCGCTTCGCCCCGAGGAAAGAAGCTGGGGCTTCCGTCTTGTATTGAAAAGTACGACCCCCGTATGGTTTCAGGCGTCCAACAGCGATCGGAGAAGGGTCCATTGAAGGCACTCGAAAGCGTTGGCCGAACGTTGAAGCTTGCGCCCCTGCTCCTGCTCGGGGCCGCGCCCCCTGAGCCGGTCTCGACTTGGCACGTCCAGCGCGTCAACGAGGGGGGCGCGGTCAAGTGTCACATCGAGTCGGAGAAGGCACCCATCAACGACGGCTACCAAAACGTCACTGCACAGCTCGTCGTTACTGCCGACAACCTCGTGCAAATCATCAGCCTCTCCACGTTCGACTTCGGCTCGGCAGACATCGGCATTCAGGTCGATAAGAACGCCTTGGTGAAGGCGGACAAGCTGGTTGGGGACAAAATGGTGCTGTTTGAGGCTTCTGCGGCGACACTCATCCCCCAGTTCAAGGCCGGGCTGCACGCCCGCGTCCAACTGCGGTTCTGGCCAACGTGGCCAGTGACCGGAACACATGATGCCGAGGTCAGCCTCATCGGCTTTACCAAGGCCTACGCCGAGATGGTCGGGAACTGCAAATAGAGGAGGGCGACATGGGGCTTCGACTTAAATTCAACCTGGTGCTCATCGCCGTCTTCGCCGTCGGCATCGCCTGTTCGGCGTACATTTCCCGGCGCATCCTCCAACAGAACGCCCAAGACGAGGTGGAGCGAAACGCCAGCCTGATGATGCAGGCTGCAACGGCGGTGCGCGACTACACGGTGGCACAGGTGAAGCCCAACCTGGAGCTCCAACTGATGCGGGGGTTTCTCCCACAGTCGGTGCCAGCGTATGCAGCCACTGAGGTCTTCAACAACCTCCGAAAGACGTACCCCGAGTACAGTTACAAGGAGGCGACGCTCAACCCGACCAATCCCCGGGACAAGACCGTGGAATGGGAGGCAGACTTGGTGAACCAGTTCCGCAACAACCCGGACGGGCCGACTGAGGTGAGTGGCGTGCGGGACACGCCGGGCGGACCCGTGCTGTACCGTGCGCGGCCGATGAAAGTCAGCAGCGAGAAGTGCCTTCCCTGCCACGACACAGTCGCCCGAGCGCCCCCCTCGATGATTCAGATGTACGGGCCCGCCAACGGGTTTGGCTGGAAGCTCAACGAAATTGTCGCGGCGCAAATCATTTCGGTTCCGATGGCCGTCCCACTGGCCAAGGCCGACGCCGCATTCCGCACCTTCGTCGTCTCGCTCTTTGCAGTGTTCCTCCTGGCCTTCATCGTTCTCAACATCACCCTGTCGGTGATGGTCATCCGCCCCATCGTCCGGATGTCGCGAGCCGCCGACGAAGTCAGCACCGGCAACATGCAAATTCCCGAGTTCCCCGTCACCAGCAAGGACGAAATCGGCGTGCTCGCCATGTCCTTCAATCGCCTTCGCCGCAGTCTGGAAAAGGCGATGAAGCTCCTCGAATGAGACCGCTGGGAGGCGAGGCGAGCGCGCTTTGATGAAGACGCAAGGGAACAGGACCTTTGTGGGCACGGTCGTGTTCCTGGACCTGGGAGAAGCTACAAGCACCTCCCCCGCCCCCGAGTTACAGCAACGCGTGCGGGAGGTCGTCTCTCGCACCGTCGGGCACCTGGCCGACACCGACCGAATCCTCCTCGACACCGGGCACGGCGCGGTGTTGTGTTTTCCCGGTGACCCGGAGGACGCCATTTTCGTCGCCATCGGCATCCGAGACACCCTCCAGCAGGAGGTGTCGAGTTTTCCGGAGCTCGAACTTCGCCTGGGCATCAATCTCGGGCCGGTAAAAGTCGTCGAGGGGGTGCCGGGGCATACCGAGCTTCTGGGCGAGGGCCTGCACGGAGCGGAGTCTTTGCTCGGCTTCGCGGCGCCCTCGCAGATTCTCGCTTCGCGTTCCTTTTTCGAGTTGGTGTCGAGCCTGTCCGACGAGTACCGGGAGCTGTTTCACCACCGGGGTGGCCGCCGCCCAGGGGCCCGGGAGCTGGACTTCTTCGAGCTCGCCCCCGTCGCTGGGCCGCCGCCAGCGTCAGCGGACATGACCTGGCCGGCCGGCTCGACCCCGCCCCCCGGTGCCGCGCCGGTTGCCCCCCTGGCCGTGGCCTCGCCCCCTCCCGCCCCGCCGGCGCCGGTGGCTACGCCGGGCGGCGGCTGGCGGCCGGAAGCCCTCGCCGAGCTCTCCGGAGCCGTGGCCAAGGCGTTGGGGCCCCTCGCGCCGGTGCTGGTCAAGCGCTCTTTGCAGAAGACGGAGCAGCCGCGCGCCCTCTGCGACCTGCTCGCCGAGTCAATCACCGACGAGTCAGACCGCACCGCGTTCCTCGCCTTCGCCCGCCGGTGGATTCCGTCGGCTCGCAAGACTTCACCCCCAGCCCCAGGAGCGGGCGGTGCCGCAACGCCCGGCCGGCTCAACCCGGAGGACCGTGCCAGACTGGAGGCGGCGCTTGCGCCCCACGTCGGGCCCATCGCTCGAGTTTTGGTGGACCGGGTGGCCCATGAGTCGCCGGACCTGGTGGCCGCGTCGAGGAAACTGGCCAATTCCATCGCCGACGGTGAGATGCGCAAGACGTTCCTCAAGACGCTGACGATGGTGCAGCCGCCTGCGCGCAAACAGACGCGCCAGGCCGTGGCGGCGGCCCCAGCTGCCGCGAGCAAGGCTGCCGCAAAGCGCCCGCCGGCTCGGCCCACTCAGCCTCTCGGCGGCACTCAGCCGCTGGTGGCCACCGCATTCCTCGAGGAGGAGGTTCTTCAGAGGGCGGAACAGAGCTTGGTGCGAACCGTCGGCCCCATGGCACGCGCACTCGTGCGCCGGGCGGCCAAGAGCGCCCGCAACGCTGCCGAGCTGTATGCCGCGCTCGCCGAGGAGCTCCCCGAGGGACCGGAGCGCGAGCAGTTTCTGGCCTCGCAGGGCCGGCACTGAAGTCTCGAGCGCTAAATGGCCGGCGCCGCGGAAGCGGTTAGGCTCGAGCGCAGCTGAGCGCCTGCACGCGAAACCAACTCCTGGAGTTCGCCGACGGTGCCCTTCTCGGCCCACACCGCCACGACTTCCCCCGAGGAGGTGTCCTGCACCCGGACGGCCAGGCGAAGGGGACTCGAGGGAGCGTTGCCGAGGCAAAGGTAAGACCCCAGAACGGCGAGCTGAGCCCCGGTGACGTCCCGGACATGTTCCAGTGTCTCCCGGGGCAGCGTGTCATGGGCGCCAAGCGAGAGCGCGCGTTGGGCACGCGTCACTTCCTCCGCCGGCAGCGTCCGCAGCGTTCCGCTGGCTTCGTGGAACTCTCGTGTCAGCATCTCCACCAGAGCCATGGAGAGCCAGGCGCTGTCCATGCGTCCTGCCAAGTTCCTGAGCCCGAGCACCGCCACAGCCTTGCGCGGGTCGAGCGTCTGCTGGCCGACGGAGCGGACGACGTCGAGGACGGAGCGGAAACGCTTCTTGGGTTCGCGCTCGAGGCAGCGCAGGATGGTTGCGTCCCAGCGTGGGTCGAGGTTCCTCACCAGGACCGACGGCACGGGCGGCGCCTGGTGCAGTCGCTTCATCGCGGCCTCGAGCGCCGTTTCGCCAGAGAAGGGCACCGTCCCGGTGAGCGCCTCGTACAGCAACACGCCGAGCGCGTAGATGTCCGTGGCCGGCGATAGGGTTCCGCCGGTAAGCTGCTCGGGCGCCATGTAGGCCGGGGTGCCGATGAAGCCGACGCGACTGGTGACGGAGGCGTCCTGCTCCTGCCGCCCGCTGTGGTGTAGCGCACGGGCAATGCCGAAATCGGTGATGACCGCCCGCATCGTCGCGTTCCCCTGATGGCCGGGCGCGTCCGGCGCACGCTGCATGAGAAAGACGTTGGCCGGCTTGAAGTCCCGGTGGATGACGTCCTGGACATGCATTGCCTCGAGGCCCTCGGCCATCTGCCGCAACAAGACGAGGAGCTCGTAGCTGGCCATTGGGCCAGTCCGGGTGAGCCGCTGGGCAAGCGTCTCCCCCTGCAGTAGCTCCATGGACAGAAAGCTGAGCCGGTCGCCCCGGGCATCCACCGACTCGTAGAGTTCGAACATCCGGCAGATGTTGAAATGGGTGACGCGGCGCGCCAAGAGTACTTCACGACGGAAGCGCTCCATCGCCGTGGGGTCAGCGGCAAACTCCGGAAGGATGGTCTTCACCGCTACGCGGGTCCGCAGCACCGTGTCTTCCGCCTCGTACACGGCTCCCATGCCCCCCCGAGCGATGAAGCGGAGGATGGTGAAGCGGTTCGCGAGCTTTTCCCCAACCTCCAGAATGGTGCCGTCCGGCGTCGGAGGCTCGGTAATCGCCGTGATGAGCGGAATCGGCGCCGTCGAGGCGGAAATTGGCGCAGGGGTACGAGGGGGCTGCCCTGGGCGTGGGCTGTCCTTCCCGCCACTCGGCTTTCCCGCCTGTTTGTCCCAGTCCGCAGCCATGTGAGGAGCTTCTCCTACCGCTCAGGCGACGCCGGTGCTCCGGGCAAAACCGAAAACCTCCAGGGGTCGAGAAGCTTACAGGCAAGCGGGCACTCAGCGTAGTGTCGCCGTCAACTTCCTCCCAACCTGCCCCGGCCATGAATTGCCCACACCTCAAAGACATCAAGAAGGTCCACCCCAACAGCAAGGGCTGTGAGGAGTGCCTGCGCTTGGGCGACACCTGGGTCCATCTGCGCCTGTGTCTATCCTGTGGGAACGTCGGGTGCTGTGATTCCTCGAAAAACAAGCACGCAACGAAGCATTTTCACGCCACCCACCACCCGGTGATGCGCTCCTTGGAGCCCGGAGAAACCTGGGGCTGGTGCTTTGTGGACGAGTTGATGTTCGACCCCATGCCGAGAGGCTGATTCGAAAAGAAGAGCGCGCCGTGCCACCGCCCCCCAATCGGGGGCGCGAGGGGGGCGCTCTCCCTCAAGGCTTGTGGGACTCCAGCTGCTGTTTGGCCGCTTGGCGTTCGCGTTCTTGTTCTGCCACCAGCTGGTAGGCAATGTAATACTTGTAGATGTTGGCGACATACGTAACCGTCTCTTGGCCAACTTTATCGGCCACGACCAGTTCTACATTCTGGAACCAACGGTTGGGGTCGAGGTGACGCCGTTGGGCTTCCCGGCGGAGCTCTTGAATCCGGTTGGGGCCGGCGTTGTAGGAAGCGAAGGCAAAGAGGGACCGCACGACAGGATCAATGGCGGCATCCGAGAAGTAGGTGTCCTCGACAAACTTGAGGTACTTCACCCCGGCGTGAATGTTGGGCTCGAGCTGCGTGATGTCGCCGACCTTCATCTGCTGACCCGTCTCCGGCATCAGCTGCATCACGCCGACGGCGCCGACCGAGCTCTTGGCGTTTTGGTCTAGCCGGGACTCCTGGTAACCCTGCGCCATCATCAACAGGTAATCGACGTCGTACTTCCCTGCGTACTTCCGGAAGAGGTCGACTGTCGCCTGGAATTTGCGAATCTCTGCCTCCGAGGTGGCTTCCTCCACGTAGCGTGCACTCTTGAAATACCGCTGCTGGAGGACGTTCCCGAACTCGGTGCCAAGCTTGTGACTGCGGATGAAGTCGTTCACCGCCAGCTTGAGCTGCGGGCTTCCTTTGCGAAACATCCAGGCAATCGAGTCGCCATTGCTAATGGTGACCGGCGGCTCGAAGTTCAGCTTCACGAAGACCTGTTGCCAAAATCGAGCCTTGAAGCGGTCGACCACGGCGATGGGAGACAGGCCCGCGTTGACCATCTCCAGGAGGTCCTCGTCCTCGAGTTCTTCTGACGTGGGAACGAGCTTGGCCGGCGGTTTCCCCTCGCGGACCAAGGTTTGGTTCAGTTGCTCGAGGTGCTCCCAATAGCTCGAGGACTTTCGAACGTGAATCCTCTTCCCCGAAAGGTCCTCGACGCTCGAGATGCGAGGGCTGCCCGGGCCGGTGACGACGATTTCGCTCACGTCGGTGGCCAGGGGCGCGGAGAAATCCACCACCAGTTGCCTGTCAGGTGTGATGGCCAGGCCGGCCGCAGCGATGTCGCCCCGGCCGCCCAGCAGCGCTGGGATGAGTTCGTCCCGTGCCACCGGAATGAAGAAGACAGTAAACCGCAACCCGCGCGAGCCCAGCTTCGTGTTGACCTCATCCTCAAAGGCCCTCAGCAGCTCGTACGTCACACCGTGCTCGGAGCCGCGGTCTACGAAGTAGTAAGTGCGGCTGTAGACCACCAACGCCCGCAGCACTCCTCGCTGCTTGATGGCGTCCCAATCGCCGGTGAACGGCCGCAACACTGCTGAGACGTCCTGCTCGCTACCGGCGTCTAAGCCCGCGACCGATTGAGTCTCCGCGCGCGCGGGCCCAGCAATGAGCACAGCCACAACCGCAAAGGCACCGACGACTCGCATCATCTGTCGAAAAAGCTACCACAGCGTGGAATTCAACCCATTCCAGTTGACGGACCGAGCGGACCGACGGACGCTTTACTCTGCCTTGCGTAATTTGAAGATCATCCGAGCCCTTCGCATGGGTCACCAGGAGATCGCTTGTTTGACGTAGGCGACTTCTGGATTTTCGAAGAATTTCTGCACGAGAGCGCGGTCCTTCCGGATGGTGTCCATTGACTCGGCGACCGCGCTGGTGAGGCTTTCGCCCGCGTCCATTGGGACGCGTCGAAACATCGACTTGAGGTAGCTCCAGACGTGCTCGTCGGGGTTCATGTCCGGCGCGTAGCTGGGCAGCAGACGAAGAGTCAGCCGGTCCTTCTTCTCTTCGAGGAAACGCCTGGTCGCTGCCGAGACATGGGCAGGGTGCTTGTCGAGGATGAGGAAGATGTGGCCGCGAACGTCGCGCAGCAGAGCCTTGAGAAACTCGATGAACAGAGCGGAGTCGAGTTCCTTTTTGTAGCAGCGAAACCAGAGTCGCCCGCGGGGGCTGATGAAGGAGATGACGTTGATGCGAGCGCGCGTGAAGCTGACGCGAACGGTCGGCCGCTGTCCCCGCGCGCCCCAGGTGGTCGCAATCGGCCCATCTTCACGAACCCCCGTCTCGTCGCCGAAGAGGATGGTGGCCTGCTTGCGCTTCGCTTCGCGAACGATTCTTGGAAACTCCTCACTCGCCCAACGACGGCAGGCTTCATCATCGCGCTGAAATGCACGGCGCTGGGGCTTCTGCGGCGTGAGCCCCAGGCGGGCGAGAAGACGAGCCACGCTTGTCTCGTGCAGGACAACGCCGAACTCCCGCTGGATGAGCGCGGACACGATGGGCAAAGTCCACAGGGCGCTGCCGAACGACAGCTGCAGGGGATTCTTGCCGATGATGATTCGCTTGAGCTTCTTCCGCTGTGCTTCGGTCAGCTTGGGCTTGCGCCCCGTTGCTTTCGTGCTGGCGAGGCCCTCATCGCCGCGCCGTCGGTAGGCATCCACCCATTTCCACAAAGAACTCGGCCGCACCTGGAGACTTCTTGCGACATCAACCTGCGATTCGCCCGCGTTAATCCGACTGATTGCAAGCCGACGCATCTCCTCCAGCGTGGCATGGTCGAGGCTACGAGCGTCGCGGCGGCCGGTCACCAAGCTCATGAACATGCCTTAGATCATCGCTTCGCAACTTATGCAAGGGTGAGTAAGCCGGCCTTCACAGGAGTGTTCCATGGCGAAAGTCAGCTCGGTACCGCAGGGCCTGCATTCGGTAACCGTGTCCCTGACCCTCGATGGCGCGTCGGAAGCCATCGACTTCTTCCGGCGCGCTTTCGGCGCCGAGGAGCTCAGCCGCGTCCCGGACCCGACTGGGAAGAAGGTGTGGCATGCGATGGTTCGCATCGGTGACTCGGTCCTCTTCGTCAATGACACGTTCCCCGACATGGGCGCGACTCCAACCCCAGCACGGATGTGGCTGTATGGAGATGGGGTGGACGCCGCTTTCAAACGGGCAACGCAAGCGGGCGCCAGCGCAAAAATGCCACCAGCGGACATGTTTTGGGGCGACCGAATAGCGGAGGTGAGTGACCGCTGGGGCAATGGCTGGATGCTGGCCCAGCACATCCGTGACCTAACCCCCAACGAGATGAAGAAGGCGCAAGACGACTTCATCGCCAGCACCAAGAAGTAGTCGCCCCCTTTGTCTTGAATGGCTTTGGGGCCCCGACCTCAAGCGGCGTCGGTCGCAATGAGCCACTTCGCCGCGCGCAGGTAACGCAGTAGCTCGTCGACCGGTGGCTCTGGGCGCAAGTGGTCAACTGTGACCAAGCCGGCGGCAGGCAGCTCGAACATCTGCTCGGAGAGACTGTCCAGGTCGGCCCGGCACGCCTCGAGGGGGACGGCGGAAACGTAAAGCCTCACGTTGTCGACGAGCAACTTGCCGAGGCCCTCCAAAAGCGCCCCGGGCAGCGAGTGGTAGTCCTCCACCAGGAGCTTGGCGAGCGCCGATACTCCCACTGCCAAGCGGATGGGTTCGGTGGTGTAGCGCCTTAGGAACTCCACCAGCCGGTATGACTGGGCGAGGTCGGTGACAGCCACCGCCGCCAGCGGCACCAACCGTTCGACCCGAGCCAGGAGCTCCGTGTCCGGCGTCTCCGCGTCGGAGGAGTCCCTGACGGCCATGTCGATGAGCGCGGTGGGAGCGCACGGCAGAGCTGGAAACTCCTTGGACAGCTGACGCTCCGCGGCACTGAGGAGAGCCGCTTGAAAGGGTGCGATGGACTCAAACCGGCCGCTCTCGACGATGAGAGGGCGCTTTCTCAACAGTGTTGAGGGTTCCACCGGGAGGCCGGATTGGTCGAAAAGCACGGCGTGGCACAGCTCCTGGCGGAGCGCGCGGAGACACCACAGCCGTGCGTCCACTCCGCTGAAGGCGGGCCCGCTGAGCTCGATGACGTCCAGCTCTAGATTTTCGCGGGAGAGACCCTCAAAGAGCGAACCGAGGAATTCCCCGGCTGACAGCCGGTGGTGGTACGCGGCGTAGACGAGGTTGACGCCGAGGATTCCCAGCGACTGGCACTGGCGAGTGGCGGTTTCATCGCGGAGCTCAAGGTGCAGCAGGATGTCGCTGGTCGAGCTGCCCGGCTCCGTTTCGAAACGCACGCCCATCCACCCGTGTTGGTCATTGTCGCCTTTGAAATTCCTCGCAGCGACGGTGTCGGCGAAAGAGAAGTACCGGGTGTTAGGAGCCCGCTTCGGGCCGAGCTCCTTTCGCATGAGCGTGTACTCGCGCTCCAGCATTGCCAGGAGTCGCTCTCGAGAGACGTACCGCGTCCCTTTCCCGTAACGGTCGTCACTGAAGGCCTTGTCATATGCGCAAATGGTCTGCGCGACGGTCCCGGATGCGGCTCCCGCCAGGAGAAACCACTGAGCGACGTCCTGGCCAGCGCCAATCTCGGCGAAACTCCCATAGATGGTGGCATCGAGATTGATGGCCAGCGCCTTGGAGTGCGCCTTGGAAGCCGTCATCTTCGTGTCGTCAATCATGGGCGCCATCCGTTGCGCTTTACCAAATTCGTCATTCCGACGCCGGGCTTTGCGGCGGTATGCTGCCTCCTCTACCTCCGGCTCCAAAACTTCATGCTTAGCCATCCCTTTCACCACGCATTTGCGGTTAAGGACCTCGCCTCCACCCGCTCGTTTTACGGAGGTTTGCTCGGATGCCCTGAAGGGCGCTCCACCACCAGCTGGGTGGACTTCGACTTCTACGGGAACCAAATCTCCGCGCACTTAGGACCGGTCGCTCCGCCAGCGGCCGTCGGAGACGTGGAGGGCGTCGCGGTCCCCATCCCGCATTTCGGCGCCCTGCTTGGCTGGGACGAGTTCCAGAGCCTGGCCCATCGGTTGGAGCGCGCCGGGCTGACGTTCCTCGTCCGGCCATCCCTGCGCTACGTGGGACAGCCCGCCGAGCAAGCGACGATGTTCTTTCTCGACCCCAGCGGCAACGCCCTTGAACTCAAGGCCTTTCGGAACCCCGTCGCAGCGTTCGCCCGATGAGGGCAGACGTAGTCATCGTCGGCGCCGGAGTGGTTGGCTGCAGCGTTGCCTATCACCTCGCTCAAGCGGGCGGCTGGCGAGTCACCGTGGTCGACCGTGGCGACGGGAGCACTGAGCGCGCCACCGGCGGCTTCCGTGCTCAGTTTGCAACCTCCGTCAACGTCAAGCTTTCGCTTCTGTCCCTGCAGAAGCTCCTCTGCTTCGCCGACGAAACGGGGGTTGAGCCCGGCTACCGTCCGTGCGGCTACCTCTTCATCGCGGCAGCACCCTCACAGCTGCAACGCCTTCGGGAAGCACTCGCCGTTCAGAGGGCCGCCGGCTCCGACGCTGCGCGGGAGCTTTCCCCTCAAGAAGTCCGCGCTTGCAACCCCTACGTTGTCCCCGAGGCAGTCGCCGGCGGCACCTTCTCTCCCGTCGACGGCTTTCTCCGCCCCACCGAGATTCAACGCGGGTACCGGGAAGCGGCGGCGCGCCTCGGGGTTCGGTTTGTCCAATCCACGGTGCGGAGTTTCCGGCGGCTTGGTAACCGCATCGTCGAGGTCGGCACGGACGCGCAAGCTTTGCCTTGTGGCGCGGTGGTCAACGCGGCCGGCCCCTGGGCCGCTGCGGTCGCACAACTCGCGGCCGCCGACGTGCCTGTCACGCCGCTCAGGCGCCAGGTGGCGGTCACGGTTCCGACCGATGCCTTGCCCGAAGCGATGCCAATGACGGTGTTCGCCGATGGGTTCCACTGCCGGGTGCGCGACGGCCGAGTCTTGCTGCTTCAGCCGAGCGCGCCGGCTAAGGACTTGTTCGACATTTCTGTGGACCCGCTGTGGGTGGCGTCGGTGCTCGAGGCCGGCCGAGCCCGAGTCCCAAGCCTGCGAGGCATTCCCGTCGCGTCGGCCTATGCGGGCCTGTATGAAATGTCGCCAGACGAGCACGCACTGCTGGGTTTGGCGGACGGTTTCGAGAATTTCTTCCTCGTCAACGGGTCATCCGGACACGGCGTGATGCACGCACCGGCCCTGGGGCAGCTCGCGGCAGAGCTTCTGTCGCTTGGGAAGGCTCGCAGTCTCGACATCTCCGCGCTGCGCCCCAGCCGTTTCAGCGAGGGCGAGCCCAACCCGCTCCGTCCGCTTCTTTAGCAAGGCGTGGGCGTCGCGCCAGGCCAGCCACCGCACGGAGCGCCGGTCGATTGGTTTCGATGCACGCGAAATGGGTGTTCCATTCGAGGCTCGAACCGGGGCTAGCTTTAGCTAGTCCAGAAGGGGCCGCGCGTGCCTCAGGTCCTACCGCCTCGCCTCTTCCGCTCGCACGAATGTTTTCGGGGGGAGCCAGCTCGAAGGGGTCCGCCTCTCGTTGTGCTGGACAACTCAGAAGGAGTTTCCCGTCCTCTCAGTGCTTCCCCCAAGGGCGTCTGTTCGATCGATGTCGCTCAGCAACTGAAGAGTGAAGGAATTCCGGACAATGTCGCTTAATGTCGTTGTCGCGATCGAGGGCCGCGCCGATTCACGACTTGATTTTCTCGCATTGCGTCGCCGCGACCTGCTATTAAGCCTTTCCGACCTGTAAGGAGAACCATGACTGTTCTTGATCTTTTGAAGGACTTGCTCCAGCAGCTGGAAGCGCTGGTCGAGAGCAATCTCAAGCTTGAGCGGCGGCTAGGCACGATGAACGGTGTTTCGTACAAGGTTAAGCGGGGGCCGGGCCGCCCGCGTGGCTCCGGAAAGAAATCCTCGACTACGACCGGCAAGAAGCGGGGACGCAAGAGCCGTTTCACGGCCGAAATGGTTGCAGACATCAAGAGGGCGCGGGCCAACGGAACGTCTGTCGCTGATCTGGCGAAGACTCACAAGGCGAGCGGGCCGACGATTTACGCTTTGCTTCGAAAATAAGCGCACTCACAGCGGGCGCGGACGTTTCACGACCGAATTTCCACTCGTGGAGACCTCGAGCCTCCTAAAGTTCGACACCGGCCATTGCGCCCGCGTGCGCTGCTAGCAGCCTTACCTACGGCGCGAGGTTGGCTGGCGGCTGGGGCTCAACCCGAGGCATTTTGTACTTGGTCGGCGAAGCGCGGCTCGAGTCTCATAACCGCAGCACGAGCGAACCTTGACCGCTTTCAGCGACCAGCGCGCCCGGAGGGAATCGAACCCCCGACCTTCGGATTCGAAGTCCGACGCTCTATCCGATTGAGCTACGGGCGCAAAATGCGAGGACGCAAGCAGGGTCCAGAAACGAAGTCTCCTCGGATCGAGCTTGTCCTGCAAGAGGCTTCGGCGCCGACTCTTCCCCTTGCGGGCTTTCCGCCGGCAGCGGGGCTGCAACTTCGTGGTGGCGCCCTAGCCTGATGCTAGCCGAGCGTCCACGCACGTCGCCCGATGTGACCAGGCTGTTCAGCTGGCTGAGCCTTCTCTTGAGTGTTCCTCGGTCGTTCTTACCGCTGCGCTCCTGCGGCGGCGGAAGACCGATCGGAAATAGCCCTGGGGAGCGCCGCTAGCTGGATGCAAACGCGATTCCCAGAAATTGCCGCCGCGGCTCTCGTCATTTTCCTCGCGCGAGGCGCAGCCTCTGCCGACGAGCAGACATGCAAGGTGGCTTCCCCTATTCCCTGGCAAGACCCTGCGCCGCCGGACCGGCTCTTTCTTCAGCAACCATTTGAGGCCCCCGAAGTCGTCGGGCCCTCGGTCCTCGAGCTCAGTGCTCGACTTCTGTATGCCAACATTATCTTAATAGGGAACGTTCCCGGACAAGTGAGCTACACGTTCGACGAAGAGACTGGAACGTTGCTACTTGGCGCGCGCTACGGCTTGGGCGACCGTCTCGACCTCAGTGCCACTCTTCCCGTGGTCCTCCAATACGGAGGCTTTCTCGACTCCCCCATCGAGTTCGTCGAGAAGTTGGTGGGCCAACAGAACCCGACTCGATTCCAGCGCTCCCGCAACCTGACGGTCTTTCAAATCACTCTGCCAGATGGCCGGACGGTGGAGCGCCTCGTTCCGGGAGCCGGCCTGGGCGACTTAACACTGGCCCTGAAGGGTCAGTTGCTCATCCAGCACGGACCTTGGCCGGCAGTGTCGCTCGGCCTCGCGTTTAAGCTGCCGAGCGGCGGACCCACCTACGGTAGCGGCGAAGCTGACCTCGGAGGCTCGCTGCTCGTTGGCTGGACGATAGGTCGTGTCGCGTTGCGGTTTGCCCTCGACGTCGACGTGCCCACTTCTTCGACGGCGGTGATTGGAATTCCGACCAAAATCTATGGCGCAATTCAAGGCGGCCTTGCGATTGAGCTGGGCGCCGGCATCGCACTGCAAATCCAGGGCGCCGCTCACCGGCCGCCCCTCGACATCGCAAGGCTTGGGCAAGACAGCTACTACGTGTTGCTCGGCATGACGGCTGCCCTTTCTCGAAGTCTGCGACTTGAGGCGGCAGTTGCGGAAAACGTCTTCTGCCCCGGGCGCGGTTCCGACATCACCTTCCTTTTCGGCGTACGTGGAGAGCTGTGATGCAGGCCTCGCCTGTCGCCGCGGCCCCAGGTGTCGTCCAGCTTAGCTGGTTATTCCCGCTGGCAGGCCAAGAGCGTGGAGCGATGAGCGATGTGCGGCGCCCCAGCCCGGAGGGTGTGGCTCATAGGAGGGATGACGAGGGTGCCGATAGCGCATTTGAGTGTCACGGCTCGCGCGCACAGGCCGTGTCGGCGACGGTTTCGATTGCGATGGCGGTCAACGCGGCGCAGTAGTCGAGATCGATGTTCTCCATCGTGTCGTGAGTGTCGTGATAGCCCTTCCGGCTAATGTCGTAGTTCTCCATGAAGAGCACGACGGGAATTCCGAGGTCCGAGAATATCTGACCGTCGGTGTTGAATAACGCCGAGCGTGGCTCCCATTCGACCCGCACCTCGCCACGCAACGGTAGGTGGGAAAACGGCGGTGGCGGAGGATAGGGCGGAGCGTCCGGTACGCGTTGCGCGCGACCGGCGTGTACGCGATCGGGAGCGCCGTTTAGCGCCCGAGCAAGACGATTCCAGCGCAAGTTGGCGCGATGCGCGCGACGCGCGAGCCGGGCCGAGTCCGAGCCTTCTCCGGAGGCAATTTGAAACACATCGCGATCGCGATCTGCGTTGTGACCGATCATGTCGAGCACGAACGCGCCGACGACGCGAACCCCTGACGCATCGCGGCTGCTGCCGTTCTCAGCAGTGAACGCCAGGCTGTGCTCGACTAGCGCCTGTCCGAGAGCGCGCGCACCCATGCAGTCGGCCGGAAACTCCTCTCCGGTAAGATGAATGAGCCACACATCGCGCGCGAGCCTGCCGGCGCGCGCCAACGGCAAGAGATGCTCGGCTGCAAGCAATAGCGCAGTCGTCGCGGAGTGATTGTCGTCGGCTCCGCATGCCGGCGCGCGCAGCGCATCGCCACCGCTCTCAGGATAGAAGACGTCCTCCATGTACGCCGTGTCGTAATGGTCAGCCATCACCACGGCCTCGTTGCGGTTAGCGCCGGGAATGACCAAGACGACATTGCGCTCGTGCGGCGACGCCTGATTTTTCGCCCATCCCTCCATCCACGGGAAATCGAAGTCGGTTTCCCAGCGAAATACGTGATCGACGACCTCGGCTCGCCCGACCAATTCGTGTTTCGTGATTAGCTCACGGTAGCGACCGTGCAGATGATCGCCGAGCGCTTCAAGATCACGGCGCTCGTAACATTTTACCTGTGCGCGGATCGCGGCCTCCCCACCGCTCTTGCCACGATTCACGCTAATCCCGTCGGCGCCGTTTTTCTGACGGAACTCGCCGTGAGCGAGTCCCGCAATCGACGTCCAGATTTGCTCTTCAAATGCGCGGGTGCCCAGGCTCTCGAGAACAATGGCCTCGCCCGGCTCTTCATCTGGAGCCAGAGAAGCGCGCAGCGTCGCCGCGAGCGGCTCCGCCACCTCGCCGTCCGACACGCGCTTCGGGAGGCTGGCAATCCAATCATCGACCGAGACCTCCTTGGCGATGTGCACCAGCGCCCGCCCCAGTGAGCGTGGCAGCGGCTCTCGCAGCAGCTCGCGAGCCTCCAGCAGCTTGCGGACGTTGTGGCTGGTGCTGTGCCGAGCACGCTCCCGATCGCGCTCAAACAGCCGCGCAGCGGCCACATGGGCCGGGCGAGCGAGCAGCCGCGGTACGAGCTGCAGCGGCGGCGCGCTATCGCCTTCGGCGGTCGCGTACCCAAGCGGCCCGGCAGCGAAGCGCCCAGCGCCGGCGCGCGCGACAAGTGGAAGGTGCCAGAACAGCTCGCGCCCGCCGGCACGCATCGGTGGATAATACAAGCGGTAGCCAAAACGACCTCCGGCGTCGATTACGCCCGCAGCATGCGCGATTGCCGCGCGGTCGGCCCGAGGTCCATCGAGCAGCAGCGTGTAGTCTTCGGTCCAAATCTGCGAGTTGCGGGCGATCGGTTTGTCGTACAGGCCGACCGCCTCTGGTTCCGTCGAGAACAACGCGACCGACACCTTGTCGGTATACATCCCATCGCCATGGATTCCGGCATCGCGCTGGACGCGCTGCCAACGGTGCGTCCGCGTGACGTGCGACACGACGTGATGGCCGTGCGGACGACGTCCAGTCACTGGATCACTTTCGTCGAGCCACCCCGACTGAGGAATGCGAATCGCGCAGCTGCCCTCGACCCGTGGAAATAAATGGAGCAGCGGGATTTGCGTGGCGCGCGGCAGCTCTCGGGCAAGCAGGCGGTACCGAGGATGTTCGAAGAAGACGAGGCTAGCCGG
Organism: Myxococcaceae bacterium; assembly: GCA_052143535.1. Classification (GTDB taxonomy): domain Bacteria; phylum Myxococcota; class Myxococcia; order Myxococcales; family Myxococcaceae; genus JADGRA01. The sequence goes on along the minus strand of JBKQSS010000074.1, from coordinate 6,700 downwards.
CGAAGGTACAAGGGTGAGCTGGCTTGCGAGATAGGCAGCACGCACCGCTCTAGGCAACTTGGCGAACGGCTCGAAGGTTACCAACGTCCGAACCCCCGCAAGCGACGCCCCAACGAGCAGCCGGGGCTGGAGGTTGGCTGGCACATCGCTCGGCTCGGCAAGGATTCGCCACGCGTCATCGAGCTTCGCCCAGCCGAGGAGTTCGCCTAGGCGTGCTTCATTGAGGCCGTGAAAAAACGATGCTGACGGCCGATCGTGGCTCGCGCCAAAGAGCGTCCACCGGTCGTTCCCCTTGTCGTCTTGCGTGCGCGAAAGCGCGAGCGGGCAGATAAGGATAAGCGGGTCGTGCGAGAGTTTCCCGCCTCGCGCAGCGTCGGCGAGTTCCGCCGGCCACGCAGCGTTCCCTTCGAGTAGCGTCTGGGACAGGGCGCGCGACTGGCCGGCGACGAGCCTTCCGAGTTCTGTCAGCAAGTGACCAGCGATGCGATCGAGCCCCGGTTCGAGGTCGTGCGCCTGTTCGTATTCGTCGATATCGAGCGTATCGCCGCCGCTTACAGCGAACGTCGTCGGCGCGCTTGCGCGACTTGGCGCGTATGGCTTGATGCCGACGTACGGCGGAGGCATGAACTCGGAGTACGCGCGCAGCGGAAAGCGACCGGCCGAGCGAACAGCCTCTCGCGCTTCGGCCTCAATCTGCTCCCAGGCGTCGCTCATTGGCTACAGTCTACGCTAGGCTTGCCCGGCGTGGCGGCCGCTCCCCGGTCCCGTATCGAGTGGACGACTGATGTCGGGGAACTGGTCGCGATCGAGCCGCGGCCCGAGGAGGTCTCGGCCCATGCCGTCGAGCTCGCGGCCGGGTACAACGAGCCTGACAACGCTCGACTCATGGGCCATGCCGCTCCATTTTCTGATGCGGACGTCGTCGCTCATTACCAGTCGATGGTCGACGAAGGTGCGCGCCCGTTCCTTCTGTACCGCGGGCACGAACTGGTCGGCGATGCCGACCTGCGCGGCATCCGCAACGGGGCAGCTGAGTTCGCGTTCATGATCGGCGCGCGCAGTCATCAGAGGAAAGGCCTCGGAACGAGGTTCGCGCTCATGGCCCACGCCTTCGCCTTCCGAAAACTCGGACTTGACCGGGTCTACGCGTCGATTGTGCCGCAGAACCGCGCGTCGCGGCGCGTGTTCGAGAAGCTCGGCTATGCATTGGACGACAGCACCGAGGCACGAGCCTTCGCCGACGAGGCGAGCGATGTGACAATGGTGGTTGAGCGCGCGACGTTTGAACGCGGACACGCTACGGCGCTCGCGCAGGTTCGCATTGCGCCGCGGCGATGTTAAGTCAAATGCCCAACCCGGCCGGACCCAGTCTTCGCTCTTGCAGTATTCAGAAGTGTCACCAAGGTGATGCGTATCGCCGAGACCGAGCGTCATTGAAATCCTTCCGAGAACCTTGCTACTTCCAGTCACTCATCGAATATTGCCGGAGGCTGCTCGTAGGCAGGCCTCATGAGCTCGTGATCCCTCCATTCTGGCGCCGTCAACTGCCGAGGCCTGCGCTCATGATTCCTGGCAGTCCAGTGACGTCCGGCCTCCCTCCCGAACGAAAACGGAGAACACAGATGATTCGCTACTCAATGGGGCGTCAGCCTGCCTCGTGGAGATGTGCTGCTGGCGTCCTTTTTTTCGGAATCCTACTGAACGTGGTTCTCCAGCCAGCGGAGGCTTGCACCGGCATTACCTTGGTCGCCGAAGACGGCACCGTCGTTCATGCACGGACGATGGAATTTGGAATCGACCTTCACTCCGAGGTCATCATGGTTCCGCGCGGTCATGCGCGGAGCGGAACCACGCCCGACGGCAAGGAAGGGCTCAAGTGGAAGGCGAAGTACGCCAGCGTCGGGACAAACGGCCAGGGAATGCCGGTTCTGTTCGACGGTGTGAATGAAAAAGGACTATCCGCTGGGCTGTTCTACTTCCCTACTTCCGCCAAGTACATGCCTTACGCCGCAACCGATGCCGCACGAACGATTGCCCCCTGGGAAGTCGGCTCGTGGATGCTGGAGAATTTTGCCAACGTCGACGAAGTAAAGGCCAACATCGGGAAAATCATCGTTCCGGCCGTCGTGTACGGCGAGTGGGGCTTCGCCCCCGAGGTTCATTTCATCGTCCAGGACGCTACCGCCAAGAGCATCGTCATCGAGTATGTCGGCGGCGCACTCAACGTCTATGACAACCCGCTCGGCGTCCTGACCAATTCTCCGGCTTTCGATTGGCACATGACCAATCTTCGAAATTACGTAAACTTCTCGATGACCAATGTTCCACCGGTGAAGCTGGGGTCTGTGACCCTTCAGCCGTTCGGCCAAGGTTCCGGGATGCTTGGGCTTCCGGGAGACTTCACACCGCCCTCTCGCTTCGTTCGCGCGGTTGCGTTCAGCCAGTCCGTGTTGCCCTCAAAGAGCGGTGATGCCGCCGTGATGGAGGCGTTTCATATCCTGAACCAGTTCGATATCCCCAAAGGAGCGGCCCGCGAACACGAAAAGGATGAGCACGGGAATATCCTGGCGGATTACACGCAGTGGACGAGCGCGAGCGATCTTCGGACCAAGCGTTTTTATTTTCGCACCTACGAGAACAGTCAGATCCGCGTGGTGGACCTCACGAGGATGAATCTGAATGCAACCGGTATCGTTTCGATCTCGATGAAGGGCGGGGAGGTCCTCAAATCACTGACGCCATGAAATGAGTTGACCTTCACCCGACCTCGTCCAATTTAAGAGGATGTGCTTTGCCGGGGCCTGCCAAACCGCTCTTCCAGCTCGACAACGATGAGGAAATGACCTCCATGGCCAAACGCCCAGAGGGTGGCCCGAGACGTTGCCGGCCACGAGAGTAGCGGAGCGTTCAAAGAAGCATGTGAGCCAACGAGGCGGCGGCGGCTATAAGGCTGAGGCATGCTTCCAGGTGTTCTTCTTAGAGAATGGCTCGTCGACGCGCGCCAGCGTACGTTGGCGCTGGTTCGTGACTTGAACAACGAGCAACTGATCGGGCCGCGCCTAACGACCATCAACCCACTGCTGTGGGAACTGGGACACGTCGGCTGGTTCCAGGAGCACTGGGTGCTCCGCCACGCACGAAGGCTGGCGAGGCGCCTGCGCGACGACCTCTACGACTCGAGTCACGTGGCACATGACACGCGCTGGGACCTGCCGTTGCCATCTCGGGATGCGACGCTGGCACATCTCAGTGATGTCTTGGAGACTGTCGTGAAGGGCCTGACGCGCCTCAGTGAGGGCTCGCGCGAACCGTACTTCCTTCGCCTCGCCATTTTTCATGAAGACATGCATGGCGAAGCCTTCTGGATGACCCGACAGACACTCGCCTACCCAAATGTCTCCTGGAATACCTCCGCCGCCCCGCCGGTCCAGACCGGCGCAGCAGGGGATGCCCATGTTCCGGGCGGCACGTTTGTTCTGGGAACTGTGGCGGACGCGCCCTTTCTGTTCGACAACGAAAAATGGCCCCATCCAGTCCGGGTGGAGCCCTTCGCCATCAAGCGCCTGGCGGAGACCCAGGCGGAATTCGCAGCGTTCGTGGACGATAAGGGGTACGCGCGGGCCGAATTTTGGAGCGACGCTGGTTGGCGCTGGCGCCGACACGCCCAGGCCGAACACCCCCTGTACTGGCGCCGTGACGGTCGAACCTGGCTTCGGCGTCACTTCGATGCTTGGGTGGAGTTGGAGCCCACCCTCCCCATCCATCTCATCAACCACTTCGAAGCGGCCGCCTACTGTCGGTGGGCGGGCCGTCGCCTTCCCACCGAACTCGAATGGGAAGTCGCAGCCGCCGCCACGCCCGACTGCAGCGGGACGCTCGCCTCCGAACGCCGGCTCTATCCATGGGGTGAAGTAGCCCCGAATCCGGAGCGCGCCCACCTCGATGGCCGTACGACGCAGCCAGTGGACGTCCGGGCGTTCGCCGCCGGCGACAGCGCCTGGGGCTGTCGACAGATGCTTGGCAATGTTTGGGAGTGGACTGAAAGCGACTTCCTTCCATTCCCTGGATTTTCGCCCGACCCCTACGAGGACTACTCGCAGCCGTGGTTCTCTACGCACAAGGTCCTCAAGGGCGGCTCCTGGGCCACACGGTCGAGGATGATCCGGACCGCTTTCCGGAACTTCTACACGCCGGACCGCCGGGATGTCTTTGCCGGCTTCAGAACCTGCGCGCTCCCATGAAAATCCGGCTAATCGCCCCCGTTCGGCGCGGGTCGCTGCAGGGAAATGGCGTCACTGCAAGACGCTGGGCCCGCCTGCTCAGAGAACTCGGACATCAAGTCCGCCAAGAGGCGGAATACCAATATGGCGCTGCAGATGTTCTGGTTGCTCTTCACGCGCGCAAGAGCCACGCCTCGGCAGAGCGCTTTAAGGCCATGCATCCGGACGGCTGCCTGGTGGTCGCTCTCACCGGAACCGACCTGTATCAGGATCTGAAGCACTCGCGCGCTGCCCGGAACTCGCTGCAACTAGCAGACCGAATCGTGGTGCTTCAGCCGCTCGCGTTAGGGGTGCTCCATCCTCATCACCGTCGCAAGGCGTGCGTAATTTACCAGTCCGCAACTCGGCCCTCTGGTACGGCCCGAGCTCGGTCCAGGCACTTCGAGATCTGCGTGATAGGCCATCTCCGCCCAGTCAAGGACCCGTTCCGCACCGCTCTGGCCATCCGGGTGCTGCCGGAAGCTTCCCGCATCCGCGTGACCCACCTGGGCGGCGCACTCGCCTCAGGTATGGCGCGCCGTGCACAGGAGGAGGCCCGCCGCAACCCGCGCTATCGCTGGCTCGGTGAGCGCCCCCAGGCAGAGGCGCTCCGCCGGCTCTCTCGATCGGACCTGCTCGTGCTGACCTCCCGCTCGGAGGGCGGCGCGAACGTCATCTCCGAAGCCGTGGCCGCCGGGGTGCCAGTCGTCTCCTCCCGAATTCCTGGAAGCGAAGGGCTGCTCGGCCCCTCCTACCCGGGATATTTCCCTTCAGGAGACACGAAAGCCCTCGCAGAGTTGTTATGGAAGGTGGAGCAGGACGGGCCATTCCGACGGCGGCTGGTTGCGTACGGGCGGCGGCTTCGTCCCCTGTTTCGACCCGGGTTGGAGCGCCGTGCATGGGCGCAATTGCTGAGGTACGCCGCGGCGCCGCGCGGTGACCGGCCGCCCATGAAGAGTGCCTGGCGATGAGACAATGATGCGTTACGCCCTTCTCATCCGCGGCGTGAACGTGGGCACGAAAAACAGTCTTCCGATGGCCGAGCTCAGCGCCATGCTCAAGAAGATCGGCTGCACTGAGGTGCAAACGTACTTACAGAGCGGCAACGCGGTGTTCGACACGAGGCTGCGGGCGGCTGAGCTCACCAAGGCGATCGAAGGCGCGCTGGAACGGAACATGGGCCGCCCGATCGCCACGACGCTGCGCACGCACGCGCAGATGACCGCGATCATCGACGCCAACCCTTTTGCTGATGTGGCCACGAACCCCGCGTACTTGTGTGTGACGTTCCTCTCGAACACTCCGACGACGTCAGAGGTCGCCCCGCTCCATGCTTCGAATTTCGAGCCGGAAATGTTTCAGGTATCGGGCAAAGAGATCTACACATGGCACCCGAACGGCCAGGGACGGAGCACGCTCGCACAGGTCCTCGGAAAGCTGCGGCTGCGTGGTGCAGTCACGACGCGCAACTGGAACACCGTGCTGACGCTTCGGGATATCCTCGACGAGGCCTAACCGCACCCAGAAGGGGCCGCCTTGATCCCGCGCCGCGGCCTCCATGAGCACCAGGGCAAAGACGCGAGGTGGCCTTCGGCCTAACCTTACTGCTCGTGGGTTGAACGACGCTCCGAGCGGAGCTCAACGTTCATGCGGAGCGTCCGGTCAGCATCGACGGCGATGCCTCTTTGGACGTAAGGCGAATAACCTGCCAGCTCAAAGACAATTGTGTAGATGCCGGGAGGTAGCTGCGGAATCTGGTACGAGCCCGTCGAGTCGGATTTTACGGCTTGCTCACCTAGCAACTGTGGCGAGGTCGCCGTCACAAGCACACCCGAGAGCGGTGCGTTCGTCGTGTCGTCCACCGCGGTACCTATCAATGTGCCGAGGCCCTGACTCTGAGCTCGTAGTGAAGCGGCGCAAAGGAGCGTGAAGAACAAGAACGCGCATCCTCCAACCTTTATAAGCAAGCTCCTTTGGCTATTCATGGGCGTCTCTCCAAGCTCGACCCGAGCATTTCGGTGTCAGACGCTCCGGGGGACCATAGTCCAACGGCCCAGCCAGAGACCCAGGTCACCTCCAGTGGGGACGACTAGAAGGTCCGGATGGCATGGTTCCATGGCGCGGAGGCCAAGAAGCCTGCGGCTGAAAGAGGGAGCTCGCCGCCCAGCAGAAGCGGGATATGCGCAGGTCTGCGAGGGGCAGCGCGACTTCGAACGCTACCGACCGCGCTCCTTTGTCTTCTGCTTCTGTCGGTGCCGCGGGACCCATTTCTTTCACGCGAATCTCCGTCCCCGCGCTTGACGAGCTCTTCTCTGTATGAGCTTGCCCCGAGTTCGTGGACACCGGGGTTATGCCGAGCGCGCACGATAGCGGAACTCTGCCTCGGCTTCGTTCGGGGTCTTGTAGCCGTTATGTGAATGCAGCCGGATTTGATTGTAATA
>JBKQSS010000073.1:0-19151 GCA_052143535.1 Myxococcaceae bacterium | reverse complement strand
AAGGCCTTCGTCGAACTACTCGACAACGTCAACCGGCTCGGACTTTCGATGCCCGGTGATGAGAAAGCCCGGTCAATTCGCTTCAGGACAGCACGAATTTGAACGGACGGCTCTACACGAACTCTGGCGCCCGTCGCGACTTGGGTCGGGCCAGTCTCAGCCTTCCGGCGACCAGTGTGTGCCGCATAGCGGCCCTCTAACACTACTGCGTCAGGTTTCTAACAGGGTCAGAGCGGCGCAGCTGGTTCCAGCGGTGGCAGCTCGGGCAGCGCGGGAGCCAACTCGCGATGACACGGGCGATGGCGAGTCTGGCGGTGATGAAGCTGTCGTCGAAATGACGCTCAGGCCGCGAAGCGCTTCGGTGTGGCGTCTTTCGTCCCTCTGGCCGAGGGGGGAAAACGCCGCACACGTTCAGCGACGATGAACGCGTAGCAGCAAAGGGCGACAGAAACGTGGTGATTCCAGCCGGAGAATCTTCGCCCTTCGAAGTGGTCAATGCCGAGTTCGCCTTTGAGGTCTTCGTAGACGCGTTCCGTTCGCCACCGCTGCATTTCAAGTCGGACGAGTTCCTTCTTCGTCCTCAGCGAGACGGAAGTGAGGAAGTAGTTGGCTGGTTCCGGCTCTCCGTCGCGCCATTCAATCAGCAGCCAGAGGTGCTCGCGACGGCTCGCTTGCCCTTCAGCAGTCGAAGTGTGGTGGTCGTAAGCTGGGACCACGCGCCGCATGGCAAATCGTGCGGTGAGGTCCTCGTTGGTCCCCTTGCGCCAGGTGCAACGGCGGAATTCCTTGCGCTGGTGGAGCTGCACCGCGAGGTCCTTGACGCTGACCGCTTCACCGCGGGGGTGAGCGTGTTTGTCTAAGCGCCAGACGCTCGTCTTTGCGTCGACCCCGACAGCGTAGTGCAGGCCTTCGGCACGGACGCCTTCTCGAAACTCACGCGAGCTGCCGTACGCCGAGTCTCCAAGCACAACCCCTGGAGAGACTCCGTGCGCCACCGCACGGCGAATCATGTTGAGCGCAAGCTGAGGCTTGGTTTGGAACTGCACGTGCTCGGGAATTCGCGCTTCCTTCCTGCGCGCAGCGTCGTTGGTCCAACTGGTGGGCAGGTACAATTCGAAGTCGATTGGGGCATGCTCAGTCCGGGTCGCGACGCTGAGGCTGACGCCCACTTGGCAATTGGTAATTTTCCCCGCTGAACCTGTGTACTGACGCTGAACGCCGACGGAGTGCGAGCCCTGCTTGAGAAAGCCGGTGTCATCGACAATCCAGGCTTCCACCTCTTCGCGGGCCGTCATGGATTCCAACACATAATCCATCGCCTCCCGACGAACGGCGCGGTCGTCCCAGACGGCATCGGAAGCGAAATGAAGCAGCCGCTGATGCATCGCGTCGGCGCGCTTGGGCTCTGCGCAGGCACGTGCGGCGATGGGCTCGATGCTCTTCCGCTCGCCATCCCCCAAGAGGCCCATGGCGTACGTCGCGAATGACTGCCGTCGACACTTATTGCCCAGTATCCGGCCGATGCTGTCGAAGAATTCCTGCAACCGCTGCGTCGCTGCAGGATTCATGAAATCTGCCATTAAGCGCTGAGATCATGGCTGGCTCGGGAGCGCAAGGCCTCCTCGTAAGGGATCGGAATGATCCAGCTCTTCCTGTCCCGAAAGACTCGCCAGAACTGACGCAGTAGTGCTAATCCGTCGGCAGATCCGCAAGCACAGCTAAAGTCGGAAAGCGTAGCCCAAGGCGCGTTTCTTGGCGCCTCGGGCGACTTGACGGTCCTCGTGAGCGGATCCCGGGCGACGGTACCGAGATGCGAGCGGATACGCACGTGACCTCAATCGCTCCACTTCGGGGTTCGCTTTTCGACGAATGCGGCGACGCCTTCCTGTCCGTCATCAGAAAGCATATTTCGAGTGATCACCGAGCTCGCGTCGACATAGGCTTCGCCGAGTCTCTGTTCCAGCTGCCGGTAGAAAAACTGCTTGCCGTGAGCGACGACAGACGGCGGCTTCGCCTTCAGTTGCATCGCCGCGCCGCTACGGCTGCGTCGAGTTCTCCGGCCGGCGCTACACGGTTCAGGAGTCCACAGGCGAGAGCCGTCGGCGCATCGATGAACGCACCGGTCATTAGCATTTCAAACGCGCGCTTTTGCGAGATGTTACGTGACACGGGGACGCCCGGAGTGGCGCAGAAGAGCCCGAAGTTAATCCCCGAGGTCGCGAAACGGGAGTCCTCGGCCGCGACTGCCAAGTCGCAAGCGGCCACAATCTGACACCCTGCCGCCGTCGCAATGCCGTGGACCTTTGCGATCACCGGCTGCGGAATGCGCCGGATGGACAGCATCACAGCGCTACACCGTTGGAACAAATCACTGATAAAAGCCAGCGTTGAGTTGGCCAACATCTCCTTCAAGTCGTGGCCCGGGCAGAAGGCGGGCCCAGCGCCGGCTATGACCACGACCCGCACCGACGAATCCGCGGCGATGGCGTCAAGCGAGGTTTGGAGCTCGGTCAGCAACGCGTCATTGATTGCTTTGAACTGCTTCGGGCGATTCAGCGTGAGCGTAGTCACGCCGTGCTCGTCACTCCGCAGAACGACTGGTTGGACCGGGACCTCCGGTAGGGCCTTCATCGGCAGAACCTCCTCTCCGAACGCACTCGCTGCCTGCGCGTGGAGGCTAACCCTACCGCAGGATGGGGATGAGAGCTGCCTCCTCCTGGGGTTCGTCTTTGAGAGCGACGGTGCTTTCGCCAGCGTCTCTGTGGCTCTCGCCACCTCAAGGAAACTGCCGGAGCGGTACTGCGCATCCTTCGGGCTCTTTTGGTGTTGTTCCGATAGTGCCGCTGCCAGACACCACCAAGTTTTTCCCAGTCGGTGGCTTGGTCAGAAGCCTCGCCCTGCCGCCAGCACCTGCGCAACGCCGGCACGGCGGATGGCCGTGCTTAAGGGTCCCGCCAATTGGCCGACGTTGCAAGGTGGCTCCCCAGCTACCCACCTTCCGGCAGCTCCCGCTCAGCGTAGGGACAACTTCTAGGCTCGAAATCTCATCGAGCAACGCGGTCGTTCGGGGAGGTGGGGACCGCGGTGGGTAGTTCCTTCCTAGACGGCGGGTCGGCGAACCCCCAGCCGACTGGCGTGTGGAACGCTGAGTGACTAACAGGCCGTTCCACATAGGCGCCGGACTGTCGTGAGCTTCAACGTACACGACCCGGCGCCGGGTGGTTTTCCGAATGCGCCGTTCATATCTCTAGTCCAAAAGCCGCTTGGCCCCGGCCCTGGAGGAACCACAAGATGAAGCGCACCGTCCTAGCACTGGCGTTTGCACTGATCGCAGCAGGATGTAGCGGTGGCGAAACCAACCCCGGAGGCACCTGCACTTACGACGGCGCGACTTACACTGAGTTCATCAAGTGCCCCAGCAGCACAGTCTGTTGCCCGACCTACGACGTGTGCCAGGAGGCACTCGGTGGGTCGTGGAATTGTGCGCAAGGTTGAGGGGCTCTTCCCTCAATCGACGCTCGATGAGCGCGTGAACCCCACCCGCGGGGCTGCAGCGCCGGCACTGAGGGCTGTAGACGGTGTCCAATCGGTCCTGCAGCTAGCATCTCCGGAGCGTCAGAGGGGCTCTGCCGCCATCAAATAAAGTACGAGAACAGGCGCATGAAGGAGTTTCTGAAACGCTCAGCGAAACTCTGGCTCTGTAGGTCCTGCAAGGTGACCTCTCGACAATAGGCCATGTCTTCCTCGAAGAGCCGTTCCTGCTCGTTGGTCACGCGCTCATCAAAGAGCCAGACCATGAGCTCCTTGTGCAGGCGCAGGCTACGACTGTCCATGTTCATCGTACCGATGGCGCAGATTTTTGAGTCGACGGCGATGGTCTTCGCATGCAGGAAGCCCGCATTGTAGAGGTAGATGCGCGCCCCCGCTTTGAGTAGTGGCCCAAAGTACGTCCATGCGGCCCAATACGGAATCTTCTTGTCCGGCACTCCGGTCATCATAAAGCGCACGTCGACGCCACTCAGCGCAGCATTCATCAAGGTGTCATCGAGGCCCACCTCGGGCACAAAGTACGGAGACTGAATCCATACGCGCCGCTCGGCGTTTCCAATGGCAATCATGTGAGCGCGGCGCGATGACTGCCACGGGTCCTCGACGGTTTGCGCGACAAGTTGACAAAGTATTCCGGTCTCTCCCCCATCGGCCGACGGCGCCGGAAAGTATTCCGGCATCAGGACGTTCTCCTTGCACTTCTCAAACCAACGCCGCGCAAAAAGCGCCTCGAGCTCACCCACAATCTGGCCTGTCAGCCGCAGATGCGTGTCACGCCAGCGGTTGAAGCGTTTGCCTCCGTCGATGTACTCCTGCCCGACGTTGAAGCCACCCGTGTAGCCAATCTCACCGTCGATGACGACAATTTTTCGATGGTCGCGGTAGTTAAGCTTGGGAAGGTCTGTCACATCGCCGGCGACCTGCGCCCCCAGCGGCACCAGAGCGTTGAGTTTCTTCTTGCTCCAGGCAATGCAGCCGACATAGTCGTACAGGAACCGAACCTTCACTCCGGCCACCAGACGCTCGCGAAGAATTTCAATGAGCGCATCCGTGAGTTCGTCATCCTCCCAGATGAAGTACTGGATGTGAATGAACCGCTTCGCCCTCGCAAGGTCGGCCTTAAGGCGATCGAACTTCCGGACGCCGGTGGGAAAAATCTCAGCGCTGTCAGCGGTCACAACAGCGAAGCCGCTTTCGCGCCGGATGGCTTTACGTAGACGGTCCACGTAACTACCCGAAAACCGCCTCTCAACCCGTCGCCCCGCCGCTGCATTGCGCTCGAAGAACGACGTCAAAGCGTTCTGCTCGGCGCGTCGGTGGTCAGCTACCCATGGTTGCTTGGCGGTGATGGCTGCCCAGTCTCGGCCGAAAAGAAAGTAGAAAACTAAGCCCACGTACGGTAACGCGAGCAACGCGAAACCCCACGCGAGCGTGTCGCCGGTTTCGCGGTTCTCCATCACCAGGGTCACCATGACCACCAAGAAGGAGGCCACGAAGGGCCAGTAGAGCCACCAAGGCAGATACGGGTGAATGAACACTGGGACTACCCCTCTCTTGACGGAAGGACTGCTGGCAGGCATCCGCCCGTTGTCGGACCACAGCACGTCTTGCCTCTTGGGTTCCCCGTGTTAGCCCGAGAGCGGTGGTAGCGTCTCACGAACGGTGCTCCTCCGAGGAGGAACTTCACACGAACCCAGCCGGCTTTGGGGCGGCTTGTCCTGCGCCACCACGTGTGCCAACGCCGGTCAACTGCTGCTCGGCCCTCCGCGCTCTGGGCGCGGCCGGGAAGTCGCTCCCGAACGAGTGCCGTCCAACCTAAGGCGGCCCACGACATCGAAGAGCAACCCTTCCATCGAAGTTTAAACTAGGCCAGAGGAGGCGGTCGTGGGCGCCTGAGTCGTGCCTGGAGTCCATAAACGGCCGCGGCGGTCCCGAGCGCGGCCAGCAGGCCGAGGACCTCTGCGCGCGACGCCAAAGCAATCAGCATCAGCATGCTCGCTATCCCCGTTACTGCCATGGCTGGCAGCCATCGAAAATTGAGCGGCGGGCCGGCCGACACCACGCCACGCCGCGCCAGTGACCACGCCGCTGCGCAGCCGGCGATGTAGAGCACAGCCGTACCGAGCGTCGATAGTACCGCGAGTTCAACGAAGGTCCCCGTCAATGCAAGTAGAATGGCGAGTGTCCCGTAGCATAGGATTGCCGCACGGGGTGTCTGGCTTCGCGGCTCGACATGTCCAAGCAGACGGGGCAAGAGCCCGTCCCGCGCGAAAGCGAAGAGAACGCGCGGGCTGCCGAGAATGTCGCTACTGACCCAACCAACCATCGAAGTAGCGGCGCCGACCAGCATCAGCGTACGCAGCGGTGCGCTAACTCGCGCCATTGCGTCTGCAAGTGGTGCCTTCGAGTGCGCCAGAGACGGACCCAGGATTCCTTGCGCGATAAGCTGAATCGCAACGTAAAGCACTGTCACTGACATCATCGCAATCGCCAGTGCTCGCGGAATACTTCGCTCGGGACGAGCAACCTCGCCGCTCGCACTCAGCGACACCTCCATACCGGTGAATGCGAAAAGAGCGAGCAGCAAGGCCCGTCCGAGGTCTTCAGTACTCGGAGGCGCAACTGCCGAGAAGTTCGAGCGCTGAATGGCGGCCACACCGGCGATGACAAAAATCCCGAGCGGTATCAGCTTGAGCACTGTCGTGGCGGTGACCAAGCGCGCTCCCCGTGCGACACCGCCAAGGTTAACAAGGACCACCCCACCAACAACACCGACCACTACCACCGCGTGCACGGTTGACTTGATGGTGGTGGGCAAGAGAGTGACCGTCACGTCGGCGAGGGCTGCCGCGATGCCGCCGCAGGCGAGCACGTTGCTAAACCAGAGCATCGTTCCGGCGACGAAGCCGGCGAGCGGCCCGAAAGCGGCGGCCACATAGCCATAGGCGCCGCCACTCGTCGGAATGCGGCTGCCACCTTCGGCAAAGCAGATAGCAACCGCGCCAATTGCGATGGCGCAGGCAAGAAATGCGAGAGGTGCGTAGGGTCCAACATTCGCGGCCAGCGCGGCTGGCACGACGAAAATACCAGCGCCAACGACGACGTTGACAATGCTCGCTGCTAGCGCCCAGGGGCCTATTGCGCGAACCAGTCCAACGTCGCGTTGGTTCTGCGCCACCGCAAGAACTGTAGCATAGGGAACGTGCGGGGCTGACGACCGCACGCGAGCTGTATGCGACCGCCGTGCACAACGTCCTGGCCTTCCGCTCGTGGACGTTGAAGTCTTGTGGTTTCAGAACACCCCCAGCTTGGTAGGCTCTCATCGTCATGGCGGGAACAGGCCTGGTGACTGGCGCATCCCGTGGCATTGGCCGCGAAGTGGCAGCTGAGCTCGCGCACGATGGATACCGGGTCTTCTGCGGTGTTCGCGTGGCAGCCGACGCTCCACAGCTTCCCGGTTCAATCACTCAAGTCTTGGATGTCGAGTCTCCGACGTCGATCGAAGCGCTGGTAAAGCGGCTGGCCAACAACGGCGAGAACCTGGATGTATTAGTCAACAACGCGGGGGTCTATCGAGGTGTCGAAGAGAGGACTCTCTGGAATGTTAACGTCCGCGGACCTCTTCTTCTGACGCGCTCACTTGCTCCTTTGCTGGTCGATGGCGCAAGGGTGGTGATGGTGTCGAGCGGACTGGGCCGCAGTGCTGCCCAGGACCCCCGGCTACTCACTCGCCTTCGCTTCGAGGTTCGGAGTCTCGCCGACATGCAACAACTCTGCGACGAAAGGCCAGGGGGTTACGGAGCGACCAAAGCCGCCCTGAATCGGTTAGCACAGCTCTTCGCCGCAGAACTCAAGCCGAGACACATACTGGTAAACGCCATCAGCCCGGGATGGGTACGTACTGAGATGGGCGGCGCGAACGCGCCCCGCTCCGTCGAGCAAGGTGCGTCTTCGGTGCTCTGGGGTTGTCGGCTCTCTGCAGGTGGGCCGACGGGCGGATTCTTTGAAGATGGGCAGCCGGTCGAATGACCTCTGGTTTCGCCAAGGCTTGGTTCACCCGGAGAGAAAACCTCACCACGTTGGTAGCGCCCTTTGGCGCAGCTCCGAGATTCGCCAATGTCCCCCGAGCTCTTGTGCGGAAAGTTGCGCCCGGCTCGGGAGCACCCACCAACGCGGCAGCGGCCTACCTCTTCTTGAGGAGTTGGTGCAGGCTCTTGCCGGTACGGTTGCGCAATGCACCCAACTTGGTCCTACCGGACACACCCGGAGCAAATCCCGGCCCATATTCCTTGCGCAAGGTGGCGATCAGCGTATCGCCGCGCTTCTCGCGGATTTGGCCCGCTTTGGCCCCCTTGCGGTCGCGCTGGCGGCCATCGAGTCCCTTCTTGGAGCGCTTAGCCATCGTCTTCCTCCTCTTGTCTGCGCGAATCGCAACGATGCGGAATAAAAACCGGAATTCTGCGGCGTTCCGCAGAACTCGCCAACCGACGTTGTCGCTCGCGTACGGTCGGCACCGGAAGTGAAGCGGCTTTTAGCTCCGTTCTTGACCGTTTTCCAGGCCGACCAACGCCGCTGACGATAGTTCGACAAAAGCTCGACGCTCGGAGTTCACAGCCCCGTTCGGTTCGAGAGAAGCCCGACGAATTATGGCCGACGAACGCGGTCGCACGGGCGCAGCCGTGCCGACCCTGCGAGTACCTATGGAGCCATCCTTGTCCCTCCTCGCTTGGCGAGGCTCCTCTGCGAACGAAGCCTGACCGCACGGCCTTCGTTCTCGCTGAGAGTGGACAGCGTGTGGTGCCCTGAATGTCGCACGGTACATCGTCCGTCGAGGGCTCGACGTCGCTTCCGAGAGCCTGGCCTTCTGGGGCGGCGGATGACGGAGCGGAAGGCGCTGATGATGCGCTCAGCCCGTCGGCCCGCTCTTCCTATGAAAGAAGAGCTCGCCAAGCTTTCCAGGGCCCAGTACGCGCCCGAGCTCCCGAAACGCAAAGAGTGGAACGAACGCCACCAGCGTCACCACGACACGAGCGAGAAGTTCGTAAAGGTGGCTGCCGGCAAGCTGCGGCAGGGCACTGGCCAAGGGCCTTCCATGCAGGACCGCCCCGACAAAGTGCTCGAGGACTGAAAAGAGGGCGACCAGCAACGAGAAGACCACTGTCTTCCACAGAGTCGACAGGACCAAGCTTCGCTCGTGGAAGTGCTCGCCAAGGTGAAAGGCCTCCCCGAGCAGAATGACCTTGCCGAGAACGAGGGCTTCTACGACGGCGTAGCTATACTCGTAGTAGTCGATGTTGTATTCCTCCAGAAGGAGCCTGCGGTAGGTGGTCAACGAAACAAAGAAGGCGGCGAGAAATGCCGAGATCGTGAGCAACTCGAGCGTCTCGTGCACCACCACCTCGCGAATATGGGCCTTCTTCTCGGATTTCTCAGACATCGAAGTCGCCTCCGCGCGCAGTCGTTGTCTCTATTGGAGTCGGCATTCCTCGCCCTTCCGCTGATCTACGAGCCTACCCGCCCTGCTCGAACGAATGCGTCCTAAGTCACGGGTTGGAACACTTCTTCGGCGGGCCAGCACGGCGTCGGGAGTCCAGCCCGCTGCCTTCCGCAGCTGCTCGCCACTCGGCGTCCGTCCAGGACCCAACTGCTCCAAGAGTAGCACCGCTTCGTCGGATGAGGTTCTTTGTAGTGTTGCCTCGCCGACGGTTCTGTTCGACATCTATCTAGTCAACAACACCGATGCGACGACTGGCGACAACCTCTGGTACGTCGCGACTGGCGTGGAAAATCTCTGTAGCGGGGCTTCATACAAAGAAGAAATTGTATGTCTTCGCCGTGGCCATGCGGCCTGGGACTACGACGGCGGACGTTTACGCTGCGGGGGTGACGACGGCGACCGCAACGGTCCCTGGCGAGTCTCGATCGGTAACGGTTAGTGCGGGAACTTTCAGCGACTCGTTCGCACCGTACGACGTGCATTTGTACGAAATCAGTAAGTGAGCTTCGATGTGCAAGCTCCAAATCGCACGGCTGATGGTGGGCCAAGCCTTTCCCGCGGCCCGTCCAAACGCCCCTCCGCTGCTGACTTCGACGGACGACCAGTGGCTGCCTCGCCGGCCCGGCCTAGGAGGCGGGCGCTTCCGCCTTCCGCCAGCACTCTTGAAGCGCCGTCGACCATCCGAGTCAGCTCCCCCAAGTCCACAGGTTTCTGCGCCCGACCGAACACCATGGGATGGTTCAGGGCGACTCGCTCTACGGAGTGGTGCGAAGACACCAACACGACCCGAATCCTCGAGGCGTGGGGGCCTCTTGCCAGCTCCCGTAACAGCTGCTGCCCACTGACTTGGGGAAGCATGAGGTCCAGCAGGACGACGACCGGGGCCGCTGAGCGGCCGACCGCGCTCAGCGCCTCAAAGGCGTCGTCGGCCGTGGCCACCGAGTAGCCCAACTCCTCGAACTTCTCCTTGAGGAAGGAGCTAAAGAACGGCTGGTCGTCCACCACCAGCAACTGTTGGCCATTGCCGTGAGAGTGCCGCTTTTCCATTGAGGACGGCACGCTCGCACAGGACGTAGCCTCAGGGAAAGTTGGACCAGCGAATTTTGTCCGATTATTGACGTTCTGCCTGGTGCCGACGTTCGAGACGAACATGGCCCCAGCGAGAGTCCGGCGCCGCCCATTGGGACATTTGAGACTCCTCCGGCCGCGACGAAACCGAAGGTTACGGCGGGTCTATTCAGTCAAAGGCGTGCGCATGCAGTTGTTCGTGAGCTGAATCTGTCCGCTCGGCGCGGCAACCATCTCGAAGTCCGAAACTTGGAGCGCTGCCAAGTCTTGGGGCCCGATGTACGCCGCGGCACTGGCGTCCATAGTCAGAGGAATGTTCCCACCGTCGTCGAGGAACATTCCATATTTCTGCAGGGCCACGGCGACGGCCTTCGCCGCCGCGTTCGGAAGGACGGACAAATCGAAGGTTGCCTTGAGACGGAAGCGGGCGGCGTACGGTGGGTACAGTGCACTGCCGACTGGACCGCCGGCATGCGTCCCGGGATGAACGTAGACGCCCTTGGCGATGGAGCTATTGGGCAAGATGAAGCGTAGGGCGTGCGCGACCACCCCGGCCTGCAGCTCAGCGCCAGTCACCAGCAGCGGGGCAATGGGCATGCCGGCCGCATCGGCGCTAGTGCATTGGTCCCCGCGGCTATAGGGCGTTCCGGGCTGCCAATAGTCGTGGGTCAAGTCCCAGACCACTTCGCAAAGCGTCGTGAACAGGCTTCCAGTCGCCTGGCCTCCGCTAATGTTGGTGTTGTAGAGCTCATACAGGCGCGTGCCTTGGTACACGAGCACGTGGCAATCGCCCTGGCCCGGCGTCTGGTACGAGGTGTCGCAGGCGTAGTTGCTCGAGCCCTCGGCATTCCCGCCCGGAGGAACGGGTACCGACGTCATGTCGCAGTCGGGTGTGTAGTACCCGTCGGCCGGCGTGAAGGCGCGGGGCTGCACCGAAGCCTCCGCATACAGAATGGTGAGACTAAAGTCGATTTGCATGTCGCCAGAGCCCCAACCCACCCCAACCAGCTGGTTGATGACTGCTGCCGAGTTGGGGTCGAGTGCAGCCGTCGAAACGTCTTCGTAGAAGATGGCGGTCGGGGGGAACGCGTCGTCGAGAGTCCCCTGCCCTGCATCCGCGAGGGGCCCGGCATCGCCACCGGCGTCATTCGCCCCACCGTCGGGGAGGAATGGGCCGCCGTCGATTTCGGACGCGCCAGCATCCAAGTTGCCCGTGGTGTCGGACGTGGGTGGACCGAGAAAGCCGGTGCAGGTGAGGAGGAAAAGGGTCAGCCCAAGCAGCGCCCGATGTGGCACTCGCCTCAACCGGGCGCTGTGCGACGCGAGACCGAGGCTCAGCGGAGCCGGAGACCGCCCCGACACCAACTCGCATTCTGCGACTCGCTTGGCCACATCCGCAGCAAATCGGAAATTGGAGAGGAGCTCGATGTAGTCAGCTACCGGCCCCTGTGCGTTTCTCCGCTTCGGGCTTCAAGCAGCTAGCCACGCAGCTCCTCCGGCGAATGCACCGGCTTCGGTCGCGTTGGCGCCAGCCGGCCGGCCGGCCGGGAAAGAATTGACGCCAGTAACTGTGGTCGGCTTGCCAAGGAGGTCGCCGTTCCGGAGGACTTGGCCTTGCGTGGCCGGTCTCCTCAGCGAGTTTCCCAAGCTTGGAGACAATCGATGACCGCAGCCAGTTTTCCGCAAGCTAGCGCTCTCGCCGGGGGCCTGCGAGGCGCCGCATTTCGAAAAACACCCTTCCGGGTGGGGAAGAGGGGGTTTGCGAGGCGATTTTGAGAATCCGTCCCCTGGACCGTTCTTTCGCTCTACTGAAGGCGCACCCTCGAGTCTTCTTCGACTTCGGCGGTTGGACTACACGCAACGGAGCGCTCGGGGTGCGTCTTTCGGCCGTAGATGCCAAGCGACTTCGCGGGCTCGTCGGTGAGGCTTGGGAAGACGTCACACCACGGCGAGCGCGCACCACCCAGGGTAGGCAGAAGGTCGGCCACCCGCGCGCTCGACTACGTGTTGGCCGGCGGTGTAGGGATCACCGGGGGAAACCTCAGCTCGCGTTTCAGACCGTTGAAATCGCGGAACAGCTGCTGATGGCGCGAGAGCGAGCAGCTCTCGTTTCGAGTGTAGTAGGCACGCACCCACTCAAGGAGAAAATCGAGCAGCTTATTTTGCTCCTCTAGGCTGGCGAATTTGTGCGGCTCCCACGGCCGAGAGCGACAGTGGCCGAGACACACCGCTTCCCCAGGGTTTAGGAATACCAATTCGGTGCACCACGCAGACGCCACCTCGACCCACTCGCTGTAGCAACCCTCGATGACCCATCGCGCTTGGGTCTCAAGGAAGCGCTGCAAGTCGAGCTTCACGTGGTTCGCCGGGCGCGCCACGGCTACCTGGCCCGGCTCCCAGACCAGATTGTCCAGGTCCAAGTGAACGAGCCCTTCCAGCTGGGCGAGGTGAGCAGCATAAGTGCTCTTGCCAGAGCCGGCGTTCCCAAACACGAGGACACGGGACGCTCCGGACGCCATCCTCGTCCTGTGTGGCCCGTCACTCACCGGCCGCTCTACCGAGTCGGATGCTGTCCGCTTCCGCGGAAAGCACTCGCTCGTCGCCTTTAGGAGTCATCTAAGCTCGTTGCACCGTAACCCGAATGCGCATAGGAGCGCCCCGACTTCACGCAAAGGAGGCCACGTCCGTGAAACTGTTCTACTCGCCCGGAGCTTGTTCGCTGTCCCCACATATTGTCCTTCGCGAAGTGGGCATCCCCTACCAACTCGAAAAAGTCGACTTGAAGACTCACACCACAGCCGGCGGGGCCGACTTCTACAGCATCAACTCGAAAGGCTACGTTCCGGCGCTCCAACTCGATGACGGGCGCGTTCTCACAGAAGGGCCTGCCATCGTTCAATACCTCGCTGATGGCAACCCAGACAGCAAGTTGGCGCCTGCGGGGGGAACCTTCGAGCGCGCACAGCTTCAGGAATGGCTGAACTACGTCAGTACGGAGCTGCACAAGAGCCTGGGCGCGCTCTTCAACCCCACGCTGGCCGCCGGGGTCAAGGAGTCGACTCTTAACGCTGTACAGAAGAAATTCGACTACCTTGCCAAGCAGCTTGACGGTAAGAAATTCTTGCTCGGTGACTCCTTCAGCGTCGCCGACGCGTACCTCTTTGTCATCCTTCGCTGGACACACCTCTTCAAGATTGACCTTGGGAAGTGGCCGGCGCTTCAAGACTACATGGCTCGCGTCGCCGCACGACCCTCGGTTCAGGTCTCCCTCACGGAGGAGGGACTGTCCTAGAGAGTGCGCGCCATGCCATTGACGAATGGGGCGCCCGGACTGGGCCCCAGCTCATGCCATCCGCAGCGCAAGTAGAAGCGCAGTGCCGAGGAATTCGTTGGACTCACGTGGAGCGTCGCAATTCGGTAGCCTTGATCTCGCAGCACAGAAACCGCATATGCATCGAGTTGCCGCGCTAGGCCACGCCCCCGACAACCTGGGATGAGGTAGTAGAGGTTGACGTGGCCGGCGCTCGGCCGCGTTTCCGACGAGCCGAGCACCACCTGCCCAACGATGGTATTTCCCAACCAGGCGTTGACAGCGTTTCGCGGGTCTTGCTGCTGCTTCTCAGCGAGTCTTTCGACCCACCGTCCGCCATCTCGGCCGGCCTCCGCCCAGAAGCGATCCGCCGTTCCAAACGAACAAACGAAGGCGTCTTGGCTGAACTGCACGGCGAGCGCGGCGTCGTTGGGAAGACTCACCGTGCGGAAGACGAGCCTTTCTGGAGCTGTCTTGGAGTTGGGTTTCGCCACCATTCAGACGGTGTACACGGCTTAAGCGCGTCACGTCGGCCGGGCCCTGGGCAGACGGGCAGCTTCAGGAAATGTCCGCTCACACGGTCGGAGTCGGGGCCAGCCTCACCGCTGGGAGGCGAGTCAGGTGGAGCTCCTCTTCCTTCGCCGGGATGCCTTCGGCGAGCGTGCCCTCAACCTACTTCATGTCCGCCGAGGCTCACGTTAGCGTCCCAGTCGGCCGCCCACGGCCTCACCGCAGTGTGTTCAGCCAATTTGAATGGTCAGCATCGAGATTGAGCCTCCGTCAACGCCCGAGACTGGAAAGGTGACCGGTTCCCGCTCCCGTTGCGCGCCAAGCACGTACAAGAGGGGCAAGTAATGGTCAGGCGTCGGCACCGAAAGAAGGGCGTCTGGACCGAGCGTCGCGTAATCAACCAATGGCTGGTGCCGGCGTGCCAGCACCAGCTCCTTCACCCGCAGCTCGAAGCTGACGGCCCACTCATAAGGGACAACGGAGTGGTCGCCCCAAGCGTAGGCCTCGAGGTTATGGACGAGGTTACCGCTCCCAAGGACAAGCACCCCTTCTTCGCGAAGCGCCTGGAGTCGCCCACCCAACGCATGGTGGAACGCGGGGGGCTGTGTCCGGTCGATACTGAGCTGCACCACTGGGATGTCGGCGTTCGGGAAAACGCGGGACAGGACGGACCAGGTTCCGTGGTCTAGCCCCCACTCCGTTGCCGAAATGACCGCAGTCGGTTGGAGTAGCTGCTGAATTCGTTCGGCGAGAGCGGGGTCTCCGCGAGCCGGGTACTGCACCGCGTACAACTCGGGGGGGAAGCCGCCAAAGTCGTGGATGGTTTTCGGGCGATCTTCAGCGGTGACGCGAGTCCCGCGAACGTACCAATGCGCCGAAACCGCGAGGACCGCTCGCGGCCTTGGAACGGCCCGGCCAATGGCTTCCCATGCTGTCGTCCAGGCATTCAGTCGAAGCGCATTCATGGGGTTGCCATGCCCGATGAAGAGGGCGGGCATTGTTGGGGTCGCCATTTGAGGGAGACTTGCGCGTGCGACAGCAGAAAGTTGTGAGGATCGACTCGACTGCAACTAACCCATTCTAGCCCGGCGCCCGTACTTTCGGTCACGCTTCTGGTGCCGCACCAGGAGCCCGCCGTAGACGCGAGCTTCGGGAAAGCGGAGGACGTCGGTTGGACGACTGCCCCACCAGTTCATCACGACGGCTAAGCGCATCTCTCCGGCCCGTTGCGGTCGGCCGGTGGCCAGCTGGTTGCGAGCATCGAGGACGCCGTGTGTCAGCGCTCCGTCAAACCACACCAAGCGGTTGGGCCGGGGCGCGGCGAGGTCGGCATCGAGAGGCGCCGGAGCGCAGCAGGGATTCCTGGGGTCGGGCGACTGCGCGGTGACGGCCAAAGCTCCCCCCCTGACCCGGTTTAGAAAGAGAACCGAGGAAAAGCGAGGGTGCCGAAGCACTCCCCCTCGCAATGCAAGCTTTTCGTCACGGTCCTGGTGAAAATCCACCCCAATGCGATTGGTCTTCATCCGTGACAACCACCATTCCACTCCGGCGAAGCGCTTTTGCGGCAGCAGGCTGCGAAGCGAAACAACAGCCTGCTCGACCACTGAGGTGGCCGGACCAAAGTCGAACCAAAAGGTGGTCTGGTAGGTGCTTCGCAGCCGCTCCCCGCCCACAGCACGGACGCCGGCGCGCAGCCGCCGGAAAAGCGCCGAGGGTAGAGCGTCCTCCTGGAGATGGATGAGAGTCACCCCAGGGCTGTATCGCATATAAGGTTGGTCGCCGAGGACAACACGCAGCGGGCCCGGTACGGGAGCGTGAAGCAGCTCGGCGGAAAGGCTGGACCGGGCGATGATGGCAGCCTCTGTTAGCCATCTCGGGGGCATGGTGATGACCGCAAGTCTCCACCTCGAGTGGACGCCATACGTCGTCTCCGTGGCAAGACCAAAGTCGCACCGTTTCGCGTTACATGCTGTCGCCTGTCTCGCGCTGTTGAACTGGAGTCGTCCATGGCACAGGTGAGTTCCATTGCAGAGCTGGTTGAACAAGGTGCCGCCCCAGCCAGGGCAATCAGTGCACCCGACGGTGTTCCTCCGCTGAGCTATGGGAAGCTGAAGGTGTTGACCGCGGACACCATGCGAGCGTTGAACGAGCTCGGCATCGGCCGCGACGACCGAGTGGCCATCGTGCTGCCCAACGGCCCGGAGATGGCCGCTTGTTTTGTATCTATCGCCGCCAGTGCGACCACCGCGCCGCTGAACCCGGGCTATCGCGCAGAGGAGTTCGAGTTTTACCTCACCGACCTCCGGGCAAAGGTGCTGGTGCTCGGCGCGGGGTTGGATTCACCCGCCCGAGCTGTTGCTCGCAAGCTTGCGCTTCCCATCCTTGAGCTCAAGGCAGAGCCTTCGGAGGGTGCTGGCTATTTTTCACTCACGACCCTCGAGGGCATTCGCGGAGCCGCACGCCGCACGGGGTTCGGGGGTCCGGAGGACACCGCTCTGGTGCTGCACACCTCCGGAACAACCTCGCGACCGAAGATGGTCCCGCTCCTGCAACGCAACGTTCTTGCCAGCGCCGCGCATATCGCTGCCACACTGTCGCTGACGGCCGACGACGTGTGCCTGAATATCATGCCGTTGTTTCACATCCACGGACTCATCGCTGCGACACTTGCGTCCATCGGCGCGGGCGGTGAGGTTTGCTGTGCTCCCGGATTCAACGCGCTGAAGTTCTTCTCCTGGTTCGATGAGGTTCGCCCCACCTGGTACACCGCCGTTCCAACCATGCACCAAGCTGTACTCGCGCGGGCTCAACGCAATGCCGAGATTCTGACCCGGTCCCGGCTCCGATTCGTCCGGTCCTCGTCTGCGTCCTTGCCCCCTCAAGTCATGGTAGAGATGGAGAGGGTTTTCGGAGTGCCGGTCATCGAGAGCTACGGGATGACCGAGGCCGCACACCAAATGGCTTCCAATCCGCTGCCCCCGCGACCCCGCAAGCCAGGCTCGGTTGGAGTCGCCGCCGGGCCGGAAGTCGCCATTCTCGATGAGCAGGGGCAACAACTCGCTCCGGGCTCGGTTGGCGAGGTGGCCATTCGCGGACCAAACGTCACGTTAGGCTACGAAGCCAATCCCGAGGCCAACGCCAAGGCCTTCATCCACGGCTGGTTTCGTACCGGCGACCAGGGTCTCCTCGACGCGGAGGGCTACTTACGCCTCACCGGACGACTCAAGGAACTCATCAACCGCGGCGGAGAGAAGTTTTCGCCACTAGAGGTCGACGAAGTCCTGATGGACCATCCTGCGGTGGCACAGGTCGTCACGTTTGGCATGCCTCACGACAAGCTCGGCGAGGATGTCGCGGCGGCGGTGGTCCTACGCGAAGGTCAATCTGCCACCGAACGCGAGCTGCGCGACTTCGCAGCAACGCGCCTGGCTGACTTCAAGGTGCCGCGAAAAATTCTGATTCTCAGCGAGATTCCCAAAGGAGCCACTGGCAAGCTTCAGCGAATAGGTCTGGCGTCCAAACTCGGACTGGCGCCTTGAGGACATCCAAGCGATGAAGATTTGCATTGTGGGAGCTGGGGCCATCGGTGGTCTGCTGGCTGTCAAGCTGGCGGCCCAGGGAGAGAGCGTTAGCGTCATCGCTCGCGGTCCCCACCTCGCAGCCATTCGTGCCCACGGCATGAAGCTGCTCGCCGATGGCAAGGAATTTACAGCCCGGCTGATGGCAACCGACCAAATCAGGGAGATGGGTCTGCAAGACCTGGTCATTCTTGCGATGAAGGCCCACCAACTGGCTGCGGTCGCTCCGGACGTCAAGTCTCTGTGCGGTCCGCACACGGTCGTGGTCACTGCGCAGAACGGCATCCCCTGGTGGTACTTTTTTGAGTACGACGGCCCCCACCAAGGCACTATTCTTCAAAGCGTAGACCCTGGTGGCACCATCGCGGCAAACATCGACGTCGCGCAGGTCCTCGGCTCAATCATCTATCCGGCCGCGGAGATCGTTGCGCCCGGTACCATTCGTCACATCGACGGCGACAGAATTTCCCTCGGAGAGTTGAATGGAGAAGAAACCGAACGGCTTCGCTCGGTGACAACTTTGCTCAGGGCGGCCGGGTTCAAAGTACGGGTGGCCAAAGACCTCCGCTCGGAGATTTGGGTCAAGCTTTGGGGAAACTGCACCTTCAACCCCATCAGCGCACTCACTCACGCCGCGCTTGTCGACATCTGCCAGTTTCCACCCACCCGGTCGCTGGCAGAATCTGCCATGCGCGAAGCCCAGGCCATTGGAGAGCGACTCGGCGTTCGTTTCGGTGTCTCACTCGACAAGCGCATCGCCGGCGCTGAGGCCGTGGGGAAGCACAAGACTTCGATGCTCCAGGATGTCGAGACCGGACGGCCGCTCGAGTTGGAGGCCCTCGTTGGGTCGGTGCTTGAACTCGGGACGCTCACCGGCGTGCCAACCCCCAGCCTCTCGGCAATTCACGCCTGCGCTAGCCTTCTTGCAAAGGTTCTCCGTGAAGCCCATGGGCGACTTAGAGTCGAAGCGCTCTCCTGAGCGCCTGGCTGCCCCTGAAGGCTGCGCTCGCAGGTTCCCGCCAGTTGACGTTACCCTCGAGCAGATTCGGTTCCTGCTCTCGCCACTCTACAGCGGGGGCTCGTTGTGCTCCGTCGAGCGCGTTGATGGCGGGCTCACCAATACCATCCTCCGGGTGCCACTGACCGACGGAAGCGGTGTGCTGCTGGTGCGAATTTTCTCAAGTGGGCGCGCCAAGTGGGAGAAGGAGCGAGCCATCCTTCAACGTCTGCAGAGGCTGCTGCCCGTTCCCGAGCTACTTCTGGCTGATGACGGCCGCCTCCCTCACCCGTGCCTGGTGCTGCGGTGGGTTGACGGCGTCACCCTTAACGCCTTCCGGCGGCTCGTCTCAGCATCCGAGCTCCTTCAACTTGCGGCGCCTCTCGGGTGTCTCCTGACGCAGGTCTCAAGCGTTTCCTTTTCAGAAGACTTGCGCCTGGATCCCGACGAAGCGGCACCAACCTCTTCGGTGGAGTCGTTTTTGTTGACCAACGCGGAGTGGCTCCTCGGTGGCCGGGCCCCAGACTTCGCGCGGGCGGCCTTAGCGCGGGGTGAGAACGATCTGAAAACGCGGGGATAGCGCAGGCAGGGTGTCCAGGTAGATTTCTGGGAATGCGGGGAGCGCGAACCGGGTTGATGGGG
>JBKQSS010000072.1:0-11250 GCA_052143535.1 Myxococcaceae bacterium | reverse complement strand
CCGGTCAAGCCGCTGAGTCTCCACTGCTCAACGCGCTTCGCCCACTTGTCCCTCGCCGCTTGGCCCATCCGGCGCCACTACCCCGGCGCCCCTCACCCGTCAGCAACGGTGCTCGTCGAACGGGTACCTTCCCCTCATCTGGAGACCCGGCGCATGCGCTTCGTACTTCTGTCGTCCTTCACCCTCCTGCTGGGCTGCGCACACGAGGCGCCGACCACGGTGCCCTTAAGCTCGCTGAAGGCCACTCTCGTTGAGAATGTTTCGCAAATCGCCCAAGCCCTCCTTCGGGGCGACGCGGCGGCAGTGGCCAGCGTCTTCTGCGAAGACGCCCAGTATATCCCCGGCTCGCAGAAGGGACGCGTGGAGGGACGCGCCGCCATACAGGCCCTTTTCCAGCAGCGCCTGGCGGCGGCGCGCTTTCTCGACGCCACCGCCACCGCCAACACCGTCGGGACGGACGGAGACCTGGCCTATGAGACCGGGACGAACAAGCTGACACGCCAGACGGGCGACGCCGCGCCGGTGACGACGACGGGTCGCTACCTGACCGTCTGGCACCACGACACGGACGGCCAGTGGTGCATCCAGGTCGACATGGTGGTGGTAGACGCACCCTAGCGGCAGGACCGCCGACGCGACGGCGAACGGGCGTGACGCGAAAGTAGCCACCCGCGGCCTGGCGTCCGGACCGTCCCACCGCTTACAACCCTTTAACACCCCTCGGCCTGGCACGGCACGTCGGCTAAAGCCGTCCCAGCGGGATGCGGTCGGCGGCAATCTCCTCTCGCTGATCGTAATCGAACGGCTGCCCGAACAGCTCGAGGCTGCGCTGGCGCGAGCGGAACAGGTCGATGATGAAGTTCATCCGGTCGCGCAGGTTGCCCCAGTCGGCTGCGCGGCTGCCAGAGAGGCTCCGGGGTGAGGTGTCGAACTCCTGCACCGTCGCGACCAGCTCAGGCAGTTCAAGCTCCTGCAAAACGTCGGGAAACATCCGATCGTTGGGCAGCCGCGGCACGTCGGCGCCCAGCCGCACCTCACCGTACGGGAGCCGTAGCGTCATCATACTGCGCGTGACCACCCGGCGGAACGTGCGGGTGAGCCGTGCCGCGAATAGCCGCTCGATGGCCCCGAGCCCGCCGCGGGCCGCCACCGCCGCACGCGCGGGCAGAAGCGCGAGTGCCGGGCCCAGCAGGTCGGCCGATACCGCGCCGTCGATGCTTACCGTGAGCGGCGCGTTAAGCGCCTCAACTATGTTCGGTTGCAGACGCGTCTGCTCGTGGAGGCCGATCTTGATGTTGCCGAGGAGCACGAGCTCCGCGCGCGGCTTGGGGCGCGTCTCGAATGCGGCATCGTAGTAGTGACGCAGCGCCTGGCGCAGGAGCTCCTGCCCGCCGTCGCTCGTCGGCCCGCCCTCGAGTTGCCCCGTGAACGCCTCAAGCCGGTCGACGGAGTAATCGCCGTCGCCATGGAACTCGCGCACGAGGCGGGCGAAGATAGGCGCGAGCTCCGCGAACACCTTAAGGTTTCCGGCCGAGATGGTGTCGCTCACCGTGTCCAGCGTGGTCTGCGCGCGGCGCAGCGGTGACGTCTCCTTCACCCACGCACCGAGTCGCTCGCCCGCGCGTCGCGCCCATGGGCGCTGGCGTGCCACGTCGAGCACGTCGGCGAACGGCAGTTCCTCGCTGCGGATCGCGTACCCCGCAGTCTTCGAGGCGTTGCACGCGAAGGTGCACCAGTTGGCGTCCTGGTCGCCGATTAGCAGCGCCAGTTCTTGCGAGAGCCGGTGGTACATCTGCGTGATCTTGAGATTCCGCAAGACGACGTTGGCCGTGTGCACAATCTCATCGCACTCCTCGGAGCTAGCGAGCGGCGCAGTGCGCAGCTGGGCCATTGCGGCACGAGCGCGGTTGCGCTTGTTGAGCCGCTCGAGCATCCTACGCGCGAAGACGCCCATCGCCTGCGGGTGCTCTGCGAGAAGCCGCTCGAAGCCGGCCTTCGACAGACGGAGGAGTTCACTGTCGACGAGCGTCGCCACCCAAGCCGACCGCGGCGCGCCTGAGAGCAGCGCCATCTCGCCCAGCGACTCGCCCGGGCCGACTTCGCCGAGTGGGGGCTCGCTCCCGTCGTCGCGGCGGGTGAAGACTCGCAGCCTGCCCGAGGACACGAAATAAACGCAATCGCCCGGCTCGCCCTCGCGCATGAAGATCGTCCCGCGCGGCAGCGTGACCCACTCGAGCTCGGTCTCCAGCCTCGTGAGCGTCGGCTTCGCGATGCCGCCCATCATCTGGCCGAGCGACGCCGCGACGACCTCAGGCGTCGGGCGGAGGCGCCGCTTGGCGGCCCACGCGAGGCGGTGCTCCAGCGACGTGACGAGCTTCTCACGCAATTCGGGGTGAGCGGCGACCAGCGTCTCCACCGTCGCCCGGGAGATTAGCTGGATGTTTCCGCTCCTCGGCGACCAAGACCGAGAGAACATGACCCGCGTCTGGCAGATGGTGATGCCGGCGGAAGCCTTTGCGGGAGCGATTCAGCTCGTCCACCAGGCCATAGGGGACGAATTCTTGGAGCTGGCGCGACGCATCCCCGACTTGGCATGGGGTCAGAGAGATGAACGCCAGTTGGCAGCTGGCTAACTGGTCAGGGGACGCGAGCGAGATGGGTGCTTCTCTTCTGCCGGCCTCGAGAATCCGTTGCCAGCCCCGTTGCCAGCCTCTTGTCCAGCCAATTCTGCCTCTGAAAACTGTCTTGTTGTTTGACCCTGCCGGGATTCGAACCCGGAAACGTGGTCCTCCTATGGTGAGAACGGGTTTCGCAGTTCGAGGAAATCGAACCGGCGAAAGTCCGAGTCGTTCGTGCAGAGGGTCGCGATGCCGTTCTGCTTCAGGATTGCCGCGAGGTGGGCATCCGGGACGAGGTTGCCCCGTGCGCGAGTTGTCGCGGAGACCTCACAGTAGACCTCCCAGAACCCGTCAAGTTCTGAGACCACCCGAACGTGAGGAAGCTGGAGCAGTGCACGGATGTTGCCCTCGGCCTCGCCCTGGCTCAATGGGGTAGGGAAAATGGCGGGGTGGGTGCTAATCCGGAGGTAGGCCATCAGCGTTGGCCAGCCCAGGCAGAGCAGCTCGGCGCCTCTGGCGCAGGCCGAAAGAAAATCGCGTGCGCGCACGTGCTCAGGACTCGCCGTGTTCGACGCGTAGAGCAGAACGTTGGCGTCGAGGGCAAAGCTCATCGCCGTGGCGCGTCGACAGCCGTTAGGGCTGCCCAGAGTGCGTCCTTGTCGCCGAGGTCCACGAGCGGGGCGCCCATCGCGCGCGCCGTCCAGCGGAAGGGGACTGGCGGCGGGGCTTTCTCACGGCGGAGCGCGAGTGCCAAGAGTTCGCTGACAAGCCGCCCGAGGGGCTTCCCCTCGCGCTTCTGCAGCTTCTTCAGATCACGAAGGATGGGGGCATCAATGTCGATTGTTGTCCGTGGCATGATTAATAGCTTGATGCGTCTCCGCATCAGATGTCAAATTGAAAGATGCGTGATGTAGGTTCGTCGCCATGTTCGGCTTGTTGCGCTCTGTCCTCCGGCCAGTAGCTCGCGCTTGAGACGACGCACGCCGTTCCTTCACGGCTACGGCCGAGCGCCTGGGTATCTCTAAGCTTGTTGTGGACCGCGTCCTTCAACATTCCCTGGGCAAGGTCGGAGATACGTACTTCGTCGGGGACGATGCCGAGACGCGTCGGAAGCCCACGAGCTGGTGGACGCCAACTGGACGGCCGTCCGCACTGGGAAGCCGGCCACCATCATCCCGATGGGTTGGTTGGCACGGTGAGCGGCGGGCTACTCCACGGCGAGTCGCTCCGGGCACGGAAGGGTGGTTACACCTTGGTCATTGGGGTACCCTCAAGGCTACTTGTGTCTGTTCGACGCTTTTTCTCGTGAACAGTCGCGAGGCTCGCCGGCGAAAGTCATGCGGCTCTATCCCACGGCGGTTCCCGTCATCTCACGTGACATCCTCAAGCTCCTGATGCTTGACGGCGACGTCGAAGTTGAGCCGATGCGCATCGTGGACGCGGAGGCGGACCTCACCGCCATCATGCGCGAGTACCTCACCAACGAAGACCGGGTGAACCAGGCGACCCGCGAAGTGCTCGAGCGCCGCGGTCCGGGTCAGCGAGCCGCCGCCCAGGCTTCACGGTTGTCGTTGGGCGCTGTGCCACCCAGAGTGGTCGAAGAACGGATGTCCCTCGACCACTGCCCCAGACAGGATTTCTGCAAGGGTCCAAGCGTGCCTGGTATAGTCGTCGGTTGCGACGCCTCGAAAGCGTTCGAGGAGCGTTTGCAAGAAGTCGCGTATCTGTTCGTCACCTTTGTAGCGACCGGAAACATCGGCTGAAACGCTGACCTTCGGCGCATAACCGAGCGCGGCCTCCAGTTCTTCATCCTGACCCTCGTGGTCGATGTTGATGTAGAGGCACGCATCTCCAGGGACCTCTAAAATCCAAGTCGGCCCTTCTCGGGGAAAAGCTTCGTCAGGAAGGTCGCCACATCAGCGGCGTCGGCCTCACGCAGGTGGACGAAGACGGTGCGCATTGTCCAGTTCTGGCCCAGAGGGATTCGCCCCTCCGCATTTCGGAAATCAAGTTCTCTCGCTTCTGCCCGAGCACCTTCCGCTCAGGGCATTTCGTACTTCGGCACGCCGCCGCCGGCCAGCCACTCAACGTCGTAGCCGCCGTCCTCCATCTGCACCTCCACCCAGCGGTCTCGTTCCTGCCAGTACTGAGACTCGGTGCCTAGGTTGACGAGTCGCGCCCTTCGTTGCTCGGAGGTCATGGTCTCCCACTGCTTCACGAGGTTTGCCCGGGCAGCCTCGAGTGTGTGGTCGTCGAGGCTTCTTTTCAGTCGGCGCCAAGGGCCATACGCTCGGCCTGCTGACGTAAAATGGAGGGGGACGCCGTGGAAGCAATCAGTCGTCGCGGCTTTATCGCCGCCGCAGTCGGTACGTCGATGGCTTACCTGCTCGACGGGGAGCTCACCTTTGCTGAAGGGGCATCAGCGGCGGACCAACAGCGGGTCCAAAAGCTGGCAAGCAAGATGCCTTCCTTTGACGGCATCTTCGTCTTCGACCAATCCGTCTGCCGAGCCATGGCGACGGACTTTGGTCACTACATCCACAAGATGCCTCTGGGCGCACTGTTCCCCAAGAACGTTCAGGATGTGCAGGGAGCCGTTCGCTTTGCGAATGCGCAGCAGGTGAAGATAGGCATGCGCGGAACTGGCGGGGCAGCCTACGGCCAGTCACAAGTTGCTTCTGGAATCGTCATCAACTCGAGCTCCTTGGCCCAAGTCGCATGGGCTTCAGGGGACTTCATCGATGCAGAGCCTGGAGCGCTCTGGAAGGACGTCGTTGCGTTGAGCCTGACCAGGCGAGTGGCCCCACCTGTAATACCGGACAACCTCTACCTCAGCGTGGCCGCTTACGCCTTCCGGGTGGGCAGTACCGCCCCCATGACGCGCGGCGGGTGGCTGCCAGCGCCATGCAGCGCCTCGGGGTGAAGCGGCTCACCATCGAAAGGGTGCTCGGGCACTCACTCGGGAAGGTCGGCGATAGCTATCTCCAGGACCCGATGCTGGACGAGCGGCGGGCTGCGCACGAGCTGGTGGACCAGGCGTGGATCGCGGTGCGCGCTGGGCAGCCGGCGAAGGTAGTGCCTATTGCCGGAGGGGCGGGACGCTGAGCGCATAGCCGACGACTCCGCCTTCCCAAGTCGCGATGTCTCGTCGAGCGCCCTCAAGCCAGTTGCCTACTAGTCCTTTCAGTCTCTCTTTGCCTCCTCCGTCTCATGGATTCCGGCCCGCACCGCAGGGTGGTTGTGCCCCGCAGTCCTTAGCTCTCAAATGGACATTCATTCGACGGAGTCTATTGCTAGCGCGAGGGCGGAGTACTGCCATAAGCGAGCTTGGGATCTGCTGTCGCGCCCTTCGCCTGCAACAAGCCGGCAATGGTCGGGAAGAGCAGGGTCGCCAACAAGGCGGCTCCAACGAGCGCCGCAGCGACGTCGGATCTCATCGTCCCTGTCTGGATCCCGACGTGGGTGATAACTACGATGATCGAGAGAGACGGGACCGCCGACGACACCCCGAATGGGAGCCAGTCCGTTCGCGGGAGATCCTTTCTGTATAGAAAGGTGGTCGATCCCCTCACCGCGAGGAACAGGACTAGCAACGTCGGCACGAGCAGCATCGTCGTCGCATTGCTAGTGAGGGCCGGCAGATCGAGCTTGATTCCCGAGCTGACGAAGAAGAACGGGTAGAACCACCCGAACATGACCGCGTCGAGCTTCTCCCGCAGCGGCTTGCCACCCTCGCTGTGGGATGCGAGGCCCACAACCATACCTGCCGCAAAGGCGCCGAAAATGCCCTCGAAACCGAACTTCTCGGAGAGCACCAACAGGGCCGACAGGGTCAGTATCGACATTCGCACGGGAAGCTGCGAACTCGTGCGCAGGGTGCGCGTCAGTAGCTTTAGAACCCACGGTTGTCGAGTTCTCGTCCCAATGGTCGCCGCTGCAACGACGATGAACAGGAAGACTGCGAGAAAGCTCAATTCCTGCCATGTGCTGAACCGCTGCGAGAGCAGCAAGGACATCGCCACGACTGGCCCGACCTCGCCAACGGTGCCCGCGGCAAGGACGAAGCGCCCGAAATGGGTCTCCAGCACGCCGGCGTCGCGGAGCACCGGCAGGAGGACTCCGAGGCCGGTGGTTGCGAGAGTCAATCCGACGATCATCGGAGCCTGCACGCCGTGAGTGACGTGAAGTAGCCAGGCTGCCCCGACTGCCAACAGAAGCGAGAGGGCCCAACCGCCAAGCGCCAGATTTAGGGGGCGACCCCTGATGCGGCCGAATTCGAGGTCCATGCCTGCCATGAACAACGTGCCGGCCATGCCAATGTTGAACATGGGCACCAGGAAGCCCTCGAATCGAACGATGCCTAGGACGTACGGGCCAACCAGGATGCCGAGCAGCACCTCGATGACGACCACTGGCACTTTAAAACCGAGACGGACTTCGGCAAGCAAGGGCGCGGCGACGGCAGCCGCAAATATAATCAGAACAGGGTGTGTAGACATCTTCTAGGCTCCCGAAGAACGGTCAGGCTACTCCAAATGCCCTGCCAAAGACTTGTCGCTAGCGGTGGTCCTCGAATGGGACTTTCGCTCGGTTGAGTCCGACGTCTCTCCCGTTGTCCCGGTCGGTGTAACTTCAATGTGCAGGGATCGTGATTACCGGCTGGTTACTCGGAGTCCCAGCGTCGACCATCGTAAAGAGCATCATGATTAGTGAGAACACCTGCTTGGATTCGAGGTCACGGTCGTCAATCCAGAACCAAGTGTTCCGGTAGTACACCGAGACAAATGCGTCAGGTGATCTCGATTGCCCGCTGTAAATACGGACCAAAGAGACAACCCCCGGAACATCTTTGTCGCGTTCAAACCCGGGGAATGCCCGCGTTTGAACCAGGTCTTGGATGGGCACTTCTACTTGTGCCGCCATGGTTTGCATCAAATTAAGAATTGAGCGAGTGAGGACCGCAATTTCCATGTCATTGCTGGGTAGGGCACCACTGACAATCTTGAACTCCGAAGCGTTAGGATTCAGCCCCAACAGCCGACGAAATTCCAACATGTCCGACTGGATCTCCGGCGGAGTCTTCTCTGTATTGAAGTTCAGGAAGTGAACGAATTCTTGGTTGGCGTCCTTCCTGAGCACGATTCGCACCGAACCAGAAAGCTGAATTTTACGCGCCAACTCGCGCATGCGGTGAAAGTTTGGATCAGCCTTGGTAATTCCGTTCAATGTCGCCTCTTGATTCTTTAAGCCGTTGATTGACGCTAGCGCAGCAAAGAGGACGACATTGGCTGGTAGTCCGGATTGAATGCTGGAGAATACCGCCTCGGGTGGCAATGGAGTCCCGAGGCTCCTGACGAACTTGTTGCCAGTTAACGGTGTGTAGGTAATCGTCGGGGTGTTGCCGAAGGTTCCGAAACCACCCAGACTTACGTTGCTGTTGGAGCCGCCTGGATTGATCGCGCCGCCTGCATTAACTCCCAGCTGCAGCGAATAACTCGCCACGATGTTTCCAACATCCACAAAAGTGGGAGGATCGACGTAGCGCATCTTGACGATATTCAGCAGGGTTTGCTCCTTCCAGGAATCCGATAGGGAGGCAGCGTACAGTTCGCGATCGCGTTCGACCGACTGCGGGCCGATAGGGTGAAAACAACCTGTGGCACTCAGAGCGAGAGCACCCACGACGTACACGAGCCTCAACTTCGATGAAGTGACACAAGCAGAGATACCACCGTCCAACTGACCGGTTCCCACGGCCCAACACGCGTTGCCTGCGGTCATCTCGCCCTCGTTTGTTCCCTGTTGCGACGTGGGAGGTAACGGTGGTGCACCTCGTCAGCGAAGACTTGCATGTAGAGAGGCAGACGCAGCCCTTCGAACCGGATTTATCCCGCGGCACATTAGTCGAGGCCTATTCCGAAAAGGCACCCCTATCGGGGCTTAACAACCCGTCGGCCTCACCCTCGCCCACTCAGGCTCCACCCAAGCATCAATAAGCCAGTGGCAGCGACCCAGCTACCGGCCACGCGGACCGCTATCCGCATCCAAGGCTTGTGCAGGGAGACGACGAAGGCCGCGAGAAGGGCGACGAGCACGAAAGTGACTGCGGCGATGCCGGCTAGTCCGAGTGCTTCCCTCCCGACGGCGGCGATTGCCGCTCCGTTGAGCCAGCCGTGCATCAATCCCAGCACGGCAGCGAACACTGGTACCAGCGCTGGCGGGAGCTGGCGGCCGGAGGCGATGAGACTGCCGAGGAGTAGGAATGAGACCGTCGCGGGCGCTCCGCGGAGGACCGGGCCGTGGAGCCAGTACCCGGCGAGCCCCCCCGCGATCCAGGCCAGGGGAAGAACAAAGAGCGTCCAGCGCCCGGCCGTCCTTCCGTTGAGCCCCGCGAGGAGAGCCATGGCCAGGACGGGCACTAGGTCATCCGGGCTCGCCAGCAGATGTCCAATGCCGTCATAGAAGGGTCCGAGACCGGTGGTGACCAGGTGTGCGTGGGCAGTGGCCGGGGCTAGAAGCAGGGCGGTGAGCCATACGGCTCCGACCGAGTATCGACCCGGGCTCACCACGCCGCCCTCCAGACGAAAGCACCGCCAGCCAGGGCCACGGCCGCACCGGCGAGGCGAAGGCCAAGACGTCCCCAGCTCCAGCGGTGAACGAGGCCGATGCCGATGCCAGCGGCATGGAGGCACCCCGTGGCGACGACGAAACCGATGCTGTAGAGGAGCGCACTCTGCCCAGTCGGCAACTCCCGGCCGTGGGCGTGCCCGTGAAACACGGCGAAAAACCCCACTAACGCCGCCGCCACCCACAAGGGGGGCCGCGCTTCGCGGGCGACCATGACACCGAGCAGAAGCGCCGAGAGGGCGATGCCAACCTCGACGCCGGGGAGCGGGATTCCGAGGAGACCGAGGAAACCGCCGAAGGCCATCACCAGCGGGAAGGTGACGGGGAGCAGCCAAATCGCCGGCGGCCCGAGCTGCGCCCCCCATAGGCCAACGGAGACCATCGCTAGGACGTGGTCGAGGCCCGAGACGGGGTGCTTCAGTCCGGCGAGGAAGCCCGCCGCTTGCCCTTGCTGCTCGTGCGCCAAGGCCGGGGCCGCGGCGAGCATCAGAAGAACGATGAACCGTCGGTTGGCCCTCATCCCCAACCCCCAAGAATCGCCAGCGTTCGCTGGAAGGTCCAGAAGGCGCCAAGCGTCCCAACCGCGTAGCCGGGCAGCATCCGGAGGAGGCGCGGCCATTGAATTTCCAACACGCGGAACGAGCGTTCGAGGCCGAGGATGAGAAAAACGAAGAACAACTGACCAATCTCGACCCCGACATTAAAGAACACAAGGGCGATGGGGATCTCCAGCCTGGGCAGGCCCATGGCCGTCAGCCCGCTGGCGAAGCCGAAGCCGTGAAGCAGCCCGAAGGCGAAGGCCACCACCCACGGGTGCAGGATGGTGAAGCTCGTCTCGCCCCGCCAGACGCGCACAATCTCAGGGCCAAGGAAAAGAATGGAAAGGGCAATGGCCGCGTTGAGCGGCGCGATAGGGGCCCGGGCGTAGCCAAGCGTGGCGATAGCGAGCGTGATGCTGTGGGCGACCGTAAACGACGTGATGGTCTTCACCAGCATCCAGCGGTCGGAGACAATGAGCAGGAGCCCAAGCAAAAAGAGGAGATGGTCAACGCCGAGCAGGATGTGCTCGATACCCGTCAGGATGAAGGTTGCGGCGCTTGCCGCAACTCCGCGCGCCGCGGCGATCTCGACCCACGGCTGCGACGGGCGCGCAACCATCGTCCATTTGCTGCCGTCGAGAACCTCCACCCGGACGAACACGTCCGTTATGGTCGCCTGGAGCCCCGGGAAGTCGATGCGTTTGCCTGCCAGGCCGCCCGGCCCGGCGTCAATCCACCGGCGCTCGAGGAGAGAATCCGCCAGCTCGTCGACGGACGGTTCCTTTAGGTTGCGAATGTCGTTTGGCAATCGCAGCGCGACAGGCAGCCGCATGCCGGCCAGGACCGGTGTTCGCCAGAGCACGTCGAAGTGGCCGGGTGCCGTCTCCTTGAGTTCGAGGTAAGCGGGACGTGCATCGTGCGACCATGCTGCTGAAGTGGTGAGCAGAGTGCCGAGGAACAGTCCAGCGAGGAGCCAGACGGGGCGCTGACGCGAGCGCATCACAGCGACCCCTCGCCCGACGGAGCGGGAACCTGCTTCTTGGGCGGAGAGGGCGTGGGACGCTCGGCCCCAGGCTCTGGAGGAGCTGGGAGAAGCACCGTGTACTTGGCGCGCATGGCGTCATAGGCCTTCTGCCAGGCCTCAGCCTTCCGCACGCTCAGCCACGCCGTCTTTACCTCGGACTCGACCTCCTCGAAGGCGGGAAGGCGGCCGGGAATGTTGGAATCGACGAACACCAGATGCCAGCCATAGGCGGACTCGACCGGCCCCTGCCATGAGCCAGTCTTTAGCCGGAAGACCTCCTGAGCAAAGGCTGGACCGAACTCCTTGGCAAGTTCCGTCGTGGTGCGGTCGC
Source organism: Myxococcaceae bacterium (assembly GCA_052143535.1). Taxonomy (GTDB): domain Bacteria; phylum Myxococcota; class Myxococcia; order Myxococcales; family Myxococcaceae; genus JADGRA01. The sequence continues at coordinate 111 of JBKQSS010000072.1, read as the reverse complement.
CATAGTAATCCTGAAACATGGACGCATCGGCGAGCGCCTCCGCCGCCTTCCCGTCTTCCGGCTGCGCTTCGAGCTTACCCAGTACCTTGACCGCGTCATCCCGCGCATGCT
>JBKQSS010000071.1:0-5477 GCA_052143535.1 Myxococcaceae bacterium | reverse complement strand
CTTGCCGATGTATTGGAAGTTGGTCTGGGTGTCGTAGTAGTTCCTGGTGGCGCCCGGGTACTGGAGGTTGGAGTGCTGGGGGACGCCATTGACGTCGGTAATGATGTTTCCCGCATCGTCCGTCGCGAACGGCGACACCGTCCGAGTGAGTTGCGACTTGTACTGCGACGGGTCGAAGCCGACGAAGAACCACAACTTGTCCTTGATGATGTAGCCGCCCAACGTGCCACCGATGTCCCAGGCGTTGTAGAGCTTGGTGGACTGGTTGAAGATGGTGGTCGAGCTGGTGACCGCGGTGCCAGTCTGCGCCATGAAGCCCGGCGTCCAAGTGGCGAAGACTGAACCGTGAAATTCGTTACCACCGCTCTTGGTGGTGACTGAGAGCACGCCGCCAGTGGTTCGCCCGTACTCTGGCATGTAGCCGCCGGTGAGGACGTTCATCTGGTCCACGAATTCCACCGAGAAGTCGCTGCCAGCGGTATTGCTGCCACCGCCGGTGATGTAGCTCTTGTTGGTGACGCCGAAGCCGACGTCCGAGAAGCTCAAACCGTCGATAAGGTAGGAGTTCTCAGGAGAAGTCGTGCCCGAGATGGAAATGCCGAAGAGGTCCGTCTGCACCGAGGGAGCAGCCAGGGCCAGACCGGAGAAGCTCCGGACGCCGCCGTTGCCTGCCTCGGCGGGCGAAATGGGGATGTTCTGGGAGAAGGTGCTGGTGACGGTGAGGCCGGTCTGCGTCGAGCCGACGTCGATGACCGGCGGCTTGCCGACGACCACAATTTCCTCACCCTTGAGGGACTCCGGCAGCAGCTCGACATTGAGCCGAAGGGTCCGGTCCGCGTCGAGGGCGATTTCACCTCGCGAGTACGGCCGGTACGTCTCCTTCTCGAACCGAAGGGTATAGGTACCCGGAGGCAACTGCGGAATGTGGTAGGTGCCCGTTGAGTCCGTGACCGAAACCTGCTCGCCCTGCAACTGGGGAGAACTCGCGGTCACCACGACATCGGCAACCGGCGCCTTCGTCGAGCCGTCGACCACCGTTCCCGTCAAGGTACCGGCACCAGCCCCTTGCGCTCTGACCTGACCGGCCGCGAGCAACCCGAGGAGCACGAGCGCATAGCTCAAGCCCCTCCCAACAAACTCCCTGTTTGGACTCACCGAACCCCTCCAAGTGTGGTCGAAAGCGGGAAAGCGAACGGTGAGGATGCTTGGGGCTCAGGGCGCCTGTCAATAGAAGTTTGCAGACGGCCTGTGATTTCCGCCCCAGAAGTGCTGCACGGATGAAACCAAACCGTCAGCCGCTGCGTTCCGCCGTGCTGGACGGAAGGACTTGTGTGCGGCCGCCGTTCTGAGGTAGCCGCTCACTTGGGTCGTCGGGAAAGACGCGACGTCGGATCAGTCCGCAGCGAGGGAGAACCCGGGCGATGTTTGATTCTGTCCTAGGCCACGGCACGGTACCCAAGTCCCGGTTCGGTACCGGTGCGGTTGTTTCGGTCCTGCTGCACGTCGCCGTTCTCGGGATGGCCATCTACCTCAGCACCCGCCCCGCCCGAAGCCAGGAGAAGGAGATTGCGGTGGTGTTGAAGGTCGCCCCGCCTCCGCCGCCTCCGCCGCCGCCGGCGTCGAGCACCCACAAGGAGCACAAGACGCCCAAGAAGAACCAACTCGTCCAGCCCAAAGAGATTCCCAAGGAGAAGCCGCCGGAGGCCGAGCCCGACAAGAACGAGGACTCGGGTGTCGAGGGGGGCGTCGAGGGCGGCGTGGTCGGCGGGGTGGTGGGTGGCGTGGTGGGCGGAGTGGTCGGTGGGACCGGCACCGGAACGGTGGCCTTCGGCGAAGGAATGACTCGTCCGGTCCTCATCTCGGGCCCGGGTGGCACGATGTTTCCTCAGTACACCCGCGAGGCGCGAGAGGCCGGCAGCGAGGGGCTGATGATCGTGAAGTGCACCATCACCATCGAGGGCTCGGTCACCAACTGCCAGATTATTAAGCCGGTCCCACTGATGGAGGCCGCGGTCCTGAGTTGGCTGGCGGCCGCCAAGTACCACCCGGTCACTTTCCAAGGGCGCCCGCAGCAGGTGAGTTACGTTTTTAATTATAGGTTTAAGCTCGACCAACAATAACGACGGCGTCCGCGCGTGCGGTCGCTCCACGACAGACAGCAGAGAAGCCCTCATTCCAGCGCAGACGGAGGCGCGTTCCCAAACCCATGCAATTCACAATCACCGACCTCTATGCCCACATGGGCCTCTTCGCGAGGCTCATCGTCTTCGTCTTGGGGATTATGTCCGTGCTCTCGCTGGTGGTGATGGCCGAGCGCCTGGTGGTCTTCAATCGCTCGCGCAGCGAATCGCGCAACTTCGCCGAGCGGATGGCCGCCGTGTTGTCCAAGGGCGACCTGATGGCCGCTGCCAATGCCAAGATGGGCGACAAGGTCGGCCATCTCGGCCGGGTCATCGGCGCCGGCTTGAACGCGCTGAAGTTCGCCCCCGGGCAGGACAAAGACCTCCTCGTGGAATCCGTCGCCCGGGCGCTCGAACGTCAGGCGCAGCGCGAGGTGCAAAGCTTGAAGCGCGGGCTGGGGCTATTAGCCACCGTCGGCTCGACGGCCCCCTTCGTCGGCCTCCTCGGCACGGTGATGGGAATTGTGTCTGCCTTTCAGTCGATGGCCATCACCGGCTCGGGCGGTCTGGGCACAGTGTCGGCCGGCATCGCCGAGGCCCTCATCACCACCGCCTTCGGCTTGCTCGTCGCCATTCCGGCGGTGATGGCCTACAACTACCTGCAGGGCTGGGTGGATGCGCGCGCGGTGGACATCAGCGAGTCCTCGAACGAGTTTCTGGACGTGGTGGCCAAGCAGCTCGGTGGCCATGCCTATGTGCCGGGCAGTCCTCAGTAGCAGTTCCATCCCTGACGTCCAAAGGCCGGCGCGCCGGTCTTCGGCAGAAGTGAGGTGAGACGCCATGGCGATGGCAGCGGGCGGTGGGCGAGGCAAGGTCAAGTCGGAGATTAACGTCACGCCCTTGGTGGACGTGGTGCTGGTGCTGCTCATCATCTTCATGGTGGTGACGCCGATGCTTCAGCGGGGCAAGGACGTCAAGCTCCCCACCGCGCAGAAGCAAAAGGAAGATGAAGGCAAGAGCGACCCGATGATTGTCTCGGTCACCTCGGACAGGAAAATCTACCTCGAGAAGGACCCCTTCGATGAAGAGGGACTCAAGCTGGCGATGACGGCCAAGCTGACGAACGAGCCTTTCAAGCCGATTCTGCTCAAGGGAGATGCGAGCCTCACCTTCGAGGACGTCCGCAAAGTGTTGAGCGTGATGCAGAAGTCCGGCGCGAAGATGGTCAAGCTCGGCGTCCAGGAGCAGGGACATTGAGCCTCGGACTCGGAAAGCACCTCGCCAAGAAGCGAAAGTTCTCCATCAGCGAGGGGCGGCCCAACTCGGACATCAACGTCACGCCGTTGGTGGACGTGGTGCTGGTCCTGCTCATCATCTTCATGGTGGTCACGCCCCTGTTGGAGAAGGACATCCAGGTGCGCGTCCCCGACGAGGACACCCAGGAAGTGCCGGAGCCGGACCCCAACCAGATTGTGGTCAGCATCGAGGAGTCGGGCACCATCAAGCTCAACTCGGAGGCCGTGGACGACGCCTCCTACGTCGAGCGGATGAAGCGGGTGCTGGCCGCCAAGCCGCCGGACGAGCGACTGGTCTTCTTCATCCCCGAGGAGAAGGCCAACTATGCCCGGGTGGTGTTCGCCCTCGACGGCGCCCGCAGCGCCGGTGCGAAAATTCTGGGCGTCATCACTGAGCCGGTGGTGGGCATCGTCACCCCTGGGGAAGCACCACCCGGGGGTGCTGCTCCTGGCGCGCCGCCAGGGGCACCGCCGGCGCCTCCCGCACCTCCGGCCGAGCCGCCGAAGTAGCCACTCTTAGGGCTTGCTGGAAGGCGCGCCGGCGGCAGGCGTCGGAGTCACAGTGCTGGCCTCCGAGCACTTCGTCTGAAAGCTGGCGAGGCGCCCGGCATAGAGGGCGCGCACGGCGGCAGTGGAGCGCTCGGGCAGCATCTCCACGGCACGGGTTTGAATGCCCATGGCTTCGGTGCATCGCCCGGCCGCAACCAGTGCTTCGGCCAGTGTGTCGAGGAAGGCCGAGTCCCAAGGGGCCATCCGCACCGCGGTGAGGGCCAAGGGCAAGGCGTCCATGGCGCGCCCCTTCTGCAGCTGCATCCAGGCCAGGTTGTTGAAGGCCGTCGGGTCGTCCGGCACGAGTTCAGTCGCCTTCCGGTAGGCCTGGGCGCGCTCGTCAAACGTCTCTGCAGTGTCCGGCAGGGACGCCGCCAAGAGGAGCCAGGCCACGCCGTCCTCAGGGTGCGCCGCGGTCGCGCGCCGTCCCAACGCTGGGCGCTCGGCAGCGGACACTGTGCCCAGCTTCAATTGAAGGGCGCGCACATTGGCCGGGTCCTCCGCCAGGGCTGCGTCAATCTCCGCCTTGGCTTCCACCGGTGGCCCCGCACCATCCATTGAGCCCGCGGCGAGGGCGGTGGCGCGCGTGGCGTGCACTTCAGCGAGGGTCATCGGTTGCTCGCGCACCGTTGGGTCGACCGGTGGGACGGCAACGCTGATGTTCCGAAACGAGCCCACCTGGATGTATTGCTGGAGCTGGGTGTCGAGGTCGGCTGGCTTGAGGTCCGGGAAGACGGCCTTCCAGGCCTTGTCTGGGTCAATGCCCTTGACCAGGAGAGTTTGGTATCGGTCGAAGTCCTGAGGGCGAGTGTTGTAGAGCCAATCGACCATGAGCCAGCTCACTCCATAAAGGCCCCCGGTGGTGGCCTGGTCTTTTTCGTCGAGCTTCCCACTCCAGGCCATGGCATCGGCGACGGTGACGCTGCGCGCCCGGTTGTAGGACTGCCAGGCCTGAAGGTTGGCATCGCCGAGGGTCGCAGTCTTGCCGTCTTCGGAGAAACGCATCGTCTCGAAAAACTCGGCCATGCCTTCGGAGAACCACCGGGGCTGTCGCCGGTAAAAGTAGGCGGCGAGGTGGTGGGTGAGCTCATGCTTCAAGATGGAAATGGTCTCCGGCAGAGCCAGTGTCTCGCGGTGCTCCCAGCTGTCGGCGGTGCCGCTGAGGAATCCGAGCGGCGGGTACGCCCCGTGGACAAAAAGGCCGGCGAGCCGGTCCCCGAAATAGCGCTGAAACTCCGGGTGGTCCCTGAACACCACCATCTCGATGTGCTCCACTTGCAAAAGCTTCATCCCTGGCCACACCGCGGCCAGAAGCCCCGAGCGCGTGCGCTCGATGGCGAGCGCAGCGCGCCCGGCCTCCTCGGGCTGGAGGTCCGTCTTGAGCGTGACGTGAGGCGTGCGGACTTCGGTCCAGCCTGTCTGCGGCTCGGCCGAAAAAGCTGCCAGGGCAGCCAGAAAAAAGCTGAACGCGGTGAGACGCGGAAGAAGGGCAGTCCTGGGGGCCAGCTGCCAC
>JBKQSS010000070.1:0-48704 GCA_052143535.1 Myxococcaceae bacterium | reverse complement strand
CCCCCGGGGGGGTAGCCCCTTCAGCGCCGAGGGCGCCGTTTGGGGCCCGTTCGCGGCCGTGACGCTGGCTTGGGCTTGGGCGCCTTTGCCGTCGGCGCAGGCCGCGCCCGAGCGGTAGAAGAAGCGTTCGCCGCCCCGTCTGCTCCAATGACTCCCGTCCAACTGGGCGGGTCGCTCGCTGGAAACGACTCCTCCGAAGCCTCTTCCACCCGGTCCAGAGCCGGGGGCGCCGAATGAGGGGGAGGGGGGCGGCCAGCCATGGGGCCCGAAGAATGGCGACGAAAGGGGCTGCTGGCAACACGGACGGGGCGGCTACCCCTCGGGGAGAAGCCCCAGGCGCATGGCGAAACGGGTGACGCCCTGTGCGTCGCGGACGCCCAGCTTCCGCATCAAGTTCGCCCGGTGGCTGTCGACCGTCTTGTGAGAGAGCGCCAGCTCGGCGGCGATTTGACGGTTGGTGCGCCCCTCGGCCACGCGTCTCAGGACCAGCCGTTCTCGCGGGGTGAGCCGCTCCCAAGTCAAATCTGGCTCTGCCGCGGGCTCAGCCAGGGCCCGTTGCGCCTGCTCGTCCAGAAAACTCGCGCCGGCGGCCACGGCGCGAAGCGCGGAGACGAGCGCTTCCACGCCGGCTCCTTTCACCACGTACCCGGCGGCGCCGGCGTCCAGCGCAGCGCGGACGTGCGGGCCGTCTGAATGCATGGAAAGTACCAGCACCCGGGTCGAGCCCGAGCGCTCCTGGGTGGCACGCAAAACCGTCAAGCCGTCCCCCGGCAACCCGAGGTCGAGGAGGAGTACGTCCGGGACGAGGGCGGACACGCTCTGCAGCGCGCTCGCTGCGTCAATGGCTTCGCCCACCACCGTGACGTCAGGCTCGGAGGCGAGGACGGCACGGACGCCCGCGCGGACCACTTCGTGGTCATCGGCGACGACGACTCGAATCACCCGCCACCTCCGGTCAGGGGAAGCGTAATGCGTAGGCGGGCGGTGCCGAGCTCGGGCCACTCGACCGCGCCCCCGAGGCCCGCCACGCGCTCGCGGATGGACTGGCAGTTGGCCGCTTCTGCAAACCCTCGCCCGTCATCGTCGACCTCGAGTGCCAGCGTCGTGGCGTCGGTGTGCAAACGGACGACGGCGCGCGAGGCGGCCGCGTGCCGAACAGTGTTGTGCAGCGCCTCCTGGGCAATGCGGTACACCGCTGTCTGGAGCGCGACTGGCAGCTCCGGAAAGAGTTCGGGGGCCTCCAGGGCAATGTGCACCCCGGTGGCCTCAGAGAACGTGGCGCAGTGCCGCTCCAGCGCGCCGAGAAGCCCGAGCTCAGCAAGGGGCGCCGGCAGGAGGGCCGAGGTGGAGCGCCGCACTTCCTCGAGGGCCTCGTCCAGGTGGCGCTCCACCGCCGCGGCTGCCCCAGCGTTCACCCCTTGCCGGCGCAGAGCCAACAGCTGGAGGCGCGCAGCAGTGAGCGCCTGGCCCGCTCCGTCATGCAACTCGCGGGCGATGCGACGACGCTCTTCCTCTTGGAGCGCTACGCGTCGCTCGGCGAGAAGCGCGGCAATGCGGGTCTCTGCGCGGCTCACCGTCTGTAGCGGGTAGAGGTAGAGCGCACTCCCGAGGAGCAGCGCCAAGAGGGAGCAGAGGAGCGCCACTACACCGGTGCTGGCCCACAGCGGCCCCAGGCCCTGGGCCACCCACACTGAGGCAAGGCCTTGGCCGGCCACCACGACGTCCGCGCGGCCCCACACTGACCAGCCGTGGGGGCGGCTCCCGAGCTCCACGCGTCGCCCGGCTGCGTCGTGGACTTCGAGCCCGTCGAAGTGGCCGAGGCCTGCATCCTGCAGTTGCTCGGCGAGTTTCGCCGCGTCGTAACGCCAGAGGAGCGGCCGAGCGCCCATCGCGCGCTCCACCACGCGAGCGACTTGGGCGGCTGCGGCGCGGGCTCCGTTGGCGAGCTCCCGGCGCCCCTCCAAATGAAAGGCCAGCGGCACGGCTGCCGCGAAAAGGCCCGAGCTGACGAGCACCAGCGGGATGAGGCGGCGCGCGAAGGGGCGTGCGAGGTCGACGCGAATCACCGGAGCCCCTCGGGGAGCGGCAAGTAACCTGCGGCGCGTGTCACAGCCCGGCCTTCGGGCGAGGCGACGAATGCAAGAAAGGGAGCAAGGCGAGTGTGGCGCTCGGGGCGGTACACCACCCCCACCGTGCGGACGGCCGGCCACTCCCGGGCGGCGAGGGCCTGCACCGAAGGACGAAGGCCATTGAGGGCGAGCGCACGCAGGGGCAGTCTCCAAGTGAGGAGCGCACCGAGACTGAAGACGCCGACGCCGTGGGGCGTGGTGAGGAGCGCATAGGCCATCGCGTCGTCGTGCTCGAGCACCCGGAAGCGGGCCGACGCTGCGGCCGACTCGCGCAGCGGCCGCAGCTCGGGGAAAGCACCTTCGAGAGCGTTGTTGGCGGTCTCCTGCGCGTCCCGCAGCAGTAACGTCAGCCCGCTCGAGCGCTCACCGGCGTACAGCCCTCGAAGTTCCTCGCGCGTCAGGCCCTCCCGCTCGACGTCGGGCGCCGCCGCGAGCACCACAGCATCAAGCGCGAGGGGCACCAGTTGGAGGACATTGGGCTCGCCCGGGCGCAGGTCTCGCGCCACCAGTCCTAGGTCGACGGCTCCGTCGGCGGCGGCGGCCACTCCACCCGTGCTGCCGACGCTCGGCTGGACGCGCACAGGGAGAGTAGGGTGTCCGGCCGCATACGCTCGGGCCAGGGCCTGCAGGAGTGGGGTAGCAGCGCCCGAGCCCATCGCCAAGAGCGCGTCTGGCGTCGGCGCAAGGATGCCACGGGTGGGCGCAGGCGTCGGCGGCGGCGGGTCGCCGGCGCAAGCGGCGAAGAGCGCGAGCGGGAGAAGCAGCCAACAGAGGCGTTCGGGGCAGGGTGCAGACAACCAGTCGGTCAGTTTAGCCCGGTTTAAACCCGCTGAGCGCGGCCTTTAGCCCACGTCCCGTTCCACCAACTGGGTGGGACACCTCGCCCGTACGCCGGTGTGGGACCGCCGGCGCCGCTCCACTGCCGACTGTGCATGGACAAAAAAGCCCGTGGCCGGCAGACAGAGGCTGCCTTAGCGGCCCCGGTCAAAAGGCCCCCGGCAAGGCTGCGGTGCCTTCCCGCTGCACCCGCGGATGGGCAGGGGGTCGCGTCGGAGTGCCTGTAGAATGGGGCGGGCTACTTCGGGCGCTCTGGCCCTGGCAGGTCCACTGCGCGTGGAGAGGACGACTTCGCCGAAGAGGCCGGCTGAGGTGCCCGAAAAGAACGTGCTAGGACTGAGGCCCCTTCACGGGGCCAACAGGGATGGCAGGGTCCAAGGGGGGCACGCATGAGTCGGATGGCCCAAATCCTCAGCACCGTCGCGGTGGCATCCATTGTGGCCGGATGCGGCAGCACAGGGGGCGGCCCGGATGCGGGACCGCTCGTGGATGCTGGATTTCACTACACCGAATTATCCGCAGGTACCGCAACCTTCGCCGGAGGGCTTACCGGCACGGTGGCAGCGACTGGGTTCGCCTTTTCCGTGCCGACGGGATACCTCCTCGGAGACGGCGGCAACTCTGGGCCGTACGTCTACATCCAAATCTCCAATGCCCTGTCCGAGAACACGACTGGACCGAGCTTCGCGTGTTCTTTTGAGTTGTATGACAGCACGACACTCGACGTCGGAATCTACACGCCCGCCAATGTCGACCAACTTCTCTGTTTCGTGATTGTTCCGCTTCCCGATGGCGGAACTGGAGACCAGTGGTGGGACGGATTTGGGGGAGCGTTCGGACCGCCGAACATTTTCGAGTTGGAGCTCACTTCGCCCGGCCCGGCGTCAGGCTTCTCCTCAGGGACCAACTGGTTCGACCCGAGCGCCACCCTGACCGCATACCTGGCGTCGAGCGGGTACCTGACTCCGCCCGCTGACGAGACGGAGGGCGTTATTCTGAATGCCACGGTGGCACCCCCGCCCTGCCCAACGTACTGCGCCGCCAATACTCCCTGAGCTTCGCCGGTTTCGGACCCGTTGCTTCGGCATCTCCGCGCCCCCCGTTAGAAACGCAAGCGCCGGGTCAACGCGCTGCCGACGGGTTGAGGGCGGCGGCGAAGGTGCTCGACTTCCCAGCACGGCAGCAAGTTTTGGCTACCGGGCGGCCACCAAGACGGGAGCGGAGTGGAGATGCGAGTGGGTACAGGTGCTTCTGAATGTCCCCGACGGGATTCGAACCGGTGCTACCGGCTTGAAAGGCCAGCGTCCTGAGCCTCTACCAACCGGAATAGGGGACCCGCGAACCGGGGTCACCCATTTGAAGCTCCTTGCCCGCGAGAAGCTGGACGGGCCGGGGTAGCACGTACGTTGAGGCACCGCGACGGAGCGCTCTGGTTGCCGTGCGTGTAGAAAGCAGACTACCGTTTTCCTTTTGGGGAGGGGACATGCGCCGGCTGCTACACCGACGGGAAGTCCTCGAAAGCTGCGTTGCCCTGGGAACGCTGACCCTGGTTTCGCCGCTCGGGTTGGGCGGGTTGACTGAGGCGTGGGCCGCGAGCGAGCAGAGGCGCGCGACGCCATTCTGCGAGTTGGGCCCATTCTACAAGCGGGGCGCGCCGGCCTCGACAGTCATCCGGGCCGCGGGGGATTCGGGGCTGCCCCTCGCCCTCTCCGGCGCCGTCTTCGGTACTGGCGGCGAGTTGCTCCTCGACGCCAAGGTGGAAATTTGGCAGACGGACAACGCGGGACACTACGACATCGACGGGTTTCGGTATCGCGCGGTTCTCTCCGCCGACGCCAAGGGCCAATATGCCGTCGAGAGCGTGATGCCCGGGCATTATCCCGGCCGGGTCGCTCAGCACGTGCACTACCTGGTGACGGCTCCTGGGCACAGGCCGCTTACCACTCAGCTGTACTTCGCCACGGACCCAGTATTCGACGGCGAGCCGCAGAAGAATTTCCACCGTGACCCGCTCATCACATCACTGGCGCTGGTGCGGCCCGTCCTGATTGAGGGCGACCCCCAGACGATGCGCGCTCGGGTGCAGTTCGATTTGGTACTGGAGAAGGCCTGACGCGGGCACTCATGCTGGTGCTGCTCTGCAGCGCTGCTGCGGCCCGTGCCGAAACCCCGGTCGCTCAGCTGCCGCTGCCCTGCGACTCGGACGCCGAGATGCTCTCGCCCAACGGTGCCGCGGTCGCAGCTCTCTGCGCTGATGGAACGCTGCAACTCTTGGCGGTTCCCTCAGGGGAAAGGCTACAGAGTTTCCCAAAAGAACCCCGGCGGACCGCCATCGCCTTCTCGGATGATGGGGTCCGGTTCGCCGTCGGCTACTGGAGTGGGAAGGTCCGTGTCGTGCCCACGTCCGGCGAGGGTGGAAGTCGGGAGTGGCAGGCAAGCGACCGCCGTATCGAGACAGTCCACTTCCTCGCTGACGGAGGGGAGCTCCTGGTGGTCCCGGTGGGCCGCGATACCCAGGTCTGGCGGCTAGCGTCCGAACCACAGCTGGTGGCCTCGCTCCCTTCGGGCTTCGCCGAAGCGACAGCGCTGGCGCTGTCTGCCGACAGCAAGCTGTTGGTTGCGGCGACGGGCGACACAGAGGTGCGCTTCTACGACACTCAGGGTTGGAAGCAGGTTCGCAGCTTCCGTGGGCTACTCCTGGAAAGCTTCGCCGCCGCCTTCACCCACGACCAGGCTCAGCTGTTGGTCGGTGGAGCCGACAAGCAAATTACCCTGATCGACACCGCGACCGGCACCCTGGTGCGGGCGCTCCCGCGGCAGGCCGACGTGGTGGTGCAACTGCTTCCCCTCGACGACGGAGACTCGGTGGTCGCGAAGTACGTCGACCCGGACGACAAGCGTCCACCGCACTGGATGCTGTGGAGCCTTCGCACCGGCACGGCCCAGCCCCTTGTGCCATCCAAACAACCTACCGCCGCTGGGCTGGTGAACGGAGAGCTGTGGCTCGCTAGCAGTGCACAGGGCCGGACCTTGGTAATCTGGAAGCAGTAAGCCTGTGCCGCTAGGCTTCGGCGTCGTGTCGCCCGCGGGACCCACTGGCGACGCGCCGTTGAAAACCCCAAGTCGCTCTGCTGAACCTGTTTCGAAGCTGGTCCTCGGCGCAGGCTTCCCTTCTCATGGTGCTGGCAGCGGGCGCTCGGCTTGGCTTCCAGCGCCGCTCGGAGCGGGTTTTGAGCCGGGGAGGCAGTTTCAGCTAGTGGGCCCCGGTGCCGCAAAGGAAAGCGGGCGGGGTCATCAGGTGCTCCCAGCCTACCGGTCGTCTTCCTAGGCTAGACGACCGGCGCGCTTCATTCGAGGGACGTGTCGATTTGGGAGATAGCTCTTCGTCGAAGGCATAGATGCCAACGAAGTCCGGCCAACCCCCAAGGACAGCGACGCAATGCGAGTCACGGTGATTGTCAAGGCTTCCAAAGAGTCCGAAACGGGCGCTCTGCCCAAAGAAGCGGAACTCTGAGAGATGGACGAATTCAACGCCGAGCTGGTGAAGGCGGGCGTTATGCTGGCCGCGGAAGGCCTGCAGGCAAGCTCGACTGGGAAACGGGTCAGGTTCTCCGGCGCTAGGCAGACCGTTCTCGATGGACCCTTCAGTGAGACCAAGGAGCTCATCGCTGGCTTCTGGCTCTGGCAAGTGAAGTCCATGAGCGAGGCCGTCGAGTGGCTCAAGCGCGCCCCATTTCAGGACACCGAGGTGGAGATTCGTCCCCTCTACGAGATGAAGGACTTCGCCGGAAGTGACCCCTCGGGGGAGCTGCGAAAGCGAGAGCTCGAGCTCCGAAAACAAAATCCCGGCCCGTACCGACTAACATGAGTGCGAGGTCGCGGCGAACCCATGGGCCCTTCCAACTCGACGCCATTTTCGCAGCCGCAACCAGATGCACAACGGCACTGGCCCATGCCTCGCCGCCGCGGATTGCCGCCCGCGTAGTCAGGTCGAGCACCGCACCGTGAGCCTGAAGTAGTTTCTCGTGTCCATCCGCGACGACCGCATCGCCAAAGTCAAAGACGCTGAACGAGGAGCTTGGCGAGGCCGTCGTCGCTCCTCTCCCCGATGACGGCGTCCGGGTTCGGATTATTTGGTGTGTGGAACAAAACGGGCAGTGAACGCCACGACCATTGGTCCCGTGAAGAGCGAGACGAGGACATCGCCCGGCATGCCGAAAACGTGCCGCCTTCCCCTCGCAACCTGCCCCGACCCCTAACCCCAAGTCATCGATTGCACTTGGGGTAGTTTTGTCCCCGACGGGATTCGAACCCGTGTTACCGGCTTGAAAGGCCAGCGTCCTGGGCCTCTAGACGACGGGGACCCACATCTCCGACGATGAGTCGCGGGGGGATCGAACCCCCGACCCTCGGCTTAAAAGGCCGGTGCTCTACCAGCTGAGCTAGCGACTCGTACCGGGTGGTCATGTCCCAAGTTGCCGATGGCTGCAAGTCCCAACCCGAGTCAACGCTCGGCTTTTCGCGCCAGGGCCGGGCGCAGGTGCGCGCGCATGCAGTCAGAGGATGAGGCCGGCCCAGCTGAGGAGGAGGAGCCGCCAGGACCAGTGCGGCTCTACCTCACCCGGGCGGGAGCCGAGCGCCTCCATGCGGAGCTACTCGCGCTGCTCAAGGTCGAGCGTCCGCGCGTCACCGCGGAGGTCAGCGCCGCTGCCGCTCAAGGAGACCGCAGCGAGAATGCCGAGTACCTCTATGGGAAGAAGCGTCTTCGGGAAATCGACCGACGCATTCGCTTTCTTCAACGCCGGCTGGACCACTCCACCGTGGTGGACCCGCGCGAGCAGAAGGACCCCACCCGGGTCTACTTCGGAGCCACGCTGGTACTCGAGGACGAAGAAGGGAAACGGACGCTGTACCAGCTGGTGGGGGCGGATGAGACGGACGCCCGAGGTGGCCGCATCAGCGTGGACTCGCCGCTTGGGCGGGCGCTTCTCGGTAAGCAGCTGGGCGCTTCGGTGACAGTCTTGCGTCCGCGCGGAGAAGTCGACGTGACCATCATCGAAATTCGCTACGAGTGACGGTGCAATGCAACCGGCTCGAGTCCAGTCGCGTCTTTTCCACACCTACCGACGGCTCGACGGCTCGCTGTTGGCGGCCGACGAGGAGGTGCCGCTGGGCGCCGAGGCGCTGGCCCTCGAACGCCGCGAGGGGCGCACCGGCCTGGTCTTCGGTACCTACAGCCGCGCGGGCCTCGAGAATGCGCTTCGCGCCTACGGCACTTTGGAGCGGCTGGAAGCCATTGGCCTCGGTCGCATCGACGTGCGTCTGGACCTCACCGACGCGTACCGGCCCAGAATCCGCCTGGAAAGCCGGCTCTTTGCAGGGCGGCCCTGCCTCGAGGTCGAGCTCCGCGAGGCCTCCGGAGCTGCGGTGGGGCTGCCCAGGGCTGCGTCCGACGTCCGAGTGCTTTACCTCGAGTCGCTTTTGCTTCAGCACCCGGGGCGAAGTTTCGACTGGTCGCGGCCGCCGCTGCCGGAGCAGGAATTCCCGGGTCTGTCACTCTCTGGGGAGGCGCTTCAGATTTTGCTTCTCCTCGCCAAGCGGGTGGGCGCCGAGGCGATGGCCCTGCGCCCCTCGACGTTTCACGCTGCCTCCATTTATTCCAAGTACTTCCACTTCGTCGATGGGCGCGCCGAGGGGCGCCTGGAGGCGCTGCGCGCCGAGCGGCGTCTGAGGCCGCTGTGGCTGCTTTCCTGGGCTCTGGAGTTGGGCTGTGTGCGACGGCAGGGCGAGCGTGTCACCTTCTCACCGGATGTCATGCTCGCCCCGCTGAGCCGCCGGGCGACCACCCATTTTTCGACTCGGAGCTGGAAACGCGCCTTTCTCCTCGGCCGTGCCGAGAGGCACGTGCTGGATGTTGCTTGCCTTCGAGAGCGGTTCCCCCTGAGCAGCATGCCTTCTGGCAGGCCGCCAGCCTTTCTTCAAAAGCTCCTTCAGGCGCCAGAACGCTAGCCTCCGCGTGCGGATCCGCTCGTCGGAGGCCAGGCCTATACTTGGGACCGGTTAGAAGGGGAGTGTGCGGCGCCCGGTCGCGGCGCAGCGTGGTCTGTTGCACCCGCGGTCCACAGAGGCATCCGGCACCCCACGATGGAAAAGAACTTCATCCTCGACACCAACGTCCTGCTTCACGATCCGCGGTCCCTCTTCACTTTCGAAGACAACAACGTCGTTATCCCGATTTACGTCATCGAGGAGGTCGACAAGTTCAAGCGTGACCTCAGCGAGCTCGGTCGGAACGCGCGGCTGGTGGCACGCTACCTGGACGCGCTGCGGGCAGAGGGCTCCCTGGCAGAGGGAGTGCCCCTTCCTGGCGGCGGTAACCTGCGAGTGGTGGTGAGCCACCGACCGCTCCCGCCCGCCATTGGCGATGCGCAGTTGATGGACAACCGCATCCTCTCGGTCGCGCTCGACATGAAGGAGCGCGAGCCGGATGTGAAGGCAGTCTTCATCACCAAGGACACCTCGCTGCGGATTCGCGCCGACGCGGTGGGCCTCGAGGCGCAGGACTACGACGCGCAGCGCGTCGAAATTTCCGAGCTCTTCACCGGGCACCGAGAGCTGCTCGTCCCTCGGGAGCTGGTCGATCAGATGTACAAGCCGGGCGCCGAGGTGGTGCTGCCAGGGAGCGACGCGCTGGCACCGAACGAATTCGTCCTTCTCAAAGACGAGACCAACCCCTCGCACACTGCCATGGGGCGGATGAGCCCGGCCAAGGGCCGCCTGGTTCCGCTTTTGCGCGGGGTGAAGGACGGGGTGTGGGGTATCCGCCCGCGAAACATGGAGCAGAGCTACACCTTCGACTTGCTCCTGAACGACGACATCAAGCTGGTCACCATCGTCGGAAAGGCTGGCACCGGCAAGACGCTGCTGGCCATCGCAGCGGGTTTGCACAAGACGACGGAGGAGAGCGCTTACCAGAAGCTGCTGGTGAGCAGGCCCATCTTCCCGCTGGGTCGCGACATCGGCTACCTGCCGGGAGACGTGGAGCAAAAGCTGAACCCTTGGATGCAACCCATCTTCGACAACGTCGAGTTCCTGATGAACCTCAGTCGGGCCGACAAAAAAGCCGGCCGCGGCTACCACGAGCTTTTGGATTTGGGCATCCTGGAAATTGAGGCGCTCACCTACATCCGTGGCCGCAGCATCCCGAACCAGTTCATCATCGTCGATGAGGCGCAGAACCTCACTCCGCACGAGGTGAAGACCATCATCACCCGCGTCGGCGACGGGACGAAAATCATCCTCACTGGCGACCCCTTCCAAATCGACAACCCCTACGTGGACGCGACCAGCAACGGCCTGGTGCACGTGGTGAACCGCTTCCAGAAGGAGCGCATCGCGGGACACATCACGATGACCAAGGGCGAGCGAAGTGCGCTCGCTGAGCTGGCGGCCAACCTGCTCTAGCAGGCCCCGGCCCCAAAGGCGCCCCCCTGCGCGGGGTGCGCCCGTGCTGGACCGGCGCCAGGCTTCTGCCGCCTCGCCTTCCTGGCGACAGGCGCCGGAGGGCGTAGCTGCTAGACGGCGTTCGCGCCGGAAGGCGTGGTGGCAGTCCTGGAAGGTGGCGCGGGCAGCAATCGCTTCATGAGCCGGCCCTTCAGCAGCTGCACCAGAAGGAGGTAGGTGCCGGTGACTCCGGCGAGGAAGGCGAAGTACCAGGCAGGCAGTGCGACGAGGCCCAGAGGTGCGGCCAGCGGGGTCCAGGGCAACGCCGTGCCGATAGCCACCACGGCAAGGCAGGTGAGAGTGAGCGGCCAGCTGGGCCGGCTGCGGAAGGGGTTGCCGACGGTGCGGATGACGAAGACCACCAGCACCTGCGTCGCCAGCGACTCGATGAACCAGCCGGTATGGAAGGCTGCCTCGGCCGCGTGAAAGACGTGGAGCAGCGCCCAGAAGGTCAGGAAGTCGAAGAGCGAGCTGATGGGGCCGATGAAGAGCATGAAGTTCCGGATGACCCGGATGTCCCACCGCTGTGGACGGCGCAGGTAGGCCTCGTCGACGCGGTCGGTGGGGATGGTGATTTGCGCGAAGTCGTACAGGAAGTTGTTGAGCAAAATTTGTGTCGGCAGCATCGGCAGGAAGGGGAGGAAGAGCGAGGCTGCGGCCATGCTGAACATGTTCCCGAAGTTCGAGCTGGTGCCCATGAGCAGGTACTTCATGACGTTTCCGAAGGCCCGTCGGCCGGCGAGGATGCCCTGGTGCAGCACCGCAAGGCTCTGTTTCAGAAGGATGATGTCGGCCGCGTCGCGGGCCACATCGACCGCGCCGGCCACGGAAATCCCGACGTCGGCAGTGTGCAGCGACGGAGCGTCGTTGATGCCATCGCCCAGGTAACCGACCACGTGGCTGCGGTGCCGGAGTGCCAGGATGATGCGGTCCTTCTGCGCCGGGGAGACGCGAGCGAAGACGGTGGTTCGCTCCGCCAGCTGCGACAGCGCCGTGTCCCCGAGGCGCGCGACGGCCTCCCCAGTCACCACCTCCCCCACGTCCAAGCCCACCTGCGCGCAGACGTGACGGGCGACGAGCGGGTCATCCCCGGAGAGAATTTTCACTTCCACCCCGTCTGCGCGCAGTGCGGCCAACGTCTCCGCCACGTCCGGAAGCGGCGGGTCGATAAAGGCGAGAAAGCCCTGCAGCGTCATCCGGCTTTCTGACTCGGCGGAGCAGGTCTCCTCGGGCGCCATCGCCCGGGTGGCGACGCCGAGAACCCGAAGCCCCTCGCCGCTCAGTGCCCGGTACGTCTGCTCGCAGCGGCGCCGCGCCGCCTGGTCTAGGTCGACCACGCTGCCTCGTCCCCAGGCCTCGGTGCACACCGCGAGCACGCTTTCCGGCGCGCCCTTGGTGATGAGGAGCGGCCCGGAGGCGGCCTCGACTTGGACCGAGAGGCGACGGCGCTCGAAGTCGAAGGGAACCTCGTCGCGCTTCTGGTCCAGCTGGCCGAGCTGGGCCACCGCGCTGAGGATGGCAGTGTCCAAGGGGCTGCGAATTCCGGTTTCCAGGGCGCTGTTGAGGCCCGCGAGGCGGAGCACTTCCGGGCTCGGCTTCCCGAAGCCGTCCACGCTGCGCTCGAGCGTCATCTCGCCGCTGGTGAGGGTCCCGGTCTTGTCGCTGCAGAGGATGTCGATGCTTCCCAGGTTCTGGATGGCCGGCAAGTGTTTGACGATGACTTGCTCGCGGGCCATCACCTCTGCCCCTTGGGCGAGTGTCACGGTGGTAATCATCGGGAGAAATTCGGGCGTCAGCCCCACCGCCAACGACACCGCGAAGAGGAGCGACTCAAAGGCCGGGCGGTGAAGGGCCAGGTTGACCACCAGGATGAAGAGCACGAGGAAGACGACGGTGCGCATGATGAGCCCGCCGAAATGCCGTAGGCCGCGTTCAAACTCCGTCTCCGGCGGCCGTGTCGACAGCCGGCCGGCGATTTCGCCAAATGCTGTCCTCGGCCCGGTTTGCAGAACGAGCGCCGTGGCGGCGCCGCTGACCACCGAGGTGCCGAGAAAGACGCGGTCGGGAGCCTCGGTGCCGGTGGACGGACCCGCGGAGGTCCCGAGCCTGAGCTGCTTCTGAACCGGGAAGGACTCCCCCGTCAACGCGGCCTGTTGCACATAGAAGTGCTTGGCCTGTAGCAGCCGTGCGTCGGCCGGCACCAGGTCGCCGGCGCCGAGGCGAATCACGTCGCCTGGGACGAGCTCTCTGCGGTTGAGCTCCCGCCAGACGCCGTCGCGGAGCACAGTCGCTGTCGGGGCGACGCTGTCCCGCAGACGCCGCACTGTGCGCTGAGAGCGGTAGCTCTGCGCGAAATTCATCGCCACGCTGAGCAGGACGATGGTGATGATGATGGCGGCGTTCACCCACTCGCCAAGGACGCCGGCGAGAACACCGCTGACCAGCAGAATCAGGACCAAAGGGTTGGCAAGGCCCGAGAGGAGTTCGCCGAGGGCGCTGAAGCGCGTACCGGAAGTCGTCTCGTTGAAGCCGGTGTCTGCCAGTCGGCGCCCAGCTTCAGCCGACGTCAGCCCTGGCTCGGAGAGGGCGTCGGTTTCGGTAGAGGACGGCTCCGCCACAGTGAGGCCAAGCTTATGGACATTCACGGCGGGCTGCGTCGAGCCACAACCAGGCCACACCGGGCGCCCCTGCTCTTCGGGCGCGGGCGGGGACACCTGTTGGCGCCACCGGGCCGGCCTGGGGCGGCCGGGCCGCCGGGAAGCGGCTCTTGGCCCCCGACGGGGGGAGAGCCGCTCGGCCGAGCGCGCTGGCTGCGGCCTGAGGGGGTTTCTATCCCGTTGGTGGTCACTGTTAGGTTGGGGCGGTGGCGACTCCTCGGAGGACGGCCGATGGCCCCTTGGGACAGCCTGCGGAGGGCGTGCGGTGATTCTTGAGGGGAAACCGACCCTAACCTACCCCCAGGCCTACACCTTCAAGGTCATGGGCAAACAGGAGCATGGCTTCAAAGAGTACGTGCGCCAGCTTTTCCACCGCGTCTTGGCCCAGGAGGTTTCCCAGGATTCGATGAGCGAGCTGCCTTCCAAGGGGGCGCGCTACCTCTCCGTCTCAGTCACGGTGGTGCTGATTTCCGAAGAGCAACGGGCGCGGGTGTATGAGGCGCTGCACAAGGACCGACGAATTCTGTACTACCTCTAGTCCATGGCTGACACTTCCCAGCAGCAGGCCGAGCCCCAGCCACCGGATACGGCGGCGCCCTTCAGCACCGAGTCGGTCCTGGCCCGACTCGGCCGGAGGTTGGAGCTCGAGGAAACCTCTCGCGTCCTCGAGTTCCGGGTGCGCGGCCCGAGCCTGGCCGTGCTGCTGGCCCGGGACCTCGGCTGTCGCATTACGGTGGCGGACCCTTCCCCGGCAGTGCTCGAGCAGGTGCAGCTGGAAGCCGATGCCGCGGGCGTCCTCAGCCGGCTGACGCTGCTCGCCCTGGCTGGCGAGGCGCCCTCTCTGCCCGAGGCGGCCTTCGAGCTGGCCATCTCGGGGGAGCGGGCCAGAGCGCTCGCCCCGCTGGCTGGGCTTTTACGGCCGGCGCTGGTGCCGTCCCACGGGAGGCTGGTGGCGGTGGTAGCCGCCAGGGTGGGGCTCGGCACGCGTGACTTAGGAGCGTGGGAGCGGGCGTTTGGTCAGCCGCTGCGCTCCCCGCAGGCGGAGCTCGCGGAGCTGTTGCGCAGCGGCTTCGAGCCGGAGTGGGCGGAGGCCCTCAGTGAGCCCCAGCTGGTGCAGCTGTACGGAGCTCAGCCAGGGCCTCCGGAGGAGGAGGCGGCCCTCGTTCAACTGGGCCCAGCGGGCCTCAGCTTCGTCTTGGTGGCCGCCCGTCGCCGCGAGCCAGGCGAAGCACCGCCGCCGGCGCGAGACCGCGGCTAAAGGGCCGAGGCCAGTCGGGGCGACCGCGGGGAGAAGTCCAAAAGGCTGAGGCGCTCGGGTGCCACGGACAGGCTGAGGGCGGAGCGCTGACCGGCCGCGTCGCCGCCCAGCTGGAAAGGCACTTCCTGCTCGAAGTGCACCTCGACGCTGGACGCCAGGAAGTCGTGGACGCCGGGCGGAAACCATTCTCCGTGCCACATCCGGCCGACGTTGGCCACTACCGAGAGTGGCTCCACCACTCCCACGCGCAGGTGCATCGTCCCCGGTTGGGTTCCCGCGAGCGGAAACATCCGGATGCCGTAGCCGTAGTAGGGGATGGTGCTCGCCGCGGCGAGCATTGCCGGCCCGCGGAAGAGCAACTCGCCCGGGGCGATGGAGGCCAGGCGCTGGCCGTCCGCGCCCAGGCGGAGGGCCGGCGTGGCTGCAGTGTTGCGGATTTCGCACTCCACGGTTGTCGGGCGCAGCAGCGCCTGGGGAAGCGTCCGCAGCAGCACAGCGGCAGCGTAGCCCCGAGAGCCGGTGAGGAGCCGCGACAACCAGCTGCCCGACACACGCTGCTTCAGCCACACGTAGTCATTCAGCAGCTGGGCGTCCAGTCCAAGGCTGGCGAAGGGCGCACGGCGTCCCTCCACCGAGAGCAATTCGAGAGGTCGGTAGCCCGGGACTTCGCCGCTGCGGGCGCGAAGCACGTCGTCCACGATGCCGCCACTCTGGACGCCGGAGGCATTCACCCAGGCAGCCAACCCGTTGCCGGTGCCAAGCTTGAGCACGCCAAAGTGCGGCAGCCGGCTGACGCGCTTGCGTGCCGCCAGGTTGAGGACTTCGTCGGCGAAGCCCATGAAGGTGCCGTCGCCGCCGCCAAGGAAGACGGTGTGGTAGCCGCCTTCCACCACCGCACTGGCAATGCGTCGGGCGTCCAACGGAGAGCGCGAGACGTAAAGGTCCCCGCGGGCCACCACGTGGGAGAGGGCGCGCAAGACGGCAGGCGTCACCCGTCGGGCGTGGGCGTTGAGGAGGACGGCCACGCGCGAGGGCCTCGGCCCTTGCCACTGGGGCGAGCCGGAGACAGCGGGGGGGGCGGGTAAGAGCTCCAAATGTCTGAGTCCGGGCGGGGTGCCGCGCTGCGGCATGGCCCTTCGAGAAGTGCAGGTTTCTGGCCAGCTTCGAAGGGCGCCTGTCGCGTCGCCCGGATGTAACAATCTCGCTCCCTTAGCGCCTCTTCAAGGAGGAGCCAAGGTACTGCTGTGAAACGCCGGTGACGGTCCGGTGCGCAGCCCGCGTGGCACCCCCTTTGGACGGTGGAGCCCAGTGCGGTTTGACACCCAGTGAGCGCTGGTTAGCTTTTGGCCACTGAGAAGTATTCCTCTTCTGGAGGTTTTTCGTGGGGAAAATCATCGGCATAGACCTCGGGACCACCAACAGCGTGGTTGCGATTATGGAAGGTCGCGAACCCAAGGTACTCACCAACGAGGAGGGCACCCGTACCACGCCCTCCGTCGTGGCGTTTCTCAAAGATGGCGAGCGGCTGGTTGGGCAGGTGGCGAAGCGTCAGGCCATCACCAACCCCGAGCGCACCATCTACTCCATCAAGCGCTTCATGGGGCGCCGCTTCGAAGAGGTCACCGAAGAGGCCAAGCTTGTGCCCTACAAGGTTGTCCGGGGGCCCAACGGGGATGCCCGCGTTGAAATCGACGGCAAGCAATTCAGCCCACCGGAGATTTCCGCGCAGGTGTTGCTCAAGCTGAAGCGGGCCGCCGAGAACTACCTCGGGGAGAAGGTCACCGACGCGGTCATCACCGTGCCGGCGTACTTCAACGACGCCCAGCGGCAGGCCACCAAGGACGCCGGCGAAATCGCCGGACTGAACGTTCGCCGCATCATCAACGAGCCGACGGCCGCGGCGCTGGCCTACGGGCTGGACAAGAAGAAGGACGAGAAGATTGCCGTTTATGACTTCGGCGGCGGCACCTTCGACATCTCCATCCTGGAGGTGGGCGAGAACGTGGTGGAGGTTCTGGCCACCAACGGCGACACCCACCTCGGTGGCGACAACATCGACCAGCTCATCATGGACTGGCTGATTGCCGAGTTCCGCAAGGACACCGGCATCGACGTGTCCAAGGACAAGATGGTCCTGCAGCGGCTGAAGGAGGCCGCCGAGAAGGCGAAGATTGAGCTCTCCAGCACGATGGAGACCGACATCAATCTGCCCTTCCTGACCGCGGACCAGAATGGCCCCAAGCACCTGAACGTCAAGCTCACCCGCGCGAAGTTCGAGTCGATGATTGACCCCCTGGTCGAGCGCAGCCTCGAGCCCTGCCGCAAGTGCCTCAAGGACTCGGGTCTCGAGGCCAAGGACCTGCACGAGGTCATCCTGGTGGGTGGCTCGACGCGCATCCCGAAGGTCGCAGAGGCCGTGAAGCGCCTCTTCGGCAAGGAGCCCAACCGCTCGGTGAATCCGGACGAGGTGGTTGCGGTGGGGGCCGCGGTCCAGGGCGGTGTGCTGTCGGGGGACGTGAAGGACATCCTCCTTCTGGACGTGACGCCGCTGTCATTGGGCGTCGAGACGCTCGGCGGGGTGATGACCAAGCTCATCGAGCGCAACACCACCATCCCCACCAAGAAGGCGGAGACATTCTCGACTGCCGCCGATGGCCAGACCCAGGTCGAAATTCACGTCCTGCAGGGCGAGCGGGAGATGGCGGCCGACAACCGCACCCTGGGGCGCTTCCAGCTGACCGGGATTCCTCCGGCGGCACGTGGGGTTCCGCAGGTGGAGGTGACGTTCGACATCGACGCCAACGGCATCCTCAACGTCAATGCCAAGGACAAGGCCACCAGCAAAGAGCAGAGCATCACCATCACCCACTCCTCCGGACTCAACAAAACCGAAGTGGAGAAGATGGTGTCCGATGCCCGCACCAATGAGGCGGCGGACAAGGAGCGGCGGGAGCTGGTGGAACTCAAGAACCGGGCGGAGAACCTCACCTACCAGATGGAGAAGCTCCTCAAGGAGAACAAGGAGAAGCTCTCTCCGGAGAGCGCCTCCAAGCTCGAATCGGCGATTTCCGGGCTGAATGCAGTGCGCGACAGCACGGACAAGGCGGCCCTTCAGAGCGCGATGAGCGCCCTCGAGGAGGCGAGCCACAAGGCTGCCGAGGAGATGTACCGGGCCGCGGGCGCGGCGGCAGGCGGCCCCGGTGCCCCGGGGGCGCCAGGCGCTCCAGGAGCGCCGGGCAGCGAGACGCCGCCGAAGAAGGACGACGTCGTCGACGCTGAGTTCCGGACCAACTGAAGGAGCCTTCCCTGGGGCCGACTGGCGTCGGCTCCGGGGAAACCCTCCTGGTTTGAAGTCGTGAGGAGCCCCGGGGGCGCTCAGGTGCGGCGCGCGCTCTGGTGAAGCTCGAGTAAAATCTCTCCGCCCTTGAAAAGCCGCACCGCTCCAGAAGTCTGGCTCACCACCAGGGCGAGGCATTCGGTGCTGGCGGTGATGCCGGCCGCGGCCGCGTGGCGGGCGCCGAGGCCCATTGGGACGGTGACGTCCTCATCGGTGGCCGACAGGTAACGGCCCGCGGAGAGGACGACGCCGTCCTCGCGGATGATGAAGGCGCCATCGAGCACCGAGAAGTTCTTGATGGCTTCGCGAATCTTCGGGTCCAGCACATTGCGCTCGGATTCGCCCAAGCCCTGAAAGGGGTTGAGGGTAATCTGTCGACTCTTCTCGAGGACGTTGTTGTGGTCGCCAATGGTGATGATGGTGCCGATGGGGTGTCCTTCGTAGCCCTCCTGCCCAATCTGCAGCGCGAGCTGGAGCAGAGCGTCCACCACTTGGCTGTCGAACCCCTCGCCGAGCTTGATGCCCTCGATGGCCACCCGGTCGTCGAGGGAGCCGCCGATGCGCATCTGCATTAACGTGTCCGGGGAGCGGCCGACACGACCGGTCATACACAGCACCAGGTCTCCCTCCTTGAAGGCGCCCTGCGACAGCGCCGACACCAGGGCTACCTTCACCCGCTCCACACGGCTGTAGTCGTAGGCCGGAATCACCAATGCCCGGTACCGCCGCCCCTGGAGCTCGGTCGCGATGGGTTCCAAAGTGACGGCGTAAACCAGCTTGTGGCGGATTTTTCGGCGGCGGAGGTCTTCGGCTGCAATGGGAACGTCACAAATGTAGAGGAAGTGGTCGACGTCAGCCTTCGAGGCTAAGGCGAGTGCGCCGCGAAGGAATTCGCGGTCGAATCGGGACGACTCACTCCGCGCCTTGTCTGCCTCGGACATCCCAATCCCCAGGTTACCTTGACTTCAGAAAACTGCCGAATAAGACTCCGCGCCCCTTTTTCGGGGCGGAGCCGGGGCGTTCTGCCCGCGGCCGGACGAGGACAGCGGCTTTGAACCAGAAAGATCTCAAGCGCTACAAGAAGATGCTGGAGGACAGCAAGCAGGCGCTGCTGATGAGCGCCAAGAAGACGCTGATGGAGGAGTCGAATTTCGACACCGACGACCTACCGGACGAGATTGACCTGGCCAGCAGCGAGTATGCCCAGTCGATGGTCTTCCGCCTTCGTGACCGCGAGAAGTTCCTTCTGAAGAAAATCGAAAAGGCCCTGCTCCGCATCGAAGACGGCACTTTCGGCATTTGTGAGCGCTGCGAGGAGCCGATTAGCCCGAAGCGCCTGGAAGCCAGGCCGGTCACCACCTTGTGCATCCGATGCAAAGAAGAGCAGGAGAAGAAGGAAAAGTCCTACGGGTGAGGCCTTGGCGCCAACCCGGCTCAGACCGGTTGCAGCTCGACGCGAAGCAGCTCGCGGCCGACCAGGAACTGGTCCCCGCTGTCGACGAAAATTGCGTTGGTCAGCCGGAGGAAGGTCCCGTTCGAGCTGCCCACGTCGCGTACCACCAGCCGCTCGCCGCGGGCCTTCAGCACAGCATGCCGTCCCGAGACGAAGCCGTCGGTGGGAAAGACGATGTCGCCGGTTTCCCGCCCGAGCAAGTTGTCACCCTCGCGCAGCGGGAAGGCGGCTCCGCGGAGGCCCCCGTCCAACAACTGGATGATGCGCAGGCGGTAGCCCGGGTCCGGGGACCCCCAGGCCAGCGTGCCGTCGGAAGTCGGGGTGGCGGGGGGCACCACTTCCAGCAAAAGCCGCTGCCGCCCGAGGCGGAGCTCTCCGCCCACCGGCAGCTCCCGTTCTGCCCGCAGCCGGGCGAAGACGCCGTTGCCGCCTCCTGCGTCTTCCACCGCTAGGCGACCCCCGGAGAAGAAGAAGCGCACCTGGACTGGAGCCATGAACGGGTCATCGGGCAGCTGAAGGTCCCCGGCAGTCCCCGCGGTCATCACCTCCCCGCGCATGGGAAGCACGGATTCGGGGCCACCGTCGGCCCGTACCACGCGGAGCAGGACCCGTGGCCGGGGGGCCGGTGCCGGGGTGAGCGAGCCCCCGCACCCGGCGCAGGTGGGGCTCCCTGGCGGGTTGGAGACGCCGCAGCTTGGGCAGGTGAGCATTTGCGAGCTGCCGGGCAGTCTAGCAGAGGTGCTCGGCAGGGCTGTCCGTGCTTGCGGCCGGGCAGGGCGGCGTGCCAGCGTCCCTGACGCTCGCCGTGACTTGTCCAACCTGCTCAGCGGACACCGGAACCTCGGCCCAGTTCTGCCCAGCCTGTGGCGTGGCGTTGCCCCGGCTGACCAGCGACGGCGACCCGTTGGTGGGCAAGGTGGTGGCGCACAAGTACAGCGTCGAGCAATGCATCGGCGAGGGGGGAATGGGCCGCGTCTACCGGGCCCGCCAACTGGTGTTGGACAAGCGGGTGGTGCTCAAAGTCCTCCACCAGGAGTTGCTCTCGGATGCTCGCACCGTGGCGCGCTTTCAGCGGGAAGCGCGCGCTGCGAGCCGCCTCAACCACCCCAACTCCATCAACATCCTCGACTTCGGGGTGGCCGAAGACGGCGAGCTCTTCATCGCCATGGAGTACGTGGACGGCCACGACCTGCACCACCTGTTGACCCACGAATGGCCTCTGTCCGAGCCCCGCATCATCCGAATTGTCTCCCAGGTGCTGTCGGCCTTGGCGGACGCCCACAGCGCGGGCGTCATCCACCGGGACCTCAAGCCCGAAAACGTGATGGTGGAGCCCCGGCGGGGCGGCGAAAGCGACGTGGTGAAGGTGCTGGACTTTGGCATCGCTAAAATTGTCGACACTGCTGAAGCCGGTCCGGCGCTCACGCGAGCCGGGTTCGTCTGTGGGACGCCGGAGTACATGTCCCCCGAGCAAGCCAAGGGAGCTCCCCTCGATGCGCGGAGCGACCTCTACTCGGTGGGGGTGCTCCTCTTCCAACTCGTCACGCGCCGGCTGCCCTTCGAAGCCGACACCGCCGTCGGCTTTGCCACCAAGCACCTCACCGAGGCGCCTCCGCACCCCGCTCGCGTTCGCCCCGGGGGCTGCTCGCCAGAGTTGGAGGCGTTGATTCTGCAAGCGCTCAGCAAGGACCCGGCGGCGCGTCCCCAGACGGCCGAAGTCTTTCTCGAGGCGTTGAATGCCTTGCCAGCCGGGGAGTCTTCCCACGCGGCCCGCACGGCACGGGTGGTGCTGCCGTTGGGCGCCACCGCCGAGCAGCCCCGCAAGACCCGCGTGGCGACGACGCGCACCGTCATTTCGTCGCCTCCCACCGGGAAAAGGCGGCTCGGCGTGTGGGGGGCTGGCGCCATCGGCATGGCCGTCGCAGCGCTGGCCGGAGTGGCCTACCTGGCCTTCTCTAGGGTGCCGTCTTTGGAGGCTCGCCCGGCGTCGGGCGCGCCCTCGGCCGTGTGGCAGCTCGAGGTCCCAGCCGAACGGCGCGACGCCAAACGCTCCGCCGAGCTGGCCCAGGACGGAGACAACCTCTACGAGGCGGGAGATTTGGCCCTGGCTCGGGCCAAATACCTGGAGGCCTTCGAAGCAAATCCCACCGGCGAGCTGGCGCTCAAACTCGGCACGTTGGCCCGCCTGCGAGGACTGGCCGGCGCCGCGGAGGCTCAAGGCTTCTTCGCGCGCCACCTTCGGGACAGGCCGAACTCAAACGCGCGGACAGAAATCGCCAAGGCCTCGCCGGGCGTGGCCAACCCGCGTTGAGCAGTGGGCCTAAGGTTTAAGGTTAGGTGACTTCGACGAGGAGTAGCTGCTCGCCAATGCGCACCCGGTCGCCTGCCTGGAGGACTCGCTCCTGGCCGGCCAGTCGGACAAAGGTGCCGAGGCCCGCCGACAAGTCTCGCAGCAGGCCACCGCGGGCCGACGCGGTGAGCTCGCAGTGACGGGGCGTCAGGCCCGGCTCGCCCGGGAAATTCACATCGCAGCCAGCCAGCCCGAGCGTCAGCAGGGGCTGGGCGGTGGCCACCACCCGACCGGGCCGCCCCCCCACCAGAAGCTCCTCCAGAGCCCACAGGACGCCCTGGGGGGGGAGTGGAACTCCATAGGCCCGTGGGCGCGCGGCGTCCCTGACGGGCGGGGTGAGCAGGCCCTGGAAGCGCAAGAGACGCTGGCCGATGGCAAACATGCCCCCCGGGGGGAGGACCTCCGGGCTGCGGATGGAGACGAAGACGCCCGAGACGCTGGACTCGTCTTTCACCGTCAGCTGCCCCTCCTTGATGCGGAAGGCAGCGTGGAGTGCCGAGACGTGCACATCCTCCGGAAAGAGAATGGCTCCCCGGCTGCGCCCCACCGTGCAGCCGTTGGCCATTAACCGGAAGCGCTGGCCCCGAGAGGGCCCGGAGACGACTCCCAGGATGAAGCGGCTGGGCACTGGGGCGGTGGGGGTGGGCCGGGAGGCAGGCGCCGGGGCTGGCCCAGGGGGCGGTTGCAGGGCCGGGGTGGCGGCTTGGGGCGTCGGCGGCGCGACAGCTTCTGGCGTGGGTGGGGCGGGCGGCGCGGCCGGCATGCCCTTGAGGAAGGGGGTCCCACAGGCCTCGCACCGGAGCGACCCTGGGGGGCCGAGCACGTCGCACGTGGGGCACACGACGCCGAGGCTGCTCGCGAGGAGGCGCGACATGCGACCGCACGACTGTACACCAAGGCCGTCGGTGCAGCCTTGATTGAAGGCCTGATTTCGGAAAGTTACGATGGAAGACCCCCCCCGCATGCTGCGCCTCAATGACATCCTCGAGCGCGTCCGCTCCTACCACCCAGACCCGGACCTCGACGTCCTGAAGAAGGCCTACGTCTATTCGGCCAAAGTGCACCAGGGGCAGCTCCGCCGCTCGGGCGAGCCGTACCTGGTTCACCCCCTCGAGGTGGCCGGCATTCTGGCCGAGCTCAAGCTCGATGAGGCGAGCATCGTCACAGGGCTCCTCCATGACACCATCGAGGACACGCTGGCCACGCCGGAGGAGTTGGAGGAGCTCTTCGGTAAGGAGGTCGCTCAACTCGTTGATGGCGTCACCAAGCTCGGCAAGTTCTCCGCCTCGGCGACGCTCAGCCAGGAGGAGCGTCAGGCCGAGAACTTCCGGAAGATGATTATTGCCATGGCCCAGGACATCCGGGTCATCCTGGTCAAGCTCGCCGACCGCACCCACAACATGCGGACCCTCGACCACATGTCCGAGGAGAAGCAGCAGCGCATCGCCCGGGAGACGTTGGACATTTACGCGCCGCTGGCCAATCGGCTGGGCATCAGCTGGATTAAAATCGAGCTGGAAGACCTGGCGTTCCGCTACTTGCGTCCCAGCGACTACGCCGACATCGCCGAGAAACTCAACCGACGCCGGCACGAGCGCGAGCGCTACGTCAACGACACCTGTTCGCTCATCGAAAGCAAGCTCCGCGAGCGCGGGCTCATCGGCCGGGTCCAGGGCCGCTTCAAGCACCTGTACAGCATCTACAAGAAGGTGCGCTCGACCGGGGTGGACGTCGACCAAATTCCGGACATCATCGCCTTTCGGATTGTCCTACCCACCGTGCCCAACTGCTACGAAGCGTTGGGGATGATTCATCAGCTGTGGAAGCCGGTGCCCGGCCGCTTCAAGGACTTCATCGCCATTCCCAAGCCGAACATGTACCAGTCCCTGCACACCACGGTGATTGGCCCGTTGGGCGAACGGGTGGAGGTCCAAATCCGCACCGAGGAAATGCACACCATCGCCGAGGAAGGCATCGCCGCGCACTGGGCCTACAAGGAAGGCAAGAGCCTGGTGTCGGGCGACGATGAGAAGTTTGCCTGGCTTCGGCAGCTGATGGAGTGGCAGCAGGACTTGAAGGACCCCAAGGAGTTTCTCGACACGGTGAAGGTCGACCTCTTCACCGACGAGGTCTTCGTCTTCACGCCGAAGGGGGACGTGAAGAGCCTTCCCCGCGGCGCCACCCCAGTTGACTTCGCATTTGCCATTCACTCCGACGTGGGAAGCCGCTGCGTGGGGGCGAAGGTGAGCGGGAAGATGGTGCCGCTGCGCTACAAGCTCAAGAACGGGGACACGGTGGAGGTGCTCACCAGTCCGAACGCTCACCCCTCGAAGGATTGGCTCACCTTCGTCAAGACCAGCCGCGCGCAGCAGCGAATCCGCGCTTTCATCAAGCAGCAGCAGCGCGAGAAGAGCCTTCAGCTAGGCCGCGAGTTGCTGGAAAAGGAGTTCCGGCGTTTCGGCCTCAACTTCGGCAAGTTGCTCAAAGCCGGGGAGCTGAAGGGGCCGGCGGCAGAGCTCGGCTACCGGATGGAGGACGACCTGCTGGTTGGCCTCGGCTATGGCAAGGTCGCCCCGCAGCAGCTGCTGCAGAAGCTGCTGCCGCCAGAAAAGCTGGCCGAAGGCACGGAGCGTCCGGCCGCCGTGAATGGCACGCCCACCCCCACCGACTCGGCCTCGGCCAGCGGTTTCGGCCGGGTGACGGAGATTGCCCGTCGGCTGGTGGGCAACCGCAGCAAGACCGGCGTCCAAATTGGGGGCGTGGATGACGTCCTGGTGCGCTTCGGGCGCTGCTGCAACCCGGTCCCGGGCGACCCGATTGTCGGCTTCATCACCCGGGGCCGGGGCGTCACGGTGCACACCGTCGGCTGTGAGCGGGCGCTGGCCACCGACCCCGAGCGCCGCGTCGACGTGGCCTGGGACGTTCACGGAGACTACAAGCGGCCCGTCACGCTGCGCGTGCTGACCGTCGACCGGCCCGGCCTCCTCGCCGAGATGTCCACCATCTTCAGCCAGAAGGGCGTCAACATCAGCCAGGCCAATTGCCGGGCGACCGGCGACGAGCGCGCGGTGAATACCTTCGAGGTCACCATCTCGGACCTCAAGCAGCTGACCGACGTCATTCGCACCATCGAACGCCTACAGGGCGTCCATTCCGTCGAGCGCGTCTAGCGTCTAGAGCGCAACCAGAGGCCCAAGCCATGTCCCACCTCCCGGTGCACAGCGCCGACGCGCCGAATGCCATCGGCCCGTACTCCCAAGGCGTCTCCACTGCCACCGGCCGGATGGTCTTCCTGTCCGGCCAAATTCCACTCGACCCCCGCACTGGGGAACTGGTGGCCGGAGACATCAGCCTCCAGACAAGGCGGGTCATGGAAAACCTGGGGGCGGTGCTGAGGGCGGCCTCGCTCGGCTTCGCCGACGTCGTGCGCTGCACCATCTACCTGGTGGACTTGGCCGAATTCTCGGCCGTGAATGCCGTCTACGGCGGCTACTTTCCGTCCTCGCCGCCGGCCCGGGCCACGGTGCAAGTGTCCGCGCTTCCCCGCGGGGCACGCGTCGAAATCGACGCCATCGCCGTCGGGTAGGGCTCCTCCCGGGGCCCTAGGGGGCTCCTCAGTTTCGCCCGGTGACTGGGGCCTGGGCGTCGGCCACCAGCCGGCCATAGAGGGCCTCCGGCTTCACGCCCTGCGCCAGCAGCTTGTCGGCCTTGGCAATCTCGCGGTCAATGTCCAGCTTGAATTGCTCCCACGGCGGAGCGCCCTCGTAGAGGCGTCCGTTGACGTAGAGGCTGGGCGTGGCGTGGACGCCGACCGCCGCGGCGGCGGCCACGTCGGCGTCGATGCGGGCCTTCACCGCAGCGCTGTCCATGTCTGTCCGGAAGCGCGCCATGTCCAGCCCCAGCTTCTCGGCGGTGCGGTCGAGCGACTCGCGGTCGAGCGCTGCCTGGTTGGCGAAGAGCTGGTCATGCATCGGCCAGAATTTGCCCTGGGCGTGGGCGGCCATGGCCGCCTGCGCCGCAATGTGGGCGTTGGGGTGCATCGGCAGCGGCAGGTTGCGGAAGACGACTCGGACGTCCTTGCCGTAGGCGTCCCGGAGCTTCTCCACCGTGGGGGCCGCTTTGCTGCAGTACGGGCACTGAAAGTCGCTCCATTCGACGATGGTGACTTTGGCGAACTCGGGGCCGAAGGCGGGGGCGTCCGCCGGGGCGTCCACTTTGCGCACCGGCTTGGCGCCGCCCGCGCCTGGGGCCTGGCCCTTCTCGATGATGCGGGCATACACCTCGTTTGCGGGCACGCCACCACGCACCATCGCATCAGCCTTGGCCATCTCCTCGTCGGCCAGGGCCTTGAAGGTCTCGAGGGGAGACGCGCCACCGGCCATCCGGCGTCCGTTCATGAAAATGGCGGGGGTGCCAGTCACCCCGACGCCGCCGCCCAGCTCGGTGTCCCGCTCGATGACGGCGGCCAGGCGGGGGCTGGAGAGGTCGGCCTTGAAGCGCGCCATGTCCAGCCCGAGCTCGCGGGCGTAGCCTTCAAGAGAGGCCGGGTCGAGCGCACGCTGATTGGCGAAGAGCTTGTCGTGCATTTCCCAGTATTTCCCCTGCGCTCCGGCGGCGAGCGCGGCCATGGCGGCGCCGCGGGCGAAGGGGTGCATGGACAGCGGAAACTCCTTCATCACCACGCGCAGCCGGCTGCCATAGTCCTTCTGCAACTGCTGGATGGTGGCGTGTGCCCGGCTGCAGAAGGGACACTGGTAGTCGGAGAACTCGACCAGCGTCACCAGCGCGTCCGGCGAGCCGTTGATGGGCGAGCCGTTGACGGGAATCCGCCAGACGGTGGTGTCGCTCCTGGGCGGCGGACGGGGCTGGGCCGGGGCAGCCGCTTGAGGCCGGCTGTCCGGCCGGGTGGGGCCAGTGCCCAAGGAGGAGGTCGCCCGGCCGATGACGATGCCGAGGACGAGGCCCACGACGAGCGAGACAAGGACGCTGAATTTCATGGAAGAAGCAACTCCGGGAGAGCTCTCAGGCACTGGAGGGAGAGCGCCGTCGTGTTAACAGACGGGCCCGACGGGTCGCAACTTTCCGCCAAGGCATCCTCCGGTGGCGCACACCCACACCGATGTTGATGTGAGAGGCCTTCCGTGCCCGTTGCCGGTGGTGCGCCTGGCCGAGGTGGTGCGGACACTGCCCGTCGGGACTCGTGTCCGCCTCTTGGGCACGGACCTCGCGCTGCGCCTGGACTTGCCTGCCTGGTGTGCCGTCACCGGCCACCGGCTGCTGTCTTTGGACGTCCGAGCTGACGTGCTCGAGGCCTGGGTCGAGGTCGCCCCGGTCGGGCGGTAACGGGCAGTCCTGACCCGGCTGAGGTTCTCGTAACCTGCCGTGTTTCTGACGGATTCCAGCTGGCATCCGCGTTGTAAGGACTCTTCCGCACGATGGCCTTTTTAGCCCGAGAGACTTCTGTCGCTGGTGCCTCCTCCACCTCTTCCTCGGCCGCGGAGCGCGACGCCGAGCTCACCCGTGCCGAGCAGGCAATGCGTACCGCGGAGCTCCAGCTGGGAGCCGAGGCGGAGCGCGTAGCCCAGGAGGCGGGCGCCCTCACCGACAAGGCGCGCGCCCTCGAGGGGGAGGCAAGCGGGCTCGACGCGGACCCGGAAGTGGCCTCGCTGCTGCTGCGGCTCCGCGAGCCGGCGCCGGTGCCGGCCATGGCCTCGCACGTCGAACGCGCCTTCGTGGCCCGCGTCCAAGCCCTGGAGCTTCGGCGCAAGTCGGCCGAGGCCATTCGCACCGGACTGCGCGCCTGCGGGGAGGTGCTCGCCGAACGTTCTCGCAGTCTCGTCGCGGACGCGCAGGTGCTGTCCCGAGCCCGCGCCGCGGCGGCGCAGGTGGCGGCGAGAGCCCGGGCTGCAGCCGCTGCCGCCGCCGAGGCGGCCATCCGGCTGCCGCCGCTTCCACCGCCCGTTCCGCTCGAGTTGGCAGAGGCCGAGGCGCCGACGGTGCGACGCGCGACCCCGACTCCATCGCCAGCGCCGGCCGGCGCGGCCATTGGGAAAGTCGCCCTGAAGCGCGTTGCGGCCCGAGTCGCCATGCAGACCCAGGTGGACTTGGCCAGTGACTCCAACTTCTTCACCGGCTTCAGCACCAACATCTCCGAGGGCGGCCTCTTTGTCGCCACGGTGAATGTGCTGCCCACCGGGACACCGGTGGATGTCACCTTCACACTGCCCGCCGGCGCGCGGCTCACCGTCAAGGGTGAGGTGCGCTGGACGCGGGAGATTAACGACCGCACCCCGGACGTCTTCCCGGGCGTCGGAGTGCGCTTCACCGAGGTGGACCCGGCGGTGGTGAGCCAGATTAAGAACTTCGTCCAGCAGCGCGAGCCACTCTTCTTCCCAGACTGAGCTTGCCCCGCCTAACGCGGGGCGCTCAGGTGAGCGCGAGCACGCGGCTCTCAAGCGACTGGCCCTGAGAGACTCCGCTGACTTGCACCCCCGCGTCTAAAAGCAGCCGCAAGGTGGCGCTGAGGACGGCGTCCGGGGACTCCGCCTTGGGGTCAATCACCACGCTGAGCAGCCCGTCCGGCCGCAAAGAGGCCTCGGCCACGCCAGGCAGCGCCCGAAGCGCTGCCACCGGGACGTCGCCCCGGGCCACCTGAATGCGGAACTCGGCCGAGCGCGCGGTGAGCTCGGCCATCGTGCCGGCCTGCATCAGCCGTCCGCGGTCCAAAATGGCCGCGCCGTCGCAGAGCGCCTCCAGCTCTGGAAGGTTGTGGCTGCTCACCAGGACGGTGGCCCGCCCGCGCATCCGGGCCACCAGCGCGCGCACTTCGGCGGCCACTTTCGGGTCGAGGCCCGAGGTCGGCTCGTCGAGCAGCACCACCGGGGGGTCTCCCAAAAGGGCCTGGGCCAGGCCGACGCGGCGCCCCATGCCATGTGAGAGCGCCGCCGGTGGCACGTCCCACACGTCGGAAAGGCCCACCCGCTCCAGCGCTACCCGCGCCTCTCGTTCCGGACGTTCGAGTCCGGAGAGCCTGCCCAGGTAGCAAAGGAGCGCACCGACTGCGAGGTAGCCCGGGAGGATGGCGTCCTGTGGCAGGACGCCCACCACCCCTTTGAGACCCCCGGGCACCCGCGGGTCGCGCCCCATGACCTGCACCCGTCCTGAGGTCGGCCGCAGGTAGCCGCAGAGCAGGTTGAAGCTCGTCGACTTTCCGGCGCCGTTGGGCCCAATCAACCCCCACACCGTCCCCTGTGGCACGGACACCGAGAGGCCGTCGAGAGCCTTCCGCGTCCCGAAGCGCTTGCTCACCGCGTCGAGGACGAGCACCGACTCGCTCATACGTCCCTCGCGCGTAACACCGCGACCGCGCCGGCGGCACACACCGCTGCGAAGAGAAGCAGCGCCACTGCGCCGGTGAGGGCCCGCGCGGTGTCCGGGTACAAAATCTCGCTCGACCAGGTGGAAGGGGAGAGCAAGCCAATCCGCTCCTGCCAACCCACCGCCGAGGGTTCGCCGGTGGCTTGCTGCTGCAGCATGCGCATCACGCGCGCCCCGCTGCCGAAGGTGCCGGCCGCCCAGAAACCGAGCAGCGCGGCAAAATTCAGCGTCAAGCTGAGCGCCGGGGTGCGAGACGTCGTCGAGCAAAGCGTGGTGAGCGCTGCCGTGGCCAGGCCCACCAGGACGGTGGTTCCCCACAGGCGCCACCAGGCGTGCGCGGCGTCTGACAGCGAGAAGTCCGGCACGCTGGCCAGGGCGTAGGCGAAAGCGCCGAGATGCACTGCCGTCACCAGAAGGAGCACCACCGCGGCCAGCGCCAGGGCCTTGCCCAGTGCCAGTGCCGTTCGGCTGGTGCGCACCGTGAGGTAGCGCAAGGAGTGGGTTTGAAGCTCGGCGCTGACGGTGTCGAAGCCGAGCAGCGCGACGTAGGCCGGAAGGAAGATGAGCCCGAGCTTGAAAACCACCAACAGCACCGACGGAAGTGCGAGCAGCGACTCCACCAAGCCGCGGTCCTGTCCGAAGAGCAGCGCCAGCAGGGCGGCCTTGGGGGACTGAAGCCCCTCCATGCCCTGGCCCTGGGCCTGAAACTGCAGCTGCGCCTGGTGAGACAAGGCCCCTGCGGCCAGCATCACCCCGGCCGAGAAGGCCAGGTACAAGAGGAGCACGAGCAGCACCCGTGGGCTCTTCAGAGCGCGACGCAGCTCGGCGCCAAAGACAATCCACGTGTCCAGAAGGGTCTGCATGGCTTTGGGGGGGCCTACCACAACACGCGTCTCTTCCGTGGCGATTGCCGCGTTGCCTGCTAGCATGGGGCCTTGCCTCATCGTGCTGCCCGACACCTCCGACACCTCCCGGCAGCAGTCCTAGGCCTGGCGTTGCTCGCGCCTCCGGCGCGCTCTGAGGATGACCTCGACCGGCTCGCCTTCCCCGAGGCGACGTCTTTGGCGTCAGCCTGGACGTCTGTGCCTCCGGCCCCCGAGCTGCTTCCAGCGGCTCCCGTCGAGGCGCCGACTCCCGGCGCGGGAAGCCGGCGGCTCGCGCCGCCTTTGGCCACGGCGCACTCGCTCTCCGCGGAGCAGGACCTTCTGGCCCGCGCCCGACCGGACGGCACGGGAAGGCTGCGGCTTTCCGGGCCCGACGGCGAGCGGCTGCTGACCATCGAGCCCGCCCTACAGGACGCCCTCACGGCGCTGCTGACAAGCTACCAGACGCCCTACGCCGCGGTGGTGGTGCTCGAGCCGGCCACCGGGCGCGTCCTGGCCATGGCCGAGCACGCCCAAGCCAACCCGGCGCTGCGCGGGCTGGCCACCAAAGCCCTCTTCCCGGCGGCATCGGTTTTCAAGCTGGTGACGGCCACGGCGCTGCTGGACGCTGGGCTTGGCCCGGACGACGTGGGCTGCGCCCACGGTGGCAAGCGCCACATCCAGGCGCGGCTGCTCGAGGACTCGAGCGCCGACCAGACCTGCTTGTCGCTGGTGGAGGCTCTGGGACGCAGCGCCAATGCCGTCTTCGCCAAGCTCACCCACCGCTACCTACGCCCGGAGCAGCTGCGCGCTGCCGCGGAGGCGCTGCACTTCAACCGGCCCTTCGACTTCCCGGTGCCCACCGATGTGTCGCTGGCTCGGGTCCCGGACGACGCGCTCGGCCTGGCCACCACCGGCGCTGGCTTTGGTGACGTGTACCTGTCTCCGCTGCACGGCGCGATGCTCGCCTCGGTGGCCGCCAACCGCGGGCTGTGGCGCGCGCCGGTCCTCTTCGAGGACCAGGTCGACCCAGCCAGTGCAGCCGAGCGCGTGCTCTCCGAGGAGCAGGCCGCGGCGCTGGTGCGGATGATGGAGGAGACGGTAACGCATGGCACCGCCCGGCGCTTCTTCCGCGGCCCGACACTGCGCACAGCAGTGGGGAAAACCGGCTCGCTGGCCGACAAGCCGCCGCTTCCCTACCGGGACTACACCTGGTTTGTGGGCTTCGCGCCGCGGGATGCGCCCCGCGTGGCGGTGGCCGCGGTGGTGGTGAACGACGCCCTGTGGCGCATCCACGCCCCCTGGCTTGCGGGCGAGGCGCTGAGGCTTGTCTTTCAGAGCTCGGCCCCGCTGCACGCCGGCCCCTGAGCCCACCCTTTTTGGGGCCTCAGTGGCGCAACAGCTCCACCAGTCCTTGGTCGAGGAAGCCCCGGAAGCAGCGCAGGGCTTCCAGCTCGTGAATGGGGGAGACCTGGATGATGGCCTCCACCGTCCTCTGGCCATCGACCCGGGAGAGGAGGTAGCGCTCAGGTGCGGAGAGGGGAAGCCGCCGCAGGACCTCGGAGTCGACGCGCAGGGAGGGCACGCGGTCGCCGGACAGCTCGGCCCGGAGCTGCTCGGTGAGGGTGGCCTCCGCCTCGCGCAGGAAGTTGGCGGTGCTGGCCGCCGGCGACAGCTCGTAGGCGCGTCGGGCCAGTGCCGCCGCATCGGCCACGTTGCCTGCTTGGAGAAAGGCCTGGGCGGCGCGAAAAATCTCCTCCGCGCCCTCCTCGCTGCCGAGGACGTTGGGGACCTGCGTCGGGACGGTGGGCGACTCCGAGGGGGCCACGCTCACCGCGTCCAGCCGGTGCAGGGCATACAGCCGCTGGTAGAGAAAGAAGTCGGTGGAGTGGAGGCCGAGGACCAGGTCGTCGATGGTGGCCCCTTCTTCAATCATCCCGGTGAGCCGCTCATCGAGGCTTCCCGGCTCCGGTGCCTGGGCGAGGTTCTCTCGGTGCAGGACGAGACGCGCCTGGCCGGAGGGAAAGACGGCGCGGATGGCCTTCCAGGCCGTCTCGCGCACGTCCGCCTCGCGGTAAATCTCGAGCAGAGACACCCCCACCTCGAGCCCAGGCAGGGGAGCCGCGCCCCCTCCGGGGGTAAAGGTGAAGGTGCCTTCCTCCCAGGCGAATGCGGAGAGGAGGGCCTCGCGGAATTTGAGCTGAAGGGCGTTTCGCACTGCTTCTTGGGTGGCCAATCCCATGGTGACCACCGCTTGCCCGAGAAACACCCGCGTATCCTGCTGGGCGCGGTAGGCGGCCATGTACTGGTCCTCGCTCATTTGGCCCATGTTGATGAGGAACTGGGCCAGGTAGTCGCGGGGCTGGTTGCTGCTCGCATTCACCACCGCGCCTTCTCGCACCACCACCTGGCGCTTCTCATCGGCGCGCTCGTATTGGAGAATGCCGGTCGCTTGGCGATTGCCGAGGTAGGCGACCAGGTCCCTCAGAGGCATCGTGCCCAGGTCACCAATGAGGCCGCGCATGACGAGCGAGAGCATCCCCCGGCGATTGGTGGAGGTCTACTCGAAACCAGGGTGCTGCTTGTGCACGCAGGCCCTGGCGGCGGTGGAAGCGGTCCGCCTGCGCATTCCTTTCGAGCTGGTGGAGCATGACGTCAGGCAGTCCGCCGAGTTGAGCCAGCGCTGGCGGTACGACATTCCAGTGGTGTGCATCGACGGCGAGGTGGCCTTCTTGGGGCGCGTCACGGAGGCGGCCTTCGAGCGCGCGCTTAGGGACGGTGCCCCCGCTGAGTCTTCCCCAGCTCCAGGACGCGACGAAACTGTGACGGCGTCGCCGGCACGACACTCAGACGACTCCGGGTAAGCAGCTGAAAGGTGCGCAGCCGCGCGTCCTTTCGGAGGCGTTCCAGGGGTACCGGGGTGGCGAGGCGTTCTACCGGCGCGAGCTCCACGCTGGCCCAGTCCTCCCCGGGGGCGGTCGGGTCCGGGACGGCCGCGCGGGTCACCCGGGCCACCCCCACCACCTGCTTTTCCTCCGTCGAGTGGTAGTACAGGACGAGGTCGCCCACCTGCATTTTGCGCAGGTTGTTGCGTGCCTCGAAGTTCCGGATGCCCGTCCATTCGGTGCGGCCATCCCGCACCAGCTGCTCCCAGCCGTAGGCCGAAGGCTCGCTCTTCACCAGCCAGTGTGCCGGGACGGCCATCAGAGGCCCGCAGTCTACTCTGCGAGCAGGGGCAACAGCTCGCTGGGGTGCTGGACGGTGGGGACGCCCGCGGCGGCTACTTCCCGGGCCCGGAAGCCCCACAGCACGCCCAAGGGCTGCATGCCGGCCGCCCGGGCGGTGGCGACGTCGACGAGGGTGTCGCCGACGAAGCTGACGTGGGCAGCGGCGACGTCCATCGCCCGGGCCAGCTCGAGTGCCCCCGCCGGGTTGGGCTTGCGGGGGACGCCCGGGCGCTCGCCGGCCACGGCGCGAAAAGGCCAGCGGCCAAACAACGCTTCCACCAGCCGGCGCGTCGGGGCATCCGGCTTGTTGCTGAGCACCGCCATGGGCATGCCTCGGGCAGTGAGGGCGTCGAGCAGCTCGGGAATGCCGGGGTAGGGGCTGCTGCTCTCCACCAGGTGCTTGGCGTAGTCCGCCTGGTAGGCCTCCAGCACTGCGGCTCGCTCGGCCTGGTCTGCCAAAGGAAGCGCGCGCTCGACCAGCTTCTGCACGCCCTCGCCGATGAAGGTGCGGTAGGCCTGTAGCGGATGGGTGGGGAAGCCTCGGGCCGCCAGGCTGCGATTCATGGCCGCGGCGATGTCCGCCAAACTATCCACCAGCGTCCCGTCGAGGTCGAAGATGACGGCGCCGGTCACCGCTGGCCCTTGAGTTGCCGGAGCAGGGCGGTGAGGGCGGCCCGCATCTGCGGGGGCTGCTCATCCTGGGGGGTCTCGGCCATGAAGCGCTCGAAGGCGTCGGCGGCTGCGGCGTTGTCCCCCGAGCGCATCCGCATCATTCCGAGGAAGAGAAAGGCTTCGGACGAATTCGGGTAGAGCTCGCTCAGGTGCTGCAATTCTCGCAGCGCGGCCGGCTCGTCCCCACCGACTGCCAGGAGAAAGGCCCGGTGGACGCGGGCTTCGCTTTGGAAGGGGTCGACGCCGAGGGATTGGTCGGTGAGCTGCTTCGCCTCGTCGTAGTCCTGCCGGCGAATCAGCTCGTGCGCCACGTGCCCGGCGGTTTGGACGTCGTCGGGGTTTTCGTGCACGCGCGCCAGGGCCGCCGTGAAGGCGGGGTCCTCAGGCTCAGGCGACGGGGGAGCCTCCTCGCGGCCAGCCGTCCCGGTGATGCCGTCGGCCGCAGTGCGAGGCTTCGCGTCGTGGGAGAGCCACAGGCCGAGGGCTCCGAAGAAGGCCACCAAGCCGGCGCCCCAGAGAGCACCGGTCAGCTGGGGGTGCTGGGCAAAGAGACCAGCGGGCGTCGGCACCTGGGCGGTGGGCCCCGGCCGGCGAGCCTTGCCCGAGGTGAGCCGGGCCTCGTCCCGGGCGCGCAGCGCGTCCGCTGCCAAAAGCTCGAGCCGGCGACTCTCCTCCTGGTAGGCTTCGCTCGAGAGCTGGTGCCGGTCACTCTCGAGCTCTCGCAGCTGGTCGAGCAGCCGAGAGGCGCGCAGCTCCGCCTCGTCGGCGGCTTTCAAGGCGCCCGCACGGCGGCCCTCCGCGGCGGCCGGGCGCCCGCGACGGCGACCGACCAGCAGCACCACCACCGCGGCGAACAGTCCGAGGGCAAGAACGACGAGGCCCGGAAGCCAGTCGGTATGCGTCACTTTTTCAGCTCCGCGCGCACTGCGTCCAGGTACGGGTCAGGTGACGCTTTGGTGCCTTGGGCGGGTGGAACGGCGGCTTGTGGCGAGGGTGAGCGTCGCACCAAGCGGGAGATGACGACGGCACCGAGAAGCAACACCGCCCCTGGCAAAAGCCACACCAGCCAGTTGACGCCGTGGGCCGAAGGCTCAAGCAGCGCCCACTCGCCGTAGCGGGCCACGAAGTAAGCGCGGATTTCATCGTCCGTCTTCCCCTCGGCGACCAGCTCGCGGACCCGGTCCATCTGCGCCCGGGCCGCAGAGGAGCCGGAGTCGGCGATGGAGAGGCCCTGGCACATGGGGCAGCGCAACAGTTTGCCCAGGGCCTGCACCCGGGCCTCCCGGGCCGGGTCGAGGAGCGCGCTACCCGCCTGCTGGGGGGCGTGAGTGGCCGAAAGCAGTACAGCGAGGAGAAGCGCAATCACCGGCTCGCCCCGCGGGAGCTGCTGGCCGGCTCCAGGGCCTTGAGGCGAGCCGCCAGCTCCCGCCCGTCGAGGAATGGTCCGACGAATTTGTCGCGAATAATTCCCTGGGCGTCGATGAAGTACGTCTCCGGGACGCCGGTCACGCCGTAATCCACCGCCATCCGTGACTGCGGGTCGATGAGTTGGGGAAAGCTGGCCGCCATCGGCTCAGCGAATTTCCGCGCCTCGTCGGGCGTGTCTTCGAAGATGACCCCGTAGAAATTCGCCTCACCCTGGAAGTGCTGTGCCGCGCGCGCCACGGTGGGGTGCTCTTGGGCGCAGGGACCGCACCAGCTGGCCCAGAAATTGAGCACCAGCGGCCGCCCGCGCAGCTGCGAGAGTGTCACCGGCTCGCCGGTGTCCAGACGGGTGAGGGTGAAGTCCGGAGCCGGCTTGTCCTTGAGCCCGAAG
Organism: Myxococcaceae bacterium; assembly: GCA_052143535.1. GTDB lineage: Bacteria > Myxococcota > Myxococcia > Myxococcales > Myxococcaceae > JADGRA01. Next base: position 13,225 of record JBKQSS010000070.1, on the reverse strand, counting down.
GGCACCTGGTGCGGGTCCCGGCCGAAAAGCATGGCAAAGGCGAAGAGCAGCAGCGCGACGGCGACAGCGAGACCCAACAGCAACGCCAAGGGCTTGCGCGTCACGCCGTGCCTCGGGCGGCGTCCCGTCCGGCAGCGCTGGGCTCGCCTTCCACCACCAGCGGCACGCTGCGACGCTTGGGCCAGGCGGCGACCAGGGCGCCCAGGACGAAGAGAGGAATGCTCCACCAAATCCAGCCCACCAGCGGAAGCGTCCAGATGTTGAAGCTGGCGCTGGTGCCTTGCGAAGTCTCGTTGAAGGCGAGCAGCGTGACGTACAGGTCGTCCAAGGCGCTGGAGGCCACAGCCGGGCTGCCCACCGGGTCGGTGGTCCGCTCATAGAAATTCATCCGCGGAGCGAGCGTGCCCCTTCCGCCGCGTGGGCTGGTGACGTCCAGGCGGGCGGCGACCCAGTGTCGACGGGCGTCCGAGCCGTTTTCGAGGCCGACGAAGCGCACGCTATAGCCACTGAGGCTGAGGGTTTGCCCGGGAGTCAAGGTGCCAGTGGTGTGGGTGACATAGGCGGACGAGGCGGCGATGGCGACAAACACCAGCACCACCGCGAGGTGCACCAGGTAGCCGCCGGTCCGTCGGCGGGAGCGAGCGGCGCTGCGGGCAAAGGACGTCCAGGGCCTTTCGCCCTTCTCGCGCATGCGCACCCAGGCCGGCAGGAAGAGCTCGCGCAGCGTCACTGTGGCCACAAACCCAGCCAGAGCGAAGGTGGTGAGGGCGGCAACCCCGCGCAGGCCGGCCGCCAAGCAGGCCAGAAGCACTGCCAGGCCCACCAGGGCGGGCACCAGCAGCTGGCGTCTCCACACGCCGCGGTCGGCCCGTCCCCAGGGGAGGGAAGGGCCGACACCCATGAGGAAGAGAATGGCGATGCCCAACGGAATGGCCATCCGGTTGAAGTACGGAGCGCCGACGCTGACCCGGACGCCGAAGAAGGCCTCGCGGACCAGCGGAAACACGGTGCCCAAAAGGATGGTGAAGGTGAGGCCGGCGAAGAGGAGGTTGTTCACCAGAATGGCCGTCTCGCGGGAGGCCACGCCCGGCAGCGGGTCCTCCGGCGCCAGCAGCGGCCCGCGCACCGCGAGCAGCCCAATGGACGCCACCACCACGATGGCCAGAAAGACGAGGAAGGTTGGCCCGATGTCGGACTGGGTGAAGGAATGGACGGAGTTGAAAATTCCGCTCCGTGTCATGAACGTCCCAAGCACCGTCAGGGCAAAGCTGGCGAGAGCCAGGGACATCGTCCACTGCGTCAGGACGCGGCGCCGTTCCTGCAGCATGGTGGAGTGCAGGAAGGCCGTGGCGGTCAGCCAGGGGAGAAAGGAGGCGTTCTCCACCGGGTCCCACGCCCAATAGCCGCCCCAGCCGAGGACGCGATAGGCCCACCAGCTGCCGAGGATGATGCCGACGGTGAGAAACGTCCACGCCACCAGCGTCCAGCGGCGAAGTGCGTTGAGCCAGGCCTCGCCGAGGTGTCCGTCGAGCAGCGCCGCCACCGCAATCCCGAAGGGGACCGTCATCCCCACGTAGCCGCAGTAGAGCATCGGCGGGTGGATGACCATCAGCACGTCGTTTTGAAGAAGAGCGTTGGGGCCCGGACCGTCCGGGGGAACCGGAAACACTGGCCCGAAGGGGTTGGCCGGGCCGGCGATGAGGAAGGCGAAGAAGGTTGCGGCGGCCAGCATCGTCCCGAGGGCCATCTCGACGTTGCGACCCCGGGAGCCGCGCTGCGCCCTGGAAAAGGCGAAGAGGTACGTCCCGAGAATGGCTCCCCAGAAGAGGATGGAGCCCTCGAGTGCGCTCCACAGCGAGACCACCGTATAAACCAGTGGCGTCGCCAGGCTTCCTACCTGGGCGACGTAATGGACGCTGAAGTCATGCGCCACCAGCGCCCAGACCATCGTCAGGTTGGCCCCCAGCATGCACACAAAGAAGCCAGTGGTGGCCCGCTCGACCCAGGCGCGTGCCATCGGCCGGCGTCGCAGTCCGCCCTCGATGCCCAGCACGGCGCCGAAAATGGCGCACAGCAGCCCAGCGAGGACAAAGGCGTAACCGAGTGTCCCCCTCATTTGGCCCTCGCCGCCGAGGTGGTGTCCGAGGAGAGGGTGTCCTTCCAGTGGTCCCCTTCGCCCGGTTTTGGGGGCCGGTATTCGTTGGAGTGGTTCACCATCAGCCGGTTGGAGTTGAAGACCTGGGCCTTGTCAAAGGTGCCCTCCACCACCACGCCAATCCCCTCGCGGAACATTTGCGGGGGCGTCTCGCGCACTTTCACCAGCACGTTGACGGCAGCTGGGGTGAGGTCGTTGGCCACTCGAAAGGTGAGCTCGGTGTGGCCCGCGTCCCAGGCGACACTGCCTTTCTGCACCACTCCGCCCAGACGAATGGTGGCACCGTAAGCCTTGCTTCCGGCAGCCAGCATTTCGGCTGGAGTCCAGTAGTAGACGAGGTTCGTGCCGAGGTTTCCCAGGGCAATGAAGGCCAGTGCTCCGCCGGCGACGAGCAGCGCTGCCAGTGCGAGCCAGGTGGTGCGCTTGGGGGCCATCTTCGGTCAGGGCTCCTTCCTCGGCCGCCGGAGCCAAAGGCTCAAGGTGTACAGGGCAAGTGCGCTCCAGGCGAGGCCATACGCTGTCCAGACATAGCCCCAGCCTCCCTGGATGCGGCCGACTTCCGCGACCAGCAGCAACGAGGCGGTCATGTCGCCACCTCTGCCACCAGGGGCGGCGGGGCCACCTCACGCGCCGTCCGAGCGCGGGCGATGAGGTAACGGCTGGAGAGGAAGACGAGCCACACCGCGAGAAAAGCAAACGCATTCCAGCGAAGCGCGAGCGCCATGTCCGGGTCGACAGTCTTTGGTGAGGACTGCATTTGGTGAAGGCTTCGCCACCAACGCACACTGAACCAGATGATGGGAATGTCGACGGCGATGATGATGCCCACCACCGCCGACCACACGGCACGTCGCTCGGCGTCGTCGATGAAGCGGCGCAGGGCGAGGTAGCCGGCGTAGGCCACCAGCAGAATCGCCTCACTGGTGAGTCGCGGGTCCCAGCTCCAGTACACCCCCCAGGTGGGCTTGCCCCAGATGCTGCCCAGCACCAGGCCCAGCGCTCCGAAAAACAGGCCCACCTCGGCCGAGGCCTCGGCCAGCGCGTCCGTCGGCCAGCTCGGTCGGAAGAGGTAGAGCACCGAGCAGAAGAAGTTGAGCGTCACCGCCATCAGGGCCATCCACTGGGCGGGAACGTGGACGTACATGATGCGCTGCACGTCCCCCATCTCGCGGTCGGGAGGCGCGCGGACGAGGCCATACCAAGCCCCGGAGACGAGCAACAGCAGACCCACCGCGGCCAGACCGCCGCGCAGAACCGGCGGCCCCTGCACCAGCGCGTAGAGGGCCCCGGCGACCACCGCCACTCCAATCACCGTCAACAATGCTTCGACCATGTGTGGCGCCGTCCTAATCCTCGAGAACTCGGGGAAACAGAACAAACCCAAGACTCCAATAGACCAGATCGAACCCGGCTAGAAGCCCAAGCCAGGATGGAAACTGCAGCATGGGGTCGCCTTCGAAGACCAGCGAGGTTGCTTTGGCGGCTGCTACCAGAGCTGGGATGAGGAGTGGAAAGAGCAACAGGGGCAGCAGGACGTCTCGGGCACGGGCCTGGCTGGCGATGGCCGCGTACAGCGTCCCCGGCCCGGCGATGGCCAAAGAGCCGAGGACGATGACGGTCGCCATCGCCAGTGGTCCTTGAACCAACGTCACGCCGGCCAATGCCGCCAGCACCGGGAGAATGACTGCCCCCAGCAGCATGAGCAGTACCGCATTGGCCAGGGACTTGGCCAAAAAGAGCGCCCGAGCATCCGCCGGCACGAGCCGTAGCCCGTCCAGAGCCGCGTTTTCCAGCTCCACCCGGAAGCTCTCCCCGAGGGCCAGGACGGAAGCCAGAAGGATGGCCAGCCACAACGTCCCGCCGGCCGCTCGCCGCAGGATGGTGGTGTCCGGACCGAGCGCGAAGGAGAACAACAGCAGGGTGGCCAGGGCAAAGAAGACGAGCGCGTTGGCGCGCGCACGGGTGCGCCACTCGAGCAGGAGGTCCTTGCGCACCAGCACCCAGGTGGCGCCGAGCAGCCCCGGAGCGCGTCCCCCGTTCATGCCGCCGCTTCCCGCCCCGCCGCCAGGTGGAGGCGCTCGGTGCACAAACTTTGTCCGTGCTCCACCTGGTGCGTGGCCAGCACCACGGTGGTGCCGGCCCGCGTCAGGCCCCGGATGTGCTCTTCCATCTCCGCGATGCCGGCCGGGTCGAGCTCCCCGAAGGGCTCGTCGAGCAGCGCTAGCGCCGGCTGCTTGAGTAGCAACCGGGCGATGGCCAGCCGTTTCTTCATCCCCGCAGAGAACGTCCGTACCGGCTGGTCGGCACGCTGGCCAAGGCCGGTGCGCTCCAAGAGTCCCTCCACCTCGCCCACCGGGCGGCCGAGGAGGCGCGTCAGCAGTACGCAATTTTCGCGGGCGGTGAGGTCCTCGTAGAGAAACGTGGTGTGGCCGAGGAGCGCGATGCGAGGCCGGAGACTCGCTCGGCCGGCGACGGCATCCTGGCCGAAGAGTAAAACTTGGCCGGTGGTTGGGCGAAAAAGCGTCGCCAGCAACCGCAGCAGCGTCGTCTTGCCGGACCCATTGTGCCCGGTGAGCAGCAAGCTGGCGCCGGCGGGGAGGACGAGGCTCAGCCGCGCCAGGGCCCACCTCTGGCCGTAGCGCTTGCTGACGTCATGACATTCAAGAGCGTTGGACACGTCCAAGTGGGCAGGGGGCCTGAGCGTCCCGGCAGCCCTCTTCCTTGTCGTGTTTCGCTCCCTTGCGCAAGGTTTCACCGAGGCCCTGGAAAGTGTCAGCCCCCAGCCGGCGGTGGTTCGGGCTGTGCCCCCGCGCCATTGAGGGTGGCCAGCAGGGCGGCGGCGGCCGCGCCCGGGTCCGGGGCGTCGAGTACCGCGCTTTGGACGGCGACGCCGGCCACCGGGCCGAGCCCGGCCATGCGCTCCAGGCGAATCCCTCCCAGGGCCAGCGCCGGGCAGGGGGCAAGGGCCCGAAGCCGCGCGTAGCCTTCGGCTCCAAGCGTGGGACGGCTGTCTCCCGGCTTCGAGCCGGGGGGAAACACGGGGCTGAGCAGCACCAGGTCCGCCCCTTGGGCGCGGGACAGCTCGGCCTCGTTGTGGACACTGGCGCTGACAAAGCGGCCTGCTGGCAGGTGGGGCCGGGCGTCCGCCGGGGTGGGGGCCTCCACCGGCAGGTGCAGGTGCGCGCCGACGAGGAGCGCCACGTCCAGCCGTCCGTTGATGAAGAGCGGGTTGGCGTGGCGTGCGCAAAGCGAGGCGAGCAAGCGGGCCTCGGCCAGAAAGGGCCGCGTCAGGGCGTCCGGGTGGCGGTGCTGCACGCCTACCTGTGGCCCGAGCGCGCACGCTCGCTCGAGTGCCCAGAGCAGCCGTGTCTCTCCTCGGGACCAGTCCGTGACGAGAAGCAGGCGCAGGCGACGGCTCCCTTAGCCCACCAGTCCATCCAGAGGACTCGACGCCGAGCCGTAGGCCTTCCGGGAAATCCGTCCGGCGAGAAAGGCCTCGCGACCGGCTTCCACGCCCAGTTTCATCGCGCGTGCCATCCGCACCGGGTCTCGGGCTCCGGCAACGGCGCTGTTGAGGAGGACAGCGTCGCAGCCCAGCTCCATCGCCACGGCCACGTCGGAGGCAGTCCCAACGCCCGCGTCGACGATGACGGGCACCTTCACGGCGTCGCGAAGCAGTCGAAGGTTGTGGGGGTTGCGGATGCCGAGCCCCGAACCGATGGGGGCGGCCAGCGGCATGACCGCCGCGCAGCCGGCGTCCTCGAGCTTGCGCGCGATGATGAGGTCATCGGTGGTGTAGGGCAGGACGACGAAGCCCTCTTTGACCAGCGTCCGGGCGGCGGCAAGTGTCTGCTCGACGTCGGGGAAGAGCGTCTTCTCGTCGCCCAGCACCTCGAGCTTGACCCAGTGGCTCATTCCGAGCTCCCGGGCCAGGCGACAGGTCCGCACTGCTTCGTCTGCGGTGTAACAGAGGGCGGTGTTGGGAAGCAGGGTGACGGTTGTGGTGTCAATCCAACTCAACAAGGACGCCGCGCCCTCGGCCTTGAGGTCCAGGCGCCGAACAGCGACGGTGACCAGCTGTGCGCCCGAGGCCTGATGGCACTGCTTCATCACCTCGAAGCTCGGGTATTTCCCGGTACCGATGAGCAGCCGCGAGGTGAAGCGCTTGCCGGCGATGACTAGGGCGTCGTCCATACCTCCGCGTTTTACGCCCCGCCGCCTACGAAGGTCACCACCTCCAGCACGTCGCCGTCGGCAAGACGGGTTTCGGAGTGCTCCGCCTGGCGCAGCACCGTGCCGTTGCGCTCGACTGCCACCCGGCCCCGGATGCCGAGCATTTGGAGCAGCTGGAGGACGGTGAACCCTTCGGGCGCCTCGCGCCGCTCGCCGTTGACGAGCAGCCCCAGTGGATGGCTGCCGGGTTTCATCGGCCTTGGACTTCTGGGTCTTCGAGGTAGCTGTCGGTCAGCCGGTGCGGTCGCCGAAAGCGCGCCGCCTGCCGGTGCAGCTGTGCCCGAGCCAGAAGCCAACCCCGGCGCCAGATTCCAAGGCTGCTGAGGCTGCCCTGGAGGAGCCCCATCCGCTGAAGACGAAGCTCGGTGAGACTCACCACATGGCGGAGAAAGGCCTCTGCCTGCGAGAGCACTTCGTGGTCCCCTCCGAGTCGGCGCTGGACGTGCCGCGCCAGCCGAGGGAGTGCGAGCAGGGAAAGGAGATTCATCCCGAGGAGGACGGGGGCCAGCGAGGCGTCCTTCTGCACCAGCGCCCGGGTTTGCTGCTCGCCGAAGGCGACATGGCGCTCCTCTTGGCGGGCAGCGCCCTCGAGGAGACGGACGATGGCGGGTTCCTCGACGGTGTCGATGAGTGCCTGGAAGACGGCCAGCACCATGCCCTCACCGACCGCCATCTCGGTGGCGACGTGCTCGGCGAAGTCCCGGCCCATGCTTCCGGTGGACAGCCAGCGCACCACCGGGTGGGCCGGTCCGGGCTGCGTCCCCAATAAAGCGTGGAGCCGGAGGAAGACGCGGACGTGCGCCAGCTCCTCCGTCGCCTGGCGCGCGAAGAAGGCGGCGGCCTCCAGGGTGGGAGCGGCGTACAGCCAGTGGCCGCACTGGATGCCGGTCACTTCGCCGTACAGGAATTGGTCGGTCACCCAGGCCAAAAGTGCCCCATCGCGGGGAAGCCGGAACTTGGCGCCTTGGAAGTCGAAGCGCATTTCCGCCCGGGAAACGAGCATGCCGCCCGGGTAGGGCGTCGCTGCTTGGGGTGCGAGGAGTCTTGGCTCGGGCTTCATTCAGCCCTTCAGTCTAACCTCCGACGCACCAGCCTGTGGACCCCGACTCCCTGCCCAGAAGGGCCTACGTCGCAGACGCGCACGCCGACAGCCTGTTGTGGAACCGCGACCTCCGGGTCCGGCAGCGGGGGGGACACGTGGACTTCGTCCGCCTTCGCGAAGCCGGCGTCCGGCTCCAGGCCTTCACCGTCGTCACCCAGGGCTTCCCATGGGTAGGCGGGTTTCGGCCGTTTGCCCTCTGGAGGCGCTGGCCGAAAGGGGCGCGCCGGAGCCCCTGGCTGCGCGCGCAATTTCAAATCTCCCAACTCCGACACTTCTGCGCCGACCCGGCCGCGCGCGCACAGCTGGTAACGAGGCGCGCCGAGCTGGAGGGAGCGGAGCGGGCCGACAGGTTGGCGTGCGTTCTCGGTATCGAGGGTGGCCAGGCGCTGGAGGGGCGTGTCGAGCGCGTTGCAGCGCTCGCCGCGCAGGGCGTGCGCTTCCTCAGCCTCACCCACCTGTCCTCCAACGCCCTCGGCGGCGCGTCGACGCCTGGCATGCGAGCCCAGGGGCTTTCCGTCTTTGGGGCCGAGGTGGTGGAGGCCATGGCGGCGGCCGGACTGGCCGTCGACGTGGCGCACGCCTCCCCGCGGCTTCTCGAGGCGCTCCTCGTCCAGAGGCAGGCGCGCCTTTTCTGCTCGCACACCGGGGTGCGGGGCGCGTCCGCCAACTGGCGCAACCTCTCCGACGCCGCGCTGACCGCCATCGCTGACCGCGGCGGGGTGGTGGGAATTCTCTTCGGCACCGAGTACCTCGGCGGACGGGAGCTGGCCGACGTGGCCCGGCACGTGGAGCACGCCGTTAAGGTAGCCGGGGAGGAAGCGGTATGCCTGGGGAGCGACTACGACGGCTTCGTTTCGCTTCCGCGCGGCATGCGGGACGTCACTGACTTGCCCCGGCTCACCGAGCTGCTTCTGGCCCGTGGCCACCCGTCGCGCCTCGTGGAGAAGGTGCTTGGACTCAACCTACGTCGCTTTTTCGCCTCGGTACTGGCGTGAGGCGGGACCTGGTGGGCGGCCGCCCGCTGGCGCCGGACGACTTGGCCGGCTGCCAGGAGCCCCGTCCCCTCATCCGCCGCCTCCGTCCTCCGCGGCCGCGCTCTCACTGCCGCACCCGCACGGCGGGGTGGACCGGGTGCACCTCCACCGGCTCCTGAAGCGCCACCGGCTGAAGCCGTAGGCCCGTGCCGAGGGGTGTTGCCCTTGCGCAACAGCTGTCGCAACGGCGCTACACCAAGGCGCTGGGTGAAGTTCCGCCGCCAGAGTGGCCGTGCTTGCACAGCACGCTGGCACTCCGCGTGCTTGCCTGCGCTTGACCCGGAGGGGGGGCGGGTCAGCCGGCCCGTGGGTTGTTGGAGCCGGACCGAGTCTGCCCCCCACCCGCCGTTCGTGCCACTGCCAACAACCTTGAGTTGTGAAGGGGAAAACCATGAAGACGGAAGTGAAGCGGTTGAGGGCAGCAGGCTTGCTGCTTGCGCTGGTTGTTTCTTTTCCAGCCGTCGCCGGCGACGCGAAAACCATCACGTTCGACCCCCCAGGCGCTGCCGGGGGCAGTGCCGCGGTCTCAATCAATTTGTTTGGCGTCATCGCCGGCCAGTGGGTCGACGAAGGCGGCACGGCGCATGGCTACCTGCGGGCTCCCAACGGGACATTCACCAGCTTCGACCCGCCAGAGTCGATTGACACCCTGGTGCAAAGCATCAACTTGGAAGGTGCGACGACTGGGTACTACTACGACGCGTCATTCAACCAGCACGGCTTCATCCGCACTCCCTCCGGCGCGTACGTCTCGTTTGATGCGCCTGGGGACGTGGATGGCATCAACCCGTTCAGCATCAACCAATTCGGAGAGACGACAGGCACCTTCTGGGACCTCAACAACACCCCACACGGCTTCGTTCGGTACCCGAATGGGACGCTCACCGTGTTCGACGCCCCCGGTGCCGACCAGGGGACTCTGGCCTCCGGCCTCAATGCAGCGGGAGCCATTTCCGGCGACTACCACGCGAGCGCGCCGGTTTCCGATGGGTATACGTACAGGAGTCACGGTTTTCTCCGTGCGCCCGACGGTGCCATTCTCAGCTTCGACGTCCCCGGTGCGGGCGACACCTATGGCTCTGGCGTGAACGACCAGGGAGCCATCACCGGGATTTGGGTGGTGGCCCACGGCGACGTGGAGCACGGCTACGTGCGCTCCCCGGACGGGAAGTTCACCACCTTTGACGCTCCGGGCGCAGGCACCGGCACCGGTGGGACGCCTGGCAATACCCAGCAGGGCACCGAGCCCTCGTTCATCAACGGCGCCGGGGAAGTCGTCGGGGACTACTTCGACGACAACAGCGTCTACCATGGCTTCTTGCGGCTCTGTGACGGCAAGGTCATCACCTTTGATGCGCCGGGTGCAGGAACAACCCCGTATGCATTCCAAGGCACAGTCCCGCTGCTCAACAACCTGTGGGGCGCCATCGTGGGCTACTCGGTGGACAACAACGGCGTGCTCCACTCGTTCCTGCGCCAGTAGTGGCTTCGGGCAAGGCCAACTGCCGGTCGCTGCGGGGCAGGGAGTGGTGAGTCGGGTACCAAGCAGCCCTGGCCGGCGCGCTGTGGGTCAGCGCACCGGCTAGCGTCTGTCGCACCGCCGCAGGCTCGCGCCTTTTCCGACAAGCCGCGCACCGACACTGCCTCCCCCGCGCGGCGCTTTCACGCGGCGGAGGGGAAACGGTGAAGGAAGAGGCCGAGCGCCTGGTTGAAGGGGCCGGGCGTCTCGACGTTGGCAAGGTGTCCGGCCCCAGGAATCTCAACCAGAGTGGCCTGCGGCGCGACGCTGGCCATCTCCCGGGCCTTGGCTGGCGGAGTGAGGACGTCCTCGGCGCCGACTATCAGCAGCACTGGCCCGGCGAAGCGAGAGAGAATGTCGCGGCTGTCCGGGCGCAGCGCCATGCCCCGCAGGGCTGCTGCGGCGGCTGCCGGCTGAGTCGCCCGAATGGCCTGCGCCAAGCCAGCGCGCACCGACTCGGGAGCCGAGGTGCTCAACAGCCGCGGCGCAGACGCTCGAGGAGGACTTCTGCGCCATGGGCGAGGACTTCCTGGGCCAGCGTCTCGCGCCCGGCACGGCCCGCGTCGTCGTCCGCAGCCATCTGGGTGTCGGCGAGCACCAGGGCCCGCACACGGCCGGGGTCCTGTCTCAGAAGGGCGAGCGAGACGTACCCGCCCAAGGAAACACCGCCTACCACCGCCGGGCCGATGCCGAGGTGGTCGAGCAACAGAAGGGCGTCCTCGGCCAGCTGCTCCATGGTTGTCGGCCCTTCTCCCAGCGCGCTTTGTCCGAAGCCGCGCAAATCCGGGACGATGAAGCGCGCCTGGGCGGAGAGGCTTCCCACCTGCGCGTCAAACAGGGCGCCGGAGAGGGGGAAAGCATGCAGCAGAAGCACCGGCACACCCGTTCCGGCGTCTTGGAAATGAAGCCGAACGCCTCGCGCGGAGAAGAAACCCATGACGTCCAGCCGCCCCCTTTCTTGGACCCGGGGCAGGCTTCCCTGGCAAGCTAGCCGAGACTGCCGCAACCTCGCACCCGCGCACACGCCTTGTCCCAGCCCCCCTCGCTTCCCCCAAAGCTCGAAGGCGCCCTGCTTCAGGTTCCGGACCAGGCCTTTGCCGCCAAGCTGCGCACGCTGTTTCGGGCGGCGGCGCAAACCCTCCACCGCCTCTCGGACGTGGACCTGGTGCGCTACGAGGCGCCCGAGAGCGAGGGCTCCTGGGACTTGGCCTTGTGGGAGGAGCTGGCACCCGTCATTGCCGAGACAGTGAAGGGCGTCAACGCACTGGTGACGGCCGTCCGTGGCGAGCTCGAGCCCAAGGCCCACGGGACGGACCTTGCCTCGCTGCTCGACGCCACCGTGGAAGAGGTGTCTGTCGACGCGGACGCAGCGCGAACGGCGGACGTCCAACGCACCCTCCGTCGAGAGTCCGACGAGCTGGCAGCCCTCGTCGCAAAGCTGGGCGAGCGCGTGAGGACTCCGGCGGTGGTGTCCGACCGCTGGAACCTCTTGGCCGAGGTGCAGTCCTTCCGGAGCCGCTTCCGCTCGCAAGTGGGCGACCTCGTCTTCGACGTCGCCAGCCGCTACGCGGACCTCCCGCGTGAGGCGTTGGTGCCGGGGCACGCCGAGGAGCTGGAGGCCGCGCTCGCCGTCCGCTCGGCGCTGGCCAACCTGCGGCGGACCGTCGAAGGGCGTTGCAAGGCGCTGCGGGGAGCCAAATTCGAGGACGTGCAGTGGCATGCCTCGCAGTTGGGAACCGAGCTCGACGCTTTCGGCCGGAGCCCGGCCTACCAATCGCTGCGCGCGCAGGACAAGCGCTTCCTCATCGAGGCGCGCGCGCGGCTACGCGGGATGAAGACGGACATTCCCGGGGCAGGCGACCTCATTCTGGCCTTTGCCGGCGAATTCGCCAACTGGCTGCGCGGGCTCTCGGCAGTCAGTCAGCGGGCGATGTTGCTCGAGCACGACCACGCCGCCTGGGCCGCCGCCGCAGTACGGCTCGAGCAAGCCGACGAGTGGCTGGGAGCCGACCCTCGGCGCGCCGCCCGCGAGCTGGCGGAGGCGGCCGTCCTGGCCCGTCAACTGCACGGCCGAGACCCACAGCTCGACGACTTCCTCGGAAGCCGAAGCGGCGAGGCGCTCGCGCAGCTTGCGCCACAGGAGGCCCGGGCCGCCCTCGAGGAATTCCGTCGCGTGCTGGCCGGCCTCGCTGGGACCGAGTCGGCCGACTAAAAAGGCATGGCCGCCTCGTCCGCCATGGCACCCCTCCGGTCGGCCAGTCTCCGCCGCGTCCGCGGCGTCTTCACGGACGTCGACGGCACGCTCACCACCGACGGGGTGCTGCGGGCCTCGACGCTGCGCGTCCTCGAGCAGCTGCAAAAGGCCGGGGTGCCGGTGGTGCTGGTGAGTGGGCGGCCGTCTGGCTACGCCGAGGCCTGGCTTCGGATGCTGCCCGTCGAGGGTGCCATCGCCGAGAATGGGGGCCTGTACCTCGTCCGAAGTCGGACCGGCCGGCTGCGCAAGGTGTATGCGCAGCCCAGGTTAGTGCGCGCCCGAGCCCGACAGCGGCTGGTCCGCGACGTCGGTGCGGCCCTCCGCGCCGTCCCGGGAGCGCGTCTGTCGACGGACAGCCTCTTCAGCGAGGTGGACTTGGCGGTGGACTACAACGAAGAGGTGAAGCTCGGTGTAACGGCTGCGAAGGCGCTGGAGTCCTTTCTCCGGCGGCGGGGCGTGCAGGCCGTCCGTTCCAGCGTCCATGTCAACGCCTGGGTGGGCAGCTTCGACAAGGCTCGGATGGTGCGGCGCTTTCTTCGCCAGGAATGGGGGACGCGCCTCCGGGCGAAGGACTCGTCCTTCCTCTATGTGGGGGACAGCTTCAATGACGCCCCGCTGTTTGCTTCCTTTCATCTGAGCATCGGGGTGGCCAACGTCCGTGACGTCTTGGAGGGCCTCAGTACCCCGCCGCGCTACGTGACGCGCGGTGCCGAGGGCCGCGGCTTCGAGGAAGTGGCACGGGCGCTGCTTCGACAACGGGCAAAGCGGTGAACGTCGTTCGCCTCGCCTTGCGCCCCGGCCTGGCTCGCCACCTTCGCGCCGGGCACCCTTGGGTGTTCCGCAAGGGCCTCGAGCAGCTGCCGCGCATTCCGCCCGGGAGCGTGGTGGACCTCACCGAGGGCGGGAAATTTGTTGCCCGCGGGTATTT
>JBKQSS010000069.1:0-2810 GCA_052143535.1 Myxococcaceae bacterium | reverse complement strand
GAGCGAGCCGCACGCGCACCACGTCTCCGTCCTGCGCCAGCTGTGTGGGAGGCACCCGCACCAGCCCGGGGATGGTGCCCTCGTGGGGACGAACCACCGCTCCGCCCCCCTGCACTTGGTAGGTGCCCACCAACTCCGAGCGTTGCCGTTCAACCACCTCGAGCACCTCGGCCTCGGTGCGGGCGCCCCGCGTGTGCACCCGAACCCGGACGCGGTCGCCGTCGAGGGCCCGGGCCGCCTCCGGAGGCGGGACGAAGAGGTCCTCCTCCTCACCGACGTCCACGAAGCCAAACCCGCGCTCATTCACCTGGAGGCGTCCTTCGCGCACCGAGCCACCCCCGCTGGCCTGCTGCCCGCGCTGCGGCCGTCGTCGCTGCGTCTCGGCCTGCGCCGGTGGCGGCTTGGCCACGGCGAAGCGCTTGCCGTCGCGGCGCACCGTTCCGGCACGCACCAGTTCGGCCAGGGCCCGCTCGGCCGCGGCACGTTTGGCGCTGGGAAGCCCCGAGCGCCGCACGAGCTCCTGAAACCCGAGCGGGTGGCCGGCAGCGCGGAGCGCCTTCAGCAGCACCGAGGGCTCGAAGGGCATACCCGCGGACCCGGGGCTCAGGCCTTCACCGAGACGGTGAGGCGCACCGTCTTGTGGACTTGCGCCGGAGCGAAGGCCTTGGCCAGGAAGAAGTCGACGTCAAAGACTCCTGGGTTGCGCGGCGTGAAGAAGAATTCCCGAACGCCCGGTCCAGTCTGGGCGGGATGGAAATTCGCCTCGCGTAGCCCAACCCGCTTGGCCGTGGTGGGCTCGATGGCCCACATGTGTCCGCTGCGTTCGGGCAGCGTGACGCTGAGGCCACTATTCATACGGACTTCCAAGGGGCTGCTGACGTGGTTGCCGTCCACCTCGAGGACATCGAGGTTGTCGCGGCTGACGCTGCGCAGCTCGTGTGGCCGGAGCTCCACCACCTCCACCGCCACTCGCCCTCCCCAGCCGGACGTCTTGTCCATCACCCCGGAGACCTGCACTTGGTGGCCGATGGACTTCCGCAGGGACTTGCCAAGCTTGCCCTCGAGGAGAAAGGACACCTGCTGGCGCGTCCCACCATTGGAGACCACCAGCACGTAGGCATCGCCTGTCATCTCCAGGGAGCCGCGCAAGGTGGCAAAGCCGCGCATGCCCGCCCCCATGCCCGGGTTGGAGACCTGTTCCAGCTCTCCGGGGGAGAGGTAGCTCAGCTTCAGCGGTGCCGGCGCCGGCTCCGCCCCTTCGGCCTCGGGCTTCTTCGCCGAATACTTCCGCACGTCCACCGTCCCACCATAGTTGTGGGTCTTTTTGATGAGACCGGTGACGCTCACTTTGTGCTCGACGTAGGCCGGGAGGACCTCCTGGTCCGGGCCTTGCAGCAAGAAGACCAGTTCCCGCTTGTCGCGGCCCACCACATGGAGGCACGGCAAGCCGTCCTTCACGACCAAGCGACCCTTGAGGCTTCCCTCGCCAGTGACGCCCCGGCCGGCCGCAGCGGTGAGAATCTGCTCCATCTCCCGCCGGGTGAGCGCCTCGCCGACGGGCGGCAGCTTGGTGGCACGCGGCCGCTGGCGCTCCGGCAGCCGCACCGGTGGAGCCGCCGCCGCGCCGCGCACCGGGGCTGCTTTGGCCTTGGCCGCAGCGCGCAGACGGGCGACCGCCGTCGCCACCTTCCGCGAGGCGCTTTTCAGGAGTCCAACTTTGCTGGAGGGTTTCTTGGGCGGGGTCTTCACGGGACGTTTTTTCGCCCGCGCCCCAGTCCTAGCCTTCGACGTCACGGCTGGCCTCCTAACGTCCCGCCCCTGCCCTTGTCAATCTAAGTCCCTTAAATTCCTAAAAATTTGTGGCACACTGGCGTCTTGGCCATGGACACCGCCCTACTCAGCGTGAAGGAGGCACAGACTCGCGTTCTCGCGGGATGTCGGCCCCTCGGCACCGAATGGGTGCCGGTGGAGGACGCCCTCGGGCGCGCGCTCGCCGAGGACGTGGTGGCCCGGCATACCCAGCCACCTTGGGACAACTCGGCCATGGACGGCTACGCTGTCCGGGCGGTGGACACGGAGCGGCCCGGCGCGCGGCTCCGCGTGGTGGAAGCCATTTACGCCGGACAGGCACCCACACACGCACTCGGCCCCGGGGACGCCGCCCGCATCATGACCGGCGCCCCCATTCCCAAGGGCGCCACCGCAGTGGTGATGCAGGAACGCACCCGTGCACTAAAGGGAGCGGGGCTCGGCGAGGTGGAAGTCGAAGAGGCGGTCAAGGCGGGCAGCAACGTGCGCCTGGCCGGTGAGGACGCCCACGCCGGCGAGGTGCTGCTGGCCCGAGGCACCGCCCTGGGCATCCCCGAAGCGGCCCTCTTGTGGGGCCAGGCTTTCACCGGCGTCTCGGTTCCCCGGCGCCCCTCGGTGGCCATCCTCGCCACCGGAGACGAGCTGTGCCGGCCCGATGCCCACCGGCCGGGGCTCATCGTCGACACCAACTCCCCCTCTCTGGCGGCGGCCGTCCGGCGCGCTGGAGGCGTCCCGCACCTCGTCGGCATCGCCCGCGACACCCTCGAGGACGTGGAGCGCCTGTTGGCCCCAGCCCTGGAAGCGGACGTGGTGCTCACCAGCGCAGGCATGTCGGTGGGCGAAAAGGACTTCGTGCGCCGCGCCTTCGAGCGGCTCGAAGTCATCAGCGACTTCTGGGGCGTGGCCATCAGGCCGGGGAAACCGCTGGCCTTCGCCCGCCGCGGACGGACGCTGGTCTTCGGCTTACCCGGTAACCCCACCTCCTCGCTGGTGGCGTTCGA
>JBKQSS010000068.1:0-108893 GCA_052143535.1 Myxococcaceae bacterium | reverse complement strand
CGGCGTCTTGGTCGACGACACTTGAACGCCCCGAGGTGCAGGCCCAACTCGAGGCCAACGTCTTCCGTCAGGCGGCACTCGGCACTTTGGAGCCCGAGCCCGCTGTCAAGAAGCAGCCGCCGCTATCCTGAACGGCCCTCGCCGAACGGATACAGGTAAACTGCGGCACGTGCGAGTCTCGAATGCCTTGCGAATTGCCTCGGAGGGTGTCGACGCTTTGCTTGTTTCTCGAAGTTGAGAAGGGGCACGACGCGCGACGCCTGTCAGCGGATGCTTCGCTCAACATGCTTCTGGGCGGCCGCCGCGGGCTTCCCATCGAATGCTTCGCGCGCCAAACGTGCGATGTGGAAGAACTCCTTGGACTTGGCTTCTTGCTCCAGCCTTAGCAGTCGACTATGCCCCTCAGGGCGTCCTGCTCCGACCTCTACCTCACCAAGGGCAAGCGCAACCTCAAAGGCCACCATTTTTGCCTTCCTCCGCTCGGCTTCTGCGAGGTCGGCGCGGAGTGTCGCAATGGCCCGTCGGCTTTCACCTCGCGCTGCTTTCGCGCGCATCAGGTAGGCGTTGCTGATAATGCGCTCATTGTACAAACCCCACGTTTGCGACGCAGCTTGTGCTTGGGCCGCTGCTTCTTCTGCTCCTCTAAGGTCGCCGGCCAGATAACGGCAAACCGTGAAGTAGATCTTGATGTAGACCGGCCCCACCGAGCCACTCAATGTGTCTAAAGGCAAGCGGGCAAGGCAACTTAAACCCTCGAGAGGATGTCCTTCGAGGCAAGAAGAAAAGCAGAGATGGCTTCGGAGTCGATCGACAAAGGCACCTTGACCGATCGTCTCCCAGGACGTCAGTTGCCTCTCCCAAACCGCGCGTGCTTCTCGAAGGCGGTCTTGCTCTTCGAGCGCATTGCCCTCGAGAGGAAGTAGAGAAGCCGCGTAGTCCGCATCTGACTCACCATTCGGCACCGTGCGCAGCAGGCGTACAGCGTCCCGAACACCTTCCATGTCCGCCAGATTCAGGGCCAGAGAGCCCTTGATGCCTTGTAGCCCTGGCCCGCCCACCTCGCCGAGGGTTTCCAATTCGGCCGAGACCTCTCGCAGCTTCGATGCGGCGAGGTCAAAGTCACCGGACTGGACCAGCTGCCCAGCTTCCATTTCGAGAGTGATGCTCAGGTGGCTATGTTCCCCGAGTTTCCTGTAGAGCGCAGCGTTGTATTCGAGGGTCTTCAGAGCTGCGGTCACTGGTGGTAGATCTATCGCCGTCTGCGCTTCAAAAGCCTTCGCCCGAGCGAACTCGTCGAGATCGCCCACCGTGGACAACAAGGCCTCTGCCCTCCGAAGCGGCTCGATCGCGTCAGCGGGGTGAACCTCAACGCCGTCGAGCGTAAATGCCTTCACGTAGAGCGCGAGGGCCATTTCTGTTCGGGCGCCGAGCGCCTGCGCTCGGATATTCGCTCGCGTGAGAAGCTCCTCTGAGCGCTGACGATCGCCAAGGAGCCCAGCAATGTGCGCCTCTGCGAGCTCTATACGGATGTCACCCGAAGCCGGTGCCGGAAGGTGCCGCATTCGATTCACGAAAGCGCGCGCGACCTTCGGCGCGCGAAATCGGTCGAACTCAATGAGACTGAGTCCCAGCTCGACGTCATCTGGGGTGGCGTCGAAGAGGGCCCTCCGCGCGTCGGTTCCCTTGCGCGGTTCGGAACCCAGACTCAGGAGCTGGGCATCTAGCTCAGCCAGTTGTCTCGGTGTGAGAGCGTTCGGTCGCGAATGAATCCGCTCGGCTACCTCTCGGGCTTTCTTGCGGTTGCCCTCGTGCTCCCACAACTCGACGACACGGCGTTGCGCCGCCAAGAAGCTGCCATCCGTTGCGAGGGCAGCGTCGAAGTCGCTTTTCGCACTGGTGTACTCGAATTTCCGCAGGCTCAGGACACCCTGAGTGTAGGAGCGAATGGCCTCTACATTTAGCTCACGCGAAGCCGAAAGCGCGGCCGCCTGTTCATCGGAAAGCGAAACACCCAGCGTCCGTCTGAGGCGCTCCGCGACTGTCGAAAGCTTCTCCGCGAGTCCATCAGCACCCTCGCCCAAGTGCTCCTCAAAAGAGGCAAGCACCCGCCCCCAGCGAGCGTCTACCATTTCGACGATGAGACCCACGGCCGCCGAGCCGTGCGCTATGGGCTTCAGTGTGCCGTAGACAAGGACATTGGCCGCAAGAAGGCCCTGCATGCGCTCCCGAGCCTTGTCCTCGGTCACAGATTCCTCGGACACCCCAAGCGAACCCCGCACGCTGGCGACTCTGTCCCCGGGAATGACACGGAGGGACGTCTCCGCCGCCGCGAGCTCGTGGCCGAGGGTCTCTGAAATGGCCGTCGTAAGCCATGCCAGCTTCGGGGAGGCCAACTCGTCGCGAAATCCGAGGATGGCCAGCACAGGTCGGGGGGCGACGGGCACCGCGGTGCGCGGTGGCTCCGCTCTGCGAAGTTTTGGGAATACCCTCATAGCGGCAAACGCTGCGAGTCCCAGCGCGAGCGTGACTGCGCTGATGACAGTCCAGCGCGGCCAGCGTCGCGCCGGCTGTACGAGCGCGGGGAGAATGTCCAACGCACTCTTGAAACGTCGCTCCGGCTCACGGGCGAGACAGCGCAAGACGGTAGCACTCCACCTGGCGTCGAGACCCGGCGTCGTGACCTCGGGGCGCGGCGGGGCCTCGCTGAGACGCTTGGCGGCAGCGACGAGGGGCGTATCCCCAGTGAAGGGAAGTCTTCCCGTCAGCATCTCGTAAAGGACGACACCGAACGCGTAAATGTCCGTGGCCTGCGTCACCGTGCCGCCGGTGACTTGCTCCGGGGCCATGTATTCTGGTGTCCCGAGGATGGCCGCACCACCTGTTAGCGGCCCGTCACTGCTCTCGCCCTTGCCGAGTTGGGCCGCGAGGGCGATGCCAAAGTCCGTAATGGCGGCACGGGTGGACGGCGCAGTCGAGTCGTCGGGACCCTTGCCTCGGGACGCCAACATCACGTTACTGCTCTTGAAGTCCCGGTGGATGACGCCCTCGGCGTGAGCGGCCGCCAGTCCTTCGCATAACTGCCGCACCAGAGGCAGTGCCTCGGCTGTCGTCATCCGCCCCTGTCGGGCGATGCGCTCTCTCAGCGTCTCCCCCTCTAGGAATTCCATTGTGAGAAAGTGAATGGGCACCCCCGTGCCCGTCGTCGCTTCGTAGAGTTCATACACACGGCAGACGTTTGGATGGCTCACGCGCCGTGCTAGCAGCACCTCACGCCGGAAGCGTTCCATCGCCGTGGCGTCGATGGCGATGCGGCCTCGAATGACTTTGAGCGCCACCACCGAGCGGAGCATGGCGTCGCTCGCCTCGTACACGGCCCCCATGCCGCCCTGGGCGATCAAACGGAGGATGGTGAAGCGGCCTGCGAGCGACTCACCCGCCGACAGGCGGGGGACGTCCCTCTCCTGCGAAGACGTCAACGAGTCGGACTCTGCTCTCGAGCCCGGCCCCGAGCCGTCCAGCGTCGGGAGAAGCAACGTCGGCTGGTCGGGCGTTCGGCGGGGCGCGGTACCAGGTTTCGCTATAATGCTCGACGCATGAGCGTTCTGAGCTCCGTCGGTTTGGCCGTCCCGCTCCCCACTCATGACTCTTACAGAGTACCTGAAAGGGCTCGGTTCCGCGGCTCCTCAGGTACGACGGTCTAAAGGACGAGGGCGAAGGGTAGGTTAGGGGGGGTGCCAGGCACCCCGAACCACCGAGCGAGAGCGAGGTCCGGCATCCTAGAGGAATGCTGTAGCGTTCGAGGCTTCTTAGGAGGGTCATGGAACTGGACCCGGAGACCTTGCGGTTGGCTCGTGCGGCGGAGGAGCCCCCGTATGCCCTCTGCGTGTTGGCGCTCTGGGACGACGAGCATCTCACGTTCCCCCTCCCAGAGCGGGGAAGCGTCACCGTCGGCCGCTCGGATGGCGTGGAAATTCAGCTGGGCGACGAGGCCATCTCGCGGCAGCATATTAAGTTCCATGTTGGCGGGACTCTGCAGGTCGAGGACTTGGGAAGTGCCAATGGCACCCGGGTTCGTGGACGCTTCCTGAAATCCGGCGAGACCGTCGAGCTGATCCCTGGCGACACGGTTGAGCTCGGGCGCACGTTGCTCGTCATCAAACCCGTGTCGGCTCCGACGCGTCCCTTCCGCATCTACGCCCACGAGTATTTCGAGCCTCGCGTCGACGACGAGTGTGCTCGCGCGGAACGAGGAGGAGTGAAGTTTGCCCTGCTACGTGTTCACGACGGCGGTGCGGCCCCGGCTCGAGTGCAGCAGTGCCTAGTAGCTGCTGCGCGGCCCGGGGATGTCGTAGCCTCTTATGGACCTGACGAGCACGAACTGCTGCTGGTGGACTGCAGCTCCCGAGTGGCAGAGCGGCGCACAGCGGCGCTGCTGGCGACACTCCGGCAGCTCTCCCCATCCGCCTCGGTGGGTCTTGCTTGCAGCCCGCGCGACGGCCGTACATCGGCAACGTTACTCGAGCGTGCCAATGCGGCGGTGCGGGGCGTCGACTCCCACCAAGAGACCGCTTCGGTCGCAGTGTTCGACGGGACGATAGAGGGTCTTCGACGCATTGTTGAGCGCATCGCCGGAAGCTCAATCAGCGTCCTCATCACCGGAGAGACAGGCGTGGGCAAGGGCCTGCTCGCCAAGGAGCTGCACGACAAGTCCCCGAGGGCTTCAGGCGCGTTTGTTGCTCTCAACTGTGCGGAGCTTCCGGATTCGCTGCTCGAGGCAGAACTGTTTGGTTATGAGAAGGGCGCCTTCACAGGGGCGGAGCAGGCCAAAGCGGGCCTCATCGAGACCGCGGACGGGGGCACATTCGTTCTCGACGAGGTGGGTGACTTGCCACTCACCACGCAGGCCAAATTGTTGCGCGTGCTCGAAGAGCGCGAGGTGCGTCGAATTGGGAGCGTGCGTCCACGACACGTGGACTTGCGCGTCGTGGCGTGCACCAACCGTGACCTCGAAGTAGAAGCGGAGCGAGGAGTCTTCCGGCGAGACCTGTACTTTCGGCTCGCCGGAATTTCCTTAGAAGTTCCACCCCTACGAAAGCGCACCGGAGAAATTGAAGGCCTGGCGCGGGCCTTCCTCGAGGAAGCCGCACGTTCTGCGCAACGGACTTCCCCGCCGGTACTCCCGCCCGGAGCTCTGGAGGCCCTAAAGCGCTACCCTTGGCCTGGAAACGTCCGAGAGCTGCGCAACGTTATGGAGCGGGCGGTGCTTCTCTCCCAAGATGGAGTCATTCGACCCGAGCAACTACCCGTCGAGCGATTGCGAAACACAGTCTATCCAAAAGCTGAGGTGCCTAGCGCAGCTGGTGCCGAGACCCTCGTCGCCGTGGGCAGTGAAGCAGAGCAGCGGCTTCTCGCCGCTCTCGCGGAGTGCGGCGGAAACCAAACTCGGGCTGCCCGGCGCTTGGGGATTTCCCGCCGAACGCTGGTGACTCGCCTGAACGAGCTCGGCGTGCCTCGGCCTCTCAAGGCGAAAACTTAGCACTCCTCGCTGCGCACCGTGCGCACCGGCGTATTACTCACGGTGCGCAGCGCGACGTTGCACACCGTGCGCAGAAGTTTCTCGCTGAGGTCCCGAAGAGCCCGAAGTTACGAGGCAGATGCGTTGGCACCATCGTTGCTCGGTTACCGGCTTATGGCGCGTGCAGCCCAAACAAGCGGATTGATGGGGCGTCCGCCTTGCGGCGGAGGTCGTCACCTGACGTTGCCCTAAATCGACTTCGCCCCGCAGCACTTCTATTTTTCAGGGTTTCTGCAGCACGACCGACGAAGCAGGCCAAGGGGAGCCATCATGAAGAAGAGTTTGATGGGGTTAAGCGAGATGATGCTGTTCGCCGCTCTGGGTTTTACGGGTCCAGCCTATGCCGGGGGAGGGAACAAGCAATTCACGACCTTCGACCCGCCGGACAGCGTGTACACAAATCCCGAAGGCATCAATGACCGTGGTGAAATTGCCGGGTGGTACGGCGCGACGAACGGAGCGCTTCGCAGCTTCCTGCGCGCTCCCGACGGCACGTTCACGACCTTCGAGGTCCCCGGTGACTACAACTACACTCTGGTTGCTGGCCTCAACCAAGAGGGCGCGGTCTCGGGTGACTTCTGCGACATTACGACCACTTGTCACGGTTTCGTGCGCGCTCCCGACGGCACGTTGACGACGTTCGACGTTAAGGGAGCGGGCACAGTCCCGCCCGACGAGGTGCCAGGCGCTTACCCGGGGACCTTTCCTTGGAACATCAATCTCTGGGGCGAAACCTACGGGTTTACCCAAGACAACAATAATGTGTTCCACGGCTTCATCCGCGCTCCCGACGGGAACATCACGACATTCGACATCAAGGGAGCGGGCACCGAGCCCTTCCAGGGCACCGCGACGCCTTTCTTCGCCGGGAACCTCTATACGCCCATCTTCGCTGCAATTAACGCCTTTGGGGTAGTAACCGGAACCTTCGGGGATGCGGACTACGTCAGTCATGGCTTCGTGCGCGCTCCCGGGGGCGAAATCACGACGTTCGACGTGACGGGGGCTGCTAGCACCGGCGCGTACAGCATCAACCTGGGGGGGGAAATAATCGGCACCTATACTGACTCAGCGGGCGCATATCACGGCTTTCTCCGCAGGTCCGGTGGGGAAATTACGACCTTCGACGTTAAGGGCGCGAGCAGCACTCTCCCTTCGACCAACAACCTGTGGGGGGCAATCGTGGGAGAGTACTTTGACGCGAGTGGTGTTTTCCACGGCTTCCTGCGCTCTGCCGACGGCAGTATCACCACCTTCGACGTGCCGGATGCCGCCAGCA
The DNA here is from genome assembly GCA_052143535.1 of Myxococcaceae bacterium. Lineage (GTDB taxonomy): Bacteria > Myxococcota > Myxococcia > Myxococcales > Myxococcaceae > JADGRA01. The sequence goes on along the minus strand of JBKQSS010000068.1, from coordinate 102,039 downwards.
CCGCGGGCATTGCGAACAACAATCTGGGCGCGATTACAGGACTCTATTGGGACGTGAACGGCGTTCAACACGGGTTCCTGATGCAGCCGTAGTTCCGCGTACCGAAAGGAGTGGCTCGACCGCTCGAATGCCGAAGCGGGCGCTCGTAAGCACAATTGCGGCCCAGCATTGGGCGACAGACTGAGTGTCCAGTAAGGGCACGCCAAGTAGGGGCGGGCGCTTCGCCGTGAGCCGCGCCGAGACGCCCCTCTCGCGGCTCTCTCCCTCGGTGGCACCCTCTCTTCGCGCCGCCGTCTAAACAGGCGTGCGAAAAGGCGAGCTCCTCGCGCTTTGGAAGCGTGACGTCGATATCCTCCGGCGTCTTCTAACGATCGCGCGTTCAGGCATGCCCAAACTACAACGGATAGTAACCCCCGAACGTCGTCTCCGGAGTCGGTAGCGCAACTCGTCCGGAACGTACCGCCGCGTACAACCCGTTGACATCCCTTCGGTCCAGTGGCCCCTCCGGCGTCCGGAATTTACGCCCTTTCACGCCATTTACCGAGGCGTTTGGTCCAACCTTGGTCCAAGGCGCGCCCCCAGCCCGTCTAATGGGCTTAAGGGCCGCGCCAGCACCGCTCCTGACGGTCCGGGAAGCCGCCGTGAGGTTGCGAGTGAATCCGGTCACCGTCTACCGGCTGTGTGCCGCGGGAAAGCTACGGCACAGCCGGGTCTCGAATGCCGTGCGAATTGCTCCGGCAGACGTCGAATCTTTCCTTCATCCCCACGTTTGACGCTCACGGACTTCCCGCAGCGCTTTACTTGGGCCCCGACTACATGAAGCGCCTCGAGCCCGCGGCGATCCTCGACACTCTTCGCGGATTAGGGTCATGAGGTATGGGCTTCCTCGGCGACTACCTCGCCAAGCTTGCGCGGCGGACTGGTGCGACGCCTGACGCCGGACCGACTATGAACTCGACGGTGGCGCGCGCAATTGTCAAGAGTTCGCTTCGGCGAGCGCCGGCCCGCGCACGGATGGCCAGGCTGTGCACCACGCCGGTCGCCAACCGGGCTAAGACTTTCGGATCGCCGCCTGCGCAACGATCCCCTTCGGCCTGGGCCCTTGCGATTCGAACGGCCACGACGGAATCGATCTCGGCCAGCATCTCCGCGAGCGCGGACCGGATTGTCGCGTCGCCGGTAGCCTCGACAACCGCCGTGCAGACGACGAGGCACCCGCGGGGGCCCGCTTTGCCCGATACATACTCCCGGATCGCTGCCACATAGAAAGCTTCGAGCGCCTCACGAAGCGTGGGCGCTTCGAGCGCCTTCTGCATCTCGCGCCCCGATTCGACGGAGAACAGTCGAAGCGCCGCGAGGTACATCTCGCGCTTGTCTCCAAAGGCACCATAGAGACTTGGCCGGTTCATGCCCGCGGAAGCGGCGATGTCGTCGAGGGAGGTGGCCGAGAACCCTCGATCCCAAAAGACATCGCGAATCGCGCGAAGCGCAACGTCTCGGTCATAGGACGGAGGTCTGCCGCGTCGCGGTGATGGTTTTGTACTGGTGCGCATAAAATGACTTGCCCTATTTTATGCGACACAGTACAGAAAGCAACACCAGATGCGAGGGCGATCGTTTGCGAGCGCAAAGCGTCGTGTGCTTTCGCCCAAGGAGAGGAGACCGTCATGCGCGTCGACGTGGAAAAGGTCTCAGACCGGTTGGGGCTCTTTCTTGGGGCAGCCATCTTCCTCTTCGGCTCCCTGAAACTCTTCGACCCGTTCCACTCCTGGTTTGAGTTGCAGGTCGCGAACAGCGGTCTTCCTCCCCCGTCTTTCGTCATGGGCATCGCAGGAGAGATCGGAACGGGCGTGGCCTTGCTCGGCTCCTTCATCGCACGCAGACAGCTGGCCGATGCGCGCCACGCGCTCTCCGCGGGCGCCTGCCTGTCGCTGATCGTGATGATGTGCGTTGCGACCTACGTTCATCTCCAGCCCAACGTGCCCGCCGCCGTGCTTCCTCTCGGGATCAAGCCGCCCGTGATTCCCCTGTCGTTCCTGATGCTCGCGGCAGGAGATCTCCTCATGCACGCGCGCCTTTGGCTGGAAGGAGCGCGAGCCAGCACATTCATGGAATCTCGCGATGAAGGGAGAGAGTGGTGTCGACGGCCGCAGTGCTTGGAGTCGGTCCGGGCCTTGGCGCCGCACTCGCGCGTCGCTTTGCGCGCGGGGGACTCGACGTGGCTCTGATGGCACGAAGCGAAGCGAACCTGGCGCCCGTAGAGCTCGAGATCAGGTCCCTCGGCCGTCGCGCCCACTCGATCCTCGCTGACGCCGGCGACGAGGCCTCGATTGCTTCCGCCTTGGAGCGCGCGAAAGCGGAGCTGGGCGCACCCGAAGTGTTCGTCTACAACGCCGGCGCGTTCCAGAGGGGCAGCATCGCCGACACCTCAACGGAAGAATTCGAGCGGTGCCTGCGTGTCAACTGCACGGGTGCCTTCTTGGCCGCAAAACACGTCTTGCCCGACATGCTGGAGCGGGGGAGCGGTACGATCCTCCTAACCGGCGCCACGGCCTCACTGCGTGGCTCGGCCAATTTCGCGTGTCTCGCGGTCGGAAAGTTCGGGCTTCGCGCGCTCGCACAATCCATGGCGCGGGAACTTGGCCCGCGTGGGATCCACGTCGCGCATGTGATCATCGACGGCCAGATCGACACACCGAATCTCCGGGCCCTGGCACCTGAGCGAGGGATCGAGACACTCCTGTCTCCGGACGCAATTGCTGAGACCTACTGGCAGCTCCACGTTCAGGCCCCCACATGCTGGGCCTTCGAACTCGACCTCCGCCCCTGCACCGAGAGATTCTGAGGCGCCAGCCGGCAAGAGCGTGCGTCTCGCTTTTTAGGTGCCGCCTGTAATCGACGGTCTGCTGAGGACCTTTGATGCAATCTGGATTCAGTATGGCCGCAGACTCGAATGGAGGTAGTCAATGGATAGCGTCACAATATTCTGGATGCAGATTCTTATAAGTGTGTCCGTCTTTGGCCTCGTCGCGGTGTGGTACGTGCGGCCGTACTTAGCCAAACTCTCTCGTAGCACAGCTCTAATTCCGCTGCTATTTGTGCATACCTCTCGCTATGTAGGGATGACTCTATTGGTTCCGGGTATGATCGATCCGAAGCTGCCAAGAGAGTTCCTTTCCAGTGCTGCATACGGTGATCTCTTGGAGGCGGCGCTGGCCCTCGCTTCCATCTTTGCTCTGAGGAGCAATTGGCGCGTTGCCGTTCCTCTGGTGTGGGTGGCCAACACATGGGGATTTGTGGACCTGCTAAACGCAGTACGCAGCGCCTTGCAGGTGAGTCTTCCGAGCTTCAACCTAGGTAGTATTTGGTATATATATGTATTTCTAGGTCCTTTGGTAATTGTTTCGCATTTAATGATCTTTTGGGTCTTGCTTGTAAGAAATAAGGTCTTGAGTCCGGCGGAGACCCAACCAGCCTAGGAGTCCAAAAATGCGTTCTGACATCGTTCCGGGGAACGCGTTTCCCGACTATCAGCTGCCTGATCACACGCGTACACTGCGGAAGCTCAGCGAACTGCAGGGTGATGATCCGCTGATCCTGACGCTCGCCCGCGGCAATTACTGTCCGAAGGAGCACCAGCAACATCTGGAACTGGCCTCGTTCTATCCTAAAGTCTCCGTCGGCTACACTCAGATCGCTACCATCTCCACCGACGACCATCACACACTACAGGAGTTCCGGGCGTCCGTCGGTGCTCAGTGGACGTTTCTGTCCAATCCTGAGCGAACGGTGCAGAAGGACCTCGATATTCAGGAGTACACCGATCCCGAAAACGATCCGATGATTCCGTATACGCTTGTGCTTAAGCCAGGCCTCGTCATCTACCGCATCTACAACGGCTATTGGTTCTGGGGGCGCCCCTCAATCGCCGATCTCTGGGGGGACCTCCGCGTCGTCACAAGCGAGATCCGTCCTGACTGGGATCTGGGCGCTCCGGGGCTCCGCGATGCATGGAATGCCGGTGACCGATCGTCTTTTCACGGCTGGAACAAGAAGGGAAAAACGACAGGGGTTGGACCAAAGCAAACCAGCTGGATCTGGGGTCGGCCGTGCGGCATTGAGCTCGCGGTACCCACCCGCAGCTTGATAGCCGAGCACTTCGACCTCGTGCGGACCATCTCGATGGCCGCCCCTCGGGCTCTTCCCTCGAGATTCGGTCACGGATGAAACGAATGCGAACCCCCGAACTTCGTCTCCGGAGTCGGTAGCGCGACTCGTCCGGAACGTACCGCCGCGTACAACCCTTTGACATTCCTTCGGTCCGGTGGCCACGACGACGTCCGGAATTTACGCCCTTGCCGACACGATTCCGGTCGCGTCCGAGGCGCTGCCGTGGCTTTCGGAGGCCATTCGTCGAAGTCCGAGCGCGCTCGTCTTCCCACACGTCTGTGGCAAGAGCTGCGGCTACCAGAAGCGATGTCCTGGCCCGGGCGGGATGATGCGAGCGGACGCAGCGCTCGAGGTCGTTCTCCGGCGAGCCATGGGCCGAGCTGGCATCGTCACCGGGTACGAACACCGCTGCCGCCGACACGAGTGCTCTCACCAAGAGCTAGCTGCCGACGCCGTGTTACGCCGTTGCCCTGTAGATGGGCGCAAGCTCTGGCCCGTCCCGCGGGTGCGTCAGCTGCGCTTCCATGACCTGCGCCACACCACCGCAAGCCTTCTGCTCATGGCAGGCGCGGATGCGGTGGCCGTCCAAAAGCTCATGCGGCATGGCGACCTGCGGACGACCATCGGGACGTATGGACACCTTGCCCCGGGCTACCTACGGAGCGAGGTGGACCGGCTCAGGTTTTTGCCGGTCAAGTCCGATGGGCAAACTCAAAAGAAGCAAATCTCATCGACTGCGGACCAGAAAACGTCTCCGCTTGGTCCAACCTTGGTCCAAGAAGGCGATGGAGAGGGAGGTGGACCGGTCGGGTCCGAGACATTTCCCGAGGCACCGTGGGCAGTTGCGGGAGCGCGCGATACTGGACTCGAACCAGTGGCCTTCGGCTCCGGAGGCCGACGCTCTATCCATCTGAGCTAATCGCGCGAGACTCGGGATGTACCGATAAAACGCGTTCAGCGCAAGCATCGGCCGTACGCGCTCAAGTAGCCAAGGTGCTTGAAGTCGCCCTTGGCCAAGGGCGGTCGCCCTCGGCACCGCTAGGGCGCGCGGTGGATGTCGTCCACCCAGGCGATGGACTCGGGCTTTTCCACAGGTGTGATGTCGAGGTTCACCACAACTGGCTCCTGGCCGCTCCGCATCAGCACGCACTCCAGAACTTCTTCGGCCGCGTTGATTTCCTGGTGCGGCACGTAAGGCGGCACGTAGATGAAGTCGCCTGGGCCGGCTTCGGCCAAGAATTCAAGCCGATCGCCCCAGCGCATCCGGGCTTTCCCCTTGATGACGTAGATGACCGACTCGACGGCGCCATGGTGGTGAGCTCCCGTCTTCGCACTGGGCTGAATGGTGACGGTGCCGGCCCAAAGCTTCTCCGCGCCGACCCGGGCTCGGGTAATGGCAGCCTCACGACTCATTCCGGGGGTTTGAGCGGTGTTGGGGTCCAGTGTTCCGGCCCGGACGATGTGGACTCCCTCAGTGCGCCAATTGGGTGCGGGCATTCGCGCTTCCTTCCTTGGCGATGAAGGTGCCACCTTCTTCAGGCACACACAATTGGGGCGCGAGTGTCTCGAAAGGGAGGCGCTGGGGCGCTCTCAACGTTCGAAGGTGAATTCCAGGGTTTCTGTCTCCCCGCCCGTCACCGTAACCAGTCGCCGCTCCTCGTCGTCCCCGAGAACCAACCGCACCGGATGCTTCCCCTCGTAGAGCGGCACTGGCTTGGCAAGAGGCGCCGTGCCGACTTTCTTTCCGTCGACGTAGACAACAATGCCGGGCTGCAGCTGGAAGTCGATGGCGCCTTTTTGAAACGTCACGGACCGCACTCCGTTGTCGCCAGCTTTCAACTCGACGTGCTCGAGCCGCGTCAGGCCGAGCCCTGTGTCAAAAAGCTCGACGTCGACGGGCCCGGGCGCCGGTAGGCGCACGACGACCGGCGTCGTCCCAACAATTCTGTCACCGACGCGGACATGAAGCGGCGGCTGACTTTCGAAGCGCATGCTGGCGGCTCCGCTCTCTTCCGCGCCTGTCTCCTTCGGGGCCTGAGCCTCGACTGCGGCAAAGGCTCCGAGCAGCTTGCTGGAGACCGCCTCTTCGCGCTTCTCACTCGACGCTGCTGACTTGGCGGGGGCGGGTTGCTTGGTGACGGTTTTCGGCCGGGCAGGTGGTGGCGCCGCTTTTACCGGGGCAGCCGGCTTGACAGCAGCCGGAACTGGCGGCGCCGGGGTGGGGGGCGCTGGAGGAATTGCCTGGGCGACTGGCGGAAGCGGTGGTGGCGCAGGAGTCTCTGCTTGCGGCAGTAGGGCGGGCGCGGCGGAGGCCAGCTGGGCTGGTGGGGACTCTTGAGAAGCCCGACTCCACGCAAACCAGCCTCCCGCCAGCGCGAGGCCAATGACGCCGAGGCCGAGCGGCCATTTCGAGCTTCTTCGGGGCGAACCGCGAGAAGGGTCAGTCCTCGCGCGCGAGCCGTGCAAGTCGGTGTGCGCGAAGTCGCCCAAGGGAGAGGCCGCCCGAGCCGGCGCACGCTCGGACTCCAGCGCGCCCGGGAAGACGAAGCCCCCGGGGGCTGCTCGCCGGGGCTTCGAGCTGGCCACCGCCGTCTTGGCCTCGCCGTCCACGCCCCGGCCGTCGAGCGAGAAAACTGCCGGTGCAAGCTCGGACGCACCGAGCGCCGAGGGCGTGAAAATAGGCATCTCGGGTTCGGCCAGGGGCGTCCCGACAGGCAGCGCCGGGACGAGCCGAGCCACTAGCTGACCGAGCGCGTAACCGCTGGCCGTTTCCCCGGTGGCGTGGATGTAGCGCTCCAAGTCCGCCTGGAGGCTGCGGCAGTCGCTGTACCTTTCGTCGCGATTCTTCGCGAGTAGCCTCGTGAGGACTTGCTGCAGTGCAAGCGGGAGCTCCGGCCGGCGCTCCGCGGGCGGGACGTACGGGTCATAGAGCACTTTCTGCACCAGGCTTGCGTCACTCACCGCCTCGTAGGGCATGTTGAGGGTGACGAGCTCATAGAGCACGACGCCCAGCCCATAGAGGTCGACGCGGCGGTCGAGCGCATCGCCCTTGAGCTGCTCGGGCGCCATGTAGGCGACTTTCCCTTTGATGGTTCCGGTTTGGGTGTGGTGGCTGACGCCCTTGGCTTTGGCGATGCCGAAGTCGACGACTTTCACCGCACCGCTGCGGGAAATGAGGATGTTGTCGGGGCTCACGTCCCGGTGCACCAACTGAAGCGGCTCGTCGGTCACCGTGTCCGTAAACTCATGCGCATAGGCCAGCCCTTCGGCGGCTGCGCAGACAATTCGGGAAGCCAGGACGAAGGGCACTGCCAGCGACTGCTCGCGAGCCCGCTGGAGCAACAGCCGGACGGTGGGGCCATCGATGTACTCCATGGCGATGAAGTAGCTGCCGTCGGACTGGCCGAAGTCGAAGATGGAAACGAGGTTGGGGTGGTTGAGCTGGGCAGCGAGCTTGGCCTCGCCGAGAAACATCTGGACGAATTCCGGGTCCTCAGCGAGGTGAGGAAGAATCCGCTTGATGACCAACTGCTTCTCGAAGCCCATCGGTCCAGCTGTCTTCGCAAGAAACACCTCAGCCATCCCGCCGGTGGCGAGCTTGCGCAGCAGCTGGTACTTCCCGAGTCGCGTCGCAGGGGGCATGGGCGGGCGAGTGACGCTCGTCCTTAGGTATTCCAAGGTTCTGGCGGCCTGCGCGAGGCCCCTTGGAAGAGCAGCGTACCAAACAAATGCGACACGCAGCTTGGCTGGTGGGGCCGCAGGCGGGGCCAGCGGTGCTGAATTTACCCCCAAGGCGCTGGCCCCGGAGGCCCGACTCGGGGCCCTTTGGAGGGCCAGCCGGACAAGAGGCTGGCGTACCATACGGACAGGAGCGAGCGTGGCCACCCTGCAGACGGACATCGAGGTCGCCGGCCGAGTCGTGCGGTTGTCCAACCCGGACAAGGTTTTCTTTGCTGCCCGCGGCGAGACGAAACTCGACTTAGTCCGCTACTACCTCGCCGTCGGAGAGGCCGCTCTGTTGGGCGTCCGGGAGCGGCCCACCGTCCTGAAGCGCTACCCCAATGGCGCCGGCGGAGACTTCTTCTACCAGAAGCGCGTGCCGGCCCCTCGTCCTGAGTGGCTCGAGACGGTGACGGTGCACTTCCCAAGCGGCCGGAGCGCCGAGGAGCTGTGCCCCACCGACGTCGCCCATTTGCTATGGGCCGTCAACCTCGGCTGCCTGGACTTCAACCCCTGGGCCGTGCGGCGTGCGGACTTAGAGCATCCCGACGAGCTGCGGGTGGACCTCGACCCGCAGCCGGACGTGCCGTTCTCTGCTGTCCGGCGGGTTGCCGTGGAGGTGGGGCGACTCTTGGGGGAGCTGGGCCTCCAGGGCTGGCCCAAGACGTCCGGCTCCCGCGGCCTCCACGTGTATGTCCGCATTCGTCCGGAGTGGGACTTCCTCGCCGTCCGGCGGGCGGCGCTGGCCCTGGCGCGGGCGGTGGAGCGGCGCCTGCCAGAGCTCGCCACCAGCAAGTGGTGGAAGGAGGAGCGCGGGACGCGCGTCTTCATCGACTACAACCAGAATGCCCGGGACCGCACGGTGGCCTCGGTGTACTCCGTCCGGGCCAACCCGGAGGGCCGTGTCAGCTGCCCGTTGGCCTGGTCAGAAGTGGAAGCGGTAGAGCCGGGCGAGCTGACGCTGGCCACCGTGCCCGCGCGCCTGGCGGCGCTGGGCGACTTGGCCGCCGGCATTGAGAAGACGGCATACGGGCTCGAGCCCCTCCTCGAGCTCGCGGCCCGGGACGAGGCGGAGGGCTTGGGGGACGCCCCCTGGCCTCCGCACTTTCCGAAGCAGACGGGCGAGCCAATGCGCGTCCAGCCCAGCCGAGCGCGCAAGAAGGAGTCGCCCTAGCCGCTTGGGGCCGCTGCCCGCCCCAGGGAGTGGCGACTGGCCTCAGCACGAGGACAGCGCACCCCTCACAGGCGCTCGTCCAGCTCCGGGTAGTGCCGAAAAATGCCTTCCTCGTTGAAGGGTAGACGGCGGGCGGAGGCCAGGTAGCTGGAAATGCCCGGGCGCCGCACGACTCTGTCGCGCAGCGCGAGGAGGCCTGGAATGAGTCGCGAGCGCTGGGAGAAGGCATGCGGGAAGGCGTACTCCAGCCCGGCCAAAAGTTGGAAAGCGGAGAAGTCAACGTAGGAGACGGCCCTTCCCACCAGGTGACGGCGCGTGGGGCTTTCGGCCAGCACGCGCTCGAAGTAGCGGAGGTATTTGGGCATCCGCTCGCTGAGGAAGTGCGCTGTCCGGGCCCGTGCCTCTTTGCGCTGGTCCTCGTAGTAGAGGCCACTTGCCACCGGATGGTGCGTCTCGTGGACTTCGTCGACGACGTCAGCGACGGTGAGCTGCAGCTGGTGCGCGAAGAGGCGCTCGGGCTCACTCTGGCCGATGAGCCCGAGGCGTGGCGCGAGGTAGTGGAGGATGTTGGCCGTCTGCGCAATGAGCAGCGGGCCCACCTTGAGGAAGGGTGGCGCAAAGGGCAACCGCAACCCTGGCCGGCCCTTCAGCAGCTGGAGCAACGCCGGCACGCCCCCCTTGTAAGGGGGCAGACGCGCCACGTCGACATAGGGCACGCCTGCGTCCTCGAAGGCGAGGCGAATGAATTCGCCGCGGCCTTGGATGGAGGGCCAGTAGTACAGCTCAAAGCGGGCCGGGGAGGGCACGAAGCAGGCAGTCTACAAAGGACGGCGAGGCGACGCGTCCCTTTCGAAGCGCCGGTAAAGGACAGGAGACGGTGGGGGACGCCTTGGCCCGCAGGGCCCTGGCGCAAGAGGGCTGTGAGGCCGTGCGGAGCGCGTTAGGGTGGGGTTTGGTGGCTCGCACGCTAACCGTCGTCCGCTTCGGGGCCAGCACCGTCCCGGCGCTGCTTGCGGCGACGGCGCGGCGTGTCCCGGAGCGCGTCTTTCTCCGCTTCCTCGACCCGGCCCGGCGCGGCGCTGCTCCCAAGGAGGTCACCTTCTCGGCCTTCCGCGCCATGGTGTGCCGAGCCGCGGCCTACCTCGAGGCGGCCGGGCTGCGTCCAGGCGACAGGGTGCTTTTGCTCGCCGAAAATTCGCCAGAGTGGCAGGCGGTGGCCATTGCCACACAGCTGCTTCAAGCGGAGCCAGCAGCCCTGTTTGCCAGCCTCGCGTCGGCCCCGGCGGTGGAGATTGCACGCCGCGTCGGGCCGCGCGTGGCCTTCGTCTCGACGAAGGAGCAATGGGCCAAGCTCGCCCCAGTCGGGGCGGAGCTCGTCCGCCAGGGGTTGAGCGCGCTGTTGACGGCCGATGCGCTTTCTCCGGACTCCCTCCCCGCAGGGCTTCGTGCCACCACCGTCGCCTCCGTCGTCGCCGAGCGCAACCCCACGCTTTCGGTGGAGGACTTTGAAGCCCGCGCTGCGGCCGTCGCGGCGGAGAGTCCTTTCCTCCTCCTCTTCACCAGCGGCACCACCGGGCGGCAGAAGGGGGTGCGGCTCGCTCAGGAATCCATCGTCCGTGCCGTCGAGGCGGGAGAGCCTGCCACCGGGCGCACCGAGCGCGACGTTGGCCTGCACCTCTTGCCCTTCGGGCACATTGCCGGTCACGACCAATTTGTATTGGCGCTGGCGCAGGGACACGCCCTCCTGCTGGTGACGTCGCGGGAGGAGCTCTTGACGGCGCTGGCGTTGGGCCCGACGTACGTCTTCTCCGTGCCGCTGGTGTACGAGCGCATCCGGACGGGGGCGCTCGAGAAGGTGGACAAGCTGCCCGGGCCCCTTCGGCGCTTCGTCCACCATGCCCTCGAGGCTGCCGTGCGCGTGCGGGTGGAGGGCAAACCCAAGCCGGGAGACGCGCTCTTGACGGCGGCCGTCGACGTCCTGCTGGGACGCAAGGTGCGGGCGGCCCTGGGAGGCCGCGTGGAGGGCCTCTTCGCCGGAGGCGCCCCTTCGTCCGAGGCCCTCTTCCGTTTTTTCGAGGGGCTGGGCATTCCCCTCGTCGAGCTGTACGGCATGAGCGAGACGGCTGGGATGATTTCCTCCAACCTCTTCGACGGACGCCGTCGCCCGGGGGTGGCCGGACTGTTGACCCCGGACCATGAGGTACTCATCGCCAAGGACGGCGAGCTGTTGTTGCGCGGGCCGCTCTTGCTGAAGGGCTACCTCGAGCCGGAGGACGGAGCTGGCGCCTTCACCGAGGACGGCTTCTTCCGCACGGGAGACTTGGTGGAGCTGGACAAGGAGGGATGGCTCCGCATTGTTGGCCGCAAGAAGCACCTGATGGTGCTCTCAACGGGAAAGAAAATTGCGCCGGAGCCGGTGGAGACGGCCATCGCTTCGGAAAGCCCCTTCGAGGGGGCTGTGCTGTTGGGAGATGGGGAGGCCTACGTCACCGCCGCTGTCTTCGTGCGACGAGACGCCCTGGCCCAGCTTGCTGCGGAGGGGAAGGACGCGGCCACGACGCTTCTGGGTGTGGCCCTCTCGACGCTGTCCGCCTTCTCCGACTACGAGAAGCCGAAGCGGCTCCTCATTGTCCCCGGCGGCCCGACCGACTACCCAGAGCTCATTACCCCCACCTTGAAGCTGCGCCGCCCGGCGGTGCTGCGACTTTTGGAGAGTGAAATTGCAGCGCTGTACGCCGCGCCCAAGCCGGCGACGGCCTAGAAGCCTTCCCGTTGCGGCCCCCTGGGGGACGCACCTCTAACGCAGGAGGGCCACGGCGGCGGAGAGGAGAATGCACACCAGCGCCAGGGCCACTGCGCCGCCGGCGCCACCCTCTGCGCCGTCCTGCTCGAGAGCGCGTGCCGTCCCCAAGCCGTGGGCAATGGTGCCCAGCGCCAGGCCGCGGGCCAGCGGCCGCCGGACGCCCAACAGCCGAAGCAGGGAGGGGCCCACCGCCATGCCGAAGAGGCCCGTCACCACCACGCCGCAACTCACCAACCCCGGGTCGAGGCCCAACTCCACCGCCAGCGGGATGGCCACCGGTACGGTGACGGACTTGAGTGTCAGCGCCCGGACGAGGCTCGCATCCACCCCGAGGAGCGTCCCGAGCCCCAGCACGGTGCCGACGGACGCGGCCGTCCCCACCGCCACGCTGAGAAGCACCTTGGCCGGGTTACTGGCCAGGGCCGCGCGACTCTGAAAAAAAGGAATGGCCAGCGCCGCCGTCGCCGGGCCGAGGGCCCAAATGAGAAGCCAGCTGCCTTCGAGGTACTTTGAGAGGACGTCCGGCCGCGGGCCCAACAGCACCGCCCCCAACACCGTGGTGACGAGCAGCGGGTGCAGCACCACCCAGTGGAAGCGTCGGTACAGCCGCTCCGCCAGGAGGTAAGCCCCCACCGTCCCCACCGTGGCCATCGCCGTCAGGGTGACACTCAAGACTCGAAGCCCTCGGGCGCCTGCGTGTCGCAGGGTTTTTTGCACAGCGCTTGGGCGAGAAGCCCCGCGCTGGCCTGTCCCACCAGCGCGCCGGCAACCACAAGGAGGAGGTACAGCCCGGCTTGCGCGCGCAGTAGCGGAAGCTGCCGCACCGCCCCAATGCACACCGGGACGAAGAGGAGGGCAAGGTAGCGGAGGAGAAAGCCCGCGCCCCGCTGGACGAAGGAGAGGGGGAGGACGCGGGCCAGTAGCAATGCCAGCACGCTCAGCATGGCCAAAAGGCCGGCCGGCAACATCAGCCGCCACTTCAGGCCGACCACGAGCCAGCCGCCGTAGAAAAGCGACAGCAGGCCTATTTGAAGACACACCAGCGCCACCCTTCGCAGCGGCCCAGGGGCGGGGGTAGGAGGGGGAGGGGCCATGTGCAGAAGCGGCTACCTGGCCGTCCCGAAGAGACGGGACAACTCCTCCGGGACGACGGCCTCCAGCTGCGCATAGGTGCAACTGCGCGGAGTCCGGTCCTCCCGCCAGCGCAAGAAGTGCGTCGCGTGCCGGAAGCGGTTGCCTTGAAGGTGGTCGTAACTCACCTCGGCCACCCTTTCCGGACGGAGGGGCTCCCAGCCCAAGTCCCGCTTGGCATTCCAGCGGCTGGGGGCACCGGGCATGCGGGCCTCCGTCTCGCCGGCCAGCGTCTCCCATTGGCGCCAGGGGTGGTTTTCGCGGGCACCTTCCTTCCAGGGCGCTAACTCCTCCACCAGCGCCCGGCGTTTGGCTTGGGTGAAGCCAGAGGCAATGCCCACGTGGTGCAGGGTGCCCGCCTCGTCATACAGGCCAAGCAGCAGCGAGCCGACGTCCTCGGAGTCCTTGTAGAGGCGGAAGCCGGCCACCACGCAGTCCGCGGTGCGGGCGTGCTTCACCTTCAGCATTTCCCGCTTCCCTTCCAGGTAGGGAAGGCCGAGGGGCTTCACCATGACGCCGTCCAGCCCGGCGCCCTCAAAACGCCGAAACCACTCCTCGGCCACGGTGCGATCCCTGGTGGCTGGGGTGAGGTGGACGGGCGGTACGGCAGAGGCCAGCGCCGCCTCCAGCCGTCGGCGGCGCTCGGCGAAGGGTTGGGGCCGAAGGTCCTCGTCCCCGATGGCCAGCACGTCAAAGGCCACAAAGGAGGCCGGCGTCTCAGCCGCCAGCTTGGCCACCCGTGAGGCGGCGGGGTGGATGCGGTTGAGGAGCGCGTCGAAGTCCAGCCCGTGGGCTCCGGCAATGACGACTTCCCCGTCCAGGACGCAGCGGGCGGGCAGTGACGCCTTCAACGGCGCCAGCAGCTCCGGGAAGTACCTCGTCATGGGACGCTCGTTTCGACTTCCCAGCTCCACCGCCTCGCCGTCCCGAAAAACAATGGTGCGAAAGCCGTCCCACTTGGGCTCGAAGAGGACGTCTCCGGCCGGTGGCATTTGTGTCACCAGCTTGGACAGCATGGGCGCGACTGGCGGGAGGACGGGGAGATTCATGCCGCGGGGCGTGCGACGCTACCGGAGGCAGCCCCCGAGGGAAACCGGCAAAACAGCAGGCCGCTACGGCTTCAGGACTTCCACCTCGGTGGCCACCGGCACGCGCGCCTCGACGACGTAGGTGGCGCGCACCCGCGTCCCGGCCGGCAGAGGTGCCCGCTCGAGGCCGTGCAAGAGGTAGCGCGTCCGGTTGTCCACGTGCAGCTCGGCCGGGCCCTTACTCTCCGGCGAAAGCCGAAGGCGTGACGGCGAGAGGGCACTCACCCGGCCCGTCACCACTCCGCCCTGGCCTAGCTCGCGCACGTTGGCGGCGACGGCGTCCACGTCCGTCCGCGTCGTCTCCGCGGCCGTCTCGACGCCCTGTTGCACGGCGCGGGTGGCGCCGGTGACGGCGCGGTCCGCTCCGGCTGCTGCCGCGGCGGCGCCTTGCTGGGCCTCATTGGCCGCCTGCTGGGCCGTCCTCTGGGCGTCGGCGGCAGCCGCCTTGACGTCGGCCACGGCCTCTTTGGCAGGCCGCGACTGCTCCTGGGTGCACGAAAGCGTCAGAGGCAAGAGAAGGAAAGGCAGAAGGGGGACTGGGCGCATTGGGACCTCCGCCCCTAATGGGTAGTCACCCAACGGCCGACAGGACAGCCCCTCGCCTCTCGAGTAGGGGCCCGGGGGGCGCCCGCTGCCTCAACTCGCCAGGCGGCGGTATTCCTTAAGGTGGCGGAGCGCCAGCTTGCGCTCGCCACGGCCCTCGTGCAGCCGGGCCAGGTTGTAGTGGGCGTCGGCCAGGCTGGGGTCCGTCTGCAGCGCCTGGTGGTAGGCGGCCAGGGCGTCCGCGCTGCGCCCCTGGTCGTCCAGCGCCACGGCCAGGTTGTAGGCCGCGACGCCGTCCGTGGGCTGCGCGGCCAAAGCGGCCCGGTAGTGGGCCTCGGCGGCGGACAGACGTCCTGCGCCGTGGTGAAGCCGGCCGAGGTTGACGTGCGCGTCGGCGTGCGCTGGGCAGTGCCGGAGAATGTCCGCGTACAGCGTTGCGGCGCTGGCCGGGTCCACCTCCTCCAGCGCCAGGGCTTGCTGGAAGCGGACGTCCGCGTCGGGCCCGGCGGGGGTGGGCAGCTGGTGCACTGTCCCTGGACGCACCTCTTTTGCCTCGAGCTCGAGGACGCCCTGGCCCGTCTCGGGCTCCCAGGTGGCGTCGGCGCCGCGGGCCACCAGGCGCCGCCCGTGTGCGTCCAGCGAGACGCTGGACGCGGACTGGCCTTCGGGAAGCTGTGTGCCCAGAAGCCGCAGCGCCGTGCGAATGCGCCGGGGCGTCACCTTGCGGTCGGCCAAGCCTTTGGCGGAACGCAACAGCACCAAGTCCCGGAAGGTGAAGGCGCGCCCTTGGCCGTGGGAGGGAAGCAAACCGCCCTCCACGAAGGAGCGCACCCGCGCCTCGGTGACGCCGAGCAGCGCCGCCGCGTCGGCAAGCGAATAGGTGCGCTCTTGGGACGTGTCTCTCACCTTCACTGTAGAGAAATAGCAGCGCGGGCTGACAGCCCCCTCACCGGCCCGAGCGCCTCAAGGGAAACGCCCGGGAGGGCCTCCATTTCGGGCACGGGAAGAAGAGGGGAGAGGGCCGTGGTAAAGGCGAGCCCCGTGCTACGCACCGTCACCGCCACTCGCTACGTGACGCCGCTGCGCGAGGGCGGCTCGCTTCCGGCCATTGTCGAAGCGGACGACTGTGGCCTCTACGTCTTGAAATTCAAGGCGGCCGGACAAGGCCCCAAGGCCCTCATTGCCGAGCTGTTGGCCGGCGAGCTGGCCCGGGCCATGGGCTTGCGCGTTCCGGAGCTGGTCTTCATCCAGCTACAGGCCGAGCTTGGCCGGGCGGAGCCGGACAGCGAGATTCGCGCGCTCTTGCAAGCCAGCGCCGGCCTCAACCTTGGCGTGGACTACCTCCCGGGCAGCATCACCTTTGACTCGGTGGCCGGGCCTGCCCCCTTGGCCAAGGAGGCCTCGGAGCTCGTCTGCTTTGACGGCTACGTCATGAATGTCGACCGGACGGCAAAAAACCCCAACTTGTTGTGCTGGCACCGCGCGCTCTGGCTCATCGACTTCGGTGCGGCCCTGTACTTCCACCACGCCTGGGGTACCGCCCTGGCCAACCGGACCAGTCCCTTCCCGCAAGTCCAACAGCACGTGCTGCTCCCCTGGGCCACCGAGCTGCACGCGGCGGAAGCCACGCTGAAGCAGCGGCTCACCCCCGAGGTGCTGCAACGCACGGTGGATAGCATTCCGGCTGGCTGGCTTCTCTCCGAGCCAAGCTTGGAGGGGCCCGAGCAGCACCGAGGTGCCTACCTCGCTTGGCTTCTGGCCCGCCTTTCGGCAACAGGGCTTTTCATTGCGGAGGCGGAGCGCGCGCGTGCCCAGCTCGTTTGACTATGCCGTGGTGCGGGTGGTGCCGCGCGTGGAGCGGGAGGAATTTCTCAACGCGGGCGTCGTCCTCTTTTGCCTCTCCCGCGGTTTCCTCGGCGCCCAAGTCGAGCTCGACGAGCGGCGCCTGTTGGCCTTTGCCCCGGAGGTGGACGTGGGGCTTGTGCGCAGCCACCTCCAGGCGCTTCCGCGCATTTGCGCCGGAGGGCCCGACGCCGGGCCCATTGGCCAGCTGCCGCAGAAGGAGCGCTGGCACTGGCTGGTAGCGCCACGCAGCACCATTCTCCAGACGTCGCCAGTGCACTCCGGGCTGTGCGAGGAGCCGGCGCTGGCCCTCGAGCAGCTGGTGGCGAGCATGGTGCGCCTGCCGGCGAAGTGAGCGCTCTGTCGGCGTCCTGGGCAACTCCGTCCGTCCCCGGCAGTGGCTGCGGCGTCCGGTTCCGCTGCGGGGAAGGGCGCCTGCCCACAGCGAAGCGGAGGAGGCACCGGTTGAAGACAGCGGGCTTCCGAGCGTTGCCCGGCGGAGGCTTCTAAACGCCGTCGTCCGGGACGTGCTACGGGGCCTCCCGCGACTCCCTGAAGCCCGGGCCTCCCATTGGCGTGAGGCTCCCTCCCAGAGAGGCGCCATTTTCCCCCCAGCGAGGAGCAACTCGATGCGCATCAAGCGTGCAGTGCTCGGAGTGTTATTTGCCATGGCGCCGGTGTTTCCGGTGCTTGCGCAGCAAACCAATCACCTGGCCATCCTCAACAGCCAGACGCCCAAGCCCGGAATGGCAAAGCAGTACGAGGCCGCCCGCGCCAAGCACATGGGCTGGCACAAGAGTCAGAAGGACGCCTGGAGCTGGTACGTGTGGGAGGTGGTTTCAGGTGAAAACAGTGGCGCGTACCTGACCGGCTCCTTCGGCCATTCCTGGAAGGACTTGGACGGGCGCGAGAGTTTCGACAAGGCCGACCTGGTCAACGTCGAAGCCACCATGGGCCCCTCGGTGGCCCACTCGGCCGTCAGCTACTGGGTTGAGCGTGCCGACTTGAGCCGGTTGCCCAGCGTCCCGGGCTCCACGCCCGCGCCGTTCGCTGTTGTCACCACCTACCGCATCAACCCGGACGGGGTGAATGACTTCATCGAGGGTGTGAAGAAGGTGAACGACGCCATCATGAAGACGAATTACGCCGTGTCTGGGCCGAGCCGCTGGTACCAGCTGGTCAACGGCGGCGACGTCCCGACGTACGTCCTGGTCGGCGACCGCGCCAACTGGGCCGCCTTCCAGCCGAATGACAAGACGCTCGACGCGATGATGGCAGAGGCCTAGGCAAGGAGCAGGGCGCAGCCATCATGGCCAGCTTGAGGAAGACGTTCCACAGCCTGCACGTCAGCACCTACCAGTACCACCCCGAGCTCAGCTACATCGCCCCAGCCCCCAAGTAGTCCCGAGCGGCTTGAAGAGTTTCGCGGGCCGGGCGTGCCTCCCACGCTCGGCCAGCGGCCGTGGGCGTTTAGGGCTCGCACCGCTTTCCCCCCCTCGGGAGCGAGCAGCTAGGGCAAGCCTCGTCGGCGACGTGGTGGCGGCGAGGCCCTTTTTTCAGGCCTTTCGGCTGCGCTTCTTTGCGGCCGCGGCGGGCGGCGCGGCGGCCCGCTTCGGGGGTTTGCGCTCGGCCACCACGTCGGGTGTCTCCTTGGAAGGGGGCACGCCGCCGCGCTTGGCCAGGCTGGCCTTGAGCGCTTCCATCAGGTCAATGACTTGTGGCGAGGGCGCCTCGGGGGTGGAGATGGTGACTGGCTCGCCCTTAATTTTCTGGTCAATAATTTCCTTCAGCCGCGTCCGGTAGCGGTCCTGGTATTTGCTGGCGTCGAAACTGTCCGAGGAGAGCTGCGTCACCAGCTGGCGGGCGAGCTGGAGCTCGGCCCCCTTCACCTCCCCCTCACCGAGGGGGACGTCGGACATGCTTCGCAGCTCGTCGGCATAGCGCAGCTGCTCCATCACCAGGCCGCCGTCGCGGGGGCGAATGAGCACCAAGTCCTCGCGGCCCCGGTTGGCATAACGCGCCACGGCGGCGTGCTGGCTGTCCTCGAGCGCCTTGGCCAGAAGCCGGTACGGGCGCTCTGCGCCTTTGTCCGGACCGAGGAAGTAGCCCGCCTCGAAGTAGAGGGGGTCCACCGCGGAGAGCGGGACGAATTCCGAAATCTCCATCTGCTTGGTGGACTCCTCCTCGATGGCCTTCAGCTCCTCGGGGGAGAAGAGGACATACTGGTCCTTGGCAAACTCATAGCCCTTCACAATGTGGTCGCGGCTCACCACCTCGTCGTCCGTCGGGCAGTACATCTGCTGGCGGAGCCGGCCTTTGCACTTGTCATGCAGCTGGTGGAAGGAGATGTGCGCGGCGGATTCGGTGGCCGCGTACACTTTGACCGGGATGTTAACCAGGCCAAACGAGATGGTTCCTGAACCGATGGCGCGTGCTGCCATGGCCGCGTAGGGTAAACCTTGGCCCGAGTGCCCGCCAGGTCCCGTCAAATTCGCAACAGGGCTGTCGCAGAGGAGGCCTTGGCGCAGCGCTTTACGCGCCTGGACAAGGTGCTGTGGCCAGACGAGGGCTTCACCAAAGGGGACTTAGTCCAGTACGCGCTGGCCATTGCACCCTGGGCCTTGCCCTACCTCCGGGACCGGCCGCTCGCGGTGGAGCGCTGGCCGGACGGCCTTTCGGGCCATGCCTTCTTCCAGAAGCACGCGCCCTCCCATACCCCTACGTGGGTGCGCACCGAGGTGCTTGCCTCGGAGGAGGGCGCCGAGCGGTGCTTCGTCTGCGACAACGCCCGCACTCTGGCTTGGCTGGCCAACCTGGCGGCCATTCCCTTGCACGTGTGGAGCGCCCGGGTGGCCAGCTTGGAGCGCCCGGACTGGTGCATTCTGGACTTGGACCCCAAGCGGGCGCCCTTCTCCCACGTGGTGACGTTGGCCCTGGCCGCCCGCCGGCTGTGCGGCGAGCTCGGCCTTTCGGTGTACGTGAAGGCCTCGGGCAGTAGCGGCTTGCACGTGCTTGTGCCCCTGGGCCGCCAGCTCGAGCACCCGGCCAGCGTCGCGCTGGCGCAGCTGTTGTCCGAGGTGCTGGTGCGACGGCACCCGGAGCTGGCCACCGTCGCCCGAAACCCCAAAGCCCGGGGCGAGAAGGTGTACCTTGACGCCTTCCAGAATGGCCGCGGGAAGCTGTTGGTGGCTCCCTTCTCGGTGCGCCCGCTTCCGGGCATGCCCGTCTCCATGCCGCTGCGCTGGAGCGAGGTGAATGGCCGCCTCGGGCCGCGCGACTTCACCGCGGGCACGGCCGTGGCGAGAATGAAGCGCCTCGGGAGGGACCCGCTGTTGGGCGTCCTCACCGACACACCGGACTTGGAGCGGGCCTTTGGCCGCCTGGAGCGGCTCCTCGGGCCGAGGCCCGGGCGCGGTTGAGCCCGCGGAGGGCTCCCCGAGGGGCCTTACATGGGAATGGCGCGGCTTCGCGGGTGGCGGACGTCGGTGCCGCGCACCATGTAGATGACCATCTCGGCGACATTCATGGCGTGGTCGCCGATGCGCTCCAGGTACTTGCAGATGGACACCAGCGCCGTGGCCCGGCGAATGGTGCGTGAGTCCTCCATCATGAAGCCGAGCAGCTCGTTGAAGATTTTGACGAAGAGGTCGTCCAGCTGGTCGTCGGTGCGGAGGACTTCCTCGGCGGTTTCTGCGTCGGCCCGGACGAAGGCGTCCAGCGCCCGCTTCACCTGCTCCTGCGCCTGTTCCGCCAGGCGGGGCAAGTCGACGTACGGCGCGAGCGGGGGCGCCGAATTCAACTCCATGGCCCGCTCGGCAATGTTGACTGCCTCGTCTCCAATGCGCTCGAGGTCAGTCACAATTTTCAGCGCCGTAGTGATGAGCCGCAAGTCACTGGCCGCCGGCTGGCGCAGGGCCAGAATGCGCCGGCACAAGTCGTCGATGTCCACCTCGAGGCGGTTAATCTCGAGGTCGCCCTCCATCACCTCTTCGCCCAGGGCCGAGTCGCGCTCGGTGAGCGCGCGCATGCTCTTGGCGATTTGGTCTTCGACTTTGCCCCCCATCACCAGAAGCTTCTCGCGCACCTCGCGCAGGTCCGCCTCGAAAGCCTTGTCGGTGTGGGCGGCGGGCGACTTAGCCGAACTTTCCGGTGACATAGTCTTCCGTGCGGCGTTCCTTCGGGTTGGTGAATATTTGTTCGGTGGCGCCCATCTCCACCAGCTCCCCCATGTAGAAAAAGGCGGTGTGGTCCGAGACGCGCGCCGCCTGCTGCATGCTGTGGGTGACGATGATGATGGTGTAATGCTCCTTCAGCTCGTGAATGAGCTCCTCAATTTTCGCCGTGGCGATGGGGTCGAGCGCGCTGGCCGGCTCGTCCATGAGCAGCACTTCCGGCTCGATGGCCAGGGCGCGGGCGATGCACAGCCGCTGCTGCTGGCCGCCGGAGAGGGAGGTGGCGGCATGGCCGAGCCGGTCCTTCACCTCGTCCCAGAGTGCGGCCTTCTTGAGCGACTTTTCCACCAGGCCGCCGTGGTTTCCCCCGAGCCCGTTGAGCACCAGGCCGGCGGCGACGTTTTCCTCGATGGACATGGTGGGGAAGGGGTTGGGCCGCTGGAAAACCATCCCCACCCGGCGACGCAGCAGCACCGGGTTCACCTCACGGGTGTAGAGGTCTTGCCCGTCGACCAGCACCTTGCCGGTGACGCGCGCCACCGGCACCAAGTCGTGCATCCGGTTGAGCGCGCGCAGGAAGGTGGACTTTCCGCAGCCGGACGGGCCGATGACGGCCAGGACGGTGTGGGGCTGGACTTTGAGCGAGGTGTCCTTCACCGCGTGGTTTTTCGCAAACCAGACGTTGAGGTGCTGCACCTCAACTTTCGGCTGGGCAGCGGCGTCGGCCGCGGCCAGTGGCGTGGGGCTGGCCGGCACCGGGGAGGCAACGACAGTCATCGGGCACCCTTGAGGTGGCTGCGGGTGAGCAGCCGCGAGGCCAGGTTGAGCACTCCCACCAACATTAGAAGGACCAGGGCCGCCGTCCACGCCTTGGAGTGCCAGTCCTCGTAGGGGCTAATGGCGTAGTTGTAGATGGCCACCGTCAGCGAGGCGGTGGGCTGGACTGGACTCACATTCCAGTACTGGTTGTTGAGGGCGGTGAAGAGCAACGGTGCAGTCTCCCCCGCCACTCGGGCCACAGCCAGCAAACACGCCGTGACAACCCCCGCCATGGCGGTGCGGAGAATGACCAGGACGCTGGTGCGCCAATTGGCCACGCCCAAGGCCAGGCTGGCTTCCCGGAGCGAGCCCGGCACCACCCGGATGAGCTCCTCGGTGGAGCAAGCGAGGTAGGGAACAATCATGATGGCCAGCGCCACCGAGCCAGCCAGGGCCGAGAAGTGGCGCATGGGAATCACCACCAGTGCGTAGGCCACAATGCCAATCACGATGGAGGGCACTCCGGCCAGCACCTCGGCGGTGAAGCGGACGGTTTTCCCCACCGTGCCGTCACCGCGCTCGGCCAAGTAAACCCCGGCGCCCACCCCCACCGGCAACCCCATGAGGCAGGCCATGCCCACCATGTACAGGGTGCCCAAAAGGGCATTGCCGATGCCCCCGCCTGGCTCGCCCACCGGCTTGGGGAGCGCGGTGAAGAAGTCCCAAGAAAGCCCCGAGGCGCCCTTGCTGATGACGAGGTACAAGACGCTGGTGAGGGGGATGAAGGCCGCCACCAAGGCCACGCCGCACAGGACGGTCATGAAGACATTCATGAAGCGGCGGAAGGCGAAGTGTCTCACGTGACGATTCTCGTCGGGCCCTTCTGCACGGCCGTCACCAGCCACCGGGCAGCGGCGTTGAGGAGGAAAGTAATGACGAAGAGGATGAGGCCGCACCCGGCCAACGCCCCAATGTGGACGTCGCTGGTTGCCTCGGCGAACTCGTTGGCGATGACGGCCGGCAGGCTGTAGCCCGGGGCGAAGAGGGAAATACTAATATTGCGGGAATTCCCAATCAGCATGGTGACGGCCATGGTTTCCCCGAGCGCTCGCCCGAGACCAAGCAGGCACGCGCCGAGGATGCCGGCCCGGCTGTGCGGGATGACCGACCAGGTGACGGACTCCCAAGTGGTGGCCCCCAGCGCGAGGGCCGCCTCGCGCTGGGCCTCCGGCGTGGTTTTCATCACCTCGGCCGAGACCGAGACAATGGTGGGCAAAATCATCACCGCCAGCACCAGGCCGGCGGCCAGGTAGCCGAAACCGATGGGCGGCCCTTTGAAGAAGGGCAAAAACCCCAGCGTCCGGCCGAGAAACGGCTCCACGCTGGTGCGCAGCCAGGGGATGAGGACGGCCAGTCCCCACAGCCCGTACACCACCGAGGGGATGGCGGCCAGCCACTCGACGGGAGTGGAGAGAAAGGGCGCCAGCTTCTTGGGTGCAAACTGGGTGATGAAGAGCGCCAGCCCGACGGCCACCGGCACTGCCACCACAATGGAGACGAGGCTGGTGACCAGGGTGCCGTAAATGAAGGGTAGCGCCCCGAATTTCGACGTCACCGGGTCCCAGTCATCCCCTTGGACGAAGTCCCACACCGACTCCACGGCGAAGAGGGGCCGCGACACCAGCGCCAGGTTGAGGACGATGAGCCCGGCCACCACCAGGACAAACATGCCCAGCACCCACAGCACGCCGTAATAGAGGCGGTCCCCCATCGCCTCGCCGCCGACGTCGGGCGCCTCCGGGCGCTCCACCATCGGCGGCGCGCTGGCCAACACGCTGGCCCTACTTTCCGCCACTGGGTTTAGCCCCCATCACGGTGAGAGTGGCGATTTTCGCCAGCACCTTGGCCTGCACCGCGTCCGGCAAGGGGGCGTAGTAAAGCGCCGCCGCAAACTTCTCGCCGTCGGTGACGGCCCACTTGAGGAAGTGGATAATGGCCGGGCCTTTGTCCTTGTTGACTTGGTCCTGGTAGACGAGGAGGTAGGTGAAGCTGGAGATGGGGTAGGCGGCCTTGCCCGGCGCGTTGGTGATGGAGACGCGGAAGTCCTCAGGCATGGCGACGCCGGCGGCGGCGGCCGAGGTGGCCTCGATGGTGGGCTTGACGTAGGCCCCATCGGCATTCTGGATGGAGGCCATCTCCAGATGGTTCTGGTTGGCGTAGGCCAGCTCGACGTAGCCAATGGCCCCCGGCGTGGACTTGACGACGCCGGTGACGCCCTCGTTGCCCTTGCCGCCCATGCCCACCGGCCACTTGACGCTCTTGCCCACCCCCACCTTGGCCTTGAAGGCCGGGGACACCTTGGCCAGGTAGTCGGTGAAGACGTAGGTGGTGCCCGAGCCATCCGAGCGCGCGGCCACGGCGATGGCCATGTTGGGCAGCTTCACGCCGGCATTGTCCTTGGCGATGGCTGCGTCATTCCAGTTGGAGATGGTGCCCAGAAAAATCCCCGCCAGCGTCGGCCCGGAGAGGTTGAGCGCCGGGACGCCCGGCACATTGTAGGCCACCACCACAGCGCCCAAGACAGTGGGGAGGTTGACGAGGCCGGGGGCTTTGGCCAGCTCCTCGTTGGACAGGGGCGCGTCGGAGGCGCCGAAGTCCACCGTCTTCTCGGTAATTTGTTTGATGCCGCCGCCCGAGCCAATCGACTGGTAGTTGAAGCGCAAATTGGGGAAGAGCTTGTTGTACTCGCTGAACCATTTTGAATAGAGCGGAAAGGGGAAGGTCGCGCCGGCGCCATTAATGAGAAGGGCTCCTTGCGCCGCGGCAACCCCGGCGACGGCCAAGGCGAGAGCGAGGCTCAGCTTCTTCATGTGCACTCCAGGCTGGGGTGGGCTAGCAGCGGTTCGGCCGCGCCTCTGTACCCAGCGCCCTGTGACGGTTTGGTGACCGCAAGGTGAACCCTTCGGCGGTCCGGGTATTTACCCGGATGGTGCGCCTGTGTCGCCGAGACGTTCCGGCCCCTCCCCACAAACGTCGTGCGGCCCGATGCCGGCGGACATTTCCGCATCGGCCTCGGCCGCTGCCTCGCCCGGCGTGGGCCGGCCTTCGCCGACCGGAAGCGTGTCCACCTTGGCCAGGCCGGGGAAGAGGCGAAGCCACAGCGCCACCACCAGAAGCGTCCCCACGCCTCCGAGGACGACGGCGCGCACCGCCCCAAACCACTGGGCAGTGACGCCGGATTCGAATTCGCCGAGCTCGTTGCTGGCGCCGAGAAAAAGCATGTTGACGGCGTTGACGCGCCCCCGGAGCTCGGGCGGCGGAGAAATCTGCACCAGCGTCAGCCGGACGAAGACGCTCACCATGTCCGCCGCGCCCATTACGGCCAAGAGCGCCAGCGACAGCGGGTAGCTTTTGGAAAGCCCGAAGCCCACCGTGCACACGCCGAAGAGCGCCACGCCAACCAGCATGCTGGGGCCGGCCCGCCGGGTGAGTGGGTGGCGCGCCAGCCACAGGCCGGTGAGGCCGGCCCCCACCGCCGGGGCGCCGCGCAGAAAGCCGAGGCCGAGAGGCCCGCAGGACAGGACGTCCTGGGCAAACACCGGCATGAGGGCCGCCGCACCTCCCAGTAACACGGCAAACAGGTCCAAGGAGATGCAGCCGAGAATGACTTTGTGCCCCCAGACGTAACGCACGCCGGCCAGCACCGTGGCCCAGGAGACAGCCCGTGCCGCCCGTTTCTCCACCCGCGGGTGCACCCCCCACAGGGCCGCCACGTCCACCACGCTTAAAGCCGCCGCCAGGAAGTACACCGGCTCGGCATTGCCCACCAAGGCGTAGAGAAGCCCGCCCAGCGCCGGCCCGGCGATGGAGCCCACTTGAAAGACAGAGGAGTTGACGGCCACGGCGCTCGAGAAACTCTCGGTGGGCACCAGGGCCGGCATCAGCGCCTGGGCGGCCGGGGCGTTGAAGGCACGGGCCGAGCCCAACAGCACCAGCACCGCGTAAATGGCCGGCAAGGGCGGGGCGCCGCGCAGTCCGGCCAGCCCGAGGCACAGGGCCACCAGGCCGAAGAGGGCGTGGCAGACGAGGACAATACGCCGGCGCTCGAAGCGGTCCGCGGCCGCCCCGGCCAGAAGCGTCAGCCCCAGGGCGGGGAGAAACTGCGCCAGGCCCACCAGCCCGAGAGACAGCGGGGCGTGGGTGAGGGCGTACACCTGCCACCCCACCGCCACCGACGTCGTCTCCAAGACGAGGATGGAGAGGAGGCGCGACAGGAGAAAGCGGCGGAATTGCCGCGTCGCCGGGGCGCGCAGCCAGAAGGCGGTGGGCACGCCCCTGCCTCTAACGCATGCCGGCGGGCGGGTCGGCCTGAATTTGCTCTACCGCCGGGTGCTCGCCGGAGTCCGAGTGCTGAAGCGGCTCCGGCGGGGCGTCCTCGAGGGGCCCCGAGGGCCCGCTGGAGACTGGGTGCAGCAGTCGCACCGGGCCCGGGGGCGGTAGCCCGGAGTGCCGGCGGGCGGCTTCCTGGAGTGCCGAATGGTGGCGGTAGCGCGCCTCCAAAAGCTTGTGGATGAGGAGCGGCCCTCCCGGCACCCGGCGCGCCAAGAGGGCTTGGGTGGCGTGGCGGATGGCGTACCGCACCCGGCGGATTTGCACCCGCCAGCCCCGGGGCGTCCAGCTGAAGAGGCCGTAGGCGGCTCTCGCGTCGCCGTCCCGGGGGATGCCGGCGGAGGCCACGTCGGCCAGCAGCATTCGCCCCAGCCGTCGGCGGTAGGGGAAGTGCAGGTGGCCGAAGGCGCACGCGGCGGCGTCGAGGTGGGCGAAGAAGCGCCGCAGCGTCGCCTCGTCGAGGGTGGGCTCGAGCGAGTCCTCGAGGTTTCTCGGGTTGGCGTGGCAAATGTAGAGGTCCTGCCCGCGCCTCGGAGTGTAGCGGACGCTGAAGGGCAGCTCGCCGAGGCGCTGCACCAGCGTCTGGCCCAGCTGCTCGCGCGTCCATTCCAGCAGCTCCGTCTTCCAGTGCTCGCGCTCGCGGTAGGCGCCGCCCAAATAGACGCCGGCGATGTAGGCGTCGGTGTTGCCGATGAGGAGCGCGTTGCAGCGGGCCAAAAGAAGCTCCAGCGTCTCGCGCGGGTGGGCGCCCCGTAAGGCCAAGTCCCCGGCCCCCACCACCACGTCTGCCCCTTGCTGGCTGATGTCGGCCAGCACCGCCTCACAGGCGGGGAGATTGCCGTGGATGTCCGCGAGAATGGCGACCCGCATGAACCCTAAGTCCAGCTTCCAGAGACGGCCCTGAAAGTGTAGTCCAAAGAGGGACTTGGGTGCCCCTTCTGGCCCCCCCCTTGGGGGGCCAGAAGGCGCCTTCAGGCCGCGGCCAGGGTGACGGTGAAGGTGCTCCCCAGCCCGAGCTGGCTCTGGACGCTCACCTCCCCGCCCATCGCCGACACCAGGTGCCGGACGATGCTGAGCCCGAGCCCCGTGCCCCCCATCTCCCGGCTCCGGCCGCGGTCCACGCGGTAGAAGCGCTCGAAGAGGCGCGGCAGGTGCTTGGACTCAATCCCGAGGCCGGTGTCGCGCACCCGGAGCTCCACCCGCGAGGCGTCCTGCCGGCCGATGAGCTCCACACTGCCCCCCTCCGGGGTGTACTTGACGGCGTTGTCCAAAAGGTTGAGGAGCACCTGCTCCAGCGCCTTGGCGTCGGCGCGCGCCGCCAGGCCCGGGGCGACACTGTGGTTGATGGCGATGTGCTTGGCAGAGGCTCTCGGCTCGACGGCCTCGGCCGCCCGAGCCACCACCTCGCCCACCGCCACCGCGGCGACGCTCAACGGACGCTCGCCTGCGTCCAGCCGAGACAGCTCGAGCAAGTCGCTCACCAGCTCGCTCAGCCGCTCGGACTGCCGGTGGATGATGTCCACCATCTGCGGGCCGTGCGTGGTGTCGGTCAGCGCGCCCGACTGCAGCGTCTCGGCGTAGCCGAGGATGGCCGCGATGGGGGTGCGCAGCTCGTGCGAGACGTTGGCCACGAAGTCCTGGCGCACCCGCTCCAGGCGCTTGAGCTCGGTGACGTCGCGAAAAACGGCGGCGCTTCCGGGGAGGCCACCGCCGAGCGGCGCCACCTGCACCTCGAGGACGCGGGGCCGCGGCCCTTCCATCACCACCTGCACCACCGAGGACGTGCCTGCCTCGCAGGCGCGCAGCACCGCCTCGTGGAGCTCGCCCTTGCGCACCAGGAAGAGGGGGCGCTTGCCCACCACCTCCTCGCCCGCGTCGAGCAACCGGCGCAGCGCTGCGTTGTGGCGCACCACCGCTCCACTGACGTCGGTAATCCACACCCCGTCGGCGATGCCCTCCAGCGCTGCGGCCAGGACGCGCTCTTCGTAAGCGGCCGCGTCGCGCTCCTCTTGGCTGGCCCGCGCCCGGGCCGAGGCCTCGGCGGCGTTGGCCGACAGCTCGCGCGAGCGGCCGGTGTCCGCCACCAGCGCCACCACCGCGCCGGCGGCGCCCGCCGCCAGGCCGACGAAGAGGGCCGTCTGCAAGCCGGACGTCACCGCGCACACCAGCGCCGCGGCCACACCGGGGCACAGCGCCGCCAGCGCCACGAAAGCGCTCCGCCGCGCTGCCCGGGCCGCTGTCACGCCTCGCGGTCGGGGCTGGCCAACTTGTAGCCGACTCCTCGCACCGTCTCGATGACCTCCCCAGCCGGCCCCAGCTTCTCACGGAGACGCTTGATGTGGGTGTCGACGGTGCGCGTTGTAATTTCCGCCTCGATGCCCCAGACGTCGGAGAG
The DNA here is from genome assembly GCA_052143535.1 of Myxococcaceae bacterium. Classification (GTDB taxonomy): domain Bacteria; phylum Myxococcota; class Myxococcia; order Myxococcales; family Myxococcaceae; genus JADGRA01. The sequence goes on along the minus strand of JBKQSS010000068.1, from coordinate 73,853 downwards.
GAGCACTTCCCGCGTCTGCACCCGGCCCGGCCGCTCGAGCAACGTCTTGAGGAGGCGAAACTCGAGTGCGGTGAGGGCCACTTCCGCGTCGGCCACCCGGACTTCATGCCGCGCTGGGTCGAGCTGGATGTTGCCGGCGGCGAGCGCGCTCGAGCCCTCCGAGTCAGAGGCCATCCGCCGCAGCACGGCCTTCACCCTGAGGATGAGCTCGCGCACGCTGAAGGGTTTCACCACGTAGTCGTCGGCCCCCATCTCCAGGCCCTGGACGCGGTCCTGCTCCTGGCCTTTGGCCGTCACCATCACCACCGCCGTGCGGCGCAGGTTGGGGTCCTCCTTCACCAGCCGCAGCACCTCGCTGCCTGGCAGGTCCGGAAGCATCAGGTCGAGCAACACCAGTTCCGGCTTAAACGTCTTGGCCTTGGCCAAGGCCGCCGCGGCGGTGTGGGTGACTTCCGTCTCGAAGCCAGCGGCAGTCAAATTGTAGGTGAGCAGGTGGGCCAGGTCCTGCTCGTCCTCGACGATGAGAATCCGTGACACGCTCGGGCTCGCTTTCGCGAAGACGTGAGGGGAAGTCCTCCCCCTTGCTTTACCGGCCCCTCGTAGCAGACGCCTCCCACCTCGCCGGTGACGCTTTTGTGTCGCACTGCCCTCAGCCGTGCAACGCGCCTGCGTTGACACCAGGGGCCTCGAAGCCTAAGGTGCGCGCCCTTTTCCGCCCGGGGGTGTTTCCCTCCGGGGCGGTTTCCCCATGGTTGTCCAAGTCGAGCAGATTCGCGAGGGAGGCCTCACCCTCACCCAGCCCCTCGCCCAGGCCTTTCTGGCCGAGGTGCTCGCGGACGCGGTGCGGGGAGGCTTTCACGCCGAGTCAGCGTCTACCCTTCGCGCAAAGCTGGTCCGCACCGCCGGTGGGGTGCTGCTGGAGGGTGAGGCCGACGTGTTTGTCTCTGCGTCCTGTAAGCGCTGCGCCACCGACGTCCGGCTGACGGTGCCGGTGCGCTTCACCCTCAACCTGGTCGCCGCCCCCCAGGAGAGAGAGCGCCCGACAGAGGCCAAGGAGGCCGACCTCTCGGAGGCTGAGTCGAGCGGCAGCTTCGAGCTCGGCGAGGCGGACCTCGACGTCTACCGCGGCAAGCAGATTGACCTGGACCCCATTGTCCGCGAGCAGGTATTGCTGGCGCTGCCCATGCACGTGGTTTGCCGCGAGGACTGCCGGGGCCTGTGCGGCATGTGCGGCCAGAATTTGAACGAGGCGGCGTGTGGCTGCGAGAGCAAGCGGGTCGACCCGCGGCTCGCAGTCCTCAAGGACATCAAGCTGAACTAGGAGCTGGTGAAACAAACATGGGCGTTCCCAAGAAGCGGACTTCGAAAATGCGGCGCAACCGTCGCCGCGCCGCCAACAGCAACCTGAAAGTGGCGGTGCAAGTCATCGCCTGCCCCAAGTGCAAGGAGCCGGTGCTCCCGCACCGCGCCTGCTCGGCCTGTGGCTTCTACAAGGGCCGCGAGGTCGTCAAGGTGGACTAGGTGCGACTGGCTCTCGACGCGATGGGGGGCGATGCAGCCCCGGCCACCGTCGTCGCGGGCGCGCTCCACTTCGCCGCCGCCCACCCCGACGTCGGCTTGGTGCTGGTGGGCGATGAAGCACGGGTGAAGGCCGCTTTCCCCCCGCGGCTTTCCTCCCTTCCCTCCAATGTCCGGCTGCACCATGCCTCGGAGGTGGTGGGCATGGAGGAGCACGCTCTGGCCGCCGTCCGCGCCAAGCGCGACGCCTCGGTGCGGGTGTGCTTCGAGCTCGTCCGGCGCCAGGAGGCCGACGCCGTCGTCACCGCCGGGCACTCCGGCGCGGCCATGGCCGCGGCGCTGGCCGTTTTGGGGCGGCTAGAGGGAGTCGAGCGCCCGGCCCTGGCGGCACTGTTTCCAGCCCTCGGGGCCTCCGGGCGCTGCCTGCTGTTGGACGTCGGCGCCAATGCCGAGTGCCGGCCGACGCACCTCGCCCAATTCGCCGTCCTGGGAGCCGCCTACGTGCGGGCCTGCCACGGGGTGCGCGCCCCGCGCGTCGCGGTGCTGAGCAACGGCGAGGAGGAAAGCAAAGGGACGCCCCTGACGCGGGGTGCGCTGGCGTTACTCCAGCAAAGCGCCTTGGACTTTCGCGGCTACGCCGAGGGGAAGGACCTCTTTAGCGGCGCCTTCGACGTCCTGGTGACGGATGGCTTCACCGGCAATGCCGTCCTCAAGGCCAGTGAGGGCGTCGCCGCTGGACTCACCGGGCTACTCCAGCAGGCGGTGCACCAGGCCCACCTGCCGTCGCGACTCGGGGGGCTCCTCTTGCGGCCCACCCTGGCTGGGCTGGGGCGGCTGGTGGACGCCTCGGAGGTGGGCGGGGTGCCGTTGCTCGGCATCGCCGGCGTGGGAGTGGTGGCCCATGGCCGCAGTAGCCCGCGCGCCATCTCCTCCGCCCTTCGCGTGGCGCGCCGGACAGTGGAGGCGGATTTGGAAGACACCCTTGCGTCGGCCATGGCCGAGGCCCGCGCCTGGCTTCCGACGCGGGCCGTCAAGGGCGCGAAAGGGAAGACACCAGAGGCCTTTTGAGGGTACGAGAGGCGGACGAGGTTACTGGGGGAGGAAAGGAACGACGGTGTTTCGCACGCGGATTCTCGGCACCGGAGGCTATGCCCCGGAGAAGGTCCTCAACAACCACGACCTCGAGAAATTGGTCGCCACCTCGGACACTTGGATTACCGAGCGCACCGGCATCCGCGAGCGCCGCATCGCCGCCGACGGCGAGCTCACCTCGGACATGGCCGTCAAGGCCTGCGTCCGTGCCCTGGAAATGGCCCACACCCGGGCGGACGAAGTGGAGATGATTGTCGTTGGCACCATCTCCCCGGACATGCCGATGCCCTCCTGCGCGGCCTTCGTCCAGCACAAGCTCGGCGCCAAGAATGCCTTCGCCTTCGACGTCTCGGCGGCCTGCGCCGGGAGCCTCTACGCCTTGGCCGTGGCTGACCAGTACGTTCAGACGGGCAAGGTGAAGCGCGCACTGGTGGTGGGAGTGGAGCTGTTGAGCCGCCTCATTGACTGGACCGACCGCAACACCTGCGTCCTGTTTGGCGACGCCGCCGGGGCGATGGTGGTGGGCCCCTCGGATGACGACAACCGTGGCCTCCTCAGCGTGCACCTGCACACCGATGGCTCGGGCGCCGACGCGCTGTGCATTCCCGGCGGGGGCAGCAAGTACCCTCAGTCGGAAGAGGTGCTGGCCAAGAAGCTCAACAAGGTGGCCATGCAAGGCCGCGAAGTCTACAAGTATGCCGTCCGCGCCCTGCCCGACGCGGTGCTGGAAGCGCTCGCCGCCAACGGGATGTCCACCGACGCCATTGACCACATCATTGCCCACCAGGCCAACCTGAGAATTATCGAGTCGGTGATGGAGCGGCTGGGCGTTCCCATCGAGAAGTGCTGGCTCAACATCGCCCGCTACGGCAATACCTCCTCGGCTTCCTTGCCCATCACTCTGGACGAGGCCAACCGCGCCGGCCGACTGCACCCGGGCGACATCATCGCGATGATGTCCATTGGGGCAGGCATGGCCTGGGGCAGCGCACTGGTACGCTGGTAGGGACACAAAAAGGGGCCATGCGCACCGCCTTTCTCTTCCCAGGCCAGGGCAGCCAGGCAGTGGGGATGGGCCAGTCCTTGGCCCAGGCCTTCCCCGAGGCCCGCGCCGTCTTTGCCGCCGTGGACGACGCGCTCGGCGAGCGACTCTCCTCCTCCTGCTTTTCTGGGCCGGCCGAGACGCTGGCCCTCACCGCCAACACCCAGCCGGCCATTCTCGCCGTGAGTCTGGCCGCCCACGCGGTGTGGGCGGCACGGGCGCCCGCCCCCAGCTACCTCGCCGGCCACTCGCTCGGGGAATACTCGGCGCTCGTCGCCGCCGGCGCCCTGGGCCTCGCCGACGCGGCCCGGGCGGTGCGCAGCCGGGGGCTCTTCATGCAAGAGGCGGTGCCGAAGGGGGAGGGGGCGATGGCCGCGGTGCTGGGGCTGGAGGCGGCCCGCGTGGCCGAGCTCTGTCAGCAGCTTTCTGGGGACGAGGTGCTGTCCCCGGCCAACTACAACACGCCCGAGCAAACCGTGGTGGCCGGGCACGCCCGGGCCGTCGAGCGCGCGGTGCCGCGCTTCAAGGAGGCCGGGGCCAAAAGGGTGGTGCCCCTCAACGTCTCTGCCCCCTTCCACTGCGCGCTGATGGCGCCGGTGGTGCCGAGGCTGGAGGCTGTCCTTGCGTCGGTGCGCGTCGAGGGCCTGCGCACGCCGGTGGTGAGCAACGTCGAGGCCAAGCCCAACGCCGAGGCGGCCCGGGTGGTGCCGCTGTTACTGGCCCAGGTGACGGCGCCGGTGCGGTGGGTGGAGTGCATTTTAGCCATGGTGTCCTCTGGGGTGACGCGGATGGTGGAGCTCGGCCCGGGCCGGGTACTCACAGGGCTTGTGCGCAGCATCAGCCGCGAGGTGCAGGTGCTCAACGTCGAGGACGTCCCCTCGCTGGAGAAGGCGCTTTTGGCTCTGGCCGCCAAGGAGTGAAGGACACCAACCGTGGACTTCTCGGGCAAGGTGGTGTTGGTGACGGGCGGCTCGCGCGGCATCGGCCGGGCCTGCGCGGTGGCCTTTTGTCAGGCCGGGGCCTCGGTGGTGCTCACCTACGCCGGCAATGACGCGGCGGCCGAGGAAGCGGTGCGGTTGTCGGGCCCCAAGGCCCGCGCCGTGAAATTCGACGTGGCCGACACTGCCGCCTGCGCGCGCTGCGTGGAGGAGGTGGTGAAAGCGCACGGCCGGCTGGACGTGCTGGTGAACAACGCCGGGGTGGCGGTGGACGGGCTTCTGGTGCGCGTCCGGGACGAGGACTGGGACCGCCAGCTGGACACCAACCTCAAGGGGGCCTTCGCGCTGGCGCGGGCCGCGGCGCGGCCGATGATGAAGCAGCGCTCTGGCGCCATCATCAACCTCGTCTCGGTGGTGGGGGAGACGGGCAATGCCGGCCAGGCGGCCTACGCCGCCAGCAAGGCCGGCCTGGTGGGGCTCACCAAGGCGCTGGCGCACGAGCTCGGAAGCCGTAACATTCGCGTCAATGCGGTGTCCCCTGGCTTCATTGACACCGACATGACGTCGAAGCTTTCCGAGGAAGTGCGCACCCGGCTGTTGGGGGCCATTCCGCTCGGCCGGTTGGGGACGGCCGAGGAGGTGGCCAAGAGCGTGCTCTTTCTGGCCAGTGACGGCGCGTCCTACACCACAGGAGAAGTGTTGAAGGTGAACGGCGGCATGTACATGTAGCAGGCCCGCCTGTTATACGCGCCGGCCGAGAACGGGTCCTCGCTGGCGCCCTTTCAAGAGGACCTCAGCGGTACCGGAGGCAACGACATGTCGACGAGCGCTATCGAGGCGAAGGTCAAGTCCATCATCGCCGACCAGTTGGGGGTGGGCGAGGATGAGATTAAGCCGGAGTCGTCGTTCATCGAGGACCTCGGGGCGGACAGCCTCGACATCGTCGAGCTGGTCATGGCGATGGAAGAGGAATTCGAGGTGGAGATTCCCGACGAGGAAGCGGAGAACATCAAGACTGTCGGGGATGCCATCAACTACATCAACTCGCATAAGAAGTAGGGCCTCCCATTGGTGGCTGCCCGCCGCATCGTCATCACCGGTACCGGTCTCATCACCGCCCTCGGCACGGGGACGGAGAAGACTTGGTCTGGCCTTTTGAAGGGCCAGTCGGCGGTGGGGCCGGTCACCAAGTTTGACCCAAGCCAGCTCTCGGCCCGCATCGCTGGCGAGGTGAAGGACTTCGTCCCCGAGGCCTGGGGGATGGACCGCCGCGAATCCCGGCGGATGGACCTCTTCGCCCAGTACGCGGTGGCCGCCTCGGAGATGGCCATGCGCGAGAGCGGCCTCCCCATCGGCACCGAGAAGCCGCACGGCTACGAGCCGGAGAAGGTGGCAGTCATTCTCGGCTCCGGCATCGGCGGCATTGGCTCGCTCGAGGAGCAGCACAAACGGGCCCTGGAGAAGGGCTTTGACCGCATCTCGCCGTTCTTCATCCTGCAGATGATTATTAATATGGCGCCCGGGCACGTCAGCATCCGCTACGGCGCCAAAGGGCCGAATTGGTCGCCGGTGTCGGCCTGCGCCACCAGCGCGCACGCCATCGGCGAGGCGCTCAAATCCATTCGCATCGGCGAGACGGATGCCGCCATCGCCGGCGGCGCCGAGGCCTCCATCACCCCGTTGTCCATCGGCGGCTTCGCGGTGATGAAGGCCTTGAGCACCAGAAATGACGACCCGGCGCACGCCAGCCGGCCCTTTGACCTCGACCGCGACGGCTTCGTGATGGGCGAGGGGGCGGGGGTGGTGGTGCTCGAGGAGCTGGAGCATGCGCGCCGCCGCGGCGCCAACATTCTGGCCGAGGTGGTGGGCTACGGCGCCAACTCCGACGCCTTCCACGAGACGCAGCCCGCGCCCGAAGGGGAGGGGGCCGCCCGCTGCATGCGGCTGGCCCTCAAGGACGCCGGCATGGCCCCCGAGGAGATTGGCTACATCAACGCCCACGGCACCTCGACGCCCTTCAACGACGCCAACGAAACCAAAGCCATCAAGTCCGTCTTCGGCGCCCACGCCTACAAACTCATGGTCAGCTCCACCAAGTCGATGACCGCCCACATGCTGGGCGCCGCCGGCGGTGCGGAGGCAGTGGTGAGCGCACTGGTGCTGGCGCGGGGAGTCATTCCGCCCACCGCCAACTACGTCACTCCGGACCCGGACTGTGACCTCGACTACGTGCCCAACACCCCGCGCGAGGTGCGGGTGAATGCCGTCCTCAGTAACTCCTTCGGCTTCGGCGGCACCAACGGCGTCCTCATCTTCAAGCGCTTCAAATAGGACCAGGGACCGGCCCCGGCAAAGAAGAGACGTCGCGCCACTTTGGTACAGTCCCCGGCCGCCCATGGACACCGCCCCCACGTTGGCCCAGGTCGACCCGGAGATTTCGGACCTCATCCGGCGCGAGATGCTGCGCCAAGAGGACGGGCTCGAGCTCATCGCCTCGGAAAACTTCGTCAGCCGCGCGGTGCTGGCCGCGGCCGGCTCAGTCCTCACCAACAAGTACGCCGAGGGCTACCCCGGAAAGCGCTACTACGGGGGCTGCGAGGTGGTGGACGTCGTCGAGACATTGGCCATCCAAAGGGCCCGCGCGCTGTTTTCCGCCGAGGCGGTCAACGTCCAGCCGCACTCCGGAAGCCAGGCCAACATGGCCGCCTACATGGCGCTGATGGCGCCCGGAGACACGCTGCTCTCCTTGGACCTCAACTCCGGCGGGCACCTCACCCACGGCATGTCCCTCAACTTCTCCGGGAAGCTGTACCGGGTGGTGCACTACGGCTTGGACCCCAAGACGGAGCGCATCGACATGGCGCAGGTGCGGCGGCTGGCGCTGGAGGCCCGCCCCAAGGTGCTGGTGGTGGGGGCCTCGGCCTACTCGCGGACGCTCGACTTCGCCGCCTTCCGCGAGGTGGCGGACGAGGCCCATGCCGCCATGGTGGTGGACATGGCGCACATTGCCGGTCTGGTGGCGGCTGGCGAGCACCCCTCCCCGGTGCCCTTGGCCGAGGTGGTGACGTCCACCACCCACAAGACGCTGCGTGGCCCAAGGGGGGGGTTGGTGCTGTGCAAGGAGGCCTACGCCAGGGCCATCAACAGCCAAGTCTTCCCCGGCATTCAGGGCGGCCCGCTGATGCACATTATTGCCGCCAAGGCGGTCGCCTTCCAGGAGGCGCTCAGCCCCGGCTTCCGCCAGTACCAGCGGCAAATTGTCCGAAACGCGGCGGCTCTGGCCGAAGCGCTGGCGCGCGCCGGATGTCGGCTGGTGTCCGGCGGCACCGACAACCACCTGATGCTGGTGGACTTGCGAAAAAAGGGCCTCACCGGCAAGGCCGCCGAGGCGGCGCTCGACAAGGCCGGAATTACGGTGAACAAAAACATGATTCCGTTTGACCCGGAAAAGCCGATGGTGACGTCCGGCATCCGCGTCGGCACCCCGGCCGTCACCACCCGCGGGATGAAGGAGGCGGAGATGGCCCAGGTGGGCGCGCTCCTCGGCGAGGCCCTGGACGCGGCAGGCGACGAGGCAGGCCTTCTGCGCATCCGCGGGAAGGTGAAGGAGTTGGCCCACAGCTTTCCCCTCTACGCCGGGCGGCTCTAAGGGGGCCGGCCCCACATGCGCTGTCCCTATTGTCACGGCGCGGAAAACAAGGTGCTCGACAGCCGCGAGTCCCAGGAGGGCGCAGTCACCCGGCGCCGGCGCGAGTGCCTCGGCTGCAAGCGCCGCTTCACCACCTATGAGCGGGTGGAGGAGCTGATGCCGCTGGTGGTGAAGAAGGACGGACGGCGCGAGCCCTTCGACCGGGACAAGCTGATGCTGGGCCTGAAGAAGGCGGTGGAGAAGCGGCCGGTGTCCAGTGACCAGCTGGAGGAGCTGGTGGGCGCGGTGGAAGGCCGCCTGCAGGAGGTGGGCGAGAAGGAGATTCCCTCCAGCGCCGTGGGGGAGGACGTCATGCGGCGGTTGCGGGAGCTGGACGAGGTGGCGTACGTCCGCTTTGCGTCGGTGTACCGAAGCTTCCGTGACATTGCCGAATTCATGACTGAGTTGAAGGACCTCCTGGATGACTCCTCCACCCGTCCCACCGGCCGCAAGCGACTCAAGCCCTGACGCCCCGCCGCCTGCCTCGGCGGAACGCTTCATGCGTGAGGCGCTGGCCGAGGCACGGCGCGGGCTGGGCCGCACCCACCCCAACCCTTGCGTCGGGGCGGTGGTGGTGTGGCAGGGAAGCGTGGTGGGCCGCGGCCACCATGCCCAAGCCGGCGCCCCCCACGCCGAGGTGGAGGCGCTGGCCCAGGCCGGCGCGCTGGCGCGCGGGGCGCACCTCTACACCACGCTGGAGCCGTGCGACCACTGGGGGAAAACGCCGCCCTGTAGCCGCGCCATTCTCGATGCCGGGGTGGCCCAGGTGGTGTCGGCCTCGGCGGACCCCAACCCGCTGGTGAATGGCAAGGGGCTGCAGCGGCTGCGCGAGGCCGGGGTGGCCGTCACCACCGGCGTCCTGCGGGCCGAGGCCGACGCCCTCAACCGGCCCTTCTTCAAGGCGATGCGCACCGGCCTCCCTTTTGTGACGCTGAAGGCGGCGGTGACGCTGGACGGGAAGCTGGCCACCGCCGGCGGAGACTCTCGTTGGGTCAGCAGCGAGGAGGCGCGCGCGGACGTCCACCGGCTGCGCAACCTGGTGGACGCCGTCCTCGTCGGTGCAGGCACGGTGCGCGCCGATGACCCACAACTCACCGCCCGCCTCAAAGGGGGCGAGGGACGAAACCCGCTGCGCCTGGTGCTGGACACCAACGGCAGCCTTCCCTTGAGCGCCCGGGTATTTCACCAGGAGGACGCTCACCGGACGGTGGTGCTGTCCGCCGAGGACCGGGCCACCGAGTCCGCGGCGCGCCTTGGCCCTACCGGCGCCAGGGTGTGGGGCGTGCCGCGGGGCAAGGGCGGCCTCGAGCTGACGGCCGCACTCCGCCGGCTTTTGCAGGAGGGGGCGCTTCACCTCCTGGTGGAGGGCGGGGCACAGCTGTTTGCCGCACTGCTGGCCAGTCAGCTTCCGGACGCACTCGTCCTGTACCTCGCCCCGAAGCTTCTGGGAGGGGACGGCCTCTCGTGGGTGGGGCCGTTGGGGCTCGCGCGCATGGCCGACGCAGTGTCGCTCGAGGTGGAAGAGGTGACACAAATAGGCGGCGACGTGCGCCTACAGGCGCGCTTCCTCTGGCGGTGAGGTGTGGCAAGCGTCCCCCCCGTCCGTGTTTTAGGCGCCAGAGGTGGGCCTTTCCCCCCACGGCCGGCCCTGCCCCTGTCACACCGTCGACGCCGCCCCTCTGCGGACGCTACGCTGCCCTTTGCCCTGTGAGCGCCACCCCCCAGCTTGACGCCGGGCCGCCCAAGGCCGCGCCCTCCGCCTTCCGACTTCTGCTGCTGGCGCTTTTGCCCGGCCTCCTCCTGTTGGGCTTCATTGGGCTGTGGGCCGTCCAGAGGCGCGGTGCCAGCCTCCAGGAGTCCTCGCAAGAGGCAAAGGCCCTGGCCGCCCGTCCCCCCGCGCCCGGGGCCGCCGAGGCCTACCTCGAGGGAATGGCGCGCATGCAGCAGTACCGCTGGGACGAGGCGGTGCCCTTCTTCCTCAAGGCCCAGGCCCTGGACGCAAGCTTCGCCCTGCCGCCGTTGCGCCGCACGGTGGCCCTCTACTTCCTCGGCAACAGCACCGACGTCGTCCGTGCCATGCAGGACGCCATCCGGCTGTCGGCCGGAGCCCCCGACGCCATTCGCCTCCGGGTGGAGCCGCACGCCTTTTGGTCGCAAAACCAGTGGGAGAAGTGCGCCGCCGCGGCCCGTGCCCTGCGGGACCGCGAGCCGGACAACTTCGAGGCCCTCTACCCCTCGCTTCTCCTCACCGGCTGCGTGCCCGCCCCGGAGTCCCTGGCCGTCATGTCCCGGGCCAGGGCCAGCGCCTCACCAGTGACGAAGGACGCGCGCTTTGACTTGATGGAGGCCCGGCTGGCCTTCACCGAGCACGAGGACAGACGGGCCCAGGAGGCGCTGGACCGCGCCGAGCCCAAGCTGCAGGGCCCCGACAACCGCTTCCTCCGGGCGGCCGCCCAGCGCCAGCGCAGCCTGTTGGCCGCACGGGACGGGCGCTTCGACGCGGCCCTTCAGCTGTTGGGGCTCGCCGAGAAGACGTACGTCGAGGGCGGACACGCCTTCGAGGCGGCCCGGGTGGCCGGCGAGCGCGCCCAGGTGCTGGAGGCCAAGCGGGAGTTTCTCGCGGCGGCCGTGGAATTCGAGCGGCAGCTCACCCTGTTGGAGACGTTCGGCGCTACCTACTCCGCGGTGCAGGCCACCGAGAGTGGCGCGGCGGACTACCTCGCGGCCGGAGAGCCCCTTCGGGCCCAGGCCCTGGTGCAGCGGGTGAAGGGCTACCCGGAGAGAATTCTCCAGAATGACGCCGAGGTGTACGCCAGCTTCGGCCGCGTCGCGCTGGAGCGAGGGGACGTGGCCGGGGCGGTGGCCATGGTGGAGCCAGCGCTGAAAAACCTCTCCAAGGACGCAAGCGCCGCAGGCCCGGTGCTGCTGGCGGCCAGCGTGGAGCGCGAGCAGGACCGCCCGGCCGCGGCCCGCGAGCGCCTGGAGGCGGCCACCGCGGTGGCAGCCCAGGACGAGGTGCAAGCGCTTCTGGCGGCGCTGCTGCTGGACTTGCACGACGCTTCTGGGGCCAAAAAAGTCATCGACCAGCTGTCGGCCGAGCCTTTAGGCCGGGCCCACGCCGCGCGGCTGCGCGCCCGCAGCCTAAGGGAGGCCGGCCAGGCCGGCGCGGCGACGGCCGCCGCCACCCAAGGCGTGGAGGCCGCCCGGGCCACACGCCAGGTGCCGGTGTTGCAGTCCGCCCAGCTGGAGCTGGCCCGTGCCCAACTGGCCGCCGGTGGGGCGGCACAGGCCTCGGCCCTCCTCGCCGAGTTGCACGCCCAGGCCGAAGAGCACGGCGCCGGGCGGCTCCTCCTCGAGGTGAAGCTGGCCGAGTTGCAGGCCCTGCCCCATGGCTCCGAGCGCGCGCAGCGCGCCCGGGCGCTGGCCACCGAGGCGAAGGGCGCGGGCTTCTTGCGCCTGGCCCGGCTGGCCGAAGCCGCTTCGGCGCATTAGCGGACAGCCAAGGCCCGCTGTGGCTTTCAGTCCCGGTTGAGCCAGGCCTCGAAGGCAGCGAAGCCGTAGGGACGTCCGAGGAAGTCCTTCACCAAGTCCGCCGCGTCCCGGCTTCCGCCCGGCACCAGCACACACTCGCGGTACCTCCGGGAGGTTTCCGCGTCGAGGAGGCCCGTCCGTTGGAATTCCGAGAGGAGGTCCTTCGCGATGACGAGTGACCAGAGGTAGGTGTAGTACATGGCCGAGTAGCCGTGCAGGTGCCCAAAGCTGGCGAAGAAGTGCGTCCCGGGGACGTAGGGGAAGGGGCTAAAGCGCCGCTGCAACTCCACCAGCGTGGCGGTGAGGTCCAGCGCTTCGGTGTCGGTGCGGTGGTAGGCCAGCGCCAGCTGGGCGTAAAACACCTGGTGGCGGGTGTGGGTGCCCTTGCCAAACTCGTCGGCCGCCCGCATCCGCTGCACCAATTCGGCAGGAATGGGCCGGTCGTCCTCCACATGCCGTGCGAAGAGGCCAAGCGTCGAGGCGTCCCAGGCCCACTCCTCCAGCATCTGGCTTGGCGCCTCGACGAAGTCCCACTCGGTGGCCACCCCGGAGAAGCCCACCCAGTCCTGCGCCCCGCCCAGCAAATGGTGCATGAGGTGGCCGAATTCGTGGAAAAGCGTCACCACGTCGGCATGGTCGAGCAGGGCGGGTGAGGCCACGGCTGGGTCGGCGAAGTTGCACACCAGCACCCCTTCCGGCTTCTGCAGCCCGCGCACGCCAGGGACGAGGGGGAATTGGGCGGCGTGCTTGTACTTGTCCGGCCGCGGGTGGAGGTCCAAGTAAATGCGGCCCAGCGCCTCGGAGCCCCGCCGCACGTCATAGACGTCCACCGACGGGTGCCAGACGTCGGCTCCCTCCACCTTGTGGAAGCTGACGTCAAAGAGGCGGCTACAAATGGTGAGCAGCCCGTCGCGGGTGCGGCCGAACTCGAAGTAGGGCCTCACCGATTGGCTGTCGAAGGCGAAGGACTCCTTCCTCACGCGCTCCTCGTAGTAGGCCTTCTCCCAGTCCTCCACCCTCGCCGCCGACGGGTTGTCTTTGCGCTTTCGCTGGAGCAGCCGCTCGAGGTCGGCTTGGGCCCGGCCGAGGGACACCGCCCCCACCTGCTCCAGGAAGGTGCGCACCGTCTCTGCCGAGCGCGCCATCTTGTCCTCGGTGACGTAGTCCGCCCAGCAGGCGTAGCCGAGCAGCCGGGCCTGCTCGGCCCGCACCGCCAAAAGCCTGCGCAGCGTCTCCTCGTTGGCCGGCCAGGCCCGGGAAGCATTCTCCAGGTACAAGGCCCGCCGCGCCTCGCCGTCGTGCGCGTATTGACGGAAGGGCAAGAGGTCCGGGTAGTCGGTGGTGACGGTGACGCGGCCGTCGGCGCCGGGCGGGTGGGCGGCCCGGTAGTCCTGGGGCAGTCCGTCGAGCTGCTCGGGGAGCAGCTGCACGCTGCGCACGTCCTCGCGGATGGCCCGGTCGAAGCGTTGCCCCAGCACCACCGCCTCCTCGGCCAGCGCCTTGAGGCGGGCCCTGGTGGCCTCGTCCTTGTCCACGCCCGCCCGGCGGAAGTCCCGCAGCGCGTGCTCGAGGTAGCGGCGTCCGGAGGGGCTGAGGGCGGAAGCGTCCACTGCCCCCAAGGCGCGGTAGACGCGCTGGTCGAGCGACAACTCGGTGGCAAAGGCGCTCAGCGTCTGCGTTACCCTCTCCGCCGCCTCGCGCACGGCGCGCTCCGGGTGCACCTCTGCAAACAACCCGGCGCGGTGCGAGGGCCCGGCCAGCGCCAGCTGCAGGCGGTGCAGGACGCTGAGGGTGTTGGCGTGGGTGTGCGGAGGAGTGGCGGCATGGAGCTCGGCGAGCAGCCGCCGGGCGGCGGCCAGCGCGTCGTCCGCCTCGCGCGTCAACGCTTCTGGTGTTGGAGAGGGCATGTTGGGCGTGGAAGGGGGAAGCGGAAGGCTAGCCAGGCGGCTGGTGGCCCCCAAAGGCGGGGGAGTGCGCGTTATAAATGTTGCACCGGGCCAAGAGGGGCCCTTTGCACATGTTTACCGGCCTCATTCAAGACGTTGGCCTCATCGAGCGGGTGCAGTCCGGGGCCACCACGGACTTCTGGGTACGCACCTCGCTTGGCGCCGCCAGCTTTGCCCTCGGCGAGTCCATCGCCCTCGACGGCGCATGCCTGACAGTGGTGGAGCGCGCGGCCGACGTTTTTCGGGTGCAGGCCGGCCCGGAGACGCTGCGCCGCACCACCTTGGGCGCACTTCAGCCCGGGGCCCGGGTGCACCTGGAGCGCTCGCTTCGGCTGTCAGACCGGCTCGGGGGACACCTCGTCCTCGGCCATGTGGACGGCGTGTGCACGGTGCTGTCCTCGCGCCCGGAGGGCGGCGCGGTGGTGCTGGACGTCAGCTTGCCAAGCGCGCTGTCGCCCTTCTTCATCGAGAAGGGCTCGGTGGCAGTGGACGGCGTCAGTCTCACCGTCAACCGGCTTTCCTCCGAGGACTTCAGCGTGGCCCTCATTCCGGAGACACAGGCCCGTACCAACTTGGGCCGGAAGTCCACCGGGACCCGGGTGAATGTCGAGGCCGACGTCATCGGCAAGTACGTGGCGCGGCTGGCACAGCTGGGAGCCAAGGGCGGGCTGGACATGGACGTGTTAAGGGCAAAGGGCTTTGGCGCGGCTGTCTAGGCGCGAAAAAGAGGCACATGGCGAGGCGTCTGGAAGAGGTGGGCAGCATCGCGCTGGTGGAGCGAGCCCTGAGCGAAATTCGCAAGGGGAAGATGGTGGTGCTCACCGACGACGAGGAGCGGGAAAACGAAGGGGACTTGGTGATGGCCGCGGCCAAGGTGACGCCGGCCGCCATCAACTTCATGGCCACCCACGGCCGAGGCCTCATCTGCCTGTCCCTCACCGACGACCGGCTCCGCCAGCTCGACTTGCCTCTCATGGTGCGCGACAACACCTCGCCCTACGGCACCGCCTTCACCGTCTCGATTGAGGCCGCGCACGGCGTTACCACCGGCATCTCCGCGGCGGACCGAGCGCACACCATCCTCGCGGCGGTGGCCCCCGGCGCCAAACCGGGTGACCTGGTCCGTCCCGGCCACGTCTTCCCCCTCCGGGCGCGCCAGGGCGGGGTGCTCGTCCGCACCGGGCAAACCGAGGGCTCGGTGGACTTGGCTCGGCTGGCCGGGCTACCGCCGGCCGGCGTCATCTGCGAGGTGATGAATTCCGATGGCAGCATGGCCCGGCGGCCAGAGCTGCTGCGCTTCAGCCGCCGGCACAAGCTGACGCTGCTTTCGGTGGCGGACCTCATTCGCTACCGGCTGCAGCGCGACCGCCTGGTGCGAAGGGTGGGCACCCAAGCCATTGAGCGGGCCGGCCAGGGCAGCTGGCAGGCAGTGGCCTATGCCAGTGACGTGGACGCCGCGGTGCACGTGGCATTGGTGAAGGGAGACGTCACCGGGACGAAGCCGGTGCTGACGCGGGTGCACCGCGCCTGCCCGGTGGGGGACGTCTTCGGCAGCCTGGCCTGCGACTGCGGGGCGCAGCTGGAAGCCGCCCTGGCCTCCATCGCCGCGGCCGGCCGTGGGGTGCTGGTGTACTTGCGGCGCGACGAGGCGGCCGCCCAGGCGCTGGCCTGCACCCACAAGGCCGAGGCCGAGGCGCGCTCCGCCACGGCCGAGGACAATGGCCGGCTTCGCGAATTCGGCATTGGCGCACAAATTCTCAAGGACTTGGGGCTGCGACGTCTCAGGTTGCTCACCAACAACCCGAAGAAAATTGTCGGCCTGCAAAGCTACTCCCTGGAAATTGTGGAGCAGCTTCCTCTCGGGGCCGCCTCCTCTCGGCCGGGGCGTGCGCTTTCGCGCGTGCCGGCCCGCTAGGGCCTCAACCACTCGAAAACGCCCCCGGGAAGAAAAGCGCCCATGTCCCCCCTCTACCAAGGCAGCTACCTCGCCCCCAAGGGCCGCTTCGCCCTCTGCGTCTCGCGCTTCAACAGCCCCATTACCGAGCAGCTGTTGGCCGGCGCTCTGGACAGCCTTGTCCGTCACGGCGTGGCGCCAGAGGACGTCGACGTCTTCAAGGTGCCCGGCACCTTCGAGCTGCCTGGGCTTCTGCGCCGGCTCGCCGAGGGCGGCACCTACGCCGGCCTGGTGGCGCTGGGCTGCGTCATCCGCGGCGGCACACCCCACTTCGAGTACGTGGCCGCAGAAGTCAGCAAAGGCATCGGCCAGGTGGCCCTGGCCGCACCGTGCGCGGTGACGTTTGGCGTCCTCACCTGCGATACCGTTGAGCAGGCGGTGGACCGGGCCGGAATGAAGTCCGGCAACAAGGGAGCCGACGCGGCCCTGGCCTGTCTGGAGATGGTGAACCTCTACGCGCGGCTCCACCCGGCCAAGAAGCGGTAACCGATGGGGGCTCGGCGCACCGGACGGGAGCGCGCGCTGCAGGCGCTCTACCAGCTGGAGATGGGCTCGCTCGAGCCGGAGGCCGCGCTGGAGGTGGCCTGGGCCTCGGCTCCCGAGGAGGGGACGGCCAAAGCGCAGGCCGACGCGCGCACCTTCGCGAGAGAGCTGGTGCAAGGGGTGGGGGGGCACCGGGAGGAAATCGACCGCCTCATCGAGGAGCACAGCCACAACTGGCGGCTGGACCGCATGGCGCGGGTGGACAGAAGCGTGCTGCGCGTCGCCGTCTACGAGCTGCGCTTTCGAGATGACATTCCCAAGAAGGTGACGCTCAACGAGGCAGTGGAGTTGGGCAAGCGCTTCGGCACCGAGGAGTCCTCGGCCTTCATCAATGGCGTCCTGGACAGAATTGCGCTGGCGGTGGGCAAACCTTGAGCTCCTTGAGCGCGCACGAGCTGTCCCTGGAGACGCTGGACAGCCTCACCGGGGTGGACACCTTGTGCCTCTTCGTCGCCGAGGACGAGCGGCCGCTCGGCGGCGCCTCGGGCCTTTCCGACTGGCGGCTGTGCGGGCAGCTCTCCCGGCTGTTGGTGGACGGCTTCTTCACCGGCGCGGCGGATGACTCGGTGCTGTTGCCCTCAGCCGGACGCCTCGGTGCGCCCCGCATTGTCGTCTTCGGGCTGGGGCGTCGCGAGCGGCTGTCGGACGGCCCGGCGCTGGGGGCGCGGCTGGCGGCCGCCGGGGCGGTGCTGGACAAAGCCGGCGCCGTCTCGGTGGCGCTGGAAGTGCCCGGGGCCGGCCGGCTGGCCGACGCCGAGCGGCTGCGCGCGCTGCGCACTGGCTTCCTTCCGGCTTTTCACGGCCGCCAGGTGGCAGTGCTGGGCAGCACGGCCTTCCAGCAACTGCTTGGCCTGTAAACCAAACCTTGGAGAGGGGCCTTGGCGTCGGACTTCGACCGCTTCTCGCTGCCGCTGGCCCCTCAGGCCTCCCGGCGTCTTCTCTTGGCGTGCCTCCTCTTTGGGCTGGTGGCCTGGGCGCTTCCGGCCAAGCTGGGGGCGGCCGGGCGCGGCATGCTGGCCTGGGACGTGGCGGCCTTCTGCCTTCTGGCCATCTCCTGGCTGCACATTCTGAAGGCCACCGTCGAGCAGACGCGCCAGCGGGCCGCCTTCAATGACCCCGGGCGGACGGCGCTGCGGCTACTCGTCGTCTTCACCTCGGCCTTCAGCATGGTGGTGGCCAACATTTTCGCCAAGGACGCCCGACACCTCAGTCCGGAGGAGCCCCAACTGCTGGTTTGGGCCTGCCTCGGCGCGGTGGCGCTGTCCTGGCTGCTCACCCACACCTCGTACACGCTGCGCTACGCACACCTCTATTACGCCGACGTCGAGGCGCCGGAGGCAGAGGTGGAGTGCGGAGGGCTGGAATTTCCCCACGGCGCCGAGCCCTGCGAGCTCGACTTCGCCTACTTCTCCTTCACCGTGGGAATGACGTTTCAGGTGTCCGACGTCATTGTGGTGTCTACCGCCATGCGTCGCACCGTGCTGGGACAGGCCGTCCTGGCCTTCGCCTACAACACCGCTGTTCTGGCCTTCTGCCTGCAGCTCATTTTTGGGGCGCTGTAGGGGCGACGCCAGAGTGGTGGGGTGGGGTGTGTACGACCGGGGCCGGGTGTCTGCTAGCCTACCCATGGCCTTCTCAACCGTGAAGAGGAATGGGTCACAAGGTTCTCATCGTCGAGGACTCAGAGGCGTCGCGGGACTACCTGGCGACGACGGTGACGTCCTTCGGCGACGTGGAAGTCGTCACCACCGACCGGGGTTTCGAGGCGCTCAAGCTTTTGCCCCTGCACCGCTTTGACCTCATCATCACCGACATCCAAATGCCGGACATTAACGGGCTCGAGCTCATCAACTTCGTCAAGAAAAACCCCAACTACCGCCACACTCCGCTCTTCATCGTCACCGCCGAGGGACGCGAGCAGGACCGGGCGCGGGGCCTGGCGCTGGGGGCGGCGGAGTACCTGGTGAAGCCGGTGAAGGTGGAGGACCTGGTGGAGCTGCTGCGGCGCTACCTCCAGCTCGCGTGAGTACCAGCGACCGCCCGCTGGCCGACTTCGTCGCCGAGGCGGTGGAGACAGCCGAGGCGCTGGGCCGGGACTTGGTGCGCCTGGACACCGCCGGCGAAGGCGAGGCGCCAGCGGCCGTCCTCAACGCCGTCTTCCGCCATGCCCATACCCTCAAGGGCCTGGCCGCACTGTACGGGCAGTCCACCATGGCCGACGTGGCGCACGCCGCGGAGGACCTCCTCGACCGGCTGCGCCTCGGCCGGCTGCGGCTGCGTGAGCCGGTGGTGGACGCACTGTCCGAGGCGGTGGAGTTGTTGCAGCGACTGGCGGTGGCCGCCGAGTCCAGCGTCGACGCCCAGCTTTCCTCTTCGGCCGAGGCGCTCCTCGTCCGGTTGCGCCAGCTGAGCGCGGCCCCGGAGCGCCTGGGGGTGGACCTCCTCGGCCGACTGGAGCTCAGCGCCGAAGTCCGCGCCGTCCTGACCGAGTACGAGGAGCACCGCCTCCAGGAGACGCTGCGGCGCCGCGCCCTGGTGTGGCGCTTCGCCGTGCGCTGGGCGCTGGAGGACTTTGACCGCCGCCTGCCGGCGCTGGTGGAGCGCCTGTCGCCTCTGGCCGAAGTCATCGCCACTTTGCCTGGGCACGCCGCCGATGACCCGATGGCCATCTGCTTCGAGCTCCTGATTGGCTCCTCGGCGGGCGAGGAGCGCCTGGTGGCGGCCCTTCTCCCGGACGTGGGGGAGCTACAGGTGGTGCCCTTCCGCAAGCGCCGGGCGCGGGTGGACTTGGCGCAGCTCGCCGGCCGCCAGGAGGCGTCGGCCGACGCGGAGACGGCGCTGGCGGCAGCCGAAAGCGAGCCGCTGCGCTCCGGCCGCCGGACGGTCCGGGTCGACATCGAGCGGCTGGAGGAGATGATGAATGCGGTGGGCGAGCTGCGCCTCATCGCCGCCAACCTCCAGCGCCTGGCCGACGGGGCCACCGCCCCGGGCGTCCTGCAGCTGCCGCGGGCCTTCGGGGCGGACCTCCTCAAGGACCAGCGGCAGATGGCGCGGCGGCTGGATGCGCTTCAGTCCGGGCTGCTCCAGGCGCGGATGGTGCCCCTGGCGCAAGTCTTCGAGCGGCTGCAACGGCTGGTCCGCCGGGTGGCCCGCGAGGCGGGCAAGGAGCTCGAGCTGCTGACGCGCGGCGGCGAAGTAGAGCTGGACAAACTCATTGTGGAGGAGCTTTCGGACCCGCTGATGCATCTGTTGCGCAACGCCATCGACCATGGCCTCGAGCCTCCCGAAGAGCGCGAGCAGCTGGCCAAGCCCCGCCGCGGGCGTCTCACCTTGACGGCCCGGCCGGCCGGCGCCCACGTCGTCATCGAGGTGCGCGACGACGGACGCGGGGTGAATACCGCGCGGGTGCGGGAGGTGGCGCTGGAGCGCGGCTTGCTCACCCCGCACCAGGCGGCGGACATCTCCCAGCGGGCGCTGCACCGGGTGCTCTTCACGCCCGGTTTCACCACCGCCCGCAGCATCAGCCCGCTCTCCGGCCGAGGCGTCGGCTTGGACGTGGTGCACACCAACCTGGCTCGCCTCTCGGGCGTCATTGACGTCGAGTCCGTGGCCGGCATGGGGACCTGCTTCCGGCTCACCTTGCCGCTGACGCTGGCCATGGTGCGGGGCCTGATTGTCCGGGTGAGCGGCCGCACCTACGCCATTCCGCTCAACGGCGTCGTGGAAATTCTCGCCTTGGGCCCGGAGGCGGTGCACGGGCGCCAGGGCCAGGAAACCATCTCGGTGCGCGGCACGCCCATGCCGCTGGTGCGCTTGGCGCGCCTCTTCCGTCTGCCCGAGGTGCCGCTGGCCAAGAGAAACGTGGTGGTGGTGGGGCTGGCCCAGGAGCGCCTGGGCCTGGCGGTGGACGAGCTTTTGGGCCAGGCGGACATGGTGACGAAGCCGTTGGGAGAGCGCCTCAGCCGGGTGGAGGGCATTGCCGGCGTGGCTGACCTCGGCAACCGGCGAACGGTGCTGGTGCTGGACGTGGCGGCCCTGATGGGTGAGGCCCTAGGCGTGGAAGCTGGGGAGCGCGCTGCACTTCCCGAATGAGGGCCGGCCCGGCACAGCGCGCTGCCTCTCTGGCTGAGCGCCTGGAGGCCTTTTGCTACCGTCCGGACGAGGACGTCTCAAGGTTGGCGCTGCCGCCCGCCGGCCCGGGCGAGGTGGCGCCGTTGCCGGCCGAAGCAGTGCGGGAGTACCTCTCCTTCGAGCTCGCGCAGACGACGTATGCCGTCCCCCTGGGGGCCGTCCTGGAAATTCTCCGGGCTCGCCTCCTCGTGGAAATTCCACGCGCCAAGGCCCCGCTGCTGGGCGTCTTGGACCTGCGCGGGACGGTGACGCCGGTGTACGACTTGGCGCTGGGCCTCGGGCTGCGCACCGAGCTGCGCAAGGTGGCCGGGCCGCCGGAGGAGTGCGAGGTGGTGCCGCGCGAGGCGCGCATTCTGGTGGCCCGCACCCAGGCTGGGCCGGCCGGCATGTGGGTGGACCGTGTGCGCGACGTGGTGCGCCTGGCCCCGGCCAGCATTGAGGCGGTTTCCGAAGCCGGCGCGGTGGTGGGCCGCGCCCTGGCCGCCCAAACTCCCCTCGTCCTCCTCGAGCTGGAGCGGGTGCTGTAGGTGAAGCCCCAACCGGCCCCGCCCGAGGTGCTCGAGCTCTTCACCTTTCTGGTGGGCAGCCGCCGCTACGCCGTCGACTTGGGCCGGGTGGACGAGGTGCTGCCGGAGATGGAGACGGCAAAGGTGGAGGGCGCGCCGCCCTTTGTGCGGGGCTATGTCCAGTTGCGCGCCGAGCGCGTGCCGGTGGTGGAGCTCCGGACGTGTCTGGCCGAGACAGAAGCGCCCACGGGCAGCCGGCCGGGGCTTCTGTTGTGTTGGCTGGGGCCGCGCCGGGTGGCCTTCGCCATGGACGGGGTGGGCGGAGTGTCCGAGGTGGCCGTCAGTCGCTTGCGCCTTCCGGGCAAGGCGGAGGTGGCCCTTCCGGGCGTGGTCGCAGTGTGGGACGAGCCGCCGGCCGTGCATTTCCTGTTGGACGTCCTGGCGCTGTGTGCGGACGACTCGCCGCCGGCCGAAGGGAGGGGCTAGTGTCTCGCCCTCAGTTGGGGACAGTCGGCTTCCGTGCGCTGGTGGTGGACGACTCGCTGGCCATGCGCCGGCGGCTGGTGGCTGTCCTTCAAACGCTGGGCGCGGTGGCCTGTGACGAGGCGGAGGACGGCGCCGAGGGACTGAAGCGCTTCAGCGAGTCCGAGTATGACGTCGTCGTCACCGACTTGAATATGCCGCTGGTGGACGGGTTGAAGCTCATTCACCACATTCGCGCCGGCGAGCGGCGGCGGGACGTCCCCATTGTGGTGGTCACCACCGAGGCCGGGGAGACGGACCGCTCCCGGGCCATGGCCCTCGGGGCCAATGCCTACCTCCTCAAGCCCATCCACGCCGGCCGGGTGTCCTCGGCGGTGAGAGACTTGCTCGGGCTCCCATGACGGCGCAGCTCGAGGTGGAGGGCCTGAGCCGCAACTACGGGGACTTTCGCGCCGTGCAGGGGCTGGACTTTCGCGTGGCGGCGGGCGAGGTGCTGGGGCTGGTGGGCCCCAACGGCGCCGGGAAAACCACCACTCTGCGCTGTCTGGCCGGCATTCTGCCTCCCACCAGCGGCTCGGTGCGCATTGGCGGCCATGACGTCCAGCGCGAGCCGGTGCAGGCCAAGCGCGCCCTGGCCTACCTGCCCGACGAGCCGCGCCTCTTCGAGTACCTCACCGTGTGGGAGCACCTCAACTTCACCGCGCGCCTCTACCAGGTGGCCGACTGGGAGAGGGAGGGGCGCAGCCTGCTGCAGACGCTGGAGTTGGAGGGCAAGGAGTCGGCCCTGCCAGGAGAGCTGTCCCGGGGGATGAAGCAGAAGCTGTCCATCGCTTGCGGCTTCCTCCACCGTCCGGCGCTGGTGCTTTTGGACGAGCCCCTCACCGGGCTCGACCCTTTGGGCATCAAGCGGATGAAAGAGGCCCTGCGCCGGCGGGCGGAGTCCGGGGCGGCGCTGGTGCTGTCCTCCCACCTGTTGCCGCTGGTGGAGGAGTTGTGTAGCCGCGTCCTCATTCTCGCCAACGGACGCTTGGCGGCGCTCGGGACGGTGCCAGAAATTCGCGCTCAAGCCGGTGCTGCTGGCGGCTCGCTTGAGGACTTGTTTCTGGCCGTCACCGCGCAGGAGGAGGTCGCCGAGCGGTGAGCCTTGCGCGCGCCGGGGCGTTTTTGGTGGCCGCCTCGGCGCGCAACCGCGTCCGTCAAGCGGTGAGGAAGCTGCGCGAGCCGCGCTACCTGGTGGGCGCCGCCGCCCTCACCTTCTACCTCTACAGCTTCTTCCTGAGGGGGGCGCTGCACGGGCGGGCTGCCCCAAGCCAGCTGCCGCAGCCGGCGGCCAGCGCGCTGTGGCCATTGCTTGAGCTGGGGCTGACGGGGGTGGCCGCGCTGGCCGTCTTCTCCACCTGGACGCTGGGGAAGGACAGGCTTTCTTTCTCCTTCACCGAGGCCGAGGTGACGTGGCTCCTCAGCGGCCCGGTGAGCCGCCGTGCCGTCGTCCGCTACAAGCTGTCCGTCGGGCTCCTGCGGACGCTCCTCAGCGCAGTGCTGGTGACGCTGTTTTTCCGCCGGGGCCTGGCCGCCGCCTTGCTTCCCCTGGTGCTGGCCACGGCGCTCACCTTTGCGGTGCTGTGGCTGCACTCGGCCCTGGCCTCCCTGGTGCGCGTCGGCTGGCACCAGGCTGGGACGTCCACCAAGTGGCGCACCCTCGTCGGCGCCGGGCTGGTGGCCAGCTTCGCGCTTTTGGGTGGCCTTGGACTGCGCGCCGCCGGGCCTCCGCCCAACCTCGCGTTGGACTACGCGGCCACGCTGGCCCAAGGCACAGGCTGGCTCGAGGCACTCGTCCACGCCCCGCCTCTCTCCTACGCCCTCGTCCCGGCCCGGGCCCTCGTCGACTGCTACCGGGCGCAAAGCCTCCGCCAGGCGGCGGGGCCGCTGTTGGTGTTGGCCCTGCTGGCGGCGCTGTTGGTGCTGGCCGTGCTGCTCCTCGACGTGCCGCTGGAGGAGGCGGCCATTGCTTCGGCCGAGCGCCGGGCGCGGCTGGAGGCCCGCCGGCGGCGCCGCGGAAGGCCTCTGCCCCGGGCCTCGCGTCTCATGGTGCTGCGCGGAAGTGGGGCGCCGGAGCTGGCCCTCGCTTGGAAAAACTGGGCGGCGCTGCGGCGTATGTACGGGGCCAACCTGGGCGTGCTGTTTGGCACCCTCGGGGTGAGCGCAGGCCTCATGGCCTGGGCGGTGCTCCTCAAAAGCCACGCCGGGGACTGGCGGCTCCTCGGAGCGCTGATGGCCCTCATTTTCGCCGGCTTCACCTTCCTGGTTGGCCCGCTCAGCACCCGCACTGACTTGCGGGCGGACCTCCGGCGGCTGGACGTGTTGAGGACGCTGCCGTTGAGTGGGCTGCAGGTGGTGCGGGGCGAGCTGTTGGCGCCGGCCCTCCTCCTCGGAGGCACCGAGGTGGCCCTGTTGGCCCTGGCTTTGGGTTTCTCCGCGGGGAGTCGACTCCACGGCTTTCCCCTCTCGGCCCGCGCCGGGTGGGCGGCCGGGGCGGCGCTGTTGCTTCCGGCCGCCACCGCGGCCCTGTTGGTGGTGCAGAATGCGGCGGCCCTCGTCTTCCCGAGCCTCCTCGTCGACGACGAGGAGCGAGCGCCGCGCGGGGTGGAAGCCACCGGCACCCGCCTCATCAACCTGGTGGCCTCCTTGCTACTTCTCTTTCTGGGCATTCTCCCGGCCGGACTGCTGGGCCTCGCGGTGGGCGTGGGCTTTCGCTGGGCGGGTGCCGGGCCACTGGCCCCCACCTTGGGCTGTGCCGCGGCGGCGGCGGTGCTGGGCGGGGAAATTTACCTCGCCCTGGGGTGGATGGGGCGCGGGCTCGAGCGCCTGGACCCCACCACCGCCTAACCGCCTGTTGGGAGGGGGAGGGGGCAAATGCCAGGTGCGCCCCGCCCCTGAGGCATGCGAAAACCCACCAACGTCTTCTTCTTGAAGGGGGGTGGGCGCGCGTGCTGTTTCTCCTGCGGTTACTCATCACGGCGGTGGCCCTCTGGGTGGCCACCCAGGTGGTGCCCGGCATCCATCACCATGGAAGCCCGGCGGCACTCCTCGGCGTGGCGCTCGTCTTTGGAGTCGTCAACGCCCTGTTGGGCACGGTGCTGAAGCTGTTGGCCCTCCCGCTCACCATCCTCACCTTGGGGCTGTTTGCCCTCGTCATTAACGCGCTGCTTCTCTACGTCACCGCGCAGCTGTCCCAGTCCTTGGGCTTGGGCTTTCAAGTGGCGGGCTTTGTCCCGGCCTTCTGGGGAGGCCTCGTCATTGGCGTGACGCGGGCCGTCCTTTCCCTCTTCCTCCGAGAGTCCGAGAGCCGCGGCTAAGGGACACTGGGGGGCGCTGAGGGCACGCCCCGGGGAGGGCCCCTTGTCGGCGCGGGGCCCCTTGGCCTCTGGCTGGGCAGTGTCCTATCTCTAGAGCACCACGCCCGCCGTCCCCCCCGAAAGAGGAGCCCGAAATGGCCACCAAAGTCGACAAGCCCTTCCTCACCGACGTGCAGACGCTGCGCAAGCGGGCGCGCCAGCACATCGCCGAAGGCGCCGTCACCGAGTCCTACGCCGGAGACCCAGTCATCTCGTGCAAGCTTCTCAACGACGCCTTGGCCACCGAGATTGTCTGCGTGCTGCGCTACAAGGCGCACTACTTCATGGCCAAGAGCATCCACGCTGGGCCGGTGAAGGAAGAGTTTCTAGAGCACGCCGGGGACGAGCAGCGGCATGCCGACCTCATCGCCGAGCGCATCGAGCAGCTCGGCGGCAGCCCCAACCTCAATCCCGACGGGCTGCACCTGCGCAGCGCCACCGAGTACGCCGCGCCCAACACCTTGGTGGAGATGATTAAGGAGGACCTCATCGCCGAGCGCATCGCCATCGACACCTACCGCGAGCTGGTGAGCTATTTCGCGAAGTTCGACACCACCACCCGGCACATGCTGGAGGAGATTCAGGGCGAGGAAGAGGGCCACGCCGAGGACTTGGCGGACCTCCTCGACCACCTTCCCAAGGAGCTGGGGGGCCCAGGCGCCCGCTAGGGAGTAATCCGTTCCATCATCCGCGCGAAGGGAATGGTTTCGCGCACGTGGTGGAGCCCACACAGCCAGCCCACGGTGCGCTCCACCCCGAGGCCGAAGCCGGCGTGGGGCACGCTGCCGTAGCGGCGGAGGTCGAGGTACCAGCTGAAGGCCTCCTTCGGCAGGTGGTGCTCTTCAATGCGTGCCTCCAGTGTCCGGAGGTCATCCTCGCGCTGGCCGCCGCCGACAATTTCGCCGTAGCCCTCGGGCGCCAGCACGTCCATCCCGAGGGCCACCTTGTCGTCGCTCGGGTCGCGCTTGAAGTAGAAGGCCTTCAAGTCCGACGGGTAGCGGTGGACAATGACCGGCCGGTCGAACTGGCTCGCCAACAGCGTCTCCTCATCGCCGCCAAAGTCGTCTCCCCACTTGGCGGGGTGCCCGGCCTTCTGCAGCCGCTCGATGGCCTCGGTGTACGTCATCCGCGGGAAGGGAGGCTTCACCGCCTCGAGCTTTTGGGTGTCGCGCTCCAGGACGCTCTTCAATTCCGAGCCGTGCTGCTCCAGCACCCGGGCCACCACCGAGGAAATGAGCCGCTCGGCCAGCACCATGTCCTCCTCCAGCGTCATGTAGGCCACCTCCGGCTCCACCATCCAAAACTCGGTGAGGTGGCGGCGGGTTTTGCTCTTCTCGGCGCGGAAGGTGGGGCCGAAGCAGTAGGCCTTGCCCAGCGCCATGGCGGCCGCTTCCATGTACAGCTGCCCGGACTGGGTGAGGTAGGCAGCCCCGAGGTCAAAGTAGGGCACCTCGAAGAGGGTGGAGGTGCCCTCGCAGGCGGCGGGGGTAAAAATGGGCGCGTCCACCAGGGTGAAGCCGTCCGTGTCGAGGAAGTCGCGGATGGCCTTCACCACCGTGGCCCGCACCCGGAGGATGACGTTTTGCCGGGGGCTCCTCAGCCACAGGTGGCGGTTTTCCATGAGGTAGGCCACCCCGTGCTCCTTGGGCGTAATGGGGTAGCCCTCGGTGGCGTGCACCACTTGCAAGTCCTTCACTCCGAGCTCGAAGCCCAAGGGACTGCGCGCGTCCTTGCGCACCGTGCCTCGCAGCACGAGCGACGTCTCCTGGCCGAGGTGGTCAGCCGCCAGGAAGAGCTCCGGGCTGACGTCGCCTTTGAAGACCACGGCCTGGATGGTGCCGCTGCCGTCGCGCAGCTGTAGAAAGTGCAGCTTTCCGGAGGAGCGTCGGCTGTAGAGCCAGCCGCGTAGCTCCACCTCCTGGTTTTCGTAACGGGCAATGTCCGCGATGCGGACGGCGCTAGGGGCCATGGCGGCGCTGCTCGTAACAGAAGCCGGGGCTGTAAGGCCACTCTCCCGCCGCCTTCGCCAGGGCCTCCCAGGGAAGATTGCGCGATGCCCAGGTGGGCCGTATGAGGGACACCCAAAGCTATGAACGAGCGCTACGAGCCAAAAGCCATCGAGCCGAAATGGCAGGCGCGCTGGGCAAAGGAAGGCGTCTTCCGGGCCGACGCCCGCCCGGGGGCGCCCAAGAAGTATGTGCTCGAGATGCTGCCCTACCCGAGTGGCAGCATGCACATGGGGCACGTCCGCAACTACCTGGTGGGGGACGTCTTCGCCCGCTACTACCGGATGCGCGGCTTCGACGTGCTGCACCCGATGGGGTGGGACGCCTTCGGCCTGCCGGCGGAGAACGCCGCCATCAAGGACGGCGTCCACCCCGCCATCGCCACGCGGCAGAATATTGAGGGCTTCCGCAAGGAGTTTACAAGCCTCGGCTACAGCTACGACTGGACGCGAGAAATTACCACCAGCGACCCGGCCTACTACCGCTGGAACCAGTGGTTCTTCCTGCGGCTGTGGGAACGCAACATGGTGTACCGGCGCTTTGCCAAGGTGAATTGGTGCCCCAGCTGCCTCACCGTCATCGCCAATGAGCAAGTGAAAGACGGCCTGTGCGAGCGCTGCGAGTCGGTGGTGGTGGAGCGGGAAATGCCGGAGTGGGCCTTCCGCATTACCCGCAACTCGCAGGACCTCCTGGACGGGCTGGAGCAGCTGCCCGCCTGGCCGGAGCGCATCCTGGCCATGCAGCGCAACTGGATTGGCCGCAGCGACGGGGTGGAGTGCGACTTCATCCTGGAGGATGGCCGGGCGGCCGTCCGCGTCTTCACCACCCGCATTGACACGGTGTTTGGCTGCACCTACCTGGTGCTGGCCCCGGAGCACCCGTTGGTGGCGGGGCTGGCCACCGCTGAGGCCGAGCCAGCGGTGCGGGCCTTCGTGCAGAAGGTGGCCAACACCCCGCGCGGAGACCGCACCGCCGAAGCGGCCGCCAAGGAGGGCGTCTTCACCGGGGCCTACGCCCGTCACCCCTTCACCGGGGACGCGGTGCCGGTGTGGATTGCCAACTTCGTCTTGGCCGACTACGGCACCGGCGCGGTGATGGCTGTCCCCGGGCACGACGGCCGGGACTTCGCTTTCGCCCGGGCCTATGGCCTGCCCGTCCGCCAGGTGGTGCAGCCGTTGGGCGGAAAGCCGTTGGGGCCGGTGGAGGCGTGGACCGAGCCCTTCACCGACGACGGGGTGCTTCTGGACAGTGGCCTGTACTCGGGCCTTCCTTCGGCCGAGGCCCGCCGGCGCCTGACGGCGGAGCTCGAGCGCCGGGCTTTAGGAGTGCCCAAGGTGACGTACCGGCAGAAGGACTGGGGCTTCTCCCGGCAGCGCTACTGGGGCACGCCCATTCCAATTGTCTATTGCGAGCGCTGCGACCCGGAGCACCGCGGTATTCCGCTTCCCGACAGCCAGCTGCCGGTGCTTCTGCCGGACATTGAGGTGGAGCAAGTGCTGACTGGCAAGGGCGAGCCGCCCCTGGCCAAGGTGCCCTCCTTCGTCCACACCACCTGCCCGCGCTGCGGTGGCCCGGCGCGCCGCGAGGTGGAAACCATGGACACCTTCGTCGACTCCGCTTGGTACTACGCCCGCTACCTCTCGCCCCAGCTGGAGGGCGCGCCCTTCGACGCGGCCCGGGCCGAGGCCTGGCTTCCGGTGGACATTTACGTGGGCGGGCCAGAGCACGCCGTGATGCACCTCCTCTACTTCCGCTTCTGGAGCCGGTGGATGAAAATTCTCGGCCTCAGCCCGACGGACGAGCCGGTGACGCGCCTCATTACCCAGGGAATTGTGAATGGGCCCGACGGACGCAAAATGTCCAAGCGTTGGGGAAACGTGGTGGCCCCCAACGCCATTGTCGGCCGCTACGGCGCGGACACGGTGCGCACCTACGTCCTCTTCGCCGGCCCTCCGGAGCGGGACTTCGACTGGAGCGACGACCAGGTGGAGGGCGCCCACCGCTTCCTGAGGCGGCTGTGGGCGCTGGCTGCTGTGCACCATGGGGCCTGCGCCACCGCCCGGCACCGAGGCCCCTGGGAGGGACGGGCGCTGGAGATTCGCCGGCTGGCCCACAAATGCGTTCGCCGGGTGGGGGAGTCCATCGAGCGGCTCTCCTTCAACACCGCCATCGCCGGCGTGATGGAGTGCCTCAACGGCCTGGCCGCAATGGAAGCGCTCAACAGCGAGGCCGAGCGGGCCGCCATGGGCGAGGCGGTGCGGATGCTCTCCCTGGTGGTGACGCCGTTTGCGCCCCACTTGGCGGACGAAGTCTCCGAGGCCTATGGGGCGGCCCAGTGCACCGTGACGCAGCCTTGGCCCGAGTACGACGCGGCCCTCGTCGTGGACAACGTCCTGCCGTACGCGGTGCAAGTCAACGGGAAGCTGCGGGCCGAGCTGCAGCTGCCGGCCTCGGCCAGCGAGGCCGAGGTGCGCGCCGCGGCGGAGGCGGAAGCCCGCGTCCAGGCGCACCTGTTGGGCCGTGCGGTGCGCAAGGTGGTGTTTGTCCCAAGGCGCCTCATCAACTTCGTGGTGGGGTGAGGCGAGTGCGGCTGGCTAGCTTGGCCCTAACCTTCCTCCTCGGTGGCTGCGGCTACCACTTCACCGCCGGAGGCCCTGGCATCGCCGGCGGGACGCATCCCATTTTTGTCCCGGTGGTGAGAAACAAGACGTCCGAGGCCGGCCTGGAAGTCGTCTTCACCGAGGCGCTGCGCGAGCAACTCGAGCAGCGCGGGCTATTGGGCGGGACGAATAGCCCGGCCCACATCGACGGAGAAATTCTGGCGGTGAGCGCCCTGCCGGCCGTCCTCTCCGCCTCCAGCGCAGCCCGCCCGGAGACAGCCCTCAGCTACCGCGTCAGCGTGACGCTGCGGGTAAAGCTGTACCGTGGCTCGGAATTGCTGACGCAGACGGACGTCTCGGGCCAGGAGGACTACCTGCAGGGACAGCGCCCGGACATTCTCAGCGTCGAGGCCAACCGCGTCGCCGCGCTGAAGCGGCTGGCAGCGGTGCTGGCCCAGGACGCCTACGTGCGGCTGGCGGCCGGCTGACGGCTGGACAAGGCCCGGGCCAGACGCGAGATGCGGCGCGCAGCGTTACGCGGGTGAAGCACGCCCTTGCTAGCGGCGGTACTCAACGTCTTCATCGCCTCGCGCAGCGCCTGCTGCGACGCTGCAACGTCCTTGGCGGCAAACGTCTCGCGCGCATGCTTCACCGCGGACTTCACCTGCGTCCGCACGGACTGGTTACGCGCGCGCCGCACGCCATTCTGTCGGCTGCGCTTCTCGGCTGACTTCGTGTTGGCCACGTCCGCTCCACGGCTGCTCTTAAAGGTGGGAAAGGGGGCCCTCAGTACCGGAGCCTCAAGGGGGCGTCAAGCTTCGGCGCCGGTGGCACTCCCCTTTGGGCGCCCGCATGGCTACCCCTGTGGAGAAACCTCGGCTGCCGCCCTGTAACCCCAGGAGAAAAAAGGCCGAGTGCGCGTGCTGCACGAAGCGGCACGGCCGCTCAACGCAGCAGCCGTCGCCTCACACCTGTCACCTCCCACAAGCTTGCCCCCAGGTTTCAGACAGGTCCTGTGGGAAGCGCAGCTTCGTCAGCCGCGGAGGTAGTACACCTCACCACCACCGAGTGGCCCGGGTCAGAGAAGACGCAGTCGCCCGGTGCGAGGTGCTGCACCGTCCCTCCCGCAGCGCGCACCGCCGTCGCCAGCGCTGGGACGTCCACCACATGCTGCAGCGTCAGCTCCACCGGCGCGCTGTGGGGGCCGACGACGAGGCGGAGTGCGAGTCCTCGCCCCTGCAAGCACAACCCCGAGGCTTCACTCTGCACCGCCCAACCGAGGAGCGGCCCCACCGTCGGCCAAAACTCCAGCGCCGAGGCGGGCACTGCCAGCTGTAGGGACTGCAGCTGGGCCACGCTTTTATGGAAGGGGCGTGGAAGGGCCGCCTCCTCGGCCTTGGCCTCCTCCCAGAGAGTCTCCATTTGGGCCACAGTGGCCTTTCCGAAGGGGACGCCTTGTGCCCGGAGTCCGCGCTCCACGGCCTGGAAGCGCTCGGTGAAGCGGCGGTTGGCGGCCCGAAGCGCGTCCTCGGCCGGGGTGGCCAAGTGCCGCGCCAGGTTGGCCAGGGTGAAGAGGACGTCGCCCAGCTCGTGCTCGATGTGACGAGGGTTTTGGGAGGCCACCGCGGCGTCGAGCTCAGACAGCTCCTCGTCCAGCTTCTTTCGCACGCCCCGCAGCTGCGGCCAGTCGAAGCCAATGCGGGAGGCTTTCTCACTCAGGCGCTCGGCGCGCAAAAGCGCCGGCGCGGCCGAGGGGACGCCCTCCAGCACCGAGCCCTCGCTGCCCGTTTTCTTGCGCCGCTCCTCGGCCTTGAGGCGGGCCCAGTTGGCCAGCACTTGCTCCGCCCCTTCGACGCGCACCTCGCCGAAGACGTGTGGGTGGCGGCGGACAATTTTCTCAGAGATGGCCTCGGCCACGTCGGCCAGCGCGAATTCGCCAATTTCGCTCGCCAGCTGCGCGTGGAAGACAATTTGAAAGAGGAGGTCTCCCAGCTCCTCGCACAGCGCACGCCAGGAGCCGCCCTCCGAGACGCGGTCCATCTCGTCCAGCACCTCGTACGTCTCCTCCACCAGGTAGGGCCGCAGACTGCGCAAGTCCTGCTCCCGGTCCCAGGGACAGCCGCCCACGGCGCGCAAGCGCGCCATGATGCCCTCCAGTCGCTCCACCGCGTCGCCTGTGCGTGCCATGCCGTTTGGGGCTAACACGAAGGCGCGACGCTTTCAGGCGCTGTCCAGCTGGGCCAACGTCTCGGCCACCGTCAGCCGCGAGCGAGTCTCCACCAGAAGCGCGCCCAGCCCCTGACGCAAGAGGTCGGCCCGCACCTGGTGGTGGACGTCGGCCAGAAAGAGCGCCACCCCGCGCGGCCGCAGCTCGCTCGACAGCCGGCGCAGCATGTCCCCCACCGAGACGTCCAACTCGGTGGTGAAACTCATGTCCAACAACAGCCGCCCCAGCCCGGGCTCGGCCTTGGCCACTGCCTCCAGAATGCGCGACTCCACCGAGTCGGTGTTGAAGTACAGAAGCGGCCCGTCAATGCGCAGGGCCAGCGTCCCGGTGGGGCACCTGGCGGTGGGGTGTCGCGCCCGGTCCGCGTACTGCTGAGCGCCTTGGATGGCGCCCAGCTCCGAGACGCGCAGCGACGCCTCGGCCCGGAGAATGAGGGCCAAGGAGAGAAGCGCTGCCAGAATGACTCCCTGAAGAATGCCCAGGTACACCACCCCCACGCAGCTCACCACCGCCAGCGCCAGCGCGCTGGGGCTGGCGCGGGCCAGCCGCCTGAGCTCCTTCACGTCCAACAGGCCGGTGACGGAGGCCACCACCAGCGCGGCCAGGGTGGCGTGCGGTAACTGGGAGAAGGCCCCCACCGCGAAGAGGAGGAGGAGGGCCATCCACCCCGACGTCACCACCAGCGACAACGGCGTCCGCGCGCCGGCCCGCGCATTCACCGCCGACTGGGAGAAGCCGCCGCCGGCCGGGTAGCCCTGGCCGACGCCCAGCGCCAAATTGGCCACCCCCAGGGCCACCAGCTCCCGGTTGGGGTCCACCTTCTCCTCGAGGCTACCGGCGAAGGCGCGCGCACTGGCCATGCCCTCGAGGTAGGCCAACAGGAAGCAGGCCACGGCCAGCGGGACGAGCTGCCGCACGTCCAGGTACTTCACCTCCGGCAAGAGCAAGTGCGGCAGCCCCTCCGGCACCGGGCCCACCAGGCTGACGCCGTGAGAGGCGAGGCCCAAAAGCTGCGAGGCGGCCATGGACGCAAGCACCACCGCCAGGCCCACCGGCAAGCGAGGCCCCAGCCGCTGCCCAATTTCCAACAGGCCCAAGCACAGAAGCCCCACCCCCAGCACCCAAGGCTGGGCCTCCCAAAGGTGGCGGGCCAGCTGAGACAGCCGCGACAACGTGCTGCCTCCTACAGCCGGCACTCCCAACAGCGCCGGCAGCTGGGTGGTGGCGATGACGAGGGCCGCGCCGAATTTGTAGCCGGCGAGGACGGGCTCGCTGAGGAAGTGGGCAATGCCGCCCCAGCGCAGCGCGGCGGCGGCGAGGGCCATTGCGCCGACGAGGAGTGCGCTGGCCCCGGCCAGCGCCGCGTAACGGTGGGCGTCCCCGGCGGCCAGCGGCCCGATGGTGGTGGCCACCAACAGCGAGATGGCCGACGTCGGCCCCAGCGCGAGGCGCCGCGACGTCCCAAACAGCGCGTAGGCCAGGCCGCCAAAGAGGTAGCCCGCCAGCCCGGCCACCGGCGGCAGCCCGGCGAGCAGCGCGTAGGCCACCGCGTTGGGGACGGCGTAGGCGGCAAGCGTTGTCCCGGCCAGGACGTCCAAGCCCAGCCACTCCTTTTGGTAGCCGGGCAGCCAGCGAAAGACGGGGAGCGCAGCAACGAGGCGTCGCATGGGTTGGAGCCTCTCCTGGCAGGGAGGCGGGGGCCAACCTTACCCACCACGGCTGCTGGGCCGTCGTTTGGGGCCCACTCCGGCCGGCCTCCACGGGGGGAGGTGAAGCATTGCGGTGAGGCCGCGCTCGCCTAGGATGGGGGTCTCCGCATGCATCTTCCTGGCCTCCGCGGCACGAGCGCGCTTGCCGCACTGCTGGCCGTACTTTGGACGCAACCGGCGCCGGCGCAGGTAGAGCCCCCGCGCCCGGTGGAGGAGCTCGAGCAGGAGCCGCCGCGGCCGCCGCAGCGCAAGCCGGCCCCGCCGCCCCAGGCACTGCCGCCGGCGCGCCCGGCCGCGGCCAAGGCCCCGGCGCCGGTGGAGGCGAAGCCGCCCGAGGCATTGGCCGCTCCGGCCGCGCGGCCGCTTCCGCCGCCCATTGTCCCCACCGCTGGAGACTCGGAGCTCCTGGCCACCTTTCACCGCTGGCAGAAGGCCGAGCATGACGGCTCGCGCCGCGTCGCGGACGCGGCGTTGAGCGAGCTGTTGGGGCTGCGCGAGGACTTGGCCATCTCGGACCTCGAGCCGATGAGTATGGCCATGCTGCGCGCCGCCGCCGAGCGCCGAAAGCGCGAGGACGTGCGGGGCAGCGTCGAGCTGGCCACCACCGCTGCCGCGCTGTCCCCCACCGTCCCGTACGTCTACCTCGGGCTGGCGCGGGCGCAGCTGGCCGAGGAGCCGTTTGCCTGGGCCCGGGTGTGGACGTCCCTCAGGGCGGCGGCGCGGGCCTTCCTGGACGACCCACGCTACGCCCGGGCCGCCTTGGGCGACGTCTTCACCGCGGTGCTTCTGGCCTGGGTGGCGACGGCGGTGGCGGCCATGGCGGTGCTCTTCTTAAGGCACGCCCCGCTGCTTCTCCATGACGTGCACCACCTGTTTCCCCGCGCCGTGGCCCGCTGGCAGACGTCGGCCCTATTGCTGCTGCTGTTGTCTTTGCCGCTCGTCTTTCATTTGGGCCTGGCGGTGGAGCTCCTGGTGGTGCTGGCCGCGCTCACCTTGTACCTCTCGGCCACCGAGCGCGTGGTGGCGCTGGTGCTGCTGGCCGGCCTTGGCGCCGTTCCCCTGCTGGCCGGGCGGCTCGCCTCGGCCACCGCCTTCGCTGGCACCCCGGCGGAGGACGTCTACCGCTTGGAGGGGGGGGGCCTGGAGGCTGCTCAAGGCGCGGCCAAGGTGCGTACCAAGGAGCACCCCAGCTTCGCCGAGCTCTATGCCCTCGGCCGCTACGAGGCCCGCCGCGGCCATTTGGCCGAGGCGGAGGTGGCCTTCAACGCCGCCTCTTCCTTACGTCCCTCCGACGCGCGGCTGCTGACTCAGGAGGGCAACCTCGCCTTCGTCCAGGGAAAGCTGGAGACGGCCGCGCAGCTTTACAGCCGGGCCAACGAGGCCGACCCGACGCTGGCCGAGGCTTACTGGAATGCGGCCAAGCTGCACCGGCGGCGGGCGCGGGCCTTGAATGACGACACGGTGGGCGCCGAGCTGGACCGCGCGCAGACGGCCTTGGCCTCAGCGGTGCGCCTCGACGAGCGCCTCGGGCAGCGACAGGACCCGCCCGATGACAAGCCGCTGATGAACCGCCTTTTGCTCAGCCCTGAGTTGCCCAAGTCCGAGCTGGCCGCGCTGGCCGAGGTGCCCGGGCGGGCGGCCCGGGTGCGCAGCCAAGCCACCGCCGCGCTGTTGGGCGGCCTCGACGCCTCCACCGGGGCGCTGGTGCCGCTGATTGTGGGCGGGGTGCTGGTGGCGTTTGGCTTCGTCCGTCGAGGCCGTGGGGTGAGCCACGCCTGCGACAAGTGCGGCCGTCCGGTGTGCCGAAGGTGTGACCCGCAGCTCAGCGTGGGAAGCCAGTTTTGCGCCCAATGCGTCAACGTCTTCGCTCGCCGCGGCGTCGTCCCGCCGCTGTTGAAAGTGAATAAGGAAATGGAAGTCCGCCGCCACCGCGCCCGCTCCAACCGCACGGCTTACGCCCTGGGGCTGCTGTGCGGCGGCCTGGGGCACGTCTTCAGCGGCGCCGCCCTGCGCGGCGTTGGCTACGCCTTCCTCTTCCTCTTCGCTGCGGCCTGCGTCGTCACCCGGGAGGGCGTCCTGCGCGCCCCCTACGGCCCGGTGCCGGAGCTGCTGCGGCTGCTCCCGCTTGCCCTGTTGGTGGCCGCGGTGGCCTTCTTCTCCTTGCGCGGGCTCTCCCGGCGAGGGGCCTAGGCTACCCACATGGCACTCAACGGCACGCTGCGGGACTTCGGCATCGCGGACATTCTGCAGCTCATCGCCCAGCAGCAGAAGACGGGCACCTTGCACCTCGAGGCCAAGGACCAAGAGGTGCACATCGGCTTTCAGGACGGCGTCATCGTTCAGGCCGAGAGCGCCACCCGGCGCAAGAAGGACCTCTTCGGCACCATGCTGGTGCGCGCCGAAATTATTACCGAGCAGCAGCTGGAGGAGGCGCTCGAGACGCAGAAGCGTACCCTTCAGCGGTTGGGCGACGTGCTGGTGAGCACCGGTGTCATCACCAAAGAGCGCTACCGGCAGATGGCGCAGCTGCAATTCAACGAGACGCTGTACCGGCTCTTCTCCTGGAAGAGCGGCACCTACGCCTTCGAGCAGGGAACCGTCCACTATGACCCCGCCGACGTCACTCCAGTGCGCGCCGAGTCGGTGCTCATGGAGGGCTTCCGGATGGTGGACGAGTGGCCGGTCATCCGAAAGCGCATCCCCCGCTACGACTTGGTTTTCGAGCGGGTGAAAGAGCTCCCCGCCTCCCGGCCAGAGGCAGCCGAGAGCATCGACGAACGGCGCGGCCGGGGTGACTTCGCCTCCTTCGGGGAGGCGGAGCGGCGCGTTTACGCGCTGGTGACGCCGGTGCGGGAGGTCCGAAAGCTCATCGACTTGTCCTG
This sequence comes from Myxococcaceae bacterium, assembly GCA_052143535.1. Lineage (GTDB taxonomy): Bacteria > Myxococcota > Myxococcia > Myxococcales > Myxococcaceae > JADGRA01. The sequence goes on along the minus strand of JBKQSS010000068.1, from coordinate 37,662 downwards.
CTTGGGCGAATTCGAGACCTGCAAGGCACTCTGTAACCTGGTCAACCTCGAGTACCTGAAGGCCCTGCCCGCACTGGGAGACCCGGACCCACTCCAGGACGAAGTCAGCCTGCTCGACCGCGTCCGCGGCACCCTGGGGCGCATCGCGGTGAGTACCGTCGTCCTGGCCGGCCTGGTGCTGGTGGCCGTCAGTAGCAACCTCAACCCCTGGAGTCTCTCCGGCTCGGCGCGCACTGGCTTCGAGGAGTCCGCCGTCCAGCAGGCGGTGGCCAGGGCCCAGCTGAGCCGGCTCGAGGCGGCACTCGACGTCTACCGCCTGGAGAAGGGGGAATTCCCCGCTTCACTTCAGGCCCTGGTGGACACTTCGCTGGTGAGCCCGAGCGACCTGCGTTACCCATGGCGGGACGTGTACTACTACCGCCGGGTGGCCCCCCAGGAGTTCATCCTGTTGCCACCCCTCAGGTAGACTCGAGACACTGCCGAACGGGGGGCCTTCGTCCCCCCCCCCTCAGGCCCAAGAAGGAGCGCGTTGGCTGCCCCCCAAGCTCGAGCGTTGACGGCCAAGCTGGAGCTGCGCGACAGCGACGTCGCACTCGCGCTCGGGGGCCACCAAGGAGAAAACCTGAAGGTGCTGGAGCGCCGGCTGGGCGTGCGGGTGGGCCAGCGGGGGACGGAGCTTCATCTCAGTGGGCCCGCCGAGGCGGTGGGCTTCGCCACCCGGCTGCTCGAGCAGCTGGAGCGCGCGGTGCGTGCCGGCCGGCCGGTGTACCGCGAGGACGTCGAGCAAGCCATCAAGGTGCTCGGCCGCGACGGAGACGTCGAGGACTTGGAGGACCTCTACTCCGGCGCGGTGCTGGGGCGTTCCGGACGCCAAGTGGTGCCGAAGAGCATGACGCAGAAGCGCTACCTCGAGGCCATTCGCACCCATGACATTGTCTTCGGCATCGGCCCGGCCGGGACGGGGAAGACGTACCTGGCCATGGCCATGGCGGTGGCTGCGCTGCAGGAGCGCAAGGTGAAGCGGATTATCCTCGCCCGGCCGGCCGTCGAGGCCGGAGAGAAGCTGGGCTTTCTCCCCGGGGATTTGGCCGAGAAAGTAAACCCCTACTTGCGTCCTCTGTACGACGCGCTCAACGACATGATGGAGGCGGCCCGCGCCACCCAGCTGGTGGAGCAGGGGACGGTGGAGGTGGCCCCCTTGGCCTTCATGCGTGGCCGGACGCTGAATGACGCCTTCGTCATCCTCGACGAGGCGCAAAACACCACCGTCGAGCAGATGAAGATGTTTCTCACCCGCCTCGGCTTCCACAGCAAGGCCGTCATCACCGGGGACGTCACCCAGGTGGACTTGCCGGCCGGCCGTCCCTCGGGGCTCTCCCATGCCCAGACGCTTCTCTCCGACGTCCCGGGCATCGGCTTCACCTACTTCTCGGAAGTGGACGTGGTGCGCCACCCGCTGGTGCAGGCCGTCATCCGTGCCTACGCCAAAGACGAGGCCGAGGCCCAGGCCCGCCGGGCCGAGGAGCCGCCGTCACCCTCCGAGGGGGCTGCCCCCCCGGGCAGCGAGCCGCCGCCCGGGCCGGCTTGAGGCCTCTGCCCCTCCCGTCTTAGCGTCCACGTTTTTGGGGCCGCGCCGCGGCCCGGCCACTTGCCGTTAGGGCCCATGGCACCTCCCTCCTCCGAAAGCCCAAGCGCCGAAGCTTCGCCTTCCGCGGAGCCAGGGGGGGTGCAGCGCACCACGCCCGGACTGGCCCTCGTCCTGCTTCTCTTGGTGTCTGCCGCGGCCTCGCTGGCCCTCACCCGGGGGCTGACCGCGCAGGCCGTTCCCGAGCTTCAAGCCTCGGACGTGGGCAAGCCTTTCCAGAGTGCCAGCCCGGCCGGGCTGAAGGCCGCCCGGGACTACGACGTCCTGGACAGGGCACGCACCGAGGCCCGACGCGCCGAGGCCCGCTCGAGCGTCCTGCCCGTCTATGACTACAACCCAGGCGTGCTGGCCGAGCAGCGCCAGACGCTGCACGGGGCCTTCGCCGAGCTGCGCGCTGGCCTCGGGCGCCTCGAGCCGGACGTCCGGGCCGGCGCCCGCACTCGGCGGCCGGGCGTCGCCGAGGCCTCCTCGCTGGGGCTGCTGGCGGCACGGGAGGCGCTCGAGAAGCGCCTCTTCGTCCTGGAGGACGAGGACTTCCAGGCGCTGGTGCAGGCGCGGGCCTCGCGCGAAAGCGAGGACGCGACGGAGGCACTCTTACAGCACGCCTATTTGACCCCCTTGGTGGCCTCGCGCGAGGAGCTGGGGAGCGCGACCGCCCTGGCCGTTCGACAGCTGGGCGAGGGGGTGGAGCGCATGACGTCTCCTTTGGCCCCGGCTGTCCTCGACCTGCGAGAGGCGCGCGCCGAGGTGGAGCGCTTCGCCTCACTTCCCGGCAACCTGCTACCCGACGCGCCGGCGGCACTCCGCCGCGCCGTGCTGCGGCTGGCCAAGCGACTGGTGCGTCCGGACCTCACCGTCAACACCGCCGAGACGGAGGCGCGTCGCGCGGCGGCCGCCGCCGCAGTGAAGGACGCCATCATCCAGGTGAAGCGCGGGCAGAAAGTCATCGGCGACGGAGACCTCGTCACCGAGGACCATCTGCGGCTTTTGGAAGCGATGCGGGCCCAGAGCGACCAGCTGGACCGAGTGCAGGTGCAGCTGGGAGCGATGGGGGTGGTGGCGCTCCTTTTGTGGGGGGCCTGGGCCTTCCAGCGCCGGGCCTTCGGCCAGCACCGGCGGCCCTCGCGCCGCGACGCCCTGTTTTTGGGCGTGGTGCTGGTGGGGATGCTTGGCTGCTGCCGGCTGTGGATGCTGGTGGCCGAGGCGCTGCATGACCGCTCTGGCCGCATTCCCCTGGAGGCCCTCTACGCGGTGATGCCGGTGGCTGCCGGGGCGATGCTGGTGCGTTTCGTGCTCGACGCGCGCGCGGCGCTCTTCTTTGCGCTGGTGGCTTCCTGCCTTCTGGGCGTCATGCTTGGCAACTCCGTCCCGTGGGCGGTCTTCGCGCTGGTCGGTTCTCTGGTGGCGGCGGACCACATCGGCCGGGCCAAGGACCGCGCCGGAATTTTCCGGGCGGGCTTGGCGGTGGGCCTGTCCTCGGCGGCAGTGCTGGCCGCCTTCGCGCTGGCCGACGGCAAGGGCACGCTGCAGGACACCTTGGTGACGGCGGCCTTCGCGCTCATCGGCACCGCCATCACCGTCCCGATGACGGTGCTTGCACTGACGCCGCTGCTGGAGCTGGTGTTTGGCTACGCGAGCGACTTGAAGCTGCTCGAGCTCGCCAACCTCAACCACCCGGCGCTCAAGGAGCTGATTGTCCGCAGCCCGGGCACCTACCACCACAGCATTCTGGTCGGGAGTCTGGTCGAGGCGGCGGCCGAGGAAATTGGCTGTAACCCGCTCTTGGCGCGGACCTGCGCCTACTACCACGACATCGGCAAGGGTAAGAATCCGCTGTATTTCGGCGAAAACCAGAAGGGCGAGAACCCGCACGACTGTCTCGCGCCGGCGATGAGCGCGGTCATCATCAAACGCCACGTCACCGACGGCTTGGAGCTTGGCCGGCAATACCGGCTACCGCGGGCGGTGGTGGACGTCATCGCCCAGCACCACGGCAGTCGCCTGGTGGGGTACTTCCACCACAAGGCGCTGCGCGAGGTGGAGCAGCGGGAAGGCGCCCAGGCCGTGGACGAGGCCATCTACCGCTACCCGGGGCCCAAGCCGCAATTCCGCGAGGCGGCGCTGGTGATGATTGCCGACGCAGTGGAGGCCGCCAGCCGGGCCATGCCGGACCCCACCAGCGAGGAGCTCCAGGCGCTGGTGCAGCGAATCATCAACGTCGTCTTCAGCGAGGGCCAGCTGGACGAGTGTGACTTGACGCTGCGGGACCTCAACGTGCTGGCGCGCTCATTCCTCCACACCCTGGAGGGCATCTACCACGCGCGTCCGGAGTACCCACCCGGCGCGGTGGGCGGCGCGCCTCCGCAGCAGCTTGGCCTGGCCTCGGTGGTGGCCGAGGCGCGGCGCGCCGGCGGCACGCCGCCGCCCGGCCGCTCCTAGCGCGCTGCAGTCCCAGCGTCGGCCGCCACCAGTCGCTTTTCTCGGCCGCTCCGCGCTTTACTCCGCTGAGAGTGGGGGCGGGGAGCCGTCCGCGCCAGGGCGAGCGCCACTGTTTCTGCAGGGGCGACAGGGGAGGTCGGCAGTGCTCAAGGCGGAGATGTGGGTGCACGGCACGGCGTTTCAGCCCGAGGAGGCGCTCGGGTTTTCCGCCCGCCGGGGCTGGGGGGGCTTCTTCCGCGGCAACCCCAGTGTCTTCGACGGGAAGCAGTGGGCCGGCCCGCTCAGCGTCACCCACTGGTTTCACGCCGCCCTCCCCACCCCCGTCATCCTCGAGGGCGTCCGGCCGCGCTTCACGCGCCTCTTTCTCCTCTACCACGCGGACCAGGCGTGGCTGCGGCAGGTGCACCTGTGGGACGGGGCCCGGCGCGTGCATGGCTTTGACCTCTCCGGCGTGAACGCCACCGGGACACACCAGCACGAGCTCGATGACCTCAACACCTTTCGCCTCGACGAGAGCCGCACCCTCCGTTTCGCCCTGGGCCTCTCGGTGCAGGTGGAATTCCAGCGCGGACAGCTTTCCAACCTGCAGCTCGGGGGAGGGGAGATTCTCTTCACCGCCGCCGGCGCGGACTTCGAAGTCTAGTGGCCCGGCAGAGGAACCAGATTGACGTCTTCGTCGAGCATCCCTCGGCCGGACGGTGGGCCAAGCACCTCGAGCTCAGGGCAACTCAGCTGTCCCACGAGATGGAATTGCGCGGCGTGGCGCTGGCCGTGACGCTCACCACCGATAAAAGCATCCGCGCCCTCAACCGACGCTGGCGGCAGAAAAACCATGCCACCGACGTGCTCAGCTTTCCCGGCGGACCTCCGCCCCCCGGCTGGCCCGGGCCCCTGGTGCTGGGCGACGTCGTCATCTCCCTGGACACTGCGCGGCGAGCGGCGAAGCAGGCCCGACGGCCGCTCGGCGAGGAGCTCGACCGCTACCTCGCCCATGGCCTGTTGCACCTGTTGGGGCATGACCACCACCGGCCGGTCGCGGCCAGAAGGATGGCTGCCCTCGAGGACCGCCTGCTCGGCAGCCCGGGAATGGTGCGCTCCGTCGTCCCGCCCCCCCGCCGCCCCTGACCGCTCCCCCCTCGGGGAGGAAGGCTGTGGCACGCCCGTCGCACGGCAAACCCTCAGCTTTCTGCTAGACGGGGCAGCCGTCCTTTTGCTCCGAATGGCCATCGCTCCTAGCCCGCCCACCCCTCCGTCCGTCGCCGCCGCGGACCCTGTCACGGGGAAGGTGCGCCTCTTCACCCCAGGGCGTCTTCTCTTGCTGGTGCTGTCGGGCCTGCTCGGGGCCGCGGCCTTTCCGCTGGCCTTCCCTTTCGGGCCGCGGCACGAGCTCTTTCCGGGCGGAGCGCTCGAGCCGCTGGCCTTCGTCTGCCTCGTCCCGCTGCTGTGGGCCTTGAGGGGGCTGCGCACCCGGAAGGCCTTCCTGGCGGGGCTTCTGGCCGGCGTTGCCTTCTTCAACGGCACCTTTTGGTGGGTCAACGTGGCGATGACCACGTTTGGAGGCATGCCCAACTGGCTCAGCATTCCAGCTCTGGAGCTCCTCATCCTCTATTGCGCCTTTCACTGGGCCTTGGGCGCCTGGGCGGTGCGCACCATGGACGTCCATTTGGGCTGGCCTGCCGGCTGGACGGTGGGCCCGGTGTTTATGTCCATCGAGCTGCTGCGCAACTACTCCCTCTCCGGCTACCCGTGGACCAACCTCGGCTACTCCCAGGCGCGCAACCTGTACTTCAGCCAGATTGCCTCCCTGGCCGGTGTCTACGGCATTGTCCTCGCCTTGGGCGTGGTGAATGGGGCGCTGTACGAGACGCTGCGCTGGCGCCTGCGCCGGGAGCGGCCCCTTCCCAAGGCGCTGCTTGCCCTGGCCGGCGCGGTGCTGGTGCTGGGCCACGCGTACGGCGCCTGGCGCGTCCGGAAGTGGGACGCCCTCATCGCCGCGGCCCCCACGGTGCGGGTGGCGGTGGTGCAGGGCAACATCGACCAGAAGCTGAAGATGGTGCAGGGCAGCCGGGCCAGCACCATCCTCGGCCGGTACCTGCCGGCCACCGCGGCGGCCGACGCCGCCGGAGCGGAGCTGGTGGTGTGGCCCGAAGGCAGCTACCCGCTTGCCTTCCCCACCGGGGTGAAGTCGGTGGAAGGCGCGGGCCTCGACGGCGTGTTGGGCAGTGCCCGGCTGCTCATTGGGGTGGACGTGTATGACCCAAGGGACTTGCGTCGGGGCAACGAGAACGCCGCCTTTCTGGTGGGGCCCAGCCTGGCCATCGAGAAGCACTACGTGAAGCACCACCTGGTGCCGTTTGGCGAATACATCCCGCTCCATCTCGACGAGTGGCTCCCCATTCAAAACCTGGTGCCCGGCACCTTTGCCCCGGGGGCTGACCTCACCCCGGCGGTGTTGCTGCGGCCCAATGGCCCCGCGGTCAAAGTGGGGATTGAGATTTGCTACGACGCCATTTTTCCCGAAATTTCCCGGGAGCTGGTCCTCGGCGGCGCAGACATTCTCGTCAACATGACGAATGACGCCTGGTACGGGTTTTCCTCGGCCAACTTTCAATTCTTGCGCAAGGTGGCCATGCGTTCGGTGGAAACCGGGCGGCCCTTCGCCCGGGCGGCCAACACCGGGGTGAGCGGCTTCATTGACCCGTTGGGGCGGGTGAGCCAGGCCACGCCCATCGGCCTCACCGAGAGCGACCGGCCGAGGGTGACGCCGGAGGAATTGGTGGGCCCGGAGTGGCGGATGGCCGAGCTGCCGCTGCTGAAAGAAAAGACGCCTTACGTTGTGCTGGGAGACATTCCCGCCTACCTTGCGGCGCTCTTTTCGGCCGGTGGTACCCTCCTGGCGCTGGTCCGCGCCCTCAGGAGGCGCCGTCGGGCCGAAGCCAGCTGAGGGAACGAAACCCATGCCTTTGGACGTGACCGAACAGCTGCAGGCTCTCGAGGCGCGACTGGACGCGCTCCGGGGGACTCTTTGACGTCGAACGCAAACGCTCGCGCATCGCTCAAATTGAGCGGGACTCCTCCCACCCCGACTTCTGGAACGACAACGCCAAGGCGCAGGGCGTCCTGAAGGAGAAGGCGCTGCTCGAAGCCACGGTGGCCTCGGTGGAGAGGATTCACGCTGGGCTGTTGGACGCCCGGACGCTCTTCGAGCTTGCCGCGGAAGCGGACGACGCAGCCGCTCGGGCCGAGGCCGAAGCCCAGCTTCACAGCCTCACCGCCGCCGTCGAGAAGCTGGAGCTGCAGCGGATGCTGTCCGGCGAGAATGACGCCGCCAACTGCTACATGGACATCAACGCCGGCGCCGGTGGCACCGAGTCGATGGACTGGGCGGCGATGCTCTTGCGCATGTATACCCGCTTCGCCGAAAGCAAAGGCTGGACGGTCGAAATCAACGACTACGTCGCCGGCGAGGAAGCGGGCGTGAAGAACGTCTCGGTCCGCATTGCCGGCGAGAATGCCTACGGGTACCTCAAGGCGGAGAACGGCGTGCACCGGCTGGTGCGCATCAGCCCCTTTGACGCCAACGCCCGCCGCCAGACGTCCTTCGCCTCGGTGTCGGTTTACCCCGAGCTCGATGACGACATTGTCCTGGACATCCCGGAGAAGGACGTCCGGGTGGACGTCTACCGGGCCAGCGGCGCCGGCGGCCAGAAGGTGAATAAGACGTCCTCGGCGGTGCGCCTCACCCACCTCCCCAGCGGTATTACGGTGGCCATGCAGAATGAGCGCAGCCAGCATGCCAACCGCGACATGGCCTGGAAAATCCTCCGGGCTCGGCTTTTTGACCTGGAGATGAAGAAACGAGACAAGGCCCGCGAGGAGGTCGAGTCACAAAAGAAGGACATTGCCTTCGGGTCGCAAATCCGCTCCTACGTGCTCGCCCCGTACCGCCTGGTGAAGGACTTGCGCACCGGCGTGGAGACGGGAAACGTCGACGCCGTCCTGGACGGGGACCTGGATGACTTCATCACCGCGCAACTGCTGGGGGTGAAGAACCCGGCCCGGGCGCTGCCCGAATAAGAAGGCTCCTCCACCATGGCCGACGAGACGACAGAGAAGGAGAGCGAGCTCATTGCCCAGCGCCTGGAGAAGGCCAAGGGCTGGCGTGCGCTCGGGCTCAACCCCTACAGCAACGGCTTTCGGCCAGAGCACCTCGCCGCGGACATTGTCCGCGCGCACGCCGGCGACAGCGCCGAGCAACTGGAGTCCAGTGCCCACCGTTACACCGTCGCCGGCCGGGTGATGGCCATCCGCTCCTTCGGCAAAGCCGCCTTCCTCAAGCTGCGCGACCGCAGTGGGGAGATTCAGGTGCACGTGAAGCAGGACGTGCTTCAGGAGGGCTACGAGCGCTTCCGCCTCACCGACGTGGGGGACTTCATCGGCGTGACTGGGACGCTGTTTCGCAGCAAGACCGGGGAGCTGACCCTGGCCGCGACCAGCTATTTGCCGCTCACCAAGGCAGTGCGGCCGTTGCCGGAGAAGTGGCACGGGCTGCAGGACCAGGAGATGCGCTACCGCCAGCGCTACCTCGACTTGGTGGCCAACCCCAGTGTGAAGCAGGCCTTCCTCCGGCGGACGGAGCTGGTGCGCTTTCTCCGGGCCTTCCTCGACGAGCGAGGCTTCCTCGAGGTGGAAACGCCGATGATGCACTCGCTGGTATCCGGCGCCGCCGCCCGCCCTTTCGTCACCCACCACAATGCGCTCGACGTGGACCTCTTCTTGCGCATCGCCCCGGAGCTTCACCTGAAGCGCCTGGTGGTGGGGGGCTTCGAGCGCGTCTACGAAATTAACCGGAACTTCCGCAACGAGGGGCTGTCCACCCGGCACAACCCCGAATTCACCATGCTGGAGTTTTATCAGGCCTACGCCACCTACCAGGACTTGATGGACCTCACCGAAGAGATGCTGGCCTCGGCCGCAGAGCGGGTGACCGGCTCCACCTCCGTCAGCTACCAGGGCACAGCGCTGTCCTTCGCCAAAGGCTTTCGGCGCGTCCCGATGGCCGAGGCGGTGCGGGAGGCGGCTTCAGCCCTCAGCGACAAGGACACCTCCGACGCCGGCGCGCTGCTGGCCGAGCTCCGCCGACACGTTTCAGCGGCCGAAGCCGAGGCGGCCGAAAAGCGCAACGCCGGGCAGCTCTTGGGGCAGCTGTTTGGGCTTCTGGTCGAGCCCCGGCTCGTGCAACCCACCTTCGTGACTCACTTTCCCACCGCCATTAGCCCCCTTTCCCGGCGCAGCGACGCGGACCCGGAAATGGCCGACCGCTTCGAGCTGTTTGTCGCTGGGAGGGAAATCGCCAACGGCTTCTCCGAGCTGAACGACCCGGCCGACCAGCGGGGACGCTTCCTCGAGCAGGTGGCGGCCAAGGAGCGGGGCGAGGCGGAAACCATGGACTACGACGAGGACTACGTCCGAGCCCTGGAACACGGCCTGCCCCCCACCGCCGGTGAGGGCATCGGCATCGACCGGCTGGTGATGCTTCTCACCGACGCGCCCTCCATTCGCGACGTCATCCTCTTTCCCTTGCTTCGCCCCCAGGGCAGATGAATTCCGCCACCGCCAGGCTGGCACTGTCCGAGGTGGAGCGACCCCGCTGGGTGCTGCGCACCGCCGGGCTGGTGCTGACGCTGGCCGGAGTGGCCCTGTTGCTCCTGGCGGTGCGCAAGAGCGGCGCCGCCGACACCCTCTTCTCCGCGCTGGCGCTGCTGGCTCCCGGCTGGGGGGGCCTGGCCCAGGGTGCGGTGGCGCTGGTGCGGGCCGTCCACCCAGCGCCAGCGGTGCCGATGCTTCTGCCCTGGCGGTGGCTGTTGGCCGGGGCTGTGGGCTGGGCCGCAGGCTGGGTGCTGTTGGCCTATAGCATCCCCAAGGCCGAGGCCCTGGACGAGACTCCCAGCGCCGCGGCCAAGGCGCCCCTGTACCCACCGCTGGCCGCCTGGCGGGACTTCTCGGTGGGCACCTTCGCCGCTTACGCCGGCGCCATCCTCGGCTCCGAGGTGGCGCTGGTGCTGTTGCAGACGTTTTTGGCCAGCGGCTCGCGCGGCCTGGGCCTGGCGCCCAGCACCGCTTTTGCCCTGTCGCTGTTGGCTGCGGCGCTGGTGGCCTTCGCCTTGGGCGCGCTGGGGGCGGCCCGGGCGCGGCGGCTGGCGGCGCCCGAGGCCACCATCGCCGTTTTGTACCTCGGCACGCCGCTGCCGGTGTTGCTCACCGTGTTGCCCAACTTTCCGCGGGCCGCGCTGTGGGTGGGCTACCGCTTCCGGGAAGTCACCTACGTGGCGGACCTCATCGGACGGCCGGAGATTGCGTACTGGCTCACCTTCATGCTGCTGGTGGTGTCGCTGGCGCTGGGCATTCTGTCCGGCTTCGTCGCCGGGGGCAGCGGGACGCTCGACTTGCGCACCGGTTTCGAGCTCTTCGTCTCGGCGCGACACGTCCAGGTGTTCCGCCCGCGGCTTTTGCTCGGGACGCTTCTGGTGCTGCTGCTCGGAATTGTGCCCCCCCTTTTGGTACTGGCGGTGCTGCGCGCCGCCGACGCGGCGGTGGAGCGCACCCGCATCCGCGCCTTGGGCCTCAAGGACCCAATGCTGGCCGCCGCCGCGCAGCGGGCCTGGGCAGAGCGGGCGCAGAGCGCGACGGCGATGATGACGGCGCTCAGCGTGGGCGGGGTGGGGGTGGGGGTGATGGCCCTCATCATTGTCCTCTCCGTGATGAGCGGCTTTGAAGGCGACTTACAGACCAAAATCCTCGGCACCAACGCGCACGCGGTGGTGCTGAAGTACACCGACAACGGCGCGATGCCGGAATACGCCGAGGTGATGAAGAAGGTGCAGGGGCTGCGCGGAGTGGTGGGCGTGACGCCCTTTATTTTTGGTCAAGTGATGGTCGCCTCGGAGGGCAACGTCGACGGCACCATCCTAAAGGGCATCGACCCGGCCACCGTTGGCAGCGTCACCGACCTTCCCCGCAACGTGCTGGAGGGCGGCTCCATTGAGGGGCTCAGCACCCCGGCCACCATTCCCGTGCGCAAGCCGCCGCGGCCGCACTCCGACGCCGATGACGCAGTGGTGGTGCACCACGGCGGCGTCGAGGAGCCAGTGCTCCCAGGAATCCTTCTTGGCCGGGAGCTGGCCGCCTCGCTTCGGGTGCTGGTGGGAGACCGAGTCACTGCCATCTCCCCGTTGGGTGGAGGCATGGGCCCCACCGGGCCGCTGCCCCGGGCGCGCGCCTTCCGGGTGGCCGGCATCTTCTACACCGGGATGTACGAGTATGACTCGAAGTTCGCCTACATCTCGCTCGGCGAGGCGCAGAGCTTTCTCGACGTGAAGGGGGCCACCGGCGTGGAGCTGAAGGTGGCCGACGTCGACGACGCACGGAGGATTGCCGGTGCAGCCCTCCAGGCGCTCGACGGCTACCCCTACCGCACCAAGGACTGGGGGGAGATGAACCGGAACCTCTTCTCGGCGCTCCGGCTGGAGAAGCTGATGATGGGAATTATTTTGACCATCATCATCATCGTCGCCGCGGGCCTCATCGTGGCCACCGTCACGATGCTCGTCTTGGAGAAGCGGAAGGAGATTTCCGTGCTCAAGGCGCTGGGAGTGCCGGACAGTGGCGTGGTGAAAATATTTCTCGCCGAGGGCTTGCAGATTGGGCTGGCCGGCGGACTGCTCGGCCTGCTCTCGGGGCTGGCCTGGTGCCTCTTCATCGAGAAGGTGGGCCTGAGGATGGACCCACAGGTGTATTACATCCACTCGCTGCCGGTGAAGGTCGAGCCGGTGCAGACGGCCCTGGCGGTCGTCATCGCGGTGCTGGTGTCGTACCTGGCCTCGGTCTTCCCCGCGCTCAGGGCCTCCCAGGTGGAACCAGTGGAAGGCTTGAAGGCGGAATAGGACAGCATGGCGCTCGTCGAGATTCGGGACATCTTCAAGAGCTACTGGCTGCACGGCAAGCGCATCGACGTGCTGAGCGGCGTCTCCCTCGACATCGAGCGTGGTGAGCTGGTGAGCCTGGTGGGTGCCTCGGGGGCAGGGAAGAGCACCTTCTTGCATGTGCTCGGAACGCTCGACGCGCCGGTGGCCGGCTCGCTCAGCTTCGACGGGACGCGCGTCTTCGAGCTGAGTGACGCCGAGGTGGCCCGCTTCCGCAACCGCACCATCGGCTTCGTCTTTCAGAGCCACTTCTTGCTGCCCGAATTCACTGCGCTGGAAAACGTGGCCATGCCGGCCCTGGTGCAGCGAGTCGACCGACAGGCGGCGCTGCAGCAAGCGCGCACCTTGCTCGAGCGGGTTGGCCTCGGAGCCCGGCTGGAGCACCGGCCGGGGGAGCTGTCCGGGGGCGAGGCGCAGCGCGTAGCGCTTGCCCGGGCGCTCGTCCTGCAGCCGGCACTGCTGCTTGCCGACGAGCCCACCGGCAACCTCGACCCGGCGACGGGGGAGGGCATTCACCAGCTGTTGCGCGAGGTGAACCGCGACTTGGGCATCACCATGGTGGTCGTGACGCACAACGAGGCGCTGGCTCGCTCCATGCCGCGCCGGCTGCGTCTTCAAGCGGAGAAGGTGCTCCCGGCGTGAGTGTCGGAGCCCTGGTTTTCCCATTGTCGGGGCCGTCGCCGCTCCCCTACAGTGCGCGCCCCCTGCCGGCCCCCTCAGGAGCGAGGTTCACCGTTTCCGCCCGTACGACGACGACCGCCGCCCTGTGCCTGGCCGCCGCCGTGCTGGCCGCCGCCCCTGCGGCGCGCGCTCAGACGCCGACGTCGGACACGCCCTCGGCCCAGGGCTCGGACACCATCACCGAGATTCGCGTCGAGGGAAACCGGCGGGTGGAGCCGCAGGCCGTCATTCGGGCGTTGAAGAACCACGTCGGCAGCAAATACGACCCGAGCCTCACCGGGGCCGACCTCCAGGGACTGTGGGCCCTCGGCTTCTTCTCCGACATCCAGCTGTTGACGCAGGTGCTGCCTTCGGGAGGCCTGGCCTACATCGTCCGCGTCATCGAGCGGCCCAGCGTGCGCAACCTCAAATTCGAGGGACTCGAGGAGCTCAACAAGGACGACTTCAAGGACGACATCGACATCAAACCGCTGTCCATCCTCGACATGGACGCGGTCCGGCGCAACGCCAAGAAAATCCAGGCCAAGTACCTGGAGAAGGGCTTCTTCTTGGCCGAGGTCACCTACCGCGTGGACCCGGTGCTTCCCAGCACCGAGGCCAAAGCGGCCGAGGCCAAGGCAGCAGCGGCCAAGCCCAACCCCAACCTCGCGTCCATCTCCACCGCCGCCGAGCAGGTGGACATCATCTGGGTGGTCAACGAGCACGCCAAGGTGCAGGTGAAATCCATCAGCCTCATCGGCGCCATCAAGGTACCGGCCGACGTCTTGAAGGCGGAAATGGCCACCCACGAGGGCACCTACCTCTCCTTCATCACGCAGGAAGGCACCTACCGCGAGGAGATGTTTCAGCGTGACTTGGCGGTCATCGAGGCGGCCTACTACGACCGGGGCTACCTCCAGGTCAAAGTCGAGAAGCCGTCGGTCTCCCTCTCGCCGGACAAGAAGTACATCTTCATCGACATCCGCATCGAGGAAGGGGACCCCTACCGCATCTCGAAAATCGACTTCTCCGGGGACCTCCTCTTTCCGAAGGAGGTGCTGCGGCTGCAAGTCATCAGCCGCGAGGGCCAGTACTTCAGCCGGCAGTACATCATCCACGACGACAACGCGCTCTCGGAGATGTACCAGGACCTCGGCTACGCCTACGCCAATTGGAGTCCGGAGACGGTGGTCGACCCGGTGGCCAAGACGGTGGCGCTGACCTTCACCGTCCAGAAGGGCAAGCCGCAGACCATCGAAACCATCAGCATCGTCGGCAACACCAAGACTCGGGACCGGGTCATCCGTCGCGAGATGCGCATCTACGAGGGCGAGCTTTTCCGTGGCTCGGGAATGCGCGTCAGCAAGGAGCGCATCACCGCCTTGGGCTTCTTCGAGACGGTGGAAATCAACTTCAAGCCGGGCTCCGACGACAGCCACGTGGCGGTGACGGTGGAGGTCAAGGAGAAGGCCACCGGCACCTTCCAGGTGGGCGCCGGCTTCTCCTCGGTGGAGAGCTTCATCTTCACCGCCCAGGTGAGCCAGAACAACTTCCTCGGCTGGGGCAATACCGCCTCGCTGTCGGCACAAGTCTCCGGCCTCCGGCAGCTCTTCTCGGCGTCCTTTTTCGAGCCCTACTTCCTCGACTCGGACTTCATCTTCACCCTGGACTTGTTTCGCACGCAGATTGACTCCTACGACTTCACCCGGCAGTCCATCGGCGGGGCCATCGGCTGGGGCTACCACCTGTTGGACGACTTGACGGCCGCCCTCACCTACACGCTGGAGGGCGTGTCGGCCATTCCCGGCGGCTCGGGCATCAACGGCGGCCTCATCCCCACCTCGGGCGCCATCCCATCGCCCGCCAACCGCTTCAAGTCCGGCACCACCAGCTCGGTGCGGCTCAGCCTCACCTATGACAGGCGCGACAACCGGCTCTACCCCACCAAGGGCATGCTGCTGTTCGGCTCGGCGGAAGTGGCGCCGGAGTGGCTGGGCGGCGACTTCAACTTCGCCCGCTTCCAGGCCTACACCCGCTTTTACGTCCCGTTGCCCTTGTCGCTCATCTTCAAGACGCAATTCACCATCGGCTACATCGCCGAGCTCAACCCCAACAACCCGCTGCCCATCTCCGAGCAATACCTCATCGGCGGCATCAACAGCCTGCGGGGCTACACCCTCAACAGCATTTCGCCGACCTTGCTGGTGGGCACCCTGGCCCGTGGTGACTTCGTCGCCAGCCGCTTCACCGTCGGTGGAAACAAGGAATTCATCGCCAACTTCGAGCTCGAAATTCCCATCGTCCCCAAGGCCGGTGTCCGCGGCGTCATCTTCTTCGACGCCGGCAACGTCTTTGCGGTGGACGCCAACTTCTTCCAGGACCGTCAGTACAAGCTGCCGTTGGGGCTATTTCTGGCCACCGGTTTCGGTGTCCGGTGGTTCTCGCCGGTTGGCCCGCTGCGCTTCGAGTGGGGCATTCCGCTCACCCCGCGGCCCCAGGACCAGGGCCTCCTCTTCGAATTCACCATCGGCAACTCCTTCTAAGGACGGTCCCCCAACGGCCAGCCTTTTGTCTCCTTGACGACGCAGGGGGGCCGCCTCTAGTGTGCGCGCACTTTTTTGGAGGCCGCCCGCCGGGACCCTCCGTTGGTCGCCTAGCTCCTGTGGAAGGGGCCCAGGCGGCAAGCCCTTCCGGCTTTTCCTCACATTGGAGTCCACATCCCCATGTCGTCCCGTCAACTGCTCGTGCCCCTTTTGGCTGGCCTTTCACTGCTGGCCCCTCGCGTCGCTCGCGCTGCCGAGCTGAAAATCGCCTACGTCGACTTGCAGCGCGCCTTCGCCGAGGTGGACGAAGGAAAGGCGGCCAAGGCGCGCCTGGAGCAGATGCGCGACGCGAAGCAGAAGGAAATCGACAAGGAGCAGGAGGTCCTCAAGAAGGAGAAGGAGACCTTCGAGAAGCAGATGGCCACCATGACCGACGCCGCCCGCACCCAGAAGGGGTCGGAGCTGCAGAAGAAGCTGTATGACTTGCAGCAGCGTTTCGAGAAGGGCCGCGCCGAGCTGGCGCAGACGGAGCGCGAAACCCTGAGTGGCATCCTCGGCAAGATGCAGCCCATCATTCAAAGCATCGCTCAGCGCGACGGCTTCACCATGGTGTTCGAGAAAACCGACTCCGGACTTCTCTACGCTCCGGCCAGCCTGGACCTCACCAACGAGCTGATTCGGCTCTTCAACGAGAAGAACAAGGTGGCCGGGGCAGCGGCCTCCTCCACCTCCTCGCCGAAGAAGTCGACCGCCGCCACCACCACGCCCGCGACGCCGAAGTAAGTCGCCCCGAGGGGACTCTGCATGGCCGGACGGCCCCTGGCCGAGCTCGTCGCCCACGTTGGGGGAAGGCTGCGGGGCGACGGCTCGCTCCTCATCCACGGCGTGGAAGGGCTGGCCGAGGCTGGCCCGGCCGACCTGTCCTTCTACGCGAGCCACCGTTACCGGCAGGCGCTTGCCACCACCCGCGCTGCCGCCGTCCTCGTCCCGTTGGGCGAGGAGACGGCTCGGCCGGAGCTGAACCTGGTGCAGGTGCCCAACCCGCACTTGGCTTACGCGCGCATCTCGGCGCTGTTTCATCCCATTTTTCGTCCCACCCCCGGGGTGAGCCCGAAGGCCAATGTCCACCCGCGGGCCCGGGTACACCCCAGCGCCTGCGTCATGCCTTTCGCCACGGTGGAAGCCGACGCCGAGCTGGCTGAGGGCGTGGTGCTGTACCCCGGGGTGTACGTCGGCGCCGGGGCGCGCATCGGCAAGGACTCGGTGCTTTACCCCAACGTCACCGTTCGCGAGCGGTGCCTCTTGGGCGAGCGGGTGGTGCTCCATGCCTCGGCGGTGGTGGGGGCGGACGGCTTCGGCTTCGCCTTCGACGCCGAGGCCTCGGCCCACGTCAAGGTGCCCCAGGCGGGAATTGTCCGCATCGAGGACGACGTCGAGGTGGGAGCGGCCAGCTGCATCGACCGGGCCACCACCGGGGAAACCGTCATCGGGCGAGGAACGAAAATCGACAACCTGGTGCAAGTCGCGCACAACGTCCGGGTGGGCCCGCTCAGCATTCTCTGCGCCCAGGTGGGCATCTCTGGCTCGGCCGACATCGGCTCGGGCGTGGTGCTGGCCGGGCAGGTGGGGGTGACGGGACACATCCACATCGGCGATGCGGCCCGGGTGCAGGCACAGAGCGGCGTGGCCCAGGACGTGGCTCCGGGCGCCACCGTCGCCGGCTCGCCCACCGTCGACCATTGGACCTGGCTGCGCCAGTCGGCGGCGCTGCCCCGGCTGGCCGAGTTGATGCGCGAAGTGCGCGCGTTGCGGTCTCGACTCGAGGCGCTCGAGAAGGAGACGAAACCGTGATGGACGTGCTCGAAATCCAGCGGCTGTTGCCTCACCGGTTTCCCTTCCTCCTGGTGGACCGGGTGCTCGAGCTCCATCCCGGCGAGCGGCTGTTGGCTTACAAAAACGTCAGCGCCAACGAGCCTTACTTCCAGGGCCACTTTCCGGGCCACCCCGTCATGCCCGGCGTGCTGGTGCTGGAGGCACTGGCCCAGGCCAGCGCCATCCTCTGTTACAGCAGTACCGGCTTCGACCCGGCGAAAAAGGTGACCTACCTCATGGCCATCGACGGGGCGCGCTTCCGTCGCCCAGTAGTCCCGGGAGACCGGCTGCAGCTCGAGGTCAGCGTCCTCCGCTTCAAGTCGGTGGTGGTGAAGACGCGCGGGGTGGCCACGGTGGACGGGCAAGTGGTAGCCGAGGGGGACTTCCTGGCCACGGTGGTGGACAAGGACGCCGCCCCCAAATGAGCAGCCCCGCTGCCTCCATTCACCCCACCGCCATCATCGCCCCCGGGGCGGAGCTGCACCCCTCGGTGCAGGTGGGCCCCTTCGCCGTCATTGGCCCCCAAGTGCGCATCGGCGCTGGCTCCACGGTGGGTCCCCACGCTGTCCTCGAGGGCCGCACCACCCTTGGGGAGCGGAACCGCGTCTTCCAGTTCGCCTCGGTGGGAGCCATCCCTCAGGACCTCAAGTACCGAGGCGAGCCCACCGCCCTCGTCATCGGCGATGGGAACCAAATTCGCGAATTCACCACCTTGCACATTGGGACGTCCGGCGGGGGCGGCGTCACCCGCATCGGCAACCAAAACCTCTTCATGGCCTACAGCCACGTGGCCCATGACGGCCAGGTGGGCAGCCGCTGCGTCTTCGCCAACGGAGCGACTCTGGCCGGGCACGTCGAGGTGGGAGACTTCGTCACCTTGGGCGGGCTGTCGGCAGTGCACCAGTTTACCCGCATCGGCGCGCACGCCTTCATCGCCGGTGGGGCGATGGTGGTGATGGACGTCCCGCCCTATTGCATCGCCCAGGGAGACCGGGCCGAGCTGGCCGGCCTCAACGTCGTCGGGCTACAGCGCCATGGCTTCACCGAGGAGCAGCTGGCCCGCGTCAAGGACGCCTACCGCGTCCTCTTCCGTTCCAAGCTTCCCCTGGAGGAGGCAGTGGCCAGCCTCCGGGTGGACTTCGGGGGCCAGCCCGAGGTGGACGCTCTGCTCGACTTCGTCACCACCACCAAGCGCGGGCTGACGCGCTAGGGAAGGGAAAACCCAAACTTGGCAGTCATCGGCCTCATCGCCGGAAACGGGACGCTTCCCCGCCTCTTCGCGCGGGCGGCCCGGGCGAGGGGACTCTCGGTGGTGGTGGTGGCCCACCAAGGCGAGACGGACCCGGCCTTGGCCGACGAGGTGGACTCCCTGGCTTGGGTGCGGGTGGGGCAGCTGGCGCGCATTCAAGGCATTCTCAAGCGGGCCGGCGTCGAGGAGGCGGTGCTGGCCGGCGGCTTCCGGCGGATGAGGGCGGTGGCCGAGCTGCGCCCGGACTTCGGCCTGGTCCGCGTCCTCGCCCGCCTGCGTAGCATCCGCGATGACGTCTTCCTGCGCGCCGTGGCCGAGGACTTCGAGGCCCACGGCATTCGCATCGTCTCTCCGGCCAGCTACCTGGTGCAGCTGTTGGCGCCGGCCGGCCGGCTGGCTGGCCCCGAGCTCGACCAGCGCATGCGCCGCGACGTCGCGCTGGGGAGCGAGGTGGCAGCGGCGCTGGGCCGGGCGGACATCGGCCAGACGGTGGTGGTGAAGGACGGGCACGTGCTGGCGGTGGAGGCGGTGGAAGGCACCGACGCCTGCATCCGCCGCGGCGCCGCGCTGGGAGGCCGGGGCGCAGTGGTGGTGAAGCGCCTCAAGCCAGGCCAGGACGAGCGCTTCGACTTGCCGGCCGTCGGCCCGCGGACGCTGGACGTCATGGCCGAAGTGGGGGCCACGGTGCTGGCGGTGGAGGCAGGCAAGACGTTCCTCCTCGAGGCGGAGCAGCTGGTGGCCCTTGCCGAGCGGGCCCGCATTTCCGTCATCGCTGTGGAGTCTGCGGCAGCCGCTGGGCCTTAGCCCCTCGGGCCTCAAGCGGCTGCGCCAGTCCCAAACCGCACCGCGGTGGGGGGTAGCTCGGGGCCGGCAAAAGGCTTCCCTACAGCTTGAAGAGCTCGCGCGCGCCGTCGGCCATGAATTGCACGGCAATGGCGGCGAGGATGAGGCCCATCACCCGCTGGAGAATGGCCACCCCGGACTGCCCCAGCACCCGCAGCACCAGGGAGGCCGCTCGGAGGATGAAGTAGCTGGCCAGGCAAGTCAGTGTCACCGCCGCCAGCACCGGCACCGCCGCCCAAAGCCCCTGTCCGTGGGACATCAGCACCATCACCGTGGCAATGGCTCCCGGCCCGGCCAAAAGCGGGACTGCCAGGGGGACGATGGCCACGTCCTCCTTCTCGCTTGCCTCGGCCTCCTCCTCGGGGCTGGTGCGCGTCTCGGATTGGCGCGCCCGTAGCATGTCCAGGCCGGTAATGAGGAGGAGAATGCCTCCGGCCACGCGGAAGGCTCCGAGGGAAATGCCGGCCACCTTGAAAATGAGCGTCCCGAAGAGGGCGAAGAAGACGAGTAGCCCGAAGGCGGTGAGCGAGGCGCGAAACGCGGTGCGCTCCATTTTTTCGGGCGAGTCCCCGGCGGTGACGGCCAGAAAAATGGGCACCACCCCGAGCGGGTCCACCACGAAGAAGACGGCGGACAGGGCCACCAGGCTGAAGGAGAAGAGATTGCTCATGGGCCGCGGACGGTGAAGCGCAGCTTCCACACCATCATCAACGCTTCCATGACAATGCGCCGCGACATTTTCGACTGCCCCACCCGCCGGTCCTCGAAGACTATCGGCATCTCCTCCACCCGGAAGCCGTTGCGGTAGGCCCGGTAGGTGAGCTCAATCTGAAAGGCATAGCCGGTGCTGTGGACTGCCCGGAAGTCAAAGGACTCAAGGACGCGCCGGCGGAAGCACTTGAAGCCCCCGGTGAGGTCCCGCACCGGGAGCCCCAGCACCGAGCGCGCATAGAGAGAGCCGCCCTGGCTGATGAGGCGGCGCATTCTCCCCCAGTTGACGGTGCCGCCGCCTGGCACGTAGCGCGAGCCGAGCACCAAGTCGGCCCCCGCTTCGGCTCGGTCGAGCAGGCCTGGGAGGTAGCGCGGGGGGTGGCTGAAGTCCGCGTCCATCTCCAAAATGTATTGGTAGGGACGCTCCAGGGCCCAAGCGAAGGCGGCCAGGTAGGCCCGGCCGAGACCTTCCTTCTTTTCCCGGTGCAGCACATGCACCCGCGGCTCCTGCGCGGCGAGCGCGTCGGCCAGCGTTCCGGTGCCGTCCGGACTGTTGTCGTCCACCACCAGCACCTCGACGCGCGCGTCGGCGGCGAGGACAGCCCTGACAATCCCCTCCAGGTTGTCGCGCTCGTTGTAGGTGGGGATGCAAACCAGGGCCGGCGTCATTGCGAGGGTGCGCCTCTTACCACGCGCGCTGGGCTGGGCAACGCCGTCCCGGCCCCCAGCACCGCCAGCACCTCGTCCGCCGCTCGCTCGCTGGCCTGCGAGTTGCCGAGCAGGGCGCGCACCGCCAAAAGGCCCTCCACCATGGCCCGGCGCTCCGGCCCCTCGTCCCACACCCGCCGCACCTCGGCCACCACATTGGCCGCGGTGAGCGCCTCCTGCAGCACCTCCGGAATGACGCGTCGTCCGGCGAGGAGGTTGACGAGGCTGACGAAGCGCACCCGCACCAACAGGCGGGCCAGAAGGGCACTCACCGCCGACACCCGGTACACCACCACCACCGGCCTCAGCATCAACCCGGCCTCCAGCGCAGCGGTGCCGGACGTCACCAGCGCAACGTCCGACGCGCCGGCCACCTCCGCCGCGCGGCCCGCCACCAACAGCGGCTCGAGCCCGTGGGCCCGAAAGTGTGCGGCCAGTGGCGCGCCCTCCACCCCCGGGGCGAGGGGGACGACAATTTGTAGTCCGGGGTGCTCCTTCGCGAGGAGTGCGGCGCTCTCCACCAGTGCCGGCAGGCAGCGCCGCAGCTCCCCGGCTCGACTGCCGGGAAGTACCGCCAGCGTGGGGCGCTGGGCGTCCAGGCCCAGCGCCCGTCGGAAGACGCTTGCCTCGGCCGGGGCGGGAAGCCGCGCCGCCACTGGGCTTCCGACGTACACCGCCTTCACCCCATAGGGGCGGTAGAAGTCCTCCTCGAAGGGCAGAATGCACAGCATCCGTTCCACGTCGCGGGCAATTTGCTTCACCCGTCCCCGGCGCCAGGCCCAGACGGTGGGGCTGACGTAAAAGACGACTGGGATGCCGAGCTGCCGCAGACGGCGGGCCAGCCGCAGGTTGAAGTCCGGCGCGTCCACCAGCACCGCCGCCGCCGGCGCCCGGGTGGCGGCGGCCTTCACCAGCGCGCGGAAGACGCGCCAAATACGGGGCAGCCGCGGCAGCACCTCGGTGATGCCCACCACCGAGAGCTCGGAGACGTCAAACAGCTGCTCCAGGCCGGCCTGCACCAGCCGGGGCCCCCCCATCCCGAAGGCACGCAGCTCCGGGCGGCGCGCGCGCAGCGCGGCGAGCAGCTCTCCCCCCAGCACGTCGCCCGAGGCTTCGCCGGCCACCACCAGGAGGTCCACGGACGCCATGCTGCCCAGGATGGTACACACCGTCGGCGGTGAGCGGTGACGACAAAGCGGAGGGGCAGCCGCCCCGACCAACTTTGCCTCCGGGCAGCTCCTGGCGCGCGCTTCTGCGCCTGGCCGCCTTCGCGCGGGGGCAGACGCCGCGCCTGGTGCTTGCTTTCGGGGCGATGGCCGTCCTCGGGCTGGCCACCGGCGCCTACGCCTGGCTGGTGGGGCCGGCCTTGCGCTTCCTCCTCACCGGTGGCGCGCAGGGTGTGGCTTGGGTTCCCGGCCTGCGGAAGGTGGACAGGACGGCGGCTCTGCTCGTCCTCCCCGGGCTGCTCGTCCTTTTGGCGCTGCTGAAGGGTGCGAGCTACCTCGCGCAATTCTACTGGATGGGGCACTTCGGGCAGCGCACCACCGCCGCGCTGCGACGAAGCCTCTTCGAGGCGCTCCTTGCTCAGTCCCCGGCGCAGCTCGCCAACCGCCTTCGGGGAGACCTCCTCTCGCGCTTCTCGGCGGATGTGCGAGCGGTGGAGACCGCCGCCATCTACACCGTCGGTAGCTACGTCCGCGACGGCATCCAGGTGCTGGTGTTGGTGGGTGTGGCACTGGCGGCCGACGCGCGGCTCGCGCTGGCGGCTCTGGCCTGCGTCCCGCTGGCCGTCCTTCCGGTGTCTGCCCTGACGCGAGCCGTGCTGCGGCGAACGCGCGAGGGCCAGGCGCGCCTCGGGACGATGGCCGGTCAAGCCCAGGAGCTTTTGGGTGGAATTCGCACCGTGCAAGCCTACGGCGCGGAGGAAGAGGAGATTCGGCGCTTCACGCGCCGGGGGGCGCTGCATGCCCGGGCGCTGTCGCGCGCCGCCTGGGCAAGGAGTGCGGTGCCCGCCCTCACCGAGGTGCTCGCCGCCGGCGCGGTGGCAGGCGCCCTGGCCTGGGCTGGCACCGCGTCGGGGGTTGCGCCGGAACGCCTGGTGTCCCTGCTCGCGGCGCTGTTGCTTCTCTACCAGCCGGCGAAGGACCTGGGCCGTACCACCCAGTTCGCCACCCAGGCCGCCGCCGCCTGCGAGCGCCTCTTCGAGGTGCTGGACACGGTGCACCCGGTAGCCGACGCGCCCGGCGCCCGTCCGGCGCCGCCGCTTGCTCAGGCCATTACCTTTGCCGCGGTGGAGGTTTTCTACGGCGACCGGCCAGCGCTCCGCGGTCTGGACCTCAGCCTTCCGGTGGGGAAGGTGACGGCGCTGGTCGGTCCGAGCGGCGGCGGGAAGAGCACGGTGGTGGCGCTGCTGTTGCGTTTCGTCCGTCCCCAAAAGGGGAGGCTATTGTGGGATGGAGAGGAGCTCGACGCCTTCACCGCAGCCAGCCTCCGGGCGCGGACGGCGCTCGTCACCCAGGAGCCTCTCCTTTTTTCCGGCTCCATCCGGGAAAACCTCCTGCTCGGGCGTCCCGGCGCTTCCGAAGCCGAGCTGCGCCGCGCCACCTCGTTGGCACAGGCCGACGCATTCCTCGGGGCGCTTCCGGAGGGGTGGGAGACAGTGCTTGGAGAGCAGGGCTCGGGGTTGAGCGGTGGCCAGCGCCAGCGGCTGGCGCTGGCCCGGGCGCTGCTCCGCGACGCCGCCCTCCTCGTCCTCGACGAGGCGACCAGTAGCCTCGACCCAGAGAGCGAACGGGAGGTGCAACTCGCGCTGCAGAAGGTGCTCCCGGGACGGACGGCCCTGGTGGTGGCCCACCGGCTGGAGACGGTGGTGGATGCGCACTGCATCCACGTCGTCGATGGGGGCCGGGTGGCGGAGCGCGGGACGCATTCGGAGCTGCTGGCGCAAAAGGGCCTGTATGCCCGGCTGTGGGCGCTGCAGCACCAGGCGCACGAGGGCACCGGACGGCGGAGCCTCGCTTGAGACTGCTCTATGTGGTGCTGAGCTGGGTGGCCTTCCTGCTGCTCGCTCCGGTGCTGCTGTTGCACAAGAAGACGCGCGCCGGCTTCCTCGAGCGCTTCGGCTTCTACTCTCAGGGCTCCATCCCCGACGGGGGCTGGCCGCGCATCTGGCTACACGGCGCCAGCGCCGGGGACCTCCAGGCCCTGGCGCCCATGGTGCGACGCTTCCGCGAGCACTACCCAGGCTGCCGGATTCTCGCCTCCACCATCACCAACACCGGCTTTCTCATGGCCAAAGACCGCCTCGGAGGCGAGCTCGACGCCGTGCTGTACGCGCCCTGGGACTTGCCGGGCGCCACCCGCCGCGCGCTCCGCGCGCTGCGGCCTGACTTGCTGGTGCTTGAGTACACCGAGCTCTGGCCCAACCTCATTCACGCCGCTCACGCGGCCGGGGCCCGCGTCGTCCTCACCAACGGCCGCTTCGCGCCCGAACGGCTCAACGCCTACCGCGTGCTGCTGGCGCTGGCGGGCAACCCGCTGCGCGAGCTCGACTTGCTTCTCATGCGGGAAGACGTCGAGGCCGAGCGCGCGCTCTCCCTCGGCGCTCCTTTGGAGCGAGTGTGGGTGACGGGCAACACCAAGTTCGACGGGCTGGGGGTGGCCCCAGCCGCCCTGGACGAGGGGCTTCGCGACGCCCTCGGGCTTGTGCCGGGGGCGCGCCTCTTCATCGCTGGAAGCACCCACGAGGGTGAGGAGGAGCTGCTGCTCTCCGTCTACCGCCGGCTTGTCGCCGCGCACCCGGACCTCAAGCTGCTGCTTGCGCCGCGCTACATCGACCGTGCGGCGCGGGTGGCGTCGCTGGCCGAGGCCGCGGGCTTCAAGGTGGCTCGCCGCAGCGCGGGGGAAGCTTCCGCTCGCGGCGCCCAGGTGCTGGTGCTGGACACCATCGGCGAGCTGAGCCAGGCCTACCGCCTGGCGACGCTCGTCTTCGTCGGTGGCAGCTTCACCAGCCGGGGCGGACAAAACATTCTCGAGCCGGCGGCGCAGGGCAAGCCGGTACTCTTCGGCCCCAACATGGCCAATTTCAGCGACAGCGTGCAGGTGCTTTTGGGCCGTGGCGGCATTCAGGTGGCCGATGCCGAGCACTTTGAGGCCCTGGTGAGTGACTTGCTGGCCCGGCCCGAGACGTGCGCGCAGCTCGGAGAGCTGGCCGCGCAGGCAGTGCGGCAAGTCTCCGGCGCAAGCCAGCGCAATGTGGACCTGGTGGCGAGAATGCTGGGAGCCGCGCCGCGCTCGCCCACCGGCAGGCCTGTGCCTTGACGCTGGTGCACTTGCACCTGCACCGTCGCCGCACGGGCGTCACCCGCCACGTCGAGGATGTGGTGCGCGCGCTGGCCTCTGCCGGGGCGCGCGCCTTCGGGTGGGCCCTCGGCCCCGAGGTGCCGCGAACAACCCTCTTCGGCCTGTGGCGCGCCGCCCGGCGGGGCGAGCTCGTGCTGCACGTGCACCGCAACTTGGAGCTGCTCGTCGCCCTGGCCCTCCGGGGCCTCACCCGGGGCGTCCGCGTCGTCTGGACTCGGCATGGGGCGGGTAGCCCAAGCCGCTGGACGGCTGCCCTCGCCGCCCGAGCCGAGGTGCGCGTCACACTCACCGAGGAGGGACAGCGGACGCTGGGGCTTCTGTCCGTCGTCGTCCCCCACGGCGTGGACGTCCACGCCTTTCGGCCGCCGGCCGACCGCGCCGTGGCCTGGACCACCCTTGGCCTCGGTGGAGAACGCGGGGTGGCGGTGGTGGGCCGCATCCGCCCGGCGAAGGGGCAAGGGGAGGCAGTCGCGGCGCTGGCGCGCACCCTCCCGGACGCACCCGCCTGGCGAGGGGTGTTGGTGGGAGAGGCCCGCGGTCCGGACGCAGCTTGGCTGACGTCCTTGTTGAGGCTCGGCGAGGGCCGTGTGCGGGCGGTGGGGCAACAACAGGACATCCGCCGTTGGTACCAGGGCGCCACGGTGGTGCTTCAGCCCTCGCATTCTGAGTCCTTCTCGCTGGTGCTGGTCGAGGCGATGGCCTCCGGCTGCTGCGTCGTCGCGGCTCGGCTGCCCCACTAT
Source organism: Myxococcaceae bacterium (assembly GCA_052143535.1). Lineage (GTDB taxonomy): Bacteria > Myxococcota > Myxococcia > Myxococcales > Myxococcaceae > JADGRA01. Next base: position 11,908 of record JBKQSS010000068.1, on the reverse strand, counting down.
GGGGCGCTGCTGGAGGAGGGGCGCACTGGCTTCACCTACCCGCCCGGGGACGCCTCCGCGCTGGCGGACGTCCTTCGGCCGCTGTTGCGCGAGCCGGAACGCGCCGCCCAGGTGGGGCAGGCTGCCGCGGAGGCCGCGCGCACCCGCTTCCCGCTTGAGCGCGAAGTGGCGGCACTGGAACGGTTGTACCGGGGAGGCGAGAGGGAATGCGCGTCCTGCACCTTTTGAGTAGCCCCGTCTTCAGCGGGCCGGCCGAGGCCGTGGCGCTGCTGGCGCTGGCGGAGCGGCGCGCCGGAGTCACCGTCAGTGTCGCGGTGGACACCACCCGCGAGGGCACCGGGACGGAGGAGCCGGCGGTGCCGCGCTTCGAGGCGCTGGGACTGCTCGACGCAAACGGGCTTGCCTTAAACACCCAAGGCAGCCCCATTCAGCTGCTGACGGACGTGCTGCGCCTGCGCCGCGTGCACGCCGACGTCGTCCACTGCCACCTCAGCCATGACCACTGGGTGGCCTTCTTCGGCCGGCCCGCCGGCGCCTGCCTCGTCCGTTCGCTGCACGCCCCGCGTTCCATCCGCTGGAGTTTGCCGCCGGCCGACGCCCTCACCGTGCCGGAGACGGCGCTGCTGGCCGGGCTTCGCCCAGGGCCGGCCCTGGTGCTTCCTGCCCTCGTTGACGCCGAGCGTTTCCACCCGAGTGCGGACCGGCCGGCGCTTCGCCGCGCCCTGGGCCTGTCTGAGGGCCCACTGGTGGGCATGGCCTCGACGTTTCAGCCCTCGCGGCGACATGAGGTGGCCCTGGCCGCCTTCGCTGAGCTGCGCCGGCGCCTCCCGGAGGCGACGCTGGTGCTTCTCGGAGACGGCGTCCTCGAGCCCGCACTGCGTCTCGCTGTCCACGAGGCGGGCCTGGCCGATGCGGTCCGGCTGCCCGGCTACCAGCGCGGGGGCGAATTCATCCGCTGGCTGCAGGCCCTGGACGAGGTGTGGGTACTGGGCCTGGGGAACGACTGGGCCGGCCGGGTGGCGCTTCAGGCGCGCGCCTGCGGCGCGCGGGTGGTGGCCGCGGCCCTGGGGGGACTCCCCACCTGGGCGGACGCGGTGCTGCCCGAGGTGACACCGGCCGCACTGGCCAAAGCCGCACTGGGGACGGGCCGGCGCGACGTCCCCTTGCCGGCGTTGGACGCGGTGGCCCGCGACGTCCTCGCCCTCTACCGTGGCGCCAAGGGGGCAGGGTGAGTTGGCCCGAGTCCCTCTGGTACCCCCCGCGGCCGCCCTCCTGGCCGGCGCAGCTATTGCGCGCGCCGCTGGCGCCGGTGGCGGGAGTTTTCGCGGCCGGCGTCGCGCTGCGCAACCTCCTCTTTGACAGCGGCCTACGGCGCATTGAGGCCGTCGCCGGCCTACGCGTCCTCTCGGTAGGAAACCTCACCGCCGGCGGGGCCGGAAAGACGCCGGTGGTGGCCTTCTTGGCCGAGCGACTGCTGCGGACTGGGGGCCAGGTGGCCGTCCTCAGCCGCGGCTATGGCCGGCACACAGGCGGCCTCCGTCGCGTGGCCGGACCTCCTTGGCCCTCCGCGGAGGAGGTGGGGGACGAGCCGCTACTTCTGGCCCGGAGGCTGCCCGCCGTCTCGGTGTGGGTGGGCGCGGACAGAGTGGCGCTGGCCCGAGCGGCGCGGACGGCAGGGGCCAGCGTTGCCCTTTTGGACGACGGCTTTCAGCACCGGCGGCTGGCCCGCGCGGCGGACGTGGTGGTGGTGGACGAGGCGGTGGGCCTCGGCAGCGGGCACCTCCTGCCCTGGGGGCCGCTGCGGGAGCCGCCCTCGGCGCTTCGCCGCGCCTCCCTCCTCTGGCTGAGGGTGGCCAGTCCAGCCGCGACGCTTCCGCCGCTGCCCCCCCAGCTGCCCCGGGTACGTGCCCGGCATGCGGCGGTGGACGTCCTTGGCCCCGCAGGCAGCGTGCTGCCGCTCGCGCAGTTGGCCCAGGCGCGCGTCCTCGCCTTCTGCGGCATTGCACGTCCGTCCGCCTTCGCCAGGACGCTGCATGAGCTCGGCGCCGAGGTGACGGGCGCGCGTGGCTTTGCCGACCACCACCGCTTTACAGCCTCCGAGTTGGCCGGGCTGCAGGCGGCCGCGCGCGCCTCCGGGGCCCTGTTGGTGACGACGGAGAAGGACGCCATGCGCCTACCGGCGGACTTCCCGGTGTGGGTGGTGCGCCTCGGCGTCTCCCTCCTCCAGGGAGAGGACATTCTCTCGGCGCTTCTCGAGGACGAAGCCTCGGCCAAGGCGGCGGGCGCCCCTTGAAGGTGGCTGGCTTCGGCCCCCCCCGCTTACCGGTGCTGGCCCTCCTGGCAAACCCTCGCTACAACCCCGACTCCCCGCTTGTCCCCTGCGCTCCCGCCCCTGGCTTCGCTTCGCGCGCTCCTCGACGCCTTTGCCGAGCGGCATCTCCTGGTGGTGGGAGACTTGGTGGCCGACGAGTACCTCTACGGGCAGACGGACAGAGTCAGCCGCGAAGCGCCGGTGCTGGTGGTGCGGCACGAGTCCAGCGAGGTGAAGCTGGGCGGGGCGGCCAATGCGGCGGCCAACGCCCGGGCCCTGGGGGCCAGCGTCACCGTCGTGGGCGCCCTCGGCGAGGACGCCATGGGGGAGGCCGTGCGGCAGCTGCTTCACGGCGCCGGCATCGGCCTGCGCGAAGTCCGCGCGGCCCACACCGAGACGAAGACGCGCATCCTGGCCGGTGGCATCAACACCACCCGCCAGCAGATGCTGCGCGTGGACCGCGGAAATGCGCTTCCCCTTTTGCCGGAGGCGGCGCAGCAGCTGGTGGCGCAGCTTTCCGCCGCGTCTTCCAAGGTGGACGCCATTCTCGTCAGCGACTACGGGGCCGGAGTGGTCGGGGAGGCGGTGCGGGCCGAGCTGCACCGGCTGGCAGGGCACACCCCGGTGTGCGTCGACTCGCGCTTTGGGCTCCCGCATCTCGCAGGCTTTTACGCCGCCAAGCCCAACGAGCCGGAGCTTCAAGCGCTGACCGGCCTGCCACTGACGGGTGAGGCAGCCCTTCTGCGTGCCGGAGCAGCCGCCCGGGAAATGCTTGGCTGTGCCGCCCTCCTCCTCACGCGGGGCCGGCAGGGCATGGTGCTTTTCGAGAAGGCCAGGGCGACGCCCATCCCCGTGCATGGAGCCCGCGACGCGGTGGACGTCACCGGCGCCGGGGACACGGTGATGGCCACCTTCACCCTCGCCCTCGCTGCCGGTGCCGAGGCGCTCGAGGCGGCGCTCTTGGCCAACGTGGCCGGCGCCCTGGTGGTGCAGAAGCAAGGGACGGCCACCGTCTCGGTGGCCGAGCTGCGGGCCGAGCTGGACAGGGGGTAGGGTGGCCGGGACGCTGGACAAGGTGCAGCCGTTGGAAGCCGTCGCGCGCCGGGTGGAAGAGGCGCGCCGAGCGGGGAAGACGGTGGCGCTGGCCAACGGTGCCTTCGACTTGCTGCACGCCGGCCATGTCCGGTACCTCGAGGGGGCCAAGGCCATGGCCGACGTCCTGGTGGTGGCCGTCAACACCGACCGCTCGGTGCGGCTGGGCAAGGGCGCAGGGCGTCCCTTGGTGCCGCAGAACGAGCGGGCCGAGCTGGTGGCGGCCCTGGCCTGCACCGACTTCGTCCTCCTCTTTGACGAGGCGGACGTCCGCGCCGTCCTGCGCCGCCTGCGCCCCGAGCTGCACGTCAAGGGCACGGACTACACGGCCGAGACGGTCCCCGAGCGCGACGAGCTCGCAGCCTGGGGAGGACGGGTGGCCATTGCCGGAGACGCCAAGCGGCACAGCACCACCGAGCGTGTGGCGGCCGTCCTCGGCGAGCAGGAGGCACGTCTGCAGGCGCTGTTGGTGTGTCCGCGCTGCCGCGGCCCGCTGGCGTGGGAGCCTGGGCAGGCACGCTGCCACGCCTGCCGGCGGCGCTACCCCGTCAACGACGGCATTCCGGAGATGGACCCGGGCGAGCCCTTCTAGCCATCCGCCAAGGCCGCCCTCGAGGAGGGCAGTGTCCGGGCGAAGGAGGCGCTGGCCTCGGCCACCAATGGCGCGAGCGGCTCGCCGCGCTCGAAGGCCAGGGTGAGGTCCACCGTCCGATGCGGCGCCGAGTAGCCCCAACGCGCCGGGTCCATTTTGAGAAAGAGCCCGAGCGTCGGGGCTCCCACTGCTACCGAGAGGTGCAAGGGCCCGCTGTTGTTGCAGATGGTGCAGCCGGCGGCGGCGAGCACCGCGGCCAGGGCGTCCAAGTCGGTGGCTGGCAGAAGCGTGGCCTCCGGCGCGGCCTGCACCACCGCCCGGGCCAGGGCCTCCTCCCCCGGCCCCCAAGCCACCACCGGCCGACGGCCGAGCGCCGCGAGGGCCCGTGCGGCGGCAGCAAAGACGTCGGGAGGGATGCGCCGCCAGCCCAGCCGGCCCCCCGGCAAAAGGACCGCATGCGGCTGCGCGGTGAGTTGCGCCAGAAGCGGCTGGAGGGTTTGGGGCACCCTTGGCGTGCGGAAGGAGAGGGCCGGCTGGGCCACCGCGCCCAGAAGGGGCGCGAGCAGGTGCAGCCGCTGCGCTACCTCGGAGCGCGTCTCTGGCCGCCGGGGCACGGGCACGTCGTCCAAGAGTCGCGTCGGCCAGACGGCGGGCCCAACCAGGACGGAGCGCCGGGACAATAGCCGCGACACCAGGGCCGAGGTGACCGAGGGCACCTCCCAATTCCCACAGTCCACCACCACGTCCCAAGGGCCCTTTGCCCGGAGGGCACGGATGCCCGGGGCGAAGGGGCCAAGGAAGAGGGCGTCTCGGTCCAGCGCCCAAAGCCCGTCCAACGCGGGGTGGCCGTCCAGCACCCGGACGCAGCGGGTATGGACCAGAGCGTCCACGTGCAACGGCGGGACGTGGGCTTTCAGTGCGCTGAGGAGCGGCGTCAGCAAAAGGGCCTCCCCTAGCCGGTCATCCACGCGGACCAACAGGACGCGGCGGGCGGAGGCGAGTCCGGCCGGCGCACGGAGGCGCCGGGTGGGGCGGTAGAAGAGGGCCGCGGCCAGAAGCGCCAGCGCGCGCTTGGCCCAGCCCTCGAGGCGCTTGAGCGGCCACATGGCAGGGCGCCGGACACTACTACTTGACGGGTGGGGGCCGGGGGCCCCTACAAGGCTGGCTCGCTTGGGGACCTTGCGTAGCATGACCGGCTTCGGCGTCGGACGCGGTCGCGTCGGGGGCGAGGAATTCACGGCCGAGCTCAAGGCCGTCAACCACAAGTACGTGGAGGTGAAGGTGCGCCTGCCCCGTGAGCTGCAGGCGCTTGAGCCCGAGCTACAGCGGCAGGTGAAGGCGGCCTGCGCTCGCGGCGCGGTGGAGCTCAGCCTCCGGCGGGCAGCCGTCACCGTCTCCGGCAACGTCCCCAGTGTCGACGCTGGTATGGCCCGGGCCTGGCGGGCTGCGCTGGCTGAGGTGGCGGCCGTCACCGGGCTGGAGGACACCACGACGGCGGCGCAGGTGGCGGCCCAGTCCGGCGTCGTCCGGATGGAGGAGCCGACGCTGGACGTGGCGGCAGCGACGCGCGCTGCCGAGGCTGCCGTGGCCGAGGCCCTGGCCGGCCTTTTGGCCATGCGTCAGCGGGAGGGCGTCGCGCTTGCGGCGGACCTCACCGGGCGCCTGGAGCGGGTGGCCCAGCTGGTGCGTCAGCTGCAGAGCCACGCCCCGCGGGCGGTGGAGGAGTACCGAGACCGCCTCGCCGCCCGGTTGGCCGACCTCGCAGCGGGGGCGGGCATCGAGCCGAGCCGGCTGGCCCAGGAGCTGGCGCTGTTTGCCGAGCGCACCGACATCGTCGAGGAGCTGACGAGGCTGGAGTCCCACCTCGGGCAATTCCGCGGGCTCCTCTCCTCCGACGAGCCGGCGGGACGGAAACTGGACTTCTTGCTGCAGGAGATGAATCGCGAGGTAAACACGGCGGGCAGTAAAATTCAGTCTGCCGAGGCCTCGACGCAGGTGGTGGAGCTGAAAGCCGAGCTGGAGCGCATTCGCGAACAAGTCCAAAACGTCGAGTAATGGCCCCCGAGCTCCATCCTGGCCTCCTCTTGGCCCTCTCCGCGCCCTCCGGTACCGGGAAGACGACGCTCGCCCGTCGCTTGGTGCACGAGGTGGAAGGAGCCGAGTTCTCGGTCAGCATCACCACGCGCGAGCGCCGCGGAGCCGAGCGCGACGGGGTGGACTACCACTTCGTCGATGAGCGGACGTTTTTGCGGAAAATCGAGCGGGGAGACTTCCTCGAATGGGCGGAAGTGCACGGCCACTTCTACGGCACGCCCCGGGGTCCGGCGGAGCAGGCGCTGGCCTCCGGAGGCATCATCGTCTTCGACATCGACGTGCAGGGCGGCCGCAGCATCCAGCGGCTCTACCCCGAGGCGGTGCTGGTCTTCGTCCTGCCGCCCTCCTTGCGCGAGCTCGAGCGGCGGCTCCGCAGCCGGGGGACGGACGGCGCGGCCACCATTCGTCGGCGGATGCTCACCGCCCGGGCGGAGATTGAGCAGGGCCTGGCGGCGTATGACTACGTGGTGGTGAACGACGCTGTGGACCGCGCGCTCGAGGAGCTGAGGGCCATTCTCGTGGCAGAGCGTTGCCGCCGGGGCCGGGTGCGCCCGGAGGGACTCCGCCTGGCACTCCCCCGCAAGGGGCGCAGTCAGGCCCGGGCGGTGAAGCGGGGTGGCGGGCGTCGTCGCCCCCGCACAGCGAAGCCCTCGCGCCGCTAGTTGACGGGCGGCGGCGGATGGTTAGGTTGGCAGTTAGCGTCGCGGTTTCCACCGGCTCGTGGTTGGGGCACCTGGGGTGGTTCTGCGAGGGAAACTCTGTCTCCTTGGCCCGCGGTTGACAGCGGGCCCGGTCGTCCGCTACACACCGCGCCCCTTCGTGGTTCCCACCCGGGCCCTGTTTGGCCGCGGTGGCTCTACGGAAAGGCCGCAGCGCGAATACGGTGAAGTTGACAGGGGGTCGGCCGTCCGCTAGACACCGCCCCCCGCCCAAGTGCCTCATTGGAGGCCTCTTTTGCGGGTCAGCTTGACGGAGTTGTTACAGGACGCGTACAACTGCCGGTCCGCCTTAGGACTGTCGGTGGGAAGCGGCTCGGTCTTTGAAAACCGGATAGCAAGTCCAAGAAGATTGCGGAAACCGCAGTCAATTCAAGGACATCCATGGCCACTCGCCCTCCTGGTGACAGGGCAGGCGAGCAGGCACATGGATGGGTAGTACGAACAGCGTGTCATGGGCCCTTCGGGGACCGTGATTAACGCCAGTTCAAACATCCATATTTTTTCAATTGGAGAGTTTGATCCTGGCTCAGAACGAACGCTGGCGGCGTGCCTAACACATGCAAGTCGAGCGCGAACGGAGCAATCCTAGTAGAGCGGCGCACGGGTGCGTAACACGTGGGTAATCTGCCTCGAAGCCCGGGATAACCTGCCGAAAGGCAAGCTAATACCGGATAAGCCTCCGGGTTCCTCGGAACCTGCAGGAAAAGGTGGCCTCTATTTATAAGCTATCACTTCGAGATGAGCCCGCGGCCCATCAGCTAGTTGGCGGGGTAACGGCCCACCAAGGCTACGACGGGTAGCTGGTCTGAGAGGACGATCAGCCACACTGGAACTGAGACACGGTCCAGACTCCTACGGGAGGCAGCAGTGGGGAATTTTGCGCAATGGGCGAAAGCCTGACGCAGCAACGCCGCGTGTGTGATGAAGGTCTTCGGATCGTAAAGCACTTTCGACCGGGAAGAAACGCTGTTGGCTAACATCCAGCAGCCTGACGGTACCGGGAGAAGAAGCACCGGCTAACTCTGTGCCAGCAGCCGCGGTAATACAGAGGGTGCAAGCGTTGTTCGGAATTATTGGGCGTAAAGCGCGTGTAGGCGGCTTAGCAAGTCGGGTGTGAAAGCCCTCGGCTCAACCGAGGAAGTGCGCCCGAAACTGCTGAGCTTGAGTACCGGAGAGGATGGCGGAATTCCCCAAGTAGAGGTGAAATTCGTAGATATGGGGAGGAACACCGGTGGCGAAGGCGGCCATCTGGACGGATACTGACGCTGAGACGCGAAAGCGTGGGGAGCAAACAGGATTAGATACCCTGGTAGTCCACGCCGTAAACGATGAGAACTAGGTGTCGTGGGTGTTGACCCCCGCGGTGCCGTAGCCAACGCATTAAGTTCTCCGCCTGGGAAGTACGGCCGCAAGGCTAAAACTCAAAGGAATTGACGGGGGCCCGCACAAGCGGTGGAGCATGTGGTTCAATTCGACGCAACGCGCAGAACCTTACCTGGTCTTGACATCCTCGGAACCTGCCCGAAAAGGCGGGGTGCCCGCAAGGGAACCGAGAGACAGGTGCTGCATGGCTGTCGTCAGCTCGTGTCGTGAGATGTTGGGTTAAGTCCCGCAACGAGCGCAACCCTCGCCTTTAGTTGCCACGCAAGTGGATCTCTAGAGGGACTGCCGGTGTTAAACCGGAGGAAGGTGGGGATGACGTCAAGTCCTCATGGCCTTTATGACCAGGGCTACACACGTGCTACAATGGCCGGTACAAAGCGCTGCCAACTCGCGAGAGGGAGCCAATCGCATAAAACCGGTCTCAGTTCAGATTGGAGTCTGCAACTCGACTCCATGAAGGCGGAATCGCTAGTAATCGCAGATCAGCACGCTGCGGTGAATACGTTCCCGGGCCTTGTACACACCGCCCGTCACACCATGGGAGTCAATTGCTCCAGAAGTCGCCGTGCCAACCGCAAGGAGGCAGGCGCCCAAGGAGTGGTTGGTAACTGGGGTGAAGTCGTAACAAGGTAGCCGTAGGGGAACCTGCGGCTGGATCACCTCCTTTCTAAGGAGACCCTGGGATGGGGTCCCTCGCTTCGGCGGGGACATGGCCCATCCCGGCAGCCTTTCGGGGTTGCTTCAGGTCTACTTGGTCAACGTGCAGTTTCCAGTTCGTGCAATCCAAACGGGACTTGCTATTTGGTTTTGAGAGGCCGAGCCGGCCCTTTTTTTTGCTAAAAAAAGGGTCAGCCTGCTCGCTCTTTGAAACAGGGGAGTCTCAATCGGGTGCGGACGTGTCCTGGCGGGGTGGTTGCCCCACCTCAGGAGGCGCCGCCCACGGGCCGGACCACGGGCCTATAGCTCAGCTGGCTAGAGCGCGCGCCTGATAAGCGCGAGGTCGGTGGTTCGAGTCCACCTAGGCCCATCGCCGAACCTGGATAGGTCGGCCGATGCGGTGCTACCATGCCGGTCCTTCCGTACGGGGCTGTAGCTCAGCTGGGAGAGCGCCAGCTTTGCAAGCTGGATGTCGTCGGTTCGATCCCGATCAGCTCCACAACCTGTGACGCGAATTTTCCTGAGGAGCCGCCTGGCGGCGCCTCGGTGATTCGCTCTTTGAAAACTGCATACGAAGGGTAGAACAATTCAATTTTTGCTGAGGAGCCGTCTGGACGTACCTCCGGGAGGAGGAACGGCTGGACGGATATATTCTCGATCAGGCGTCCCGTGGCGAAGAGCCAGGGGCCTGGACCTTGATCTCGAGTTTCAACAATCCCCAGGGCTACGGCCCGGAGGGGCGTGAAACACGAGAAACAAAGGTAAGTAAGCTACTAAGGGCGTGTGGTGGATGCCTAGGTGCTCAGAGGCGATGAAGGACGCGGGTGGCTGCGAAAAGCTCCGGGGAGTTGCCAACCAGACGTTGATCCGGAGGTGTCCGAATGGGGAAACCCACCGTTGCGAATAGCGGCGGTACCCCGACCTGAATTCATAGGGTCGGAGGAGCGAACCAGGGGAAGTGAAACATCTCAGTACCCTGAGGAAAAGAAAACAATGAGTGATTCCCGTAGTAGTGGCGAGCGAACCGGGAGAAACAAGCCTAAACCGAGGTCACGCAAGTGCCCTCGGGGTTGCGGGTCCGCAGTAGGACCTCTCAAGCTAGCGGAAGCGCCTGGAAAGGCGTGCCAAAGAGCGTGATAGCCGCGTACGCGAAAGCAGCGAGAGGCCGAGCGGGGTACCCAAGTAAGGCGGGACACGTGCAATCCTGTCTGAATCTGCCAGGACCATCTGGTAAGGCTAAATACTACTGAGCGACCGATAGTGAACTAGTACCGCGAGGGAAAGGTGAAAAGAACCCCTGTGAGGGGAGTCAAAAGATCCTGAAACCACATGTCTACAAGCAGTTCGAGGACAACGCCGCAAGGCAAGTCCGAGAGCGTACCTTTTGCATCATGATTCGGCGACTTAATGTACGTGGCGAGGCTAAGCCGATAGGTGGAGCCGGAGCGAAAGCGAGTCCTAAATGGGCGATTTAGTCGCGTGTATTATAACCCGAAGCGGGGTGATCTACACATGGCCAGGATGAAGCGTGGGTAAAACCACGTGGAGGTCCGAACCCGTGAGAGTTGAAAATCTCTGGGATGAGCTGTGTGTAGGGGTGAAAGGCCAATCAAACTCCGTGATAGCTGGTTCTCCCCGAAAGATATTTAGGTATCGCCTCACGTAATTCAGTACCGGAGGTAGAGCACTGGAATGGCTAGGGGTCTCACCAGACTACCAAACCGTACCAAACTCCGAATGCCGGTAACTGTTACCGTGGGAGGCAGTCAGTGGGTGATAACGTCCATTGGCAAGAGGGGAATAACCCAGACCGACAGCTAAGGTCCCCAAATCTAGTCTAAGTGAACACTAGAAAGGATGTGGCAGGTCACAGACAACCAGGAGGTTGGCTTAGAAGCAGCCATCCTTTAAAGAAAGCGTAATAGCTCACTGGTCAAGACAGGCCGCGCCGAAAATGTAACGGGGCTCAAGACTAGTACCGAAGCTTCGGATCGTACGCGTATTAAGACGCGTGCGGTGGTAGGGGAGCGTCCCAACTGCAGCGAAGCATGACCGTAAGGGCATGTGGAGCGGTTGGAAGTGCTGATGCCGAAATGAGTAGCGATAAAGGGGGTGAGAAACCCCCTCGCCGTAAACCCAAGGTTTCCTGGGCTAGGTTCATCCTCCCAGGGTTAGCCGGATCCTAAGTCGAGGCCGAAAGGCGTAGATGATGGGGAGCAGGTTAATATTCCTGCGCCATCTTATGGGTGTTGAACTGAGGGACGACGGAGAAGGTTAGACGGGCCGGGTGGTGGATGTCCCGGTCGGGCGTTGTAGGGGTGCCGCGCACGATCAAAAGGCGCGGCAGCTATCCCCGAGGACGCACGCGAGCGCTTAGCGCGAAGCTGTTGATACCACGCTTCCAAGAAAAATCCCGCAGGGAATCCATAGGGTGTCCGTACCGCAAACCGACACAGGTGGGTGAGGAGAAAATCCTAAGGCGCCTGAGAGAACTCTCCTCCAAGGAACTAGGCAAATTGACACCGTAACTTCGGAAGAAGGTGTGCCCTCGCTAGGTGAAAGCGTACAGCTGGAGCCGATGAGGGCCGCAGAGAAACGGCGGTAGCGACTGTTTACCAAAAACACAGGACTCTGCGAAGGCGACAAGCCGACGTATAGGGTCTGACTCCTGCCCGGTGCTGGAAGGTTAAGGGGATCCGTCAGCCGCAAGGCGAAGCGGTGATCCGAAGCCCCAGTAAACGGCGGCCGTAACTATAACGGTCCTAAGGTAGCGAAATTCCTTGTCGGGTAAGTTCCGACCTGCACGAATGGAGTAACGACTTGGACACTGTCTCAATGGGGAACTCGGCGAAATTGCAGTACCAGTGAAGATGCTGGTTACCCGCAGCAGGACGGAAAGACCCCGTGAAGCTTTACTGTATCCTGATCTTGGGTTCTGAGATTGTTCGTACAGGATAGGTGGGAGTCGATGATCCAGCGGCGCTAGTCGTTGGGGAGACAACGTTGGGATACCACCCTAATAACCTTGGAATTCTAACTAGTCACCGTTATCCGGTGATA
>JBKQSS010000067.1:0-12268 GCA_052143535.1 Myxococcaceae bacterium | reverse complement strand
CAATTCCCCTTCGGGCCGTACCGAAGCACGGACGTCTCCGGGAGACCGCCTTGAGGGAAACTTCCCTGGCCCAGCACGTTCCCCTGTGGCGGACGCTGCGCGAAGACGGCGTCACCGCCCTCGTCACGCCAGCGCTCGACTACGTGGGCTGCCTCGGGCTCGACGGCATCGACACGCGCTTTCTCCAGGAGGACGAGCGCGCACAGCGCGGAGAGACCATTCGCGAGCTTGTGGGAGGACTGGACGACGAGGTCAGCCTGCTGTTGCTGTACCGTGTCCACGAGGATGTTGAGGCGGACATTGCCGCCTACCAGGCCGGGGTGGCCAGCCCGGCCACGCCGGCTGTCAGCGCCTACGTCGCAGCCAAGGTGCAGTGGCTCAGGACGCAGCACCTGCGGCGAGGCCAGCTCAACCTCTTCTTCTCGTCCGCGGGCGGAAATGGTCCCCTGGACAGGGGCGTCCTTGGCGCGCCACTGCTCTTCAAGAATGCCGAGCAGCTCTCGCACGCCACCCACGCCGCTCGCCTCCGGGCCCTCAGGGGACTCAGGGACAGACTGCGCGCCCGTCTGGCGGTGGCCGGAGTCAGCTCGCGCGAGCTCGAGCCCCAGGACGTCTGGCAGCTGCACTACGAGCTCTTGAATCCGGGCCGCGCCCGGAAGCCCGGCGCGCGGTGCCCGGACGTCGCGCTGGTGGACAACCTCTGGACAGAGGCCCTGGCGCGACGCGAAGGGCGCCATGTCCGCGAATACACCGAAGCCGAAACCCTGTGTTTCGAATCCATCTCAGAGGAACGCGGGTATTTCCGGCAAGGAGGCCTGTTGCGCCGAGTCGCCACGCTGAAGGTGCTCCCGGAGGCACGGACGCGACCCTTCTGCGGGCAGCCGCTGCAGGCGCTGGGGCATCCGCTCAGTGGACACTCTTTCGGCTACACGCTCTCGGTCGCGGTGCGCATCCGTCCGCAGGGGCGCGCGAAATTCCTTCTCAACCAGCAGCACAAACTGGTCTCGGCGCTGCGCAGCCTGGTCCAGCAGGTGAGCGGAGACGACGCTCGCCGGGCGGTGGACGATGCCGACAAGCAAGGTGCCATCCGCGCTCTTTTTTCCGAGCTCAGCGCGCTCTCCTCCAAGCTGGCAGACGTCTCGGTGAGCCTTCTGCTTGACGCCGACACTCTCGACGAGCTCGACGCGCGCACCGAGGCGGCTCGCAACGCCTTCCGGCTGCTCGGCAACAGCGAGCTGTTGGTGGAGGGCGCCGCCCAGCTCCCCTGCTACTTCTCGCTCTTTCCCGGCGCGGGCGCGTACCAGGTGCGCCGCAAGGGCTGCACCACCCGGAACGCCGCTGACTTGCTCCCCCTCTTCGCGCCCTGGCGCGGCGGAGCGGCCGCCGACACGCTCTTCACCACACCCCTGGCCACCACACTTCGCTTCGGGCTCTTCGACAGCAGCCTGGGGAATGCCTTCCACGGCCTGATGTGCGCGGACACCGGAGCAGGCAAGTCCCTCACCGCTGGCGCGCTCGTCACCGACGCCTTCATCGCCGGCAAGGACGCCATTCTCGTGGACAACGGCGGTAGCTGGTCGAGACTGACGCGCGTCCTCGGGGGCACGCTGGTGGAGGTGACCCTCAATACCTCGCTGTGCCCCTTCCTCTGCTACCGCGACATGCTGGACCGCGAGGAGTTGGCCCGGACGGGGGTAGAACAGCTGGACAGCGCCCTCGTCCAGGAGGTGGTGGGCTTCCTCCAGGTCTGCGTCGAGGACCGCGAGCTGCCCTCCTTCACCGTCCCCCAGCAGAACCTGGTGGGTCAGGCCGTCGCCCGGACGTACCAAGAGCGGTTCCGGATGAGGCAAGACGACCGCCCGCTGATGGGCGACTTTCAATTGGCTCTGCATCGCCAGTCCGAAGACGCCGGGCTGCACCCAGAGGACCGAGCCCTGGCGGCACTGCTGGTGCGTCGGCTCGACCTCTTCTGCTCTGGCACCTACGCGCGCTTTCTCAACCGCGCGAGCACACTCCGCTACGACGGGCGCCTCCTCACCTTCGAGATGGGGGCCATCGCCAAGGATGCCCTGCTCAAGCGCATCGCGCTGGCCGCCGTCATGGGCACCGTCACCGCCCGGGCCGCCTCGCGAAGGAACAAGACGGTTTGCGCCATCGACGAGGCCCACGACTACCTGGGCGACAGCGCGGCGGCCGACGCCTTTCTCGGTAAGGCCTACGCCAAGATGCGGAAGTTCGACGTGGCGATGTGGGCCATCAGTCAGAAGTTCGAGGACTTCCTGCGCTCTCGCGCCGCGGCCACCATCATCGGCAACTCCTTCCTCAAACTCTTCCTCTGGCATTCCTCAGGGTGGGAAGTGGTGCGCGACGCCTTCGGATGGCCGGAGAGCGTCTACCGGGAGTTTCGGGGGCTTCAGCGCGTGCCCTTCGAGTACACCGACTTCCTCCTCGTCTACGGCGAGCGGTACGCAACCGTCCGCCATGCCGTCCCGCCACTGGCCTACTGGCTACTCACCACGCACGGCGACGACCAGCGCTTCTTGGAGCGCGCCCGCGCGAAAAACCCCCACCTCGACGAGCTCACCTTGCTGCAGGAGCTCGCCGCTCGTCACCCCGGCGGCGCCCGCTCTGTCAGCGCGCCGCATTGACCGCCACCTCTCAGGAGCCAGTCATGCGCGTCTTCTCACGTCGCCCCTCTGCTTCCTTTTCAGCCGCCGTCGCGGGCGGCCTGTTGGTACTGGTCGCCGCTCCGGATGCGGCAGCGGACCTCTTCGGCGGAGACCTCCCGCTGCTTGGGACGCTCGTCTCACAGGGCGTGCAGCAGCTCTCCACAGCCAGCCAAGCCCTGCACGCTCTCAACGAAGACGTCACTTCCGCTCAGCGGATGGTGGGCTTCGCCACCCAGGCGCACAACCTCTTCAGCCACTTCGCCAGCACCCGGGTGGCGGACTTCGGAGCCGACACTTTCGGGCTCGCCCAGGGGACGCCGCCCGTGTCGGACGCAGCTCGGCTCACCAGCGGTGTCGCCACTTGGGCGCCAGCAACGGGCGAGCTGCAAGCCGTCGCGCCCCAGTGCGCCAACGACGCGAGCTCCGGCAGCTCTGCCTGCCGCCAAATGCATGACGCCGTCACCCCGGCCGACGCAAAGACTGCCCTGAGCAGCACCTTTGGCCCGGCTCTCCACTCGGACACGCGGGCCAGCGACTACGAGGTAGCGCGCGCCCTGTCCGCTGCGGACACCCACCAGCAGCAGGAGAGTTCCCGTGCCGCCGTCTCGGCGGCCAGCCGCGACGCTGCCTGCGCCAGCGGTGGGGACGCATCGGTGTGCGGGCTCGCTCAGACGGCGCGGCAGGAAAGCCAGCTCGACACCGTCAACCAGCAACTCGCCGAGGCCAACCGCCTTCAGGCGACGCACCTCGCGCTGCAAAACGCCGAACGCAAGCGCGCGCTGGGAGAGGCGCTGGAGCGCCGTGCGGCGGTGACGGAAGGGTTGAAGGCGCTCAGGACGGCGAGACTCGTCGTCTCGGGCGACGGAGTGAGTTTTCTCGGAGCGCACTGATGCGCGGCCCGGTCTGGTTCGCAGCCGGGGCGCTCACCTGGCCGGGGTTTGCGCTCGCCGCCGAAGGCGAGGCGCTTGACCTTCGGGGGGGCGCCGTCGGGGAGTTGACAGCGAGGACGCTGGCCATCGCGCACGGGCTGGTCGCCTTCCTGCTCCTCCTCGGGCTGGTGGTGGAGCTGCTGCGCGGGCCTGCACGGCCGAAGCGCTATCTCGCCGTCCTCTGGCGCACTCTGGTGGTTCTTGCGCTACTGCAGACCTACACCTTTCTCGCTGGCTCGCTGGTGAAGCAGTGCACCTCACTGGCGCAGAACCTGGCCAGCGTAGACAGCGGTGACTCACTGGAGCGTTACCGGCAAGCCGCCACTCAGCCCCTCGCCGGGGGAGCGCAGGCGGGCGGCGCCGGGAGCGCTGCGGGCGCGCCCGTCGTCCCAGCCACAGAGGGCAAGCCCGCAGGGCTCGGTGGCGTCCTTTTCGACGTCTTCCTCTCCCTGGTGGTGCTCCTGGCCGGAGCCGTCCACTGGGTCTTCACCCAGCTGTCCCGCATTCTCATCAGCTTTTTCTACGCCATTGGCCCGCTGGCGCTGGCCTTCTACGTGCCAGGGCTGGACGCCCCACAGCGTTGGCTGCGAAGCCTGGTCACCGTCTCCTGCTGGCCAGTCGTGTCCTCCGTCCTCCTCAACCTCTCCACCGCCGTCCTCTTCAGCCCGGAAACCCCTGGCCCCGGCGCGCCCTTCGCTGCCGTGGCGTCCTCCCTGTTGCTGTGCGCCCTGGCCTTCGCCACGCCTAGAATCGCCTCTGCCCTGGTGGGCGGCGTGGGCAACCTCGTCGCCGAGGGCGCCAGCGCAGCTTTGAGACTCGCCGGCAGCGCTTCGGCGGCCGGAGTCCTGCCCTGAGCACCCCCAAACCTCCTCCGGACGCGCCCGCCTCGGCTGTTTTGCGTTCCGGCGCCGCACTCTGGCTCGCGCATCCGCCGGCCATCTGGACTGCCATGGCGCGCCAGGCTCAATGGAAGAGCTGGGCGCTCGTGCTGGCCTTCGCTCTGTGTGCGCTGGAAGGGCTGGTCATGCTTAAGCTCGCGCGCAAGGAGCCGGACATCGTGCTCATCGCGCCCGATGGGAGGAGCACCTACGTCAGCCGGAGTGTGGCTGGGGATGCACTGGTGCGCTTCCTCGACGAGCAGCGCCAGCAGCCGAGCGACGTCACCATCGTTCATTTCACGAGGGACTTCCTGCATCATTTCTTTGCCACCGACTCACTGGGGTATGACGCCTCCTTCAGGGAAGCGCTCGGCATGCTGTCGGCGGGCTTTGCCGAGCGCGTCGCGAAAGAGGCTGCCGGCTCGAAGCTACTGGAGGCAGTCCGCGCCAGCCGGGCCCGTGCGTCCCTGGTTATCGAGAGTTTGGACTTCGTGGAGCGGACAAAGGACGCCCTGCGCCTCCGGGCAGTCCTGCTGCGGCGAACGGAGAGCCTTCCCGAGGGAGCGCTTTTGGGCCTCGACAGGCTCGAGGTGGACCTCTACGAGTCAGTGGTGCCGCGAAGTGCCGCTCACCCTGATGGGCTTGTCATCGGCCAATTCACCAGCCGGTCCGAGAAGGTGGACCCGGCCAACGCCTCCTCCTCGCCGCCAATGGAGCCTTCCCATGCGCCCTAGTGTCCTTGGACCTGTCGCGCTGTTGTTCGCCCTGGCCATTGCCAGTGTCGCGGTCGCATCGGGAAACTCCACCGACGCCGTCGTCACCAGCGGCAAGCGTGCGTTGAAGCGCCGCAGCTTGCTCATCACCGACAGCAACTTCAACGAGGTGCAGGTAATTCACGTGGCGGCCGGGGTGCCCACCACGCTCAGCTTTCGGCAGCCGCTGCGGGCCGAGAGCGTCATCCTCGCTGACGTCAGCAACGCCTTTCTGCCAGTGAAAGCGACAGAGAGCAGCATCGTCCTCATCCCGAAGCACGACCTGAGCCACCGGTCCATGACGACGCTCACCGTCACTCTCGCCGACGGCACCATCCTGCCGCTGTTGCTCACCACCATCGCCGGAGAGGCGGACATTGGCGTCGACATCAACGTCGCGCTCGTCAAACAGGCGCCGCCCGAGTCGGCCACGGTCCTCAAGGCCTCGCTGGTGCAGCTGCGCGCGGAGCTGGACGAGTGCCGCGCTGACCAAGGAAGCGCTGGCATTGCCAAGCTGGCCAGCCTCGTCCTCCAGCAGGACCTTTCGCGGCCGACTGTCTTCGAACGGCATGAGTTGCACCGACGCGACAAGCAGGAGCGCCTCCTGGTCGACGTTCGCCAGGCGTACCGAATTTTCGGGCACACCTACCTGGTGCTTACCTTGGAAAACCGCGACCCCTCTCGCATTTGGGTCCTCGACCATCCGGAGCTGGCCCTGACTGGCAGCAACCAGTCGATTGACGTTCAGGTGGTGTCCTTCCAGATGGACACGACGACCATTGCCCCCAACGAGACGGGGAAGGTGGTGGTGGCCTTCCAGACGCCGCCTCAGGGGAGTAGCAACTCTTTCAGCCTTCAGCTCCTCGAGAAGAATGGGAGCCGGCACGTGAGGCTCGACGGGCTTTCGCTTTGAAGCGAACCCGCAGCGGACAAGCGGCGCGGGAGGGGGCACTTCCAACATGTACGACGACATTGACCCGCGAAACCTTCCCGCCGGAACGGTGGTGGACGGCTACACGCTGCTTGGAAAACTGGGCGGCGGAGGAATGGGGGAAATCTACCGGGTGCAGCGGGGCCGCGAGCTCTTCGCGCTGAAGCTCCAGGGCGAGCGCCTCACCGAGGCGATGGACCCGGCGAAACGGGAGGAACTCGAGGCGAGGTCCCGTCGTGAGGCGGCCGTCTTGCTCAGCCTCACCCACCCCAACATCCTCGGGATGATTGGCAGCGGCCGCTGGCCGGACCGCGGCGGCTACCTCTACCTCATCACCGAGCTCGTCGCAGGCGAGCCGCTCGACCGCTGGCACGAGCACAGCCAGCCGTCGCTCCGGCAGCTGGCCCGCGTCTTCGAGCGGGTGGCGGACGCGCTCGACTACATGCACCGCGCCGGCATCTACCACCGGGATTTGAAGGACCCCAACGTCCTCGTTCGAGAGGACGGGACGCCAGTCGTCATTGACCTCGGCATCGCAAGGTCCCCGGCCGCTTACACGCTGACGCGCGTCGGCGCCGTCCTCGGCACGACGACGCATCTCTCGCCTGGCGTCTGCCGCTACTTGGTGGGCGAAAAGTCCCGGGCGTACCGTTTTGGTGCTCACGACGACCTGCACGCGCTCGGCTTCATGCTCTACGAGCGGCTCACCGGCACCCCGCCCTTCCGCCAGCGCAGCGACGTCGAGTGGCCGGAGTTCGACTACTACCGTCAAGTCATGGAGCACGTGCCCCCCGCTCCGAGGGTGCTGTCCACTGCAGTCCCGGAAGTGCTTTCCGCGCTTACCATGCGTCTCCTCGCCAAGACGCCCGAGACCGGTTTCCGGGACGCCGCCGCTCTGCGAGACGAGCTCGACAAGGCGCTCCTCGAGGCCCCGTCCGCCTGGGACACCCCCTTCCCGGTGCCACGCGGGTTACTGCGGAAGGACCTCACCCGCAGCGCTCCGGTGATGCTTCCGCAGCCCGCCGAGGCAGACACCGTCGAGCGGCCTCCGCTAAACGCCACGGTGAAGAGCCTCCCCCACGCGACACCCCGAGTCGCACTCGGGCAGACCGAGCGTGCCATTGCCGCTCTGCAGCCCTCGCACGACGGCCCAGCGCTGCCACCTTTGGAGTTTCGGCCGCCGACACTCGACGGTCCTCCGGCCTTCGTCCCTCCGGAGGAGGCCGTGGGAGCGGTGTCGGCGCCGACGCGCCGGAGCGCCTTCAACGACACGGCCCTTCTTCAGGTGGCCGCGCAGCTTGGGGCCGAAACGCGGCCTCCGCGACGGATGGGCGCACTCGGCCTCGCGTTTCTCGGGGCGGCGCTCCTTCTGGTGGCAGCCCTTGTGGTGAAGGCGCTCGCCGAGCGCCCCCTAGGCCAAGCGAAGAGCCTCCTCGAGCGGTACCAGGAGGAGCTCGCGGCCGAGCCAACAAAGGCCAAAGAAGCGGGACAGCTGTCTGTCAGCCCGGTGCTCCCGGCGCAACCCACGTCGCTGTTGCCCGAGGCCCCTCCCCCGCCAACTGCCTCAAGTGCGGGCGAAGCGGCTGCGCCGTCGCCGCGGGGCTCCGGAAGACAAAACAGCCCACCATCCGAAGAAGACGCGAAAGCCATCCAAGCCGAGCTCGAGCGGGCGTACGGGAAGCGGCGCCCCACCTTGCCCGGGAAACTGGCTTCCCCCAGTCCGGGCCAGCCGAGTTGGGTGAAGGGCGTGGAACTGGTCGATGCGAAGCCGCCGCCGTCCGGTGAGAGGAAGTTGGGCGGCCGTTATGGAGACCACCTGCGGTTTGAGCTTCGCAGCAATCTCGACAGTCGGCTGTGTGGCTCCGGCGCGGTGGAGGCCGTTCTGGTGCGGCCCTACCTCGTCAACGGGGAAACCGTGCTCCCAGTCCGGACGCTGGCCTATGGAATGTGCGCAGCGCAAGGCGCGCGCTTTCTCGTTACCTTCAACAGGCTGCGCTTGCCAGACGGCAGCGAAGTTCACGTCGACGGCGTCGCCATGGACGTCGCCGACGGGAAGCCGGGGCTGCAGGCAGGCCGCCGTATTGCCTCAGGCGGCGGTGCACAGGAGAGTGTCGGCGGCGCTGTCGTCCGGGGGGCCGTCTCCACGGCCCTGGCGTCGGCGACTGGAGGAGGCAGCGTCGGCGCACAAGTCGCCGGCAATGCGGGCCAGAGCGTGCTTACCACCCGTCAACAGGCCTCTTCGGGCGCGGGCGAGGATGCCATTCTCCTGGACGCCGGCGCAGGAATCGACGTCTTCCTCCGCCAAAGCTTCTAAGGCGAGAGCCGTCGGAAAAAGTCGCTAGCCGCCGACCACCGTTACAACGGCTTCGGCTGTGTCTGAACTGTCGAGAGTACTTGCTGCCTGGACGTGGAAAGTGCCCGTTGTCGATGTCGGCGCGGTATACAGGCCCGACGTGCTGCTGATGGAACCTCCGGTCGGGCCCTCGACGACAGACCAGATGACGGAGCCTGCACCCGTCACAGTTGCCGTGAATTGCTGCATCGCGCCGGTCGCAAGGGTAACAGCCGCGGGCGAGACCGTGATGGTTGGCGCGGCCACGACGTCGACCGTGAACGTGATGGTGTCTGAGCCCAAGCCCGCGGCTGATCCCGTCACACTGACTTGCTCGGTTTCGGGGCCCAGCCCAGCGGCTGCAGAGACCTCAAGGTAGCTCCCATAGCCCGCGGGCGTCGTCCCGCTCATGATGTAGGCAGGACTTGGGGGGTTGGGGGTGATGTTGATGCTTGCCGGAGGGACGAAGGTAGCGAAAGTCAGATTGCCGCTGAAAGTTGAAGGGGCTGTTGCAGTCAGGATGAGTGAGATGAGATTTCCACCGGACACAACCTGTACAACGCTCGGAGTCGCGATGAGGCAGAGGGTACAGGTGCCGGCAGGGTTCACGGTGATGCTCACACCGACCGAGGCGACCCCGACTGGGCTGCTCGCGGTGATGGTATAAACGAGTGCTCCGCTCGCGGTGGTTGGCGTGCCCGTAATGTCGCCATTGCTGGCGTTGAGGCTCAGACCGGCCGGCAGCGCTGGTGACACAACGTAGCCAGTGGGTGTCCCGCCGGTGAAGGTCGGCACGTTCATCGCAATCTGCGTTCCGACCGTGTAGACCGCCGGGTTGGTCGAATAGCTGAGCGTTGTCGCCACGTTGACGGTGATGGTGAGGCTCACCATCGCGCCACCCGCCGCGTTGCTCGCCGTGACGGTGTAGGCGGCCGTCGCCGTCACCGCAGTCGGCGTCCCGGTAATGATGCCGGTCACGGCGTCAAGACTCAGGCCCGCCGGCAGCGCCGGCGACACGGTAAAGGCCGTCGGCTTCCCGCCGCTGGTTTTTGGGGTATTCGCCGCAATGGCCGTCCCGTCGGTGTACACAGCCGGGTTGGTCGAGTACGTGAGGTCACTCGGTGGCTGTAGGCCTTGTGCGGAGCCCGGAGGTTCGACCCGCAGAGAGGCTGCGCGGTTGTTGAACTCGTCGACAAGGTAAACATCGCCGACGCTGGGGGCTGACACCAGGCGTGCGTTGGCCGGCGGGGTGACGCGACCATAGAGGTACAACCACAAGGGCTGAAGGTTTGGGCCGAAGGCCATGACGGCCACACCCAGCGGCGCACCGGACAGCAGCACGGCGAAGCTACCGTCGGCGCCCGAATGCACGCTGCGCGCGACCACCGAGCCTTCGGTCGCGTCGGCCGAGTCATACAACCCGGCGACGGAGGTGGTGACGTCCGGCGGGTCAACCACGGTGGGGTTCATCGACCAGAGCTCGAAGTCGGTGTTGGGAGGATTGTTGCTGAGGGTGACGATGCGGCCATCGGCGAGCACTCCCACCAGCTCCCTCTGCACCGTCCGGGGGGTGCCCAACGGCGCGGTATAGGTGCCAAGAATGGCGCTCTCGCCGTTCGCCGGCCCGGGGCCGACCCGGAGGATAGGGTACTCCGGCAAGCCCGTCTGGTCGTCGCAAGCTGAGATGAGCTGCACGACAAAAGTCCCATCGCCGACGGCGAGCAGCCGTGCAATGCCCTGAATGAAGCAGCTCCGCGCAGTCCCGTTGGGGTCGCCGATGGGCCCAAAGCTGACGGTCCCTGAAACGAGGTCGACCAGATTCCAGCTGCTTCCGCAGACTGCGACGTTGGGCGAGAGGTAGCTGCCGCCTGCTCCGGCGACGACTCCCGCGTCCGGGGGCCCGCTAAAGGTTACCCCTGACATGGCGGAAACCGTCGCCAACTGTGGCGAGAAACAGGTGAGGCCCTCGATGATGGCATCGGAGCAGACGTTCGCCGTGTCCGGAAGACAGAGGAGAGGCGGCCCGCCGTCAGCGCCACTCACGTTGGTAAGCGGCGGGCTGACCTGAGGACCGGTGAGAGTTCCGGTGACAACGGGCCCTGTGGCCGGTGGCGCCGGGGCCAGCAACAAGTTTGAGCCATTTCCCGTGAAATCGAGAAACAGTGTCTGGCCCTGCCCGTTGAGTCCGCGCGCCAGGTAACCGCCGTCTAGGCCCCCCGGAAGAGACGTGGCGTCGAAGCCGTAGAAAGTGCCGTCGACAAACGACAGGACTCCGGGAATCCAGTCGGCGGTGGCGCCGGTGCCGGAAACGAAGGAAGTGGTCGCGAGAGGCAACACCAGGCCTCCGCTGAATGCGATGGGCTCCGCCGCCCAAGTAATGGGTGAGCTCGACGCTGGCTGGCCGGGAATGTAGCGGTCCCACACCAAACGCGAGAGGTCGACGCTGAGGTCGACAGCGGTGGTGTTTCCGTTGAGCCCGGTGGCACTGACGGTGAGGCGCACCACTTCGTCCGTGTCGGTGAGCACTTCGATGGGAATGAGTTGCCCGTCCAGGCAAGGGCCCCCGTCACAATAGACGTCCGTCCCGAGACCGGGCGTGCTCTGGAAGGAGGCAATGTAATTGTATGGACCGCCATCGGGAGGGGGGACCGACACCACGCTGTCCGCCGCATTGCCCGCCAGCGCCACCACCGGGAGCGAGCCGAGGGGGTCATTGGAACTCACCACCACGGTGAAGGGGGACTTCGGTTGCGCGGTCGGAGGGTACTGGACAGAGATGAGTGGACCCGTGGCATCCAAAAACACCTGCAAATCCACGCCGCTGTCTGCCCCCACGGTGCTCACCGCCTGAACGCTGAGTTGAAGCTCAGAAATTGGGCCACCGTCGGGATTGGGCGTGGTCAGGCCTTCACAGACGGAGAGGTCGACCAGGGCCAGATAGGGCGGCGACGGCCAGACGTAGGCCACCCGCGCTCCGCCATCGAGCGGGCCGCACAGGAGGCTCACGCTGCTCAGCCCGTTCACCGACTCGGCCTGCACCGAGACCTCGGCGGTGAGCGTGACAGTGTCGCCCGGCCTCGGCGCGAGAACGTTGAGCGCTGGCGGCGGTGGGGTCGGCGGGATGGTGGGAATGCTGAAGTCGAAGATGCAGCCTACGCCGGCCAAAAGCGCCAGTGCGGCCAGGACGAGTCCCTTCGGTCCCCCGGGCTCCCCCTTCGGTAAACCGTGCACCGGCATGCCCGCCCTCCCGCGCGCCGGAGGCTACCTCCAAAGTCGACACGAGGTCCCGGGAAAGACTTGGCATGCCGCTCGGGATGGGTGGGTGAGGGCCGACTCTGACTGCGTGGTGCGAGCGGAGGTGGGCCCGGAGGGGCCATCCCACCGTCCGCCGGTACGTCTCGGACGGCCCTCTCGAGGCGGCTCGAGCCTCGCCGCAACTGGGCGTTGCCGGACTGAGGGATGCCCAAAAGAGGCTTCCGGGCGGTGGCCGACGGCTGGACGCCTCATTAAGGTTTGAGGGCTGGCGGTCTTCACTCTGCCGCCAAAGAGGCTGGCTGAGGACGAGGGCCGCCGCCCGCACGAAAGGTTTCGGCTTCTACCAATGAACGTCGCCATTCTCGGAACCGGGGGAGTCGGAGCCTATTACGGCGGTGTCCTCGCCCGCGCCGGCCATCAGGTATTTCAGCGTCACACCATTATTGACCCCACGGGAATTTATCACACCAATTTCGCGTCTGGCCCGAAGTCGAGTGACGTTCTGCCGCTCTGTTCGCGGGG
>JBKQSS010000066.1:0-201411 GCA_052143535.1 Myxococcaceae bacterium | reverse complement strand
ACCTCGTCCGAGATGCCGTAGGTGGCGTAGAAGAAGGGCGGCGTGATGGGGGTGCTGTTGGCGGACGTCTGCACGCCGTTGGCTGCGCTGATGTTGAAGTAGGGGACGATGACGGTGATGCCCAACTCGACGTCGATGCCTTGACCTTGGGCGATGCCGGCCGGGTTGTAATAGATGGCCGAAGCGTCATCGATGAAGCCGACGACGGAGCCGGCCATCGCGACGCCGCGAGCCGATTGAAGGTCGACGGCGATGCCGGCAGCCCTCGCCTCACCTGCCACCACCACGGCGAGGACCGCCACTGCTGACATGAGCGTCTTCATGTGCGTGTGCCTTTCCATGGGGGATTGTCAGAAGGGAGCGACGCCGGCCAAAAAGCCGACGAGCTGGCTCTGGGCCTCCCCCGTGAGGATTGCGCCGGGACTGCCAGCGCCCCCCGGTGGCCCGCCACACATCGCCGAGGGCGGTTCCAAGAGGAAGGGGTGACGGTTGCTAGGCTCCCCCGGAGCGGTGCAGGACGGGATGGCGGCATTACTGAAGGAGTAGGGAGTATTGGTGGTGTTGAACTGGTAGCTCCAGAACTGCCCGGAGTTCAGCTTCGTCCCGTCCGTCGCCGGGTTGTGGACGGCCGCTTGGATGAGTTGCAGCGCGGTTGGGTTCGGCACGACTTCATCGCCCACAATCCACTGCACGAAGGTGCGCCGGGTGGCCGGAATGCTGCTGCCGCCAGCGACCGAGGGGAGGCCGGTCGGGTTGATGGTGTAGTAGGCCGCGTTGGTTGGGTCCGCCGGGTCGAGAATCCAGCGGGCGATGTCGATGAACAGGTCGTAGGTGGGCGAATTCGTCTCAATTCCAGCCTCGGCCAGTCCGTCGTTGAAACCGACCAGCAGCGGGACGAAGGCAGGTGAGGTGAGGAGGATGTTGACCGGGTTGCCGCCCGGCACGTCGAGGCCGGCGTTCTGAACGTTGAAAGCCACCGAGGTGTAAAGCGTCCCCAGAATGCCGCCTAGGCTCTGGCCGGAATAGCTGATGGCCCCTGCATTCAACGCGGCGGTGAGCGCGGGCAAGCTGCCAGCCCCACTGCCGCTGGCCACCCGGGCGAACTGTGAGTTGTCGATGACTTGCTGCCGGAAGTTGTCGCGCGTGGCGAAGAGGTTGGCCAGGTTGAGGAGATTCCAACCCGAGTACGCCTCGTTGAAGTCCGAGCCCTCGCACTTGCCGTCCGGCGCGCATTCGTTCTGGCCCAGATTGAAGCAAGTCTCGTCCGCAGTGGGCGTCCCGTAGGTGCAAGTCCCCACCGTGCTCCGGTCGACCAGCTGGCAACGGCCCACCGCATTGCATTCGGTGAGGGCTGTGAGGGCGGTGGTGCAGATGGCGAAGTCCGGGAAACCGCCGTCCGGCAGGGGCCCGGCTCCGGGTTCCGCGCCATCGGCGTAGGCGCCAAAACCGGTGCAGGTATTTCTCGCGCCGTGCCAGACTTCGTCGATGGCAATCATCACCTGTCCGGCGGTGGCCATGGCGCTGGCGATGGCGTAGGCGTTGGTCTTGTTGCCTCCCAGCCCGTGGCCAAACATGCTCACCGGGTAGCCCGCGGCAGGAGGCGCTGCTGTCGGCACTGTCATGATGAAGGGAATGGGGACAGGGTCGATTCCGCCGTCGGGATTGAAGGTGCCGGTTGGGCCAGTGAGGAAGAAGGGGTCGATAATTTCCCCGGCGTAGATGGTGCCGATGTTGGCCGTCGGGACGCCGGCTGCAGCCAGTCCCGGAAGAACGGCGGCGGTCACGTTCTCCACCCACAGCGGGTTACCGGGAAAGCCGCCCCCCGCTGGGTTGTAGGGGATGGCAGCGAGCTGCTGCAGCTGGGACTGCTCGCTCTGTGTCTTGAAGGCCCAAGCTTGGACGACGTTGGTGTAGGGGATGCCTTGGCCCTCGAGGTCCGCAAACAAGGCGGCCAGACCGCTCTGCAGCTGGCCTAGCTCCTGCGCCTGCGTGTCCGAAAGCAGCGAAGGCACTTGGCTGTGGCCGTTGGCGTAGAGCGGCGCGGTGCTCGCTGGCAGCCGCACCAGGGCGAAGATGGCGCTCGGGATAACCTGTTTCCCCGACGTGTCCTTGATGGAGTTCGTCATGTACGCGGCATAGGTGGTGCGCTCGTCCAGAGGGGTGAGTGGCACGATGCCGAGAATCTCCGGCTTGGGGCCCCCGTCGGACAGCGTCGCGGTGACTTGCGGACATCCCGGCGGAACGTCGCTCAGGCAGTAGGCGACGTTGACCGGGCCCTGACTCGCTGCCGAGTTGACGCTGGTGAGGACCTTGACCAGGTTGATGGCCAGCTGGGGGGTGAGGGTCTGAGGGTCGACGCTGCCCTGCATCAGGGCGCTGACGCCGTTGTTGGGCAGACTGAAGTCCACGGCGGTGGTGATGGTGGCGGTGGTGGAGAAGCCGTCCAGCGTATTCAAGCCGCCGATGAGCTCGGCCAACACCGGCGGCGTGCCCGGTGGAACCGGCAGGCTGACGGTGTCGTTGGGGCCCGTTTGCAGCACTGCGTTGGGGAAGGGAATGATGGTATTCGCCGGGTTGAAGGTGACTTCGGCCTGGGTGGTGATGCTGAACGTCCAGAGGATGGCGACGTTGGACCGCGGGATGTTGAAGGGCGCTCCGGCCAATGCCCCCAGCAGCGGTGCGTAGCCATTCTGCAGCTCCTGCAACTGGGGTGCGTCGGAGGCAGGCTGAATCAAGTCGGTGGTGGGCGTGCATCCCGAGTTGGGGCCGCCCGGGCCACCATCGGGCAAAACGCACAGGGGAACTATCGGCCCACAGCTGGCGACGGTGCTGCAATTGGAGGTGCTGGCCACCAGAGCCCAGGTGGAAGAGCCAATGACTTGTTGGCTAGCGGAGCCAGTGACCGCAGCGAAGGCTCCGGTCTGGTTACCACCGACGACGACCCCCGCGTAGGTGTGCCCCCGTGTCCATTGGCCGCTCGTTGGATTGATGACGATGGTGCCACCCGCATCGGCCCCGCCCGAGACGTAGGTCGACGTCACCGCCGCCGGCAGCGGGGCAGCCGGGTTGGTGATGTCCAGCACCAGGATGCCAGTGGCGAGTGTGGACGGTGTGACGTCGCCAGAGGTGCCGACGGTGGCCGTCGTCTCCATGGGGAAGCCGTCCAGCGTGTCCAGGTAGGTTTCGTTGAAGGCCGTCGTCGTCGGGGTGTCGTCGGGGCCGGGTGGGACGAACACCAGTCCCGCGTCGTTGATGGCCAGGTTGTTTGGCTGTGGCACCACGGCCGGCGTGGAGGACAGATTAAATTCGATGGTGACGTACGGGGTTTGAGGGTTTTGCGGAATGTCGGGCGCACACGCGGAAAGCAACGCGGCGAAACCAACAGCGGAGAGAAGCCAAAGTGAACGCTGCATTGCGACCCCCTCGGCTCGCCCTAAGGCGAGCGCCAGGCCACTGATTCGAAAATCGGTCCGCGTCTTCTAGGCCCTTTCATGCCACGCTCCAAGGGAATAGCAGCCATCGAATGCACTTACGCACTGAGTCATGAAGAGTGGCCAGGACGCACTGCGGCGAGAAGGGTGAGTCGCTCGGCCAGCAGGCTGACTACAGTTTTTGTGAGGGGTTGTCGTCACGGGAGGTCTCCATGGGCAGCGCCAAGCAAGTCACTGGGCAAAACTTCCGCGAAACCGTGGAGCAAGGGGGCATTGTGCTGCTCGACTTCTGGGCCCCCTGGTGCGGACCCTGCCGAAACTTCGCGCCGGTCTTCGAAAAAGTGGCGGAGGACAACCCCGACCTCACTTTTGGCAAGGTGAATACCGACGAGGAAGCCGAGCTGGCCGGTGCCTTCGAAATCCAGAGCATCCCGACGCTGATGGTTTTCCGCGACCGCGTGTTGCTCTATTCGCAGCCGGGTGCGCTGGCCGCGGCGGCCCTGGAGGACATTGTCCGCCAGGTGCGTTCGGTGGACATGGCGAAGGTGCGCGCGGAGCTCGCGGCGCAAGCTAAGGCGTCTGGCCAGGGGACAGCGCAGGCGTGAAGCCACCGGCGCGTGAGGTGTCCTCCACCCCACGTTGCGTTGTCGGCGAGCGGCGTTGGCCGCGCGTCTGGGCGGTGGGCCCGCCGCCGTGGCATTCTCCCTGGCCGTGCAGCTGGTCCTGGCCTTCGCGCTGACGGTGGTGCTCCGCGCCGGGCCCGAGGCGCCGCCACCGGCGCGCCCGAGCCCGGAGGCCGAGCTCGAAGCGCAGCTCGCGGCCAGTACCTCCAAAGGCCCACCTCCGGAGGTGGTGGTGGTGGTGGTGGGCCCGGACGCGACGGTGTACCGCCTCGAGCAGCAGACAGTCCTGCTCGACGGGGCACCGATGGCGGTGTCCGCGGCCGCAGACGCCGACGCGGGAACGTCCGCGGTGCTGGACGCTGGAGTGGCAGGCGGAGGGCTGGTGGTTTCTCAGGGCGACCATGTGCTGAGCGCCAAGCTTGTCTACCGCGGCCAGCCACTCGGACCCCTGCCTTGGCAGGAGGGCCCGCGTTGGACGTTGCCGGCGCGGGTCTCACTCCAGGCCAGTCCCGGGCTGCGCTTCACCGTCCGGCTGACGGTGGAGGCCAACCCGCAGGCCCCGGCCGCTCAACGGCTGACGCTTCGCTCCGAGGTGGAGCCGGAGATGCTGATGGCGGTGGACGACGCGCCGCTGCCGCCGCCACCGGTGGCCCACCTGCCTCTTCCGCCACCGCCCGCTCCGCTGGCCTCAGCGCCCACCGTGCCGGCCACTGCTGCGGCGCCGAAGAAGAAAAAGAAGAAGGTGGCGAAGGCGGCGGTGCCCGCCGCTGCGGTGCCGGCCGCGGCCAAGGTGTCGACCGCCTCCCCAGGGGCGGGCAGCGCAGACGCCCTGGAGGAGGCCACGGCTCGGTTGAGGAGTGCACTGGCCGCCCCTCAGGACGGCGGAGCCGCTGAAGCTGGCGAGGCGCCGCACTAGCCCGGGCCGCATGAAGCGCGCGGGCTACTTCCGTTCGGCCAGCAGCTTCTCGCGGTAGGCCTTCATCATCGCCTCTTGCTCGGCGCGAGGCACCGGCGAGTAGCGGGCGAATTCCATGGTGAATTCGCCCTTTCCTTGGGTGGCCGAGCGCAGGTCGGTGCTGTAGCCAAACATCGCGTTGAGCGGCACCTCGGCCACCGCCACCACATAGCCCTCGCGGTTCTCGGTATTGAGAATGGTGCCGCGTCGCTGGTTGAGCTGTCCCACCACCGAGCCCTGGAAGTCCTCCGGAGCCTGGACCTCGACCTTCATGATGGGCTCGAGGATGACTGGCTTGGCCGCATCGTAGCCCTCGCGGAAGGCCATCAGCGCGGCGGTCTTGAAGGCCTGCTCCGAGGAGTCCACCGCGTGCGAAGCGCCGTCGTTGATGACGTAGCGTACGCCGGTGACGGGAAAGCCGATGAGGCTTCCCTTCTTCAACGCCTCCCGGAAGCCCTTCTCCACCGCCGCAATGAATTCGCGCGGAATAGCGCCGCCGGCGATGTCGTCCACGAATTCCTCGCGCTCCACCGCGTCCGGGGGGAGCGGCTCGAGGTAGCCGCAGACGCGGCCGAACTGGCCCGAGCCACCGGTTTGCTTCTTGTGGGTGTAGGCGAAGTCACCGCGCTGGGTGATGGTTTCGCGGTAAGCCACTTGCGGCTTGCCGGCCACCACTTCGCAGCCGTACTCGCGCTTCATGCGCTCGATGTAAATCTCCAGGTGCAGCTCGCCCATGCCGCTGATGATGGTCTGGGCGGACTCCTCGTCGCGGTGCACGCGGAAGGTCGGGTCCTCTTTGGTAAAGCGGTTGAGCGCCTTGGAGAAGTTGGCCTGACCGGTGCGCTCCTTCGGAGCGACGGCCAGCGAGATGACCGCGTCTGGGACGAACATCGACGTCATCGTGTAGTTCACCGTGCCGTCGGTGAAGGTGTCGCCCGAGGCGGCCTCCACACCGAACAGGGCGACGATGTCTCCGCCGTAGGCTTCCTCCACGTCGTTCATCTCGTTCGCGTGCATGCGGACGATGCGCGGGACCTTCACCTTGCGCTGGTTGCTCTGGTTGTAGATGAAGTCGCCCTTGGAAACGTGACCCTGGTAGATGCGCAGGTAGGTCAGCTGCCCATACCGGCCGTCCTCCAGCTTGAACGCCAGCCCGACGAAGGGCTTGTCCGGGTCCGAGGAGAGCATCACCTTGGCCTCGTTGTTCTTCTGGTCGAGGGCCTCGTTGAGCACTTCCTTCGGGTTGGGCAAATAGTCGCTGACCGCATCGAGCAGCAGCTGCACGCCTTTGTTCTTGTAGGCCGAGCCGCAGAAGACGGGAGTCATCTTCAGCGCGATGGTGGCGCGGCGCACCGCGGCCTTCAGCTCTTCGCTGGAGATGGGCTGGTCGTGGACAAACTTCTCCGCGAGAAGGTCGTCCACGTTGGCCACGCCCTCAATCATGTCGTGGCGGGCCTGCCTGGTCGCCTCCACATACTCGGCCGGCACTTCCGCCTCCCGGACGTGCTCGCCGTTCTCGCCGTCGAAGTAGTAGGCCTTGCCGACGATGGGGTCGATGATGCCTTCGAAGCGGTCCTCGGCGCCGATGGGCACCTGCATCATCACTTCGTGGTGTCCCAGCTTCTCGTGTAGCTGCGCCCCTACGCGGGCGTAGTTTGCCCCGGCGCGGTCCATCTTATTGACGAAGGCCAGCCGCGGCACCTTGTAGCGGCGCATTTGCCGGTCGACGGTGATGGACTGGCTCTGCACACCTGAGACCGAGCACAGGACGAGGATGGCTCCGTCGAGCACTCGCAGCGCCCGCTCCACTTCGATGGTGAAGTCGACGTGCCCGGGGGTGTCGATGATGTTGATGTTGGTGTCTTTCCAGACGCAGTAGGTGGCCGCGGACTGGATGGTGATGCCCTTCTCACGCTCCAGGTCCATCGAGTCCATCTTGGCCCCGACGCCATCCTTGCCACGCACTTCGTGAATCTCGTGGATGCGCCCCGTGTAATAGAGGATGCGCTCGGTGAGCGTGGTCTTGCCCGAGTCAATGTGGGCAGAAATGCCGATGTTGCGGACGCGTTCGATGGGGAAAGAGGACGCCATGATTCGTTTGCTTCCTTACCGAGAACTGAGGAGTGGGGGCCGCGGCCCTGTACTCGACAACTGTGTGGATTGCCAGAGGGGCTCCCCCCGGGCCGAACTTTCAATTAACCACCCTAATGCACCGCGGCAAGGGCGCAAGTAAGGGGTTGGAGGCCTCGGGGAGAGCGGCTCAGCGCAAGCGGTCGAGCCAGGCGGTGGTGCGCCGCACCGCCTCGGTGAAGGAGGGGGCGACGAAAATCATCTCCTGGTAGACGGTGGGGTCATACGGACGGGCCGCCATCTGCTCGAAGTTGAGGGGGACCAGCTGAGCTTCTTGGCTGAAGCGCTCCAACTCGCCGAATGACGAGAGCAGCCCGGCCCCGTAGGCCTTCAGCTTGCCGTCCTCGTAGGCGGCACCGAATTCGAGGGTGTACCAGTAGACGCGCTCGATTTGCTTGAGCACGTCGTCCGAGACGCGCTCCGCCGCCCGACCGAAGGCACGGTTGATTTCAGCGAAGCCCGGGTCGGCTAGGGTGGCCGCGTGGCCGACCAACTCGTGAACCACGTCTGGCTCGGGCGTGTACAGCGGGACGGTGTGGTGGCGGATGTACTGGGTGGCGAGAAACTGGTCGGACTTGAGGTTTCCGAGAAAGGCCCGCGACGCCACCAAGCCGGCCACCGGGACCATGGTGAAGCCCGTCTTCGGGGCCAGCTTGACGTTCACCTCCCGCAGCTGAGGAATCCGGGTGCGGGGGAAAGCGAAGTGTGCCGAGCAGTAGAGGTACTCGCGCGAGCCGAACCGGTCATGGAGCGGAGCCAGGTGCTCCCACACCGTTTCCCACACCGCTTGCTCCTGTGCGGTGTACTCAACTTCCGGCATGGGGTCGCCCAACTGCCAGCGCAGCGCCCGTTGAGCGATGGAGTTGCGCCGGTGCCGGTACACTGGGTCGCGAAAGCCCGGGTGGTTCTGGTCGAGTTCCACCAAGTCGCCCTCGTCGGTGTGCGGCTCGGGGGCTCTCGTCGCAGGGGTGATGGGGTCAGCCGTCATCTTGAGCCACCATTGTAAACCCTTCGCCCCACCGGTGCCTGCCTCCCCCCCAAGGCATGGGAGACACTCTCCGCGAGTGGGGTGCCAAGGGCCGGAGCCGTGCAGGCCCCGGCGCAGGGAAAGCCATGTTAGTGCTTCCTCACAGTGCCGCCTTCACCCGAGGAAGTCCCTGCCTCGCCCTTTGCCCGTGCCCTGGTGCGCCTTCTGTTAGACGCGCTGGCGGTGGTGCCCGCCGGGGTGCGGGAAGCCATGGCGCGAACCGTGGGCCGCCTCATCTTCATGTTGGGCATTCGCCGCCAGCTGACGTTGGACCAGCTGGGCTGGGCCTTTCCCGCTTGGAGCCGCCAGGAGCGTCGCCGGGTGGCGCGCCGGACCTACCAGCACCTGGCCACCGCGGTCCTCGACGCGGCCCTCTCGCAGAAGCAGTCCGCGGATGCTCTGGCCAGTGCCGTCCTGCGCGAGGAAAGCTTCGCCATCGAGCGAGCACTGGCCGGCGGACGGGGAGCCCTCTTGGTGAGTGGCCACTTCGGGAACTGGGAGTTGTTGGGGGAAGGGCTGACGCGCCAGGGCATCCCCCTGCACGCCGTCGCCCGCCCGCTCAAGGGGGCCTTCAACGCCGAGGTGGTAGCCGGCCGGGTGCGCTCTGGCATCCATCTCATTTCTCCCCGCAACGCGCTGCGCGCGGCGCTCACCGAGTTGCGACGTAACCAGGCGGTAGGGGTGCTCTTCGACCAAGCCATCGGCGGAAAGCACTCGCTGTTCGTCCCCTTCTTCGGACGTCCAGCAGCAACCACGCCACTGGTCAGCATGGCGGCGATGCTGTCCGGTGCACCGGTCTTGGTCGTCCTCGCGCGCCAGGTGGGCACTGCACTGCACATGCAGGTCGAGGGCCCCTTCCCGGTACCTTCCACCGGAAACCGTGCGCGGGACCTCTGGGCGCACACCGCCACCCTCACCGAGGTGCTGGAGCGTCAAATTCGCGCCGCGCCGGAGCAGTGGCTGTGGCTCCACCGACGCTGGAAGCTGCGCCCGCCTCCGGAGGAAGCGCTCCGGCTCGAGTTGCTCGCGCTGGCGGCGGATGATGAGCGCGTCCGGCGGCTGCTGGCCAAGGACGGACGCCTCTTCGACGGCTACGCGCCGGAGATGGAGGCCCTCCACCGGCGGAACGCGGCCCGTCTGGCACAGCTGCTGGACGCGCATGGCTGGCCAGGCCGGACGCTTGCGAGCGAGGACGGGGCCGAGGCCGCCTGGCGCATTGTCCAGCACGCCATTGCCGAGCCTGCCTTCCAGCGCCGCTGCTTGGCCCTGCTCGAGGCGGCCGCTGCTTCCGGAGAGGTGCCGCCTCTACAGCCAGCCATGCTGGCCGACCGCATCCGCTACTTCGAGGGCCGGCCCCAGCGCTATGGCACCACGGTTGGCTGGGACCGCGAAGGGCGGCTGACGCCCGGGCCCCTGGAGGCCCCCGAGGAGGTGGACCTGCGCCGGGCGACGCTCGGCCTGCCGCCTCTGGCCGCCTCGGTGCAGGCGACGCCGGAGGGCGAAGTCGAAGTCCAGCCGCCGGCTGACCCGGCGAGACACGTGGCAGACTTCGAAGCCTGGGCCCGCCGGGTGGGCTGGCGGATGTGACGGCGGGGCCGGCGTGGCGTTAAGACTCTCTACTCTGCACTGGAGGCGTCAGCGTGGGTGGTGACGAGCGTCGAAACTCCCTGGACGAGGCTGTGGCCCGCATTCGCCAGACGATGGACCGCGGCTGGGAGGGCCCTCTGGCGCCGGGGATGGCGGACCCTCGCGAATGGAAGGACGCCTGGCGCGAGCAGCGACGGGTGGCGCGCGCCCAGTGGCGGCAGAGGAGACGGCGTGGCTCGAAGCTCCGGGGGGCCATTTTCCTCGGTGTCGCCGCAGTCCTCACCTACCTCGTCGTGGACGGCGGACCCTTCTGGATGATGTGGGTTGCCCTCGGTTTCACCCTCTCCGGCCTCGGCCAGGTTTTCCGGGACTCGGCCCCGGCGGACGTCGTCGACGGCCAGGCCAGACCCGTCCAACAGGCTGCGCAGGACCCGGCCAACCTGGCCCGGGTGGATGCGCTCTGCGACAAGTTGCTCGAGGAGATTCGAAAGGGGCCGGCCGTGCTGCGCGAGGTGGTGCGTAATCCCGAGCAGTCAGTGCGCGGACTCCGGGACACTGTCCACGAGCTGGCCAAGCGCGAAGCGGAGCTGCGTGCCCTGGTGACCAGCGCGGACGGCGAGCGGCTGCAGCGCGAGCGGGTAGACGTCGTCGCGCGCCGGGACGCGGCCACCGACGCGCTGACGCATGAACGCTGGGAGGGCGCCCTCAAGGCACTGGACGCCCAGCTGCAGCACCGGGAGACATTGCGGACACAAGGCGCGCGCTTGGAGGCGGAGCGGGTGCGGCTGGGCTACACCCTCGAGAACCTCTACACCCAAGTGTTGGCGGTCCGCTCCACGGCAGGTTCGGACGCGGCCGGAACGCAGCTGAAGGCCGGTGTGGAGCAACTGGGAGACGAGATTTCCGCCGTCGCCGACGCGCTCGAGTCGATGCAGAGCGTGGACGCGGGGGCGACCGGCTCCGAGCAGCCGAACCCTGCACAGACGCCGCGCACCCGCGTCTAAGGCCCCCCTAAGGGGAGGCGGCGGTGCCACTGACCAGCGCTCCGGTGCGCGCCGTCCAGTAAGCGTGGGCCAGGCAGGGCGTGGAGTGGGCGAGCCCAACCCTCCCCCAGCGGTCGAGCAGCACCAGCCCGGCCTGGCCCTGCACGCGCTCCGACAGCAGCGCCACCGCCGCGGCGGCGGCCTCCTGTGCGCCGAGCCCGCGCTCCAGCCCGTGCAGCGCCCGCATCGCCAGCCCCACCCGGAGGATGTGCTCGCCCCACCCAGTGCAGGCCACTCCACCGAGTCGGTCATCAGCCCCAAACCCAATGCCAGGCAGTGGCGCGTCCCCGACGCGCCCCGGCAGGCTGAAGGAGACGCCGCCGGTGCTGTTGCCTGCCGCCATTCGTCCGGCCCCGTCCAGTGCCACCGCGCCCACGGTGTCCGCCGGGCCGAAGCTGTCCGAGGCCTTTCGCTGTCCCGAGAGAAACTCCTCGTACAGCGCTCGCTCTCGTTGGACCACGAGCGCGCTGTTGTCCACCGCGGGAAAGCCGTGGGCTCGGGCAAAGGCCTCCGCCCCCTCCCCCACCAGGAAGTGGTGGTCGCTTGCCTCGAGCACGCGGCGGGCGATGGAAATGGGGTTCTTGAAGTGCTTCACCACCGCAACCGCACCCACTTTGAGCGAGGTGCCGTCCATCACTCCCGCGTCGAGCTCCACCGAGCCGTCGGCCACCAGGACGGAGCCGGTCCCAGCGTCGAAGGTGGGGTCATCCTCCATCACCACAATGGCTGCTTCCACGGCGTCCAGGGCAGAGCCACCGCGAAGCAAAACGTCGCGGCCGCGCTCGGCCGCGGCGGCGCAGCCCGCGCGGTGCGCCGGCCGCCGCTCGGCGGGGATGCTCCAGGCGCCGCCATGCACCACCAGAGCCGGCGAGGTCCCCGCCGCCTGCTTTCCGCCATTCGCTGGGGTGCCCATGGTTTGTGGAGTTGAGCACACTCCCCGGGCGCCGCCCCCTCTTCTGGAGAGAGGCGCTCAGCGGACGAAGGGCTGATGCACGCCGCGGGTGGGCAGCCGGGAGGCTTGCCCGGTGAGCCAGGCGTCGGCGGCGCGCGCCGCTTCGCGGCCGTCGGAGATGGCCCACACAATGAGGCTGGCCCCGCGGCTGGCGTCGCCGGCGGCGAAGACGCCGGGGGCCGAGGTGGCGAAGTTGTCGACGCGAATGTTGCCTCGCGGGTCGAGCTCGAGGCCGAGCTGCTGCGCCAAGGGGGCCGTCTCCGGGCCGAGGAAGCCCATCGCCAGCACCACCATGTCCACCGGGTAGAGGACTTCGCTGCCGGGCACTTCGACGAAGCGCGGGGCGCCACCCGGCTCCCGCCTGAGCTCCACTTGCACGGCGTGAAGCGCGCTCAGCTGTCCATCCTGCCCGCTGAGCTGCTTCGTCATCAGCCCGAAGGCCCGCTCGCCGCCCTCCTCCTGGCTCGAGGAGGTGCGAAAAATGAGGGGCCACTGGGGCCAAGGGTTGTCAACCGCGCGCTCGCGCGGAGGCAGCGGCAGCAGCTCAATCTGTCGAACTTCCGAGGCTTGCTGCCTGAGCGCCGTCCCGAGGCAGTCCGAGCCGGTGTCGCCACCACCGAGAATGATGACGCGCTTGCCGCGCGCGGACGGCGCGTCGACCGGGACGAGTTGGCCAGCCAGCCGGCGGTTTTGGGCCTCGAGGAAGTCCATCGCCAGCACCACGCCCCTCAGCTCTCGGCCGGGCACTTCCAGCTCCCGCGGCCGCTGCGCTCCCACCGCCAGCACCAGCGCGTCGTGGCTGGCGCGAAGGGCGTCGAAGCTCGGCTCGCGCCCGACCTCGACGCCGGTCCGGAAGAGGACGCCCTCCTCTTCGAGCACCGCCAGCCGGCGGTCGATGACCCACTTCTCGAGCTTGAAATCCGGGATGCCGTAGCGCAACAGTCCGCCGAGCGAAGGCGCGCGCTCATAGACGGTAACGGTGTGCCCGGCCTGGTTGAGCTGCGCTGCCGCAGCCAGGCCCGCCGGGCCGCTTCCTACCACCGCCACCCGTTTCCCCGTCCGCAAAGGAGGAGGGTGGGCCCGGGCCCATCCTTCCTGGAAGGCGCGCTCCGCGATTTCCTTTTCCACGGTTTCGATGGCCACCGCCTCCTGGTCAATGGCCAGGACGCAGGCCGCCTCGCACGGAGCTGGGCAGAGCCGACCGGTAAACTCTGGAAAGTTGTTGGTGCTGCTGAGCGCAAGGAAAGCCGCCTGCCAGTGGTTTCGGAAGACGTGCTCGTTGAATTCAGGAATGAGGTTTCCGAGCGGGCAGCCCTGGTGGCAGAAGGGGACGCCACAATCCATGCAGCGGCCCGCTTGCTGTCGCGCCGTCTCCTCGGTGAACGGCGCGGTGAACTCCGTCCAGTCCTGAAGCCGCTCTGATTTGGCCCGCTTGGCTGGTGCCGCGCGTCGCCACTCCATGAAGCCCGTCACCTTGCCCAAGCTGTCTCAGCCTTCCACTGCCCGCAGCCGGGCCGGTGCTGGGGGCGGTCGCATCGCAGCACGTCGCGCCTGCAGCACCGCCTTGTAGTCGACGGGCAGCACCTTGACGAAGTGCGGGACGAGGTGTTGCCAGTTGTCCAGCACCCGGCGGGCCAGCGGGCTTCCGGTGTGCCGCAGGTGGTTCTCCACCAAACCGTAGACCAGCCAGATGTCCGACTCGTCCACCAACGACTCGAGCTCCACCATGGCCGTGTTGCACCGGGCCCGGAAGCGACGCTCACGGTCCAGGACGAAAGCCAGGCCGCCGCTCATCCCGGCCGCAAAATTGCGCCCGGTCGCGCCGAGGACGACCACCACCCCGCCAGTCATGTACTCGCAGCCGTGGTCGCCAACCCCTTCCACCACCGCGGTGGCACCGCTGTTGCGCACGGCAAAGCGCTCCCCGGCCAGTCCCGACACGTACAGCTCGCCCGAGGTCGCGCCATAGAGGACGGTGTTGCCCACCGCCACATTCTCCTCGGGCGGGAAGCGGCTGGCCGCCGGGGGTCGAACGATGATGCGACCGCCGGACAGCCCCTTGCCGGCGTAGTCGTTGGCGTCTCCCTCCAGCTCCAGGGTGACTCCGGCCGCCAGGAAGGCCCCCAGACTCTGGCCTGCGGAGCCCCGTAGCCGCACCCTGATGGCATCATCGGGCAAACCGTTGGCCCCGCGCCGCTGGGCAATCTCGCCACTCAGCATCGCTCCCACCGCCCGGTGTGCGTTGCGCACCGGGAGCACCACCATGGTGGGGGGGCCGCCGTCGAGCGTGGTGCGTGCACGGCGCAACAGCTCGTGGTCGAGATGGTCCGAGACGTCCTTGCGCTGCACCGTCACCGAGCGTCGTGGAACCGCCGCCGCTGCGCGCGGCGGCGCAAGCAGCGCCGACAGGTCGAGCTTCCGCGTCTTCCAGTGCAGCAAGTCCGTCCGTGGCCGAAGCAGGTCGACCCGGCCCACCAGCTCGTCGAGCGTCCGCGCCCCCAAGGTGGCGAGCAACCCGCGCACTTCCTCGGCCACGAAGTAGAAGAAGTGGACCACCCCTTCCGGCGAGCCGGAGAAGTGCTTGCGCAGCTCCGGGTCCTGGGTGGCGATGCCGACCGAGCAGGTGTTGAGGTGGCACTTGCGCAGCATGATGCAGCCGAGGGCCACCAGCGAGGCGGTGGCCATCCCGAACTCCTCGGCGCCCAGAAGCGCGGCCACCACCACGTCGCGCCCGGTCCGGAGCCCCCCGTCCACCTGCACCCGGATGCGGTCTCGCATCTGGTTTTGCACCAGCACCTGCTGCGTCTCAGCAAGCCCAAGCTCCCAAGGAAGCCCGGCATATTTGATGCTCGACATCGGCGAGGCCCCGGTGCCGCCCTCGTAGCCGGAGATGACGACGCAGCCGGCCCCTGCCTTGGCCACTCCGGCGGCGACCGTTCCCACGCCCACCTCACTCACCAACTTCACGCTCACCCGCGCCGCGGGATTCACCGACTGCAAGTCGTAGATGAGCTGCGCCAGGTCCTCGATGGAGTAGATGTCATGGTGGGGTGGGGGGGAAATGAGTGTCACCCCAGGCGTTGACCAGCGCACCTTGGCAATGCGCTCGTCCACCTTGTGGCCAGGCAGCTGTCCTCCCTCCCCCGGCTTGGCCCCCTGGGCGATTTTGATTTGGAGCTCGTCGGCGTTGACCAAGTACTCGGCGGTGACGCCGAAGCGGGCCGAGGCCACCTGCTTGATGGCACTCCTTCGCAAGTCGCCATTGGCGTCCGGAAGGTAGCGCCGCGCCTCCTCGCCGCCTTCCCCTGAGTTGCTCCGCCCCCCGATGCGGTTCATCGCGATGGCCAGCGTCTCGTGCGCCTCGGCGCTGATGCTGCCGAAGGACATCGCTCCGGTCACGAAGCGCTTGACCAACTCACTCGCCGGCTCGACTTCCGCCAGCGGGACGGCCGTGCACCGCTCGGAGGCGAAGCTCAACAGGCCGCGCAGGGTGGCCGGCGTGGCGGTCTCGTCGTCCGCCGCCTTGGAGTACTGGGCGTACAGGGCCGGGTCGCCCGAGCTCACCGCGGCTTGCAATAGGGCCAGCGTGGTGGGGTTCCACCGATGGTGCTCGCCCCGGCGACGCCACTGGTAAAACCCGCCCACCGGAAGCGTGGCCACATCCTCCGGCACCAGTCCGAAACCACGGCTGTGGCGCTCTAGCGCTTCTTGTCCCAGTTCGCTCAGACCGATGCCCCCCAGCCGCGAGGGGGTGCCGGTGAAGTGCTTGTCGACGAGCGCCGGGTCGAGGCCGACCGCCTCGAAAATTTGAGCCCCCCGATAGGACTGCAGCGTGGAGATGCCCATCTTCGACATCACCTTGAGGAGCCCCTCGGAGATGGCCTGGCGGTACCGTGCCTCAGCCGTCGCCTCGTCGAGCGTGAGGTCGCCGGCGACGGCCTGGGCCCGCACCGTGTCGAAGGCCAGGTAGGGGTTGACCGCTGCAGCGCCGTAGCCGAAGAGCAGCGCGAAGTGGTGCACCTCCCGGACCTCGGCGGTCTCCACCAACAGCCCGGTTTGCATCCGAACGCCGTCGCGAACAAGCCGCTGGTGCACTGCGGAGAGTGCCAGCAGTACCGGGATGGCCACTGAGCGGGCGTCCACGCCGCGGTCGCTGAGGATGAGGATGCTGCATCCCTCGTCGAGTGCCTCGGCCGCCTGCCGCGTCAGTCGGTCCACCGCTTCCTCGAGTGCGGCTGGACCGCCGTCGGCGGGGTAGAGGAGCGAGAGGGTGTGGGGCTGGAACATCCCTTGGGCTTTGATGGCCGCCAGGCGCGCCATCTCGCGGTTGGTCAGGATGGGGCCTGGAAGAGTGAGCCGGTGGCACTGCTCTGGCGTCTCGTCCAGGGTATTGCCGTCCGGTCCGGTGGCGGTGGCGAGCGTCATCACCAGCGACTCGCGAATTGGGTCGATGGGCGGGTTGGTGACTTGGGCGAAGAGCTGATGGAAGTAGCGGAAGAGGTTTGGCGCCTGGTCGCTGAGGACCGCGAGCGGCGTGTCGTTGCCCATCGAGCCAACTGGCTCGTGGCCGCCCTCGGCCATCGGCTGGAGCAGCAGGCGGACATCCTCGTCGCTGTAACCGAAGGCCCGCTGGAGCCGGCCGAGCTGTTCACCCTCCAGCGGCTGTGGCGCAGCCACCTCGGGGAGCTCGTCGAAGGTGAAGACGTTTTTCTCGAGCCAGCGGCGGTACGGCCAGCGGCTGGTGATGTCCCGCTTGAGCTCGTCGTCCTCGACGATGCGCCCTTCCTCGGTGTCCACCAGGAACATCCGGCCGGGTTGCAGCCGACCCTTGCGCCGGATGCGCTCCGGGGCGACCTCCAGCACGCCCGCCTCCGAGGCCAGGATGACCCGGTCGTCGTCGGTCTCCATCCAGCGCGCGGGGCGAAGGCCGTTGCGGTCGAGCGTGGCACCGATGCGGACGCCGTCGGTGAAGGCGATGGCCGCCGGCCCATCCCATGGCTCCAAAAGCGCGCTCGAGTACTCGTAGTAGGCGCGCCGGCCATCATCCATTCCCGGGTCGCTCTCCCACGCCTCGGGAATCATCAGCATCATCGCCTGCGGCAGGCTCCGGCCGCCCATGCTGAGCAATTCCAGCATGCTGTCGAATTGAGCCGAGTCGCTGGCGTCCTCTCGGACGATGGGGAACAAACGGTCCACACTGCCAAAGAATTTCGCCGACTGAAGCTGGCTGCGCCGCGCCGCCAGCCAATTGCGGTTGCCCCGGACGGTGTTGATTTCGCCGTTGTGGGCAATCAGACGAAAGGGCTGGGCGAGTTCCCAGGTGGGGAAGGTGTTGGTGGAGAAGCGCGAATGCACCAGCGCTAGCGCGCTCACCATGTCCGGGTCTTGCAGGTCCTGGTAGAAGCGCTGCAGCCGCGTCGGCAGCAGCAGGCCCTTGTAGACGATGGTCTCCGCCGAGAGGCTGACGATGTGGAAGCGGCCCTCCGGGTCGAGCCCCCGTTCGCGGACCCGATTTTCCACCAGCTTGCGGATGACGTAGAGCTTGCGCTCGAAGGCGGAGGGCACGACTCGGCGACGGGCAACGAAAATCTGCCGCAACACCGGGACGCTCTCTCGGGCGAGCCATCCCATCTGACTCTCGTCGACCGGGACATC
The DNA here is from genome assembly GCA_052143535.1 of Myxococcaceae bacterium. Classification (GTDB taxonomy): domain Bacteria; phylum Myxococcota; class Myxococcia; order Myxococcales; family Myxococcaceae; genus JADGRA01. Next base: position 184,008 of record JBKQSS010000066.1, on the reverse strand, counting down.
CCGCCAGCCAATCACTCTCTGATGCTCCTCCTCGGCCACCTCGTCGAAAACTGCCTCGCAGGCGGCGCGCGCGTGCGGCTCCTGCGGAAGGAAGACTTGCCCCACCCCATAGCAGCGCCGGCGGGGCATCTCGAAGCCGAGCCGTAAGCCCTCGCGTTTGAAGAAACGGTGTGGCAGCTGCAGGAGAATGCCAGCCCCGTCCGCTGTCTCCGGGTCTGCACCGCAGGCGGCGCGGTGGCTCAGCCGGTCGAGGATGCCGAGGGCGTCGTCGACGATGGAGCGGGATTTCTCGCCGCGAATGTGTACGACGAAACCCACTCCACAGGAGTCGTGCTCGGTGGTGGGCTCATACAGGCCGTGTTTGTGCGGCAGGGGCAACCCCGACCCTCCTGCCCGTGGCCAGTCGAGCCACGGAAAAGAAGACTGTAATGCGATGCGTCGGCTGGACTCAAACCCCCCTTTTACAGGGCCATCCGGAGCCCCAGGCCGAACTGGACGATGGGGGCGTTGATGGTGAAATCCACCGCCTTTTGGTTGTTGGGTGGCGAGAGGCCGGTGTTGAACGTCACGTTGGGAATGTCGACGCCGAGCCGAAATTCGCCCCCCAAATGGCCGTAGTCCACCGCTCCAAAGGCCTCCACCTGCAAGTAGCTCAGGACAGTGACAATTAAATCCAGTCGGGTGATGGCGCTGACGTCGGTGAGGTTCCCGATGGTCGTCAAGACCCAGGTGGTCTTGGCCGTCGTGTCGGTCAGGGTGGCGCTCAAGGCAAGGTAGTTCCGCCCAAGGTAAAATGGCTGGTAGGCCCCTTGGAGGAGCAAGTTGGGGTACTGCTTCGCGGCGAAGCTACCGCGGTTGTAGAAGTACTCGCCGGCCAGGGTGATGCTTTTGTTCCCCTCGAAGTTGATGGCGTAGCTGAGTCCGCCCACTGCCTGGAAGACCGGCAAGGCTGGCTGCTGAACCGTGCCAAATGTGTAACCGCTATAGGTGCCTGGGGCGACAATCCCAGTGGAGTAGGAGGGCCCGCAGGTGGTGTTGGGAGTGCCGTAGGGCAGGTCGAGGCACTGTTTGAGGACCGCTTCGCCGTAGACGTCGAAGTCTCCGAGGCCGGCCGTGGTGTAGGCGCCCACGCGCCAGGCGCGGTACTTCTGCGCGAGCCCGTTGACGCCCAGAGCGCCCCCCTTGAAGTCCCACTCCACCTGAGCGGCACCGCCCACGTCCTCGAGAAAACCGTTGGAGTTGCTTTGGTTGCCGCTGACCAGGTTGACCGAGTTGCCTCCCCCGCCGGTCAGCGTCGTGCCGGTGGTGCTCACGTTCTGCGTCGGCTGGAAGACGGCCACCGCGGTGAAGCTCAGCCCCGTCTTCTCCCAGGGGATTTGAACGCGGAGCATGCTTACCCCGAGCCGGGCGTCGAAGATGGCGAGCGGGTCGACCGGCTGGCTGGCCAGGAAGTCATCGGGATTGAAGTACTGCCCGGTGCCCCACTTGACGTGCTGGACTCCCGCGGTGACGAACGCGGTGCGGGCGATGTCGAAGGCGAGCCACGCCTGGTCCAGGTACACCGCGGGATTGCTCGGCTGCTCGAGGCCGGGGACGGAAACCCCGGTGAGAAAAGTGTAGCTGCTGAGCAGCGGGTCATATTCCAGACGGCCCAGGACGAATGCGCGCAGTCGGTCGGTGGGCCGCGCGTCCAGGTAGACGTCGAGCAAGGTCGGAACGTTGAAGCTGGACTTCCCGAAGGGCTGATTCTGGGAGATGGTGCTGATGGCCCGCATGTAGAACTGACCGCCAATCTTCAGGGCGTCTTCTTTCACCAAGCCCGCGGTGAAGGCATCCTGGGCCGGGGCGGCGGTGAGAATCTGCTGCTCACCGGCCGGGGTGTTGCGGTCTAGCGGCTGCCCGGCGCTCGGGATGAGCGGCTGCGAGGGCAGGGCGGGCGTCGGCGTACCGGCATCGGCCGGAGCGCCGAAGAGGGCGTCCTCATCGGGGCGACCCTGGGCCAAGACAGTGCGGGCGACGAGTCCCAGAAGGAGCACCGCCGCTCGGGCTGTCATCGGCTCTTTGCCTCGAGCCATGCCTTGGTGAAGATGTTCGCCTCCAGCGGGCGGAGGTCCACACTCTTCATCACGACGATGGTGCTGTTCTCCTTCTCCACCTCGTCGTAGATGCGAATTTCGCCGGGGTACCACACTTCGGCCTTCTTCGACTCGCTGTAGAGCTTCTGCCAGCGCGGGTAGTAAAGCGTACGCATCAGCCGTCCGGAGAGCGCGAATTCCTGCCGCTTGAGGACATTGCCGCTCGCCTGGTCCACCCACAGCTTCACCACCGGGAAGGCGACATCGGTGTTCGGCTTCACTTTCAACTCGAGCTGCCAAATGTCGAATTGCCCGAGCTTGCCCTCGCCGGTGTAGGTGGCGTCGTACTCCTCCACCAGCTTCGACTGGTCGAAGTCCGCGCGCCGGCTGTCAGTGCCGGCGATTCGCTCCCGCTCGGTGCGCCGGTCCCACTTGCCGGTTCCTGGGTCATAGGACCAGAGGTTCTTGTCCAAACGGATGTAGCCCTTGCCCGCCTCGCCTTTGGGCTTGGTGAAGAGAATCATCAACTTCTCGTCCTCGTCCCGCCGGTAGATGAGCGCCTCGCGGGCGATGTCCGTCTTGTCCTTCTCCTTCTGCTCCAGGTAGGCGAGCGACTTGTAGTCGCCGCTGTTGCGCTGGCGGTAGTCGATGGTCTTGAGGACCTGGAGCACGGCGTCCTGATTGGCAAGCGGAGCGGCGCGGACAGGCGCACCAAGCAGGAGGCCGACGCCAAGCAGGAGACAACGCTTCATCAGGGTCACCACCCGGTCAGCCAACCTGGTGCATGGCGGTCACCGGCTGGAGCCGCGCAGCGAGGAAGGACGGAATGAGGGAGATGGCGGTGGTGCACCCGGTAATGAGCAGGACCGAGCCGAGCAGGGCACTGGGGCGGACCGCCAGATGGACCTCTTCGCGCATCAAGAAGAGTTGGACCGTGATTGGGGCGTGGATGTGAGCCGCGTTGATGATGGCGCAGACTGCCAGCCCCAAGAGCGCGCCGAAGAGCGCGGCGCCGAGGGAGAGGGTGAAGGCCTCAACGAGGAACATGGCGAGGACCCGGGTCCGCTGCATTCCAATCGCGCGCAGTGTGCCCACCTCGCGCGTCCGTTCGCGGATGGCAATCCACAAGGTGTTCATGATGCCCACCGCGATGATGGTCAACAGGATGCCGATGAGGAGGTAGGACAACCAAGTGACCGCGGTCAGCGTCCACTGGACAAAGGCCACCTCGTCCTGCCAGGTGGTGACATCTAGTTTCTGGCCGGTCCAACCCTCGCGGTTCACCACATCGAACTTCTGGAAGAACGCGCGCGGGTCCTTGTCCATCAGCTGGAAGCCAGCCGCCGGTAGGACTTCCCTTAGACGCGCCTCCACCTTGGGCCCGTCACGGAGGTCCTTGAGGTAGAGCAGCAGTGCACCGGTCGAGTCGGAATTCATCGCGTAGAGCCCGCGGAGGGTGGCTGCGGGCACGTAGGTGTTGAAGGAGCTGAGTAGCCCGGCGTTCCTGGCGATGACTGCCACTCGGACGTCGACCGTGTTCACCGCGCCGCGCAGGGTGAAGGAGGAGAGGGTGACAACGTCTCCCACGTGTACCCCCAGCCGCTGGGCCTGTTCCTCGAAGAGGAGAATGGTTCCCGGCTCAGCCAAGGCGTCGAGCGAGCCGCTCTGAACCTTCACCACCCTGCGGAAGCCGGGCTCGTTTCGAATGTCAATCCCCGAAACTCCGACCCAGCCCGAGGTGTAGGTATCGCTCACCACCTTGGCCCAGCCCCGACCGCGCTCGGTCACGTAGTCCAGCTCGGGGACATTGGCCCGGATGACGTCCAGCACCTGCTTGTAGTGCGTCACGACCGGCGCGGATTGACCGGCAGTGACCTTGAAGAAGCCGCCGACGTTGAGCTGCCCGCTCATCAGCGTGGTGGCGGACTCGAGAATGGTGGCGCGGATGCCGTTGAGCATCCCCAAGAGAACCACCAAGAGCATCGTCACGCCGGCGATGGCCCCGCCCAGCATCAACGTGCGTCGCCGGTGGGTGACCAAGTTACGAAACGCGATGAGGAATAGTTGGCCCATAGGGGGATGCTATTCGTCGGTCTGCATGGCGCGCACCGGTGGCACCCGGGCGGCCAGAAACGCCGGGTACAGCGTCGACACCACACTCACCAGCCCGACGATGACCATCGCCGCGACGACATTGCTCGATGAGAGGTGGGGATAGAGCCTCGGTCCAGAGAAGAAGAAATACATGACGTCGGCGGTGGCCCGGATGCCCTTCGAGCCGAGCCAGCCGACGATGCCAGAACCGAGCAACGCGCCGGCCGCACCGAAGACCAAACCCAGCGTCAGCGTTTCGGCCAGCACCATCGTCAGAATGAAGGGGCGCTGGGCTCCGATGGCGCGCATCGTGCCAACCTCGGCGGTCCGCCGAAGGGTGGCCATCATCATCGCGTTGTTGATGATGACCATTGCCACCACGAAGATGATGAATGCCGCGATGTAAAGGACCAGCCGCGCAAGGTTGACCAGCTGACCGAGAATGCCCGAGGCGTCCTGCCAGGAAAGGGCGGACACGCCGAGATGCTCGCGCTCGGAGAGCGCGCGGATGTCATTCAGCGTCTGCTTCAGCTTGCTCGGATCTCGCAAGATGACCGCCGCGTTGAGCACCACGCCTCGCCCGATTTCGCTCTGCTGGTAAACCCGCTGGCGAAGGTCGTCGCGGCGAAGGTTTCCGGCCGTGCCCGGGAAGGCCTTCTGGTCGTCAATCAGCCCTGGCGTCGCCTCTGCCACCACCTTGCGGGCAGTGCCAAACAGCTCGTCCTCGGCCTTCGAGCGGTCGATGGCGCGAGCTCCCGCCTCCTTCTTCAAAAGCTCAATCTCCGCACTGGTATCCGCGCTCAGGTAACCGTAGAGCTCGCGGAAGGACAGGATGTCCATCAAGTTGATGTTTCCCGCGAGGGGGGATTTCTCCAAGCCCTTGAAGCGGAACGTGCCCCATACCGGAATGTTTAAGCTCTTGGTGTAGCCGCTCCGGGTGAAAGCGGTGATGGTGAGCACATCGCCTACTTTCAGGCGGTAGAGCTCAAGCAGGGGGGCCAATTCCTTGTAAAAGAAGGCGTAGCGGGCTTGGAAGTTGGCGTCGGTGACAGCGAAGAACTCCGACAGCAACTGGCTCAAGTCCTTATCCGAAGGCCCGAGAAACGCTCGCAGCCGCCGAACCGCCTCCTCGGATTTGAGTCGGTCGAACTGAAGGAGAATCGCCCGGGTCTGCTGCGTGTTTTCGCGGACGTAGCGCTGCAGTTCCGGGTCGGTGGAGATGCTGGCCCCGGTGTCGACCGCCTCCTTGATGAGGTCCAAGCGTCGAGCCGATTTCAGCTTCAGGTATTGCTCGTAGGTGTATTTCGACAGCAGCATGCCACGGTGACCGGGCGGCACGGCTTGACCGTCGACTATTTCCATGCGGTCGAACGACTTGGCGAAGCTCGCGAGGTCGGTCCCGACGTAGCGCAGGGGGAACATGTCCCCGTCGGGGAGCTGTGGCGCGACCTTGTTCTCCAGAAACTCCAGCGCGGCGTAAGGGTCCTGGTCGAAGCCCTTCCAAAACGCATCTGAGGAGGCGCGCTCAATCGCAGCGAGGGCCTCGGGGTCCTGGGCGGCGGTGGTCTCCATCTCCCCGGCCCGTGCCATGTCATCGCGAAGCACCCGAACAATCTGTCGCACATGGTCCTTCAGGCTCTGACGCTGTTCTTCGAGCTCCGGTGTGCTTCCCGCCTCCTTCTGCTTTCGAACCACTCCTCGAAGTGCCTCGAGCGTGAGGTCCACCGAGTTACCTGAGGTGATGAGGGAGGCGTTGATTCCCATCGGAACCACGGCCTTGACGTTGGGCAGTTGGGAGATGGCGCTCTCGATGCGCTGGTAGTCCGGGATGGGGCTGAGGTCGGGCTCATTTCCCATGGGAGGCCAGATGGACACCGAATCGCGGCTGGTTGCGCCGTATAGCTGAATGTGCCCGGAGACGGTGCCGACGATGCTTCGGCTCATCGAGCCGAGCAGGCTGTCGAGCATCGCTCCGCCCACCACCAGCAGCAGCGTGTAGAAGAAGATGATGGCCCCGATGAGGAGGTTGATGCGGCTCCGGAAGAGATTCCGGAAGGAGACCTGCAGCAGCAAGGCGAGCATCAGTGCATTCCTGCCGCTTGCGCTGCCGCGCTGGGTTGCTCCCGCCCCACAATCTTCCCATCCTCGAGCCGCACCACGGCGTTGGCATGGCTCATGACGCGGGCGTCGTGTGTGGAAAAAATGAACGTTGTGCCGTCGCGCTCGTTGAGCTCCTTCATCAGGTCGATGATGTGTGCGCCGGTGACCGAGTCGAGGTTGGCCGTGGGCTCATCCGCGAGCACAATCTGCGGCCCCCCTACCAAGGCACGGGCGACGGCCACCCGCTGGCGCTGGCCACCGGAAAGCTCGCTCGGGCGGTGGTCGGCGTGGGTGGCGATGCCGACCTGCTCGAGAAGCGTCATCACTCGCTGACGGCGTTGGGCGCGGTCCAGCTTCCGTTGCAAAAGGAGCGGGAATTCCACGTTTTGAAAGACGCTCAGCACCGGCACCAGGTTGAAGCTCTGGAAGATGAAGCCGATGGTATTCAACCTGAGCGAGGTGAGCTCTCGCTCGCTGAGCTCGGCCGTGTTCCGGCCGGCGACCACCACGGTGCCGCGGGTGGCCACGTCGACGCAGCCGATGAGATTGAGAAGCGTTGTCTTTCCGCTCCCGGAAGGCCCAGCGATGGAGATGAAGTCGCCGGCGTTGACTTCGAGCGACACGCCCCGGAGCGCCGGGACGAGGGTTTTGCCCAGGCTGTACTCCTTGGAGACGTCGATGATGCTGACGATGGGGGCCATGGCTCTCTCCGTATGCCTCCGGCGAACGGCTACCTGCGAGGCCTGCGAGACGTCAAGCAGTCTCCACATGAAGAACTGCAAGCCCTGTGTCCTGCTCTAGCACCCTTGCGGGGCCTGAAGGTCGTGCTGTTGGCGTCGCGGCAGCCCTTCCCGGGAAGGCCCCAGGGCGGCCTCGTCTTTCAGGGCCCGTGTCCCGCCATCGCCCGGCGGACGCTGGCCAGCGGGGCGGACTCGTCGTAGACGACTCGGCCGTCGCGCAATGAGACGCCGAGGCGGCGGAAGAGCGCCTCGAGGTCCGGCGCGCCGGGCGCCTGGCCCATGCTGTGAAAGAGCTCACTAAAAACGGGCATGCCGGCCGCGCTGTCCGCAACTCGCAGGACGTCCTCCATCTCCCAGTGGCTGGTGGCATTTCCGCCCGCGGCGACTAAAGCGCGTAATACGTCATCCGCGGACCGGGCATTGCCGGTGCGCTCGCGCAGGGTGACGTCGGCGACCAGCCAAAAGAGAGCGCCCCCCCAGTAAGTGCGCGCCCAGGTATGCGTTACCTCCAGGCCAGCTTCGCCCGGACGGGGAAGGCCGAGAGGTCCCTGTTCTATCCATTCGCCCCACAGCACCGCCTCGTCCACCATCCCGGCACGCACGCGCACAATCGGCTCGCCGAAGACGGCCATTCCCTCCTCCATCCACAGGTGCCTTCGCCACAACGTCGGGAAGCCAAGGTGCATCAACTCGTGGGTCAGCACCCAGTCGTTGCGTACCCCTCTCATCTGCATGGAGGTCCCGAGCCGCAGCAGAATGGAGGCGCCGCCCTCACCGAGGGTGAAGCCGCTCAGTCCCCGGCTGCCGTTGGGGACTACCAGCAACAGCAGATGCTCGACTGGAAAGCGGCGGTAATAGGCGGCGACCGCCCGCGCCGCCTCGGCCACCCAGGCTTCCACCTCCGCGTCGGTCATCAAGAAGGACACCGGGGCAATGGCCAGAGTCAGCTGCGAAGCGTCCACCGACAAGGCGCGCACTCTCCAGCTGCCGAAGGCACACAGAGGAGTCACCCGCAGGCCAGCGGTGGACTGGTAGGTGTCGGGGTCCGCGCTGGGCGACAGCCCACAGAGAACGCGGATGCCGGGTGGCGCGCTCACGGAAAGCCGGTAGCCAGCCAGCGCCGGCTCGCCCGGGTGGAGCAACCACAGCGAGGGGGGCGAGACCACCGCGGAGCCGACTGCCGCGGCGCTCTGCGGGTTCTGCAGCGCCTCGGCGGCGTCGCCGAGGAGAAAGCGGTAGCGGATGCGGCAACCCTTCCCGCATCCGGGCAGCTGGAGGCCCTTTGCGGTGCGGGCCAGGTTCACCCAGCGGCCCGCCTGCTCGAGCTGGACGTCGCGGACAAAGCGCTCGCCTCCGTCTTCGAGTACGAGCTCGGACCCTGTGCCGGCTGGAAAGGAGGCCTCGACGGCAAGCGTTTCAGCCAGTGCCCCCACCTGGACATGGAAGGTCGCGAGCCCCGCCGGCACTGGCGCGGCGACGCTCACGGCTCCCCAGCCCATCGCCAACGCGAGGTAGGTGCGCATCACAGCCGGAGAAAGAGCCAAGGGCCTGAGGTTATTCCCAGCGTCCGGCAGGCAGCCACCGCATCCTCGCCTCGACGGCGCCTTCTATAGGAGGTTGCTGTCTGCTCCGCCGTCCGTCCGAGGGTGCCCCCGTGTACATTTGCTGCTGTCACATCCCCCCTTCGTCGAGGGGCTTGAGCCCCCTCAATAGGTGCAAAGCATGCGGCCTTTCCAGGTGTTCGCGCTGCTCCTTCTCAGCTGGTCGGGGCGCTCAGGGGCGGCCAGTCCCCTACCGTGCGTGGCGCTTACCACGGCCCCCTATGACGCCTCGGCTCGTTTCCGGGCCGTGCACGTGGATACCTTGAACCCGAAGCTGCAAGACGTCTTCGTCGACGCGCGGCGAGGCTGGTTGAAGGTGTTGTCGTTGCACCACACGACGGATGGGCGCGGCCATTTTCTCCAGCGTGCCGGGAACACATTCCTCACCCTCAGGTCCTTCAATACCTTCGCCGAATACGACGCCCTGAGGGCCTTTCGTGCCGCTGTCGGCGAGCGCCTTGGCCCGGAAGGCGAGCGCGCGGGCCAGGAGTACGACCGGGGCGACATCGCGCTGACCTCCCCACACAACAGCGAGGTGTGGTCACGCCTGGACAACTTCGACTACCCGGGCCAGGAGCCCCAGCTCAACGAGTACACCGCGGGCTACCTGCAAATGGTCACTGAGCAGGTGAGCTCGGAGGACTATCAGGCCGCCTGGAAGGACATCCGCGCAGCGCTCGCCGCTGTGCACTACCCGCTGGCCCGAATCACCTTCTTCAGCACTCTCGGCAGTGGCAAGCACATCACTCTGTGGCTGGCCGCAAGCCGCCAGGCGTTTGTGAGCGCGGGCTCTCCGGAGCAGGCCATCGCGAAAAGCCTCGGCCCCGCCAAGGCCGCGGCTCTTATTGCCAGGCTGACGGCTGCTTGCAGCGACGTCCAGGTGGCTGAAGTGCTGGCGCGACCTGACCTCTCCAGTCCTCTTTAGCCAGAACGTGGCGACGCGCGCCCGCTGACGCGTCAACCCGACTTGGGAGCTGGCCGGCAGTGTCCGTCGGCTTACAATTCTTCGAGGAACTCGTCGTTGTAGGTGGAGCGTGCCAGTCGCTTGACTAGCGCTTCCATCGCTTCCACCGGCTTCACCGCGAAGAGCATCTGCCGCAGCTTCCTCACCTTCTCGTATTCCTTCTGGGTGAAGAGCTTCTCCTCTTTCCGGGTCCCGGACTGAGGGATGTTGATGGCTGGGAAAATGCGCTTCTCGGCGAGCATTCGGTCGAGCGTAATCTCGCTATTCCCCGTTCCTTTGAACTCCTCGAAGATGACCTCATCCATCCGGCTTCCGGTGTCGATGAGGGCCGTGCCGACGATGGTGAGCGAGCCAGCCTCCTCGGTGGCGCGCGCCGCACCGAATAGCCGCTTCGGACGCTCCAAAGCCCGGCTGTCCACGCCGCCGGTGAGGGTCCGTCCCGAGCTGTCCACTTCCTTGTTGTAGGCCCGTGCCAGGCGGGTGATGGAGTCGAGAAGAATCATCACGTCCTTGCCGGCCTCTACCATCCGACGTGCCCGCTCCATCGCCAGCTCGGCCACCTTGAGGTGGTCCCCGGTGGGACGGTCCGCGTTCGAGGCGAGCACTTCACCCTTGATGCTGCGGCGCATGTCGGTGACTTCCTCTGGTCGTTCGTCGATGAGGAGCACGATGACGTGCACTTCTGGGTGGTTATTGATGACCGCCTGAGCAATGCGCTGAAGCATGATGGTCTTGCCCGTTTTCGGTGGGGCGACGATGAGCGCGCGCTGACCTTTCCCCAGTGGGGCGATGAGGTCGAGCACCCGGGTGACCATCTCGCGATGGCCGTTCTCGAGCTTGATGCGTTCCACCGGGTCGATGCTGGTCAGGTCGCTGAAATGGGGCAGCCGTGCAGCCACTTCCAGTGGCAAGCCGTCCACCGTATCCACCCGTTGCACGACCCCTTTGGCGCCCCGCATCTGGGCCTGGGCGATGATGTACTGACCGGGCCGCAGTCGTAGCTTCTGCACGAGGTTCTTCGGAAATTCGGCGTCATCCGGACCGGCCAGCAGGCTGCGCTTGATTTGGCGAAGAAAGGCGTTTGGGCCTTTGGCTTCGGTGTCCAGCACGCCCTCCACGGTGACCAGGCCCTGGGGGGCGTGCGGCTGGGGCGCGGAGCGTTGTCCCCCGCCGGCAGCACCGGGGACGCCGCCGCCTTGTGTCGAGCGCGCCTGGTGGGCTTGCAACTCGGTTGGGGAGAGGAAGACTTGCGTCTGCTGGCCGTCGGGTCCCATCGCCAAGCGGTAGGCCTGCCCCTCGGGGGTGAAGAGAACGGGGGCGCCGCGTCCGCGGCGTCGGCGCCGACGTCTCCGTCGCCCTCCGCCCAGCGTGCCCGAGCCCTCGGCAGCGCCGGCGGCCGTCGCCGCCCCCGCCTGCACCGGTCCGCTGGGCTCGGAGCTATCGTCTTGACCTCCCTCGTCACCTCCCTCGTCCTCGGGCTCGCTGGCGGCGGGGGCAGCGGGTGGCGCTGGAAGGGCCTCGGCGGGATCGCTGTTGTCGGTATCGCTCATTGTGACCTTGTGCGGCTGTCCTTGGGAAACCGGCGGAACACAACGAGGGAAGGGGCGCCCCACATTCTGGGGGACGCCGTCCTCTCACCCGTGTCCGCCGGGGATGCCCCAAGGCCGGCCCGTCAATCCAGGCCCGCCCGGAACAGCCCATTCATAGCAGAGGCGAGGTGCCGCTGCACTCTCTCGTGCGTTCAGAGCCCCCCTGCCCATCCGCTGCCTGGACAGGCTAGGAGGTGTCACTGGAGGGCTTCCCCGGTGCCCACACTCATCGCAGCTCCCGCCGTGGTCGAATCGGCGGGCAACAAGCCGAAGCGCATTGAAGAATTCGTGGGCCGGGTGAACTCGGCCCACGCCGGGTTGAGCATCGCCCGCATGACGTCGCCCCCCGGTTGGCGGGAGCCTGGCCAGCGTCCGGACTTCGAGGAAGTGACGGTGGTGCTCCAGGGGATGCTCCGGGTGGAGCACGCCGGCGGCACCCTGGAGGTGCGGGCCGGTCAGGCAGTGGTGGCCGTTGCTGGGGAGTGGGTGCGCTACAGCACGCCCGAACCGGAAGGCGCCGAGTACGTGGCGGTGTGTCTGCCGGCATTCTCGCCGGCGACGGTCCATCGCGACTCCTGACACCCTCGGTTGGATTTCGCGGCGAAGCGGCCGACCGCGCGCTGCATCGCCTCCCGGGTAGCGCGAGACGCCCGCTCCGCCTCCTTGGCGGGGTAGAGCCCAGAGTGCGTGGTGGGACGCCGCCTGAGAGGGCTGGGCGTCAACGTGGTGGCGCAGACGCGAGGGGGGGCTCTTGGAGCCGCTTCGAGTCGAATGCTTTACAGGTCGGGCCCCCCCGGTAGGATGTTCTTGCTTCAGGGTGCTACAGAGCACTCAAGTTATTGACTTGTTTGAGGAATTTTAGGTGCGCCCGCCCCGACGGGACACCGGCGGAGCCACCTGCTGCGTCAGACGAGCCCATGGCGAGACAGCTGAAAATGGCATTGGCCAAGCCGCTCGGACGGGGCGGAGGCCGCGGAGGGCGGGGCACTGCCCAAGGTGGGGGAGGGGGAGGCGAGGAACCCACCGCCGCACTCCACGAGGAGGCGCGGACGCGCTACCTCAACTATGCGCTCTCGGTCATCACTGCCCGCGCACTGCCTGACGTGCGCGACGGCTTGAAGCCCGTGCAGCGGCGGATTCTGTACGGCATGTGGCACGACCACAGGCTCACCTCGGATGCGAAGTTCATGAAGTGCGCCAAGGTGGTGGGCACCATCCTCGGCTCCTACCATCCGCATGGTGACACGGCGGTGTACGACGCCTTGGTGCGCCTCGCCCAGGACTTCTCACTCCGCTATCCGCTGGTCGACGGGCATGGAAACTTCGGCTCGCTGGACGGGGATACGGCTGCGGCGATGCGCTACACCGAGTGCCGCCTGCAGCCGCTGGCCAGTGAAGTCCTCGCCGAGCTCAGCAAAAACGTGGTGCCTTTCCGCCCCACCTACGACGCCAGCACCACCGAGCCAGTGGTGCTTCCGGCCAAGGTGCCTCAGCTTCTAATGAACGGCAGCACTGGCATTGCCGTGGGCATGGCCACCAACGTGCCACCGCATAACCTCGGCGAGCTGTGCGACGCACTCCGGGAACTGGTGAAGAAGCCCGAGACACCGTTGCGCGAGCTGCTGAAGCACATCAAGGGCCCAGACTTTCCGACGGGCGGCCAGGTGCTGAACAGCAAAGCCGAGCTCCGGGAGATTTACGAGACCGGCCAGGGCTCGATGCGGGTGCGCGGCGAGTGGACGGTGGAGGCGTTACCGCGCGGCGGGCAGCAAGTTGTCATTACCTCCATCCCCTACGCAGTGAATAAGTCGACGCTCACCGCCAAAATCGGTGAGCTGGTCCGCGAGCGGAAACTGGCCCCGCTCACCGACGTCCGCGACGAGAGCACCAGGGACGTGCGAATCGTGCTGGAGCTGAAGCGCGACGCCGGACCGGAGATGGTGATGGCGTACCTCTTCAAGCACACGCCGCTGCAGACCAATTTCAACGTCAACCTCACGGCGCTCGTTCCGAGCAAGCAGACCGACGTCGGGACCCCGCAGCGGCTCGACCTCAAGGCGATGTTGCAGCACTTCCTGGCCTTTCGTTTCGAGGTGGTGACGCTTCGCCACCAGCACGAGCTCGGCGAGGTCAAGAAGCGGCTCCACATCCTCGAAGGCTTCGAGATTATCTACGACGCGCTCGACGAGATGATTCGCATCATCCGCAAGTCGGACGGCAAGCAGGACGCCGCCGGGAAGCTCATTCACCGCTTCTCGCTTGACGCTGAGCAGGTGGACGCCATCCTCGAGATGAAGCTCTACAAGCTGGCCCGCCTCGAGATTCTGGTCATCCAGAAAGAGCTGCGCGAGAAGCGTGCCGAGGCAGCCCGCTTAGCGGCGGTTTTGAAGGACGTGAAGAAGCGCTGGGCAGTGGTCCAAGACGAGCTGGACGAGGTGCAAAAGGCCTACGCCGACAAGCGGCGCACTCGCATCGGTGGAGCTGGCGAAGAGGTCGAGTATACGGAGGAGGCGTTCATCGCCGACGAGGACAGTCACGTTGTCCTCTCTCGCGACGGATGGATTAAGCGAGTGCGCGAGGTGAAGGACCCAACCTCCACCCGTCTGCGCGAGGGCGACGAGGTGATGGCTGTGCTGGCGGGCTCTCTGAAAGCGAACGTCGTCTTCTTCTCGAACTTTGGAGCGGCCTACGTGACGCGCTTCAACGACGTGCCGGCGTCCACTGGCTACGGCGACCCGGTCCAGAAGCTCTTCAAGTTTGACGATGGGGAGCGGGTGGTAGGCGCCCTGTCGCTCGACCCAAGGCTCGAAGTGCCGGAGACCCTGGTGGCCGTCAGTGCGCGGGGGTATGCGCTCCGATTCGCACTGGCCCCTTACCAGGAGGTCAGCACACGCGCCGGTCGACGCTACGCCCGGCCCGGCAAGGAGGACGAAGTGATGGGAGTGACGCCGGCTTCCCCGCGGGACCTCCTCGCGGTGGTGACGCAGAAGGCCCGCGCACTGGTCTGCAAGGTGAATGCGGTGAACGAATTATCCGGGCCAGGAAGAGGAGTCACGGTCATCAAGCTCGAGAAAGATGACCGCGTGTTGGCCTTCCTCTGCACGGCGAAGAGGGATGCCGCGCTGGAGCTCGAGACGAGCAAAGGCCGAAAACTGACGTTAAGCCCAGGGCGGTACGAGGTATCGGCTCGTGGCGGACGCGGGCGGGAGATGGCGAAGAGGGAAACGGTGAAGCTCCTCGCCACGCCGTTCACCTGGACGCCGCTGCCTGAGAAGAAGGACAGCTGAGGCCATGGCCACCGCACGCAGGGCGAGTTACACGGCCAGCGACATCCAGGTGCTGGAGGGCCTGGAACCGGTGCGCAAGCGCCCCGCCATGTACATCGGCGGAACCGACCCGTCGGGCTACCATCATCTGCTGTGGGAGATTGTCGACAACAGCGTCGACGAGGTCATCAACAGCTACGCCACTCAGGTGGAGGTGACGCTCCACAAAGACGGCAAGACGATCACCGTCGCCGACGACGGTCGCGGTATTCCGGTCGACGTGATGACCAAGTACCGGAAACCGGCGCTGGAAGTCATTCTCACCACGCTGCACTCGGGCGGGAAATTCGAACAGGGCAATTACCTTCACTCCGGCGGCCTGCACGGAGTGGGGAGCAGCGTCGTGAATGCGCTGAGCAGCAGACTGCTGGTCGAGGTCCGCCGGGACGGCAAGCGGCACCAGCAGGCCTACGCCCGCGGCAAGCCGACCTCGGCGCTCAAGGTGGTGGGGCCGGCGCGCGGTTCAGGGACCACCATGACCTTCACTCCGGACGTGGAGATTTTCGGAGAGAAGCTGCGCTTCGACCCGGAGCTCATCCGCGAGCGGCTGGAGACGAAGAGTTACCTGCACCGGGGCATGGTGGTGCGTTTCCGAGACGAGACGGTGAGCCCCCCGTTGGAGTCGACCTTTCTTCACGAAGGGGGAATCGCCGAATACCTCCCCAAGCTCATCGCCGAGCGTGGCAAAGCGCCGGTGCCGGCCACGGGCGGGCAGTTTTACCTGACGCGTGAAAACGGAGTTCGGCTGGAGCTTGCGCTGTGCTGGACCGAATCTACCGACGAGCACGTCCTGTCCTTCGTCAATGGCATTCCCACCGCCAATGGGGGGACGCACGAGGCAGGGCTCCGCTCGGGGATGGTGAAGGCCGTCCGCAACTACATCGAGACCCACAGCCTCACCCCCAAGGGCGTCAGCCTCACTGCTGAGGACATCCGCGAGGGGATGGTGGCGCTGCTCTCCACCTATGTCCTCGAGCCGCAGTTCCAGGGGCAAACCAAAGGACGGCTCAATAACCCGGAGATGATGGCCACGGTGGACTCCGCTGTTCGGCCGGCTCTGGAAAAGTGGCTCAACGACAACCAGAGCGTGGCCGAGTCCATCGTCGCTCGTATTATTCTCGCGGCGAGGGCTCGCGAAGCCTCTCGGGCGGCGTCGCTGGCAGTGAGCCGCAAGGGCGTCAGCCACCACCTTAACTTGCCCGGGAAGCTGGCCGATTGCGCCTCCACCGACCCGAGGGAGAGTGAGCTCTTCATCGTCGAGGGGGACTCGGCCGGCGGCTCGGCCAAACAGGGGCGCGACCGGCGCACCCAAGCCATTCTTCCCTTGCGGGGCAAGGTGCTCAACGCGGAGCAGGCCTCGCTGGACAAGGTGTCGAGCAACAAGGAACTGCAGGACATCGTCAGCGCGCTCGGTTGCGGCATTGGTCCGACGCTGGACATGGCAAAGCTTCGGTACGGCCGAGTCTTCCTGCTGATGGACGCGGACTCCGACGGCCACCACATCGCCACTCTGCTCCTGACGTTTTTCTACCGACACCTGCGGCCACTCATCGTCGCCGGCGTGGTGCACCTGTCGCAGCCGCCGCTGTACCGCATCGACATTGGCAAGGAGACCTACTGGGCTCTCGACGAGGCGGACCGAGACCGGATTTTGAAGGACAAGGTGAAGGGGAATGCCAAGCCGAGCATCACCCGCTTCAAGGGCCTCGGCGAAATGCAAGCGGAGGACCTCAAAGCGACCACGCTCGACCCGAAGCACCGCGCCAGCCTCCGAGTGTCCATTTCCAACGAGCTGGAAACCGACCGGGTCATCAACGATTTGCTGGGCCGGGACGTGAGCGCGCGCTTCAAATTCATCATGGAGCGTGCAGGTGAAGTCGCCGGCGAGGAGCTCGACGTCTGAACTCGGTCGTGCTGCGCTGGGTCGGCACGTCGGACCCGCTTCACGAAGCTGAGGTTGAGTTGCGCTGGCGCGTGCTGCGCGCTCCCTTGGGGCACCCCCGCGAGGCCACCCTCTTTCCCTTCGAAGATGAGAGTCTGCACCTGCTCGCTTTGGACTCCAGCGAAGTGGTGGGGTGCGTCCTATTTCATCCCGAGGGGCCGCTCACCGGCCGGCTCTTCCAGATGGCAGTCGAACCGAAGCGTCAGCGCAGCGGCATCGGCCAGCAACTCGTCCGGACGCTCGAAGAGGAAGTCGCGCGGCGCGGCTTTCGCACAGTAACTCTGCACGCTCGCGAGGCTGCGGTCGGTTTCTATGCCGGGCTCGACTACCAGGCCTTCGGCGAGCCCTTCGTCGAGGTGGGGATTGCACACCGTCACATGCGGCACCGCCTCAAATGAGCACCGCGTCTTCGAGTCGACTCGACGCTCAGGAGGGCCACCGCGAAGAGAGCGCTTCTCGGGGCAATCCCTCCGCGGTCGAGATGGCAACAGCGCGCGTTGGCACACCGCGACGCAGCCGACGTTTCGGTGCTGGCGAGCTTCCGGCGGATGTTTCCGGTACAGAGGCGGCACTGTCGTGGCGGCGAGCCGATGTTGAAGGGCGGCGCGAAGCGAGGAAGGGCCTGGACGCGCCCCCGTCGCAGTGGGACCATTAGAGCACTACCGTGTCCGCTCCCCCAGTAGAGCCCTCCCGAGCTGTCTTCGTTCACCAGTTTCCGCTCGGCCCGATGCAGAACTTCATCTATCTGGTGGGGGCCGACGGCAGCCCGGACGTGTGTGTGGTGGACCCGGCTTGGGATGTCGGCGCCATTGAAGCAGCCTGCGCCGCACAGCAGAAGACGTTGGCCGGAATCCTTCTCACCCACAGCCACAAGGACCACATCAACGGCGTGGCCGAGTTACTCCAGCGACATGACCTGCCGGTCTACGCCCAGCGAGCGGAAATAGACTTCTCCGATGACCTCCGGGCCTTCGGGGATGCTCTTCGGCGTCTTGGCCCGGGCGACCCGGTCCCGTTGGGTGGCGTGGCTGCCCGGGCCATCCACACCCCGGGCCACACTCCGGGCTCGCAATGTCTACTCGCGGGCGACGCGCTCGTCGCGGGGGACACTCTCTTCGTCAACGGCTGTGGGCGCTGTGACTTTCAAGGCGGTGACCCTGGGCAGATGTTCCACTCGTTAACGGGCGTCCTCGGGAAGCTGCCCGGCACTACGCGGTTGTTTCCGGGCCATGATTACGGCGACATCCCGGTCTCCTCCCTAGGGCGCGAAGCGGCTCAAAACCCGTACTTCCAGTTCACGGATGCGGCGTCGTTTGTGAAGTACCGGATGCGGCCCCGTCGCTGACCGTGGCCCCGATCTTCGATGGTTCAGGTGTTCGCCGACAACACCGTCCCGGCAATGCGTCCCCGAACGAACTGAATATGGGCCTTGAGGTGATAGAGGCTTTGGCTGAGGTTCAGCGGCACACGCAGGCGATTGGCTCTCTCCTGCACTTTGTCGACTCGCGACACCAAACTCACTTTATCGGTATGCCCCTCGTCGAGGTCCCGTTCGACCAGCTTCAGTTCCCTGTACAGCACGACTATCCGCCGCTGCATGACGCCGAAGTAAAGCGCCGGGGCCACACGCAGCAGGGGGTAAAGGACACCGACAACTGGAATCAGCAGGATGAGAAGACGTTCCACAAGGACTGCGAACCAGAACGGAAAGTAGCGGTAGAGAAAAGGTAGGCCCGACTTGTAGAAGTGCTGCGCATCCGAGCTGAGGGGGACATCCATCGGCTCGCCGGCTGGAAACTGTCCAGCGTGCTGAAAGAG
The DNA here is from genome assembly GCA_052143535.1 of Myxococcaceae bacterium. Taxonomy (GTDB): domain Bacteria; phylum Myxococcota; class Myxococcia; order Myxococcales; family Myxococcaceae; genus JADGRA01. Next base: position 165,759 of record JBKQSS010000066.1, on the reverse strand, counting down.
GGCCGGGCCGCCATGGATTTCCGTGGCCGCGTCGAGCAAAAGGTACTGCAGGGCGGGATGGAGGTCCTCTCGGATGAGGAGGCTGACCTTAGTGGACAGCAGTGTCACGTCCGTCCGAGGTAGGTTCTTCGCCAGGTCCCCCACGCCCATCGGAATCACGAGCTTGGTTAGAAAAGGCCTGAGCGCGACGAACGCATCCGCCCGGGGAAAGTTCACGAGCCAAACGCGGGGGTCGGCCATCAGTCGGCGAATGACCGGCGACTCCCAGCCGGCGACGATGATCGCGGCATCAAGTTCCTGGCGGCCCAAGGCCCTTTCGGCGTCCGCGGGCGTATATGCCTTCAGGTCAACAGCCGTCGGGTCTACTCCTTCCAGCGCCAACAGCTTCAGCGACTGGAAGCGCGTGCCGCTTCCCACAGGTCCAATCGAAAGACGCTTTCCGGCGAGGTTTCCCAAACCAACCCCGGGGTGCTCTGCCCGCTCGAACACCCACATCGGGGAGTACATGAGGGTACCGAGCGAGGAGACCCCGTCTTTCTCCGCGTCAGCAGCAATGCCGGCCTGGACAAAAGCCGCGCTCACCCCCGAGCGGGGGTCACGAAGCTTCGACAGGTTATCGACGTCGCCATGGGTCGGCAGGAGCCTGACGGTGATACCGCTTCGCGCAAGAATCTTCTGATAGCGCGGGCCCAGCGCCGCGTAGGCGCCGCCATCGAGGCCGGTCGCCAGCGTGATGGTCCGAGGAGGCCCGGCGAGGCGAGGGCCCAGGAACCAGAGGGCGGCCAGTGTGGCCGCAACAACCCCCGCCAACGCCAGGTACCAGCGGAGGCGGCGGACACTGGGGCGTGGTGAGGGGGTCACGTCGCTCCGGTCCACTTTCCTACCTGCGGACAACCTGGACGTGGGGCGCCGCGCACGCTGGCGCCGCCTGCGGCAAGGGCTCGGTTACCACTTGACGAACTCCATCTGGTCGAAACCGGCCGGCTCGTTGCCCAGGAACACAACAAGCCTCCTCCCATCCGTAAAGTAAGGGTCGCCAGTAAGGTTTCCTCGCGGAGCGGTGATGGGCGCAGCGCCCACACCTCCGACGGCGCCGATTGCATGGACGAAGCCAGAGGCGGCGAGGTCTTGCAGCAGGTAGTTCCGGTCAGCGTCGACTTCTGGGTCGATTTTGTGGGTCGTGAGGTACCAGGATTTCGTCGTGAGCCGAACGCCGATGTCCCGGCTGATTTGCCCCACCCACACCCTTTGGCCTTGGTAGGTAAACGGTGCGAGCCAGCCGCGGAGGTGATTCCGCTGACTGATTTTGTTGCGGATTTTTTGCAAGGCAAAATCCTGTGGGCGGCCGAACACATACAGAGGGCTGACGGGCGAGGACTCGTACGCCTCACCGAAAACGAAGGCCATGGCTGCTTTCCGCGAAGCAGCCAAGTCGAAGGGCTCCGTTAGGTGCCAACCACGCTCGACGAAAGGAAAGACCATGTGTGGTGGGTTACCGATGACGACCAGATTGAGCGGGTCTCCCCACCGCGTCCCCTCCTTGTTGGTGACGCAACAGGGCAGCGCCTCCAGTGCCGCCTTGAGCCCTGGGAGGTCGAGGTCGACGACCTTGCCCGCCGGATACAGGTTCTTGAAATCCACGCGTTGAAAGTCCCATTTGCCGCCCGGGACAGGTACCACCACGCGGAACTGCGTCAGCTTCCGGTCGGAGAACAGCGCCACGTTGACGTACTTGGTGCCTTCGCTTGCGTGGGCGAAGACAAAGCCGGAGGCGCTGCTCTTTGGGGGAACAAAGCCGTCGAGGGCTGTTTTGAAGAAGTATTCGTCGATGCGCTGGTTGTCCCCGCTGCCGAGGAAGTGATGGAACATGAAGGCCACCTCCGACGGCGAGAAGTAACTCGGGTCGGTCCAGACTGGCAGGTAGCGGACGGGAAAGTCGTTCTGGTTTTCAATCCGCAGCCAGACTGGCTGGACCCCCCTGCCGGCCAGGTCCTCGCCGAGATAGCGACGGCTTTCGGCTGGGCTAAGCGCCGCGACCGAGACCTGGAGCCCATCTCCCTGGCGTGTCTGGGCGCGCGTCAAGAAATCGGCCTTCTCGAGGGACTCTGGGGCGAAGGGTGTGCACCCCATGAGAAGGCAGCCAGCTACCGCAGCGAACCGTCCCTTCCGGCCCATCACGAGACGCGGGCGCGCTCCGGCTGAAGGCAACCGCATGCGTCGGCTGGATTGGTCCAGCAGACAGCCTCGTCCGTCCATTTTGGGCTCCTCCTCCGCTCTAGGCGTCGACCACGATTGCGTGGACCCGCCGGTGATGCGCAGCTGACAGCCTGACTACCACCTGCGGGGTGAAAGGGAAGGGCGCCGACGGTGAGACTTCCAGGTTTAGGGATGGGGCGGCGGCTGTGAACCAACGGATGCGGCCGCGGCGCTGGCCACTGGCTTAGACTTGCCGAGCAGCTTCCCCTCGGCGTCCCGAAGCTGGGGTGAGGGAAGGTTTAGAGCGGCCTCGGCCTTGAGCTGGGGAAGAATGACTTTGGCATCACCGGCAATGGCCAGCGCCATCCCTTCGGGATGAAGCGTCCGGCGCACGGCCTCCTGAACGGTCGCCGGAGTGAGGGCCTCGAGCCGGCTGACGAAGGTGCGGTACTCATCGAGCGGCAAATCGAAGAGGAAAATATTTCCCACAGCGCGCGTCGTCGCCGCCACGCTCTGGAGGTTTTCCACGAGTTGGAAGGCAAGCAGCGCCTTGCCCTTGCTCACCTCCTCGGTGGAGAGGGGCTCGGCCACCATCCGGTTCAGTTCGTTGAAAACCTCGGCCACGGCCTTCCCGGTAACGTCGGTCTGGACGCTCGTCTGAACCCCGAACGGGCCTGGGCCTCTTCCAAAGAGGAAAGCACTGAAGGCCCCGTAGCTATACCCGTGCTGCTCTCGCAAGTTCTGGTTGAGGCGGCTGGTGAAGCTGCCGCCGACGATGGTGTTGGCGAGTTCCAACGCGAGGACATCGGGCGAGGAACGCGGGACGCTGGGCTGCCCAACGAGCACCACCGATTGGGGCTTGTCGGGAAAATTCACCAGCACGAAGCGCGGCCAAGTGAGTGGCTGCGTCTGGAGGGGGCGTTGAGTCGAGACCCGGCCGGCCACCTTCCACGAGCCGAAAGCCCCGTCCAGGGCCGAGCGCACTGTGCCGGCAGACGCGCTGCCGACGGCCACGATTGCCGAGTCTTCCGGCGCGACGGAGGCGAGGAAACTCTTGACGTCGGTGAGTCGCAGCCGTTTCACCGAGCCGAGAGTCCCCTGGGGCAGGTGGCCCAACGGGCCGTTCCCGTAAAGCGCGGCCAGCAGGGCGGCCCGTGCCGCCACCTCCGGCTCGCTCTCTGCCGCCGTGAGCTCTCCAAGGCGTTGGCCTTGCGCTTTCTTCCAATCCGATGGCTTGAGGTTTGGCCGGAGCGCAACGTCGGCGAGCAACGCAGACATCTCACCTAGCCTCGGGGCCAGGGCGGACAGTCCAATGGACAGTGCGTCGGTCGAGGCGAAGACGGCGAGGTTGGCTCCCATGGCGTCGGCGGCAGCGGCCACTTCGGCTTGTGACTTGCCCGCGCTTCCTGCCTGGAGCATTTCCGCCGCCAGCGAGGCCAGGCCCTCTTTCCCAGAAGGGTCCGCCGCGGCGCCATGGCGAGTGATGAAGGCCAGCGCCTCCAGCCCGGCGCTGCGGCGTTCCACCACATACAACTTGAGTCCGTTCTGGAGCGTGATGACGGTGGGCACGGGTGCTTCGAAGGGGCCGAGCGGCGGAATGGCCGGTCTCTGGGCCAGCACCCCTTCTCCAGGGATGGTGGCGGCAGGGCCTGCGTCGGCCTGCGGCTTCTCGGGCGGCAGTGGTAGCTCCAGGTCGGGCTTAGGCGGGGCAAAGCTGCAACCAGTTGCCAGTAGGCAAACCGCGGCAACGAGAGCGCGCCTCATTTCGGCTCCTGTGCGTTGGCCACTTTGGGTTCGGGTCGGACTTCCACCACCACTCGTCCGGGACCGAAGACCTGCTGGGCCGTCTCGCGCACGCTGGCCGGAGTCAGCGCTTGGTAACGGTCGAGGTCTCGCTGGACAGTGGCTCCGACGCCGTAGGTGAGCTCGAGGCGGTTGAGAAACTCGGCTCGGCTGACCAGCGACTCGAGGCGCCGTGCCGCGTCGGTGTACTCCAGCGTTCGGGCTGCTTCGAGCTCGGCTGAGGTGGGCCCCTCCGAGCGCAGGCGCTGAAGTTCCTCGTCGATGGCCTTTACGAGCGCCTGGGCGTCCACCTTGGGGCGGGCGAGCGCCGAGAGGGTGAAGACGCCTTGCAGCTCGCGGCCGTCTTGTTCAGCCTCGACCTCGGTCGCGAGCTGGTCGCGGTAGACGAGGCGCGCGTAGAGGCGGGAGGCTTTTCCTCGGCCGAGAACGGTGGCCAACACATCGCATGCCGCGTCGCCGGCCGTTCCGTCGCGGGGGCTGAGGTATGCGATGACGACTTTCTCGAGCTCTACTTTGTCGCTGAGCTGCAGGCGCACCTCGGAGCTGAGGCTCGCGAGTGGGGCGGTCACTTGCCTTGGGGCCGCTCTTTTCGGGAGGAAGGCGAAGTACCTGTTCACCAGCGCCATTGCTTGCGCCGGGTCGACATCCCCCGCGATGACCAGGCTCGCGTTGGACGGCACGTACCAGGTGGCAAAGAATTCTTTGACGTCGTTGAGGGTCGCGGCGCGCAAGTCAGCCGCCGAGCCGATGACTGGCCAGCTGTAAGGGTTGGTCTTCGGGAAGAGGGCGGGAGGCAGAACATCGTTCACCTTGCCGTAGGGCACGTTCTCGTAGGACTGCCGCCTCTCGTTGAGCACCACCTTCAGCTGCGTCTCGAGCTTCTGCTGCGTCATCTCCTGCCCAAGAGTGAGGAGGCGGTCCGACTCCATCCAGAGGAAGGTTTCGAGAAGGTTCGACGGTCCTACCGAGTAGTAGTCGGTAACATCATTCCCGGTAGAGGCGTTGTTCACTCCTCCGGCCGCCTCCATTAGGGTGTCGAACTGGGGGTAGGGGACGTAGCGGGCCCCCATGAACATGAGGTGCTCGAAGAGGTGGGCAAACCCGGTCCGCCCCGGTTGCTCGTCCTTGCTTCCCACATGGTAGAGAAGATTGATGGTCACCCCCGGGACGGTCCGGTCGGGTGCGATGAGCACCTTGAGCCCGTTGGGGAGCTCCGCGCGCGTCACTGCGACGTCGAGCGCGGGAACCGCAGTCAGCAAGAGGGATAGGGGAAGTGCGAACACCGTGGCGACCTTCCGCAAAAAAAAACGGGTGGAGAGTGCTAGCGGGCCTCGCCTCTAAGTCGAGTCCCCGGCGGGAGCAAGCGCGGAATGGGCCGTCGGCCGGAACCGAAGCGCCACCACAGCTCCCCAACCGAGGATGACGACGCTGAGGAGCGTCCAGAGCCCGGCCCACACCAGCGCCGGGACAGAGGTTTGGGCGGCCAACAACGCAGCGTCGCTCTGGGCGCGGACCGCCGGATTCCACAAGTCGTCACGCAAGTCGAAGAGGGCATAGAGGCCGGTGAAGCTCGCCAGAAAAAGCACCAGTAACCTCACGCCGAGTACCGGTAACCAGCGCGCTGCAGCAGCCAAAAGGGCGGCCATGGCAAGGCAGTAGGCAACGGTGAAGAAGCTGCCCCCGACGAGCACGCCCACGGCCGCGAGCCACACTGCATAAGTCGCGAGCACGCCACGGGCCAGCCTGAGGCGGAAGGCGAGGAGAAGCAGCACGGCGCCGGCGATAGCGCTCCCGACGTAACCAGCCGAGTACACGAGAATGGTCCTCCATGCGCCCGACGGGAGAGCAGAGAGGCAAGCCCCGGATTGGTCGGGCGAAAGCAGGACCCGTTGCACTTTGCCCCCGGCGAGCAGGGTGGCAACCGCGTGTCCGCTCTCATGCCCCATCACCACCAACAGCTTCACTGGCGTGAGCAGCGGCGAGTCCCAGAAGACGAGCCCGAGGGTGAGGAAAGCTAACAAGAGCAGGACTTTCCCGAGGTCGAGCCGAGCTGCCATGGGAGTGCCGAAGGAGGCCATCGGACGCAGCGTCGCCGAGCGCACGGGGGCTGTCCAACCGACCATGGTGAGGGTACGGACAGGCGCGGGAGGGATTTCCAAAAGCGGGGGCCTACCGCGCTAACGCCGCGAAGGCACGTCCGGGGACGGGGGTGTCTCAGGCCGTCAAGCTGCGGGGGACACGCCCGACGGGGGCTCCGGCTCCCCATGTCTGGTGAGTCCCCAGTCTTTGAGGCGCTTGAAGAGGGTGGAGCGGGCGACGCCCAGCTCCCTTGCGACGCGTTCGCGGTTGTTGTCGAAGCGCCGGAGCGCGCTCTCGACAATCTCTCGTTCCCGCTGCCTGAGCATCTGCTCCAGCGTCAGGCCGGGGACAAATTCAGCCGCTGAGGGAGGTGGCTCAGGGCAGGGCGCTACGTCGAAGCGCAGGTCGGCGGCGTCAATCCGTGGTCCTGTGCGCAATAGCAAAGCGCGTCGGACGACGTTCTGGAGCTCGCGGATGTTTCCCGGCCAGCGGTGCTGCGTGAGGCGGTCCAACGCCTCCGGGGTGATGCTCACCAGCTGTCCCCGCGGGCTGAAACAGCGGACGAAGTGCTCGGCAAGGGCTGCCAGGTCGCCGCGGCGGCTTCGGAGGGGGGGAAGAACGAGCGGCGCGAGACATAGCTGGTCATAGAGCGCCTCGAGAAAGAGCCCGGCGCGCGTCGCCGAGAGGAGGTCCTGGCTTGTAGCCACCACCACCCGCACACCCGCTTGGCCCGCGTCCAGCGACTCAAGCATCTGGAGAAGCTTGGCTTGAAGCTCGAGCGACAGCTCGCCAACTTCGTCGAGGAACAGCGTCCCGCCGCGGGCTTGTCCAAACGCTCCGGAGAAGGAAGCCTCCTGCGTGGCGAGGGCGCCGGGGCCACCGAATAGTTCGCTGTCCAGTAACGCCCTGGGAATTGCTCGGCAATGCACGCGAACGAAGCGCCGTTGACTTTGGAAGCTCTGCGCGTGAATGGCGCGAGCCACCAACTCTCGGCCGGAGCCGACTTCTCCAAAAATGGCTACCACCGTGCCGGACGCGGCCACCCGGTCGATGAAGTGAGCAAGCTGTCGAATGCTCGGGTCGGCCCCGATAATGGTTTGAGACGGTGTGAGGGGGCTTTTCGGCATCGCCTGCTCGGCGATGGATGAGCCGACGGACCGAGCCGCGGGCCCATGCTCGGCCGAGAAGACGCAGACCGTGCTCAGGCCCTGAGGAAGCCAGCGCTCGGCTGGCGAGAGCTCGTGGGCCGGGTTTGGTTCCCGCAACACGGCGTGCCACTGCCCGAGTGTAATGTCGGCCCCGATGGGCAGGGAGGCCCGTTGGGCCTTCGCGCCAGACACCACCGTACCCTCGCCGGAGAGGTCCTCCAACACAAGGTCGCGGCCGTCGAAGAGCACGGCCGCCTGCGATAGACTTACCTCGGGATGGGGGATGACGACGTCGCTTGCTGCCCCTCGCCCGAGCACCATGCGCGAGCGGTCGAGCGCGACCCGAAGCAACTCCTCCCCCCGGCGCAGAAACACCAATTCCGGCATGTCGGTCCCCCCCGCGACGAACCGGGGAATTCCATAGCACGCCCGGTTTCCGGGCTTCAAACCCTAGCGGCCCGGGTTGAAGGCTGGCTTTCCTAAGTACCCGCTTACCCGAGCGTCCCGGAAGCCGGGAAGCTCCCCATCCATCGGTAGAACCGTGAAGCCCGCGCCAACCACGCCAAGGCGTTTGAGAAACTCGACCTCGAGCCGTGTTCGCAACCCGAGCGCCAGTTCGACGTACTCCGGCTTGCGGGCCAACTTGACTGTCCCGGTGGCCAACGCCTCGAGGTCATCGCCCTTGAGGTGGAGGCGTTTCACGGTTCCGGCCCCCCGGTCGAACGTCACCTCGCCGTCCAGCGTCCCAAGCGCGGTCCGAGGCAGGTCCACCGGAGTGGGCGTGCCAAAGACCGGAACTGTCACCGTTCCGCTACGCACCAAGAGGTCTGTGCCGTTGAGGCGCAGCACTCCGCTCGCTTGGGAGAGGTCCGGCTCCCCGCGGACCACTGGCATATCCAAGGCGAGCTCTCCGTCGAGCTTGCCTTCGGCGTCGATGCCGAAGAGTGCCTTGAGGTTCGCCTGGGAGAGATCGATGCCGCTCAGCTTCACCCGCAGTGATTGGCCTGAGCTCGGGAGCGAGGCCAAGGCGCTGCCGCCCAGCAATCCCGCACTGAGCATAAGGCCCGGCGGAAAGAAGGTTGGCCGGACGCTGAGCTGGTCCACCACCAGTGGCACTGCCTCCAAGTCCGAGGCCCGGCTCACCCGAACTCGGCTTGCCGTCAGGCTGAAGAGACCGGCGGACAGGCTATCCATTCGCAAGACGAGCCCGGCGCGCTGGGCCTCGGCCTGGAGCCGTGCCCGTGCAGCGTCGACCGGGAAGGTGAGGGCCAGGAAGAGCAGGAAGCAGAGAAAGCCGAAGAGTCCGAAGCCCAGGTTGCGGTGCCAGGGTTTCAGCTTGAATGGCCAGCGAGCGGCAGTGTCCGTCACGGGCCTTCCTTCAGCTTGTAGGCCGCAACGGTAGCCCAGGCCGTCAGCACATTGTCCTTCGGCCTTGGCTCGAGTCGGAGCGACTTCACCCGCACCATTCCCGGGCCGTGCTCCACCGCCAGCAAGAATGTCACCAGCCTAGAGAGGGGAACGTCGGTGAGAGTGAGTTCGACGGTGCTCTCGATGATGCGGCCGTCGCCGACCGGAGCATCGGCTTTGGGGGTCAGCGCGGGGATGTCCAGTCCGGCCTGTGTGCCCCGATCGACGAGGTAAGTGATGAGGCTCACGCCGCTCGTGGAAAGCTGCGCTTCGTCGCCTTTTCGCTTGCGTTCGGCCTCTGCGTAACTCTGGGACAACGCTTGCGCCTCGGAGAGCTGGGTGAGCTTGGCGGCAGTTCTCCGACGGGTCTCGTCCGCAGAGTTGGCCAGGGCCAGGAGCGTGACGAAGAGGATGAAGCCCAAAACCGCAGTGGTAGCCGATCCGAGGAGAATCTTTTCCCGACGGGAGAGGCCGCTCAACCACAGCTGTGCGTCCGCCCAAAGTTGTCTCAGCTGGTCCATTTCCTCACCCTGCTGGTGGCGCCGTCTCGCCGCAATCCACCAGGACGTCGAGCTGGAAGCTGACGCGTGCACCATCCTTGGTGCGCTCGACCTTGCCTTCCTTCACGTCGCGAAAGCAGCGGAAGCCCTTGAGGGCGGTGCTCAGCCGGTCAATGGTCTTCGAGCTGTCGGTTTCCCCCCGCATCTGCACCCGATCCAGGTCCACCACCACTTGGTCGAGCTTGAGCGTGATGTCCGGCGGGACGCGGGCCGCCACCTCTGCAAGCAGGCCTGCGGCGGACACCTTGGGCAGGGCGGCGGCAGGACTCTCCTTGCCCCGAAGCAGGTTGAGGGCTCGGTCGTAGTTGCGCTCACACGTCCCCAGCACACGACGCGTCAGCTCGCACAGCTCGGTATCAACCGCTGCCTCACGGCGGCCGAGCATGGCGCTGCGGACCACTCCGAACGTCACCAGCAGCGCCACCAGGACGCCTGCGAAGATTGCAAGCTGTGGAATGCGCCCACGCAACCAATCGAGCTGACCGGAGAAGGCCTGGTCCCCACGCCGGAAATTAAACCGGTCGGCACGACTGCCACCGCACAAGGCCAAAGCCCACGCCTGGGCGCCGCGCGCTCGCTGCTCCGGGAGAAGCTCGCTGTTACCGCTCGCGCCCAGCAGCTTGACCGGCAGGCCGAGCTCGGCGGCCCAGGCCTCGGGGAGGCCCGCGAGCTGGGAAGTACCGCCGCAAAGCAGCAGCTGGCCCACTGGTCGGCGGTCGCGGGTAGTGGCCGCCTTCAGCGTGGCGCGAACCTCGCGGGTCAGTGGCTGGAGCGCCAGGCGGATAGCCTCACGTGCTCGCGCATGTTCCTGATCTCCGACCGGCGCGAGGGAGCCGGTCTGCTCCTTCCAGCGCTCGGCGTCCACCGAGGCGACGCCGAACTCGCGCTCCAGTGCGACGGTGATGGCACGGCCGCCGCCAGGTAGCACCCGCGCGTAGATGAGCCCCTGTCCCGGCTGTCCGATGGCCACCGTGGTTCGCACATGGCCAATGTCGACCAGTGCCGCCAGGCCGCCCGATTCGACGCCAACCAGCTCCGGTCGGCCCACGAAGAGCGAGCGGTAGACCAAAGCTGGGTGCGTCACCACGCGTGGCTCGAAGCCTGCATCGGACAAAAGCGCCAGAAGCGAGCGCAGCTCGCTTTTTTGGATGACGCCGACCAGCAACTCGGTCCCTTGCTCGGTGCGGCTGCCAGCCTGGTAGTCGAAGACAACGTCCTCGAGCTCAACCGGAAGCTCGCTCTCGACTTCGAACGGCAGGGCCGCTTCGAGTCGCTTTGCGTCCTTAAAGGGGAGGACCAGGGCGTGGGTAGCCACCGAGGTGCCAGGCATGGCCACCACCACCTGGTCCACTTGCCAGGGATGCTCGGCGTGCAAGGTGGCGAGCGCCGCCCGGAGCGACTCCTGGTCGGTCCCGTCGCCTCGGCGGACCTCCGCCCACCCGGCCAGGGTGGTGGTCCTAGCCACATCGAGCAACACCGCCTTCAGCGCGTGACTGCCCAAGTCGAGACCGAGGATTCGCGGCATGGGAAACTCAGTCCACCTTCCAGTACAGCAGTCGGCCTAGCCCGTCCTGGGGTTGGGTAATGCGGACCACCGCGGTGACTGTGCGCTGCACGTCGCCGACCTCGCCCGTGGCCGTTACCCGGAATGTCTTGGTATGGTCGCCGAGAAACGAATTCGCTTGGAGGTTGCTGGTAATTTGCGGGTTTACGGCGATGCCTGATTGCACCAGCACGTTGATGAAGTCGGAGACAGTCATCCCCATCGGGCTGAGAATGCGAGCAGCCGCAATCTTCTGCACCAGACTATCCAAGAAGACTGGGTCCGCGAGGCGCCCGTCGGGCTTTGCTGGGTCAGCCGCGGAGCGCACTGCCAGGGCGAGGACGATGGGGTCATCGGTGTTTACATTCAACAGTGCGTTGACGTCAGGATAGACGGTCAGCCGGTCACCGAACGCCGCCATGAAGCGGTCGCCGATGCCGTGGACAAAATACAGCTCGTCCAACGAGTCCATCGATGCGTTCTTCGGGCGGTAACGAGGAAGGTACTTGCTGTAGAGACCTGGCTCGTCGGCGAAGCCGGCGCTCACTTGGGCTCCGGCAGGGGTCACCGCGAGTGCCGAGACGACGTCGTCCGAATCTGCCCAGTCCTTGATGTTGATGAGTGCGTCGGTCGCGGCGATCTTCACATGGTTGGCATCTTCGCGATCGAAGACGAACTCGAAGCGCTTGTCGGTAAGCAGCAAGTAGAGCCGCTGCACCGCGGCCGCGCCTGCACCGGCCGTCAGCAGGCTGTCCAGCTGGTTAACGTTTAACTTCGCTTCCTCGTCTTCGATGATGCTTCCGTAACAGCCGCGAAAGCTCCCATAGTCGATGAAAGCGGTTCCCAGCGCAGATGTCCGCCCGTCGCCCAAGCGAGGGTCAGCGGTGGCTTTCTTCGGAGCTCCGAAGCCAGCGTCTACGCCGTCGGGTAGAAACCTGCCCAGCGTCTGACAGTCGATATGCGCCATCCGCCAAAGCTGCAGATTGAAGCTGCCCCCAGCGAGACCTGGAATGCTGGAGGTCAGGGTTTGCATCGAGACATCGAGCTGCTTCTGGAACTGCAAAAGAAGTCGGGCCATGCCCAGACCGCTGCGGGCGAGATATTCAGCGCGCAGGGCGTCGCGCTGATGCGTCGCCAGCTCCAAGTCCACCCGAGAGCTATAAGCGAACTCCGCCGCGACCGTCGCCAAGATGGCGATGGACACAACGACGATTAGCAAGGCCATGCCCCGTTGCGGTGTTTGGTGTCTGGACATCAGAATCTCGGAATCTCGGTGTTCAGCATGATGCGTGTCTCGGTGGTGTAGCGTTGCTCGTGGCCGCTCTCGTCAGCGCGCACCACGGTGATGCGAACCCGGGTCGGCAGGATGGACTTCTTCTCCAGTTTGCGAGTGTCCCATTCGTTGACCCAGTCCTTCTGGTCCGAGTCCCAGTAGGAAAATTCCACTCGCTTCACGTTCTCGAGCAGTACGTCGTCAACTCCGCCGCGGTCCATCTTGTCTTCGCCATAGAGGTTCGGGTTCTCGCGGCGCATCAAGTCCTGAGCTCGGGAGCCCTTCTTGGTGGAGGCACGCACTTCGTACTCCACCACCATCTGGTCGGATTCCTTGGCATCGGCATAGAGCCGCTGGTGAGCGAGCGAGGTAAAGAGCAGTTTCTCGCGGGTCCCGATGAAGTTGGTGGGTCGGTCGTTTTGGTCGCGGTAACGACGCTGGTCATATCGGTCGCTGACGAAGGCAGCACCAATCTCGCGCACCATTCTGTCCATCGAAGTCCGCAGCCCCCGGTATTGCTCAGCCTCGCCCTCCACCAGCTCCTTGGCTCGAAAGCCGCTGCTGAAGGCCGTGGCAATGGTGACCCCAATCATCGCGGTGATGGCCACCGCCACGATGATTTCCAGAAGTGTGAAGCCGCGCCGAGCCATGGTTATTTTCCAACGGTGAAGGGTTGGAAGTGCCCCACTGGGCGCTGGGTATTAATCGGGGGCCCCTGGGGCGTGCCGAAGACCGGGTTTCGGGCGCCGGTCCCGGCGCCGAAGCCCGTCCCGGCTGCGCCAGCGCCAAAGCCCGTTCCAGCTGCCCCGGCCGAAGCACTGGGGCTTCCTGGCACGGCACCTGTGCCGCCCGTCCCCAAAGGCACGCCCGGGGTGCCATTTCGGTCAGAGCCCTGGAGCAGGGAGACCACGTGCGTCACAACGTCGAGCGACTCGGTCCGTGTCCCGTCTTTCCAGGAGACGGTGAGACGGACCTCGCGCACCCCCCGACGGATTTGGTCGAGAAGCTGTGTCACTTGAGTCTGGGCCAGGCTGGCGAATGGGCCGAGCGCTTGCGTCCCGGAGGGGCCGGTGGCGCCCGGGGGAAGCGGCGAGTTGCTCACTCCTCCTGAGAAGGCCGAGGCCAGTCCCGAGAGGCCGCCGTCTGCGCCGCCCAGGGCGAAGAGGGAGGCCAGTCCGCCGCCCTCCCCGGGCGGCAGGGCGAAGAGAGCCTCCAGCAGCTTGTCTGCGCTGACGCCGGCCGTGTGCGGTGCCAGGATTCGCGCCTTCCAGGTGAACCCGTTCCAGCCCTCAGCTGCGAAGTCTCCCGAACGTTCGACGTCATCCAGCTCGAAGCCCTTGTCGTAGAGCTCCTGTTCCAAGTCGGTCATCTTCGAGCGCGCAAGCTGGGTGGCGACGGTGATGCGCTTCACGTAAGCGTGGCTGGCCACGGCCCCGGCGTTGAGGTCGAAGATGGCGAGCAGCGCGAGGCCGAGGATGGCCATCGCCACAACCACTTCCAGAAGCGTGAAGCCGTCTTGTTTCATGACTTGGGAATGGCCGGCTCGCCGTCCACCACCGTGGTGTTGCCGGTGAGCGGCGACACGGTCAGCGTCCAGACGCTGTTCCCCTGGCGCGCCGTCAGCTGAGCGCGCTCCGCGGAGCCCTGGGGAAAGAAATAGACGTAGGCGAGGCCGCTTCGAGCGGGTTGATGCTGGTGCGGGGTCCAGACACTGAGCTTCACTCCGGAGACGCGTCGGGGTTCAACCTCTGGCGAGGTGAAGACCGAGAACTTCGCCGCGGCCTCCACTCGGTCCTTCTCCCGAGAAAGGACATCGAGCAGCGAGGAGCCGCTGCGTGCGTTGAAGCTTCCGCGGTTGCCGCGCTTGGCAGCATCATCGCGCGCCTGGGTGTCGTCCTTCAGCACCTTCTCACGGTCGCCGCCGGTGGTGACGGCGCGGGGCGCGCACTCGGCGCGGTAGGTGAATCCAGTCGTGTCGCCAGGCGGTAGGTCGAACACCATTCGGCAGGTATGGCCTGTGAGCGCAGCCCGGTCGTACATGGCTCGCATCGCGCCACCGAGCTCACCGAGGGTGGCGCGAGCCCGTGCTCCGGTGAGCGCGCCAATGCCCACCACCACCGCGCCAAGAAGCATCGCGGCGATGGCAATGACCACCATCACCTCAATCAAGGTGAATCCAGCACTGGGGCGGAGACGTCTCATGGGCAAAGTGTTTGGACAGTCCTCGGGAGCTGGGCGTGCAGGTGTCGGCCGGTGTCCGTCTCAACAGTGCAAACGAAGGCCCTGCAGCCGTGGTCTGTCTCAGCAGTCATGGTTGCTTCTGGTCGGGACGATTGGAGATGTCAGCGTCTGGTCCCTCGCCGCCCGGGGCTCCGTCTCGGCCGTAACTGGTAATGATGGGCTTGCCGCGCTCCAGCACGTAGATGTAGTCGTGGTTCCACGGGTCCTGGGGCACCTTGTCCAGAATCTGCTGGTCCACCAGGCCTTTGAGCCCGACGGCAGTGTCCGGGTAGTTGCCCTTTCTGGCGTAGTAGAGCTTGAGCGCGCCTTCGATGCTCTTGATGTCCAGGTTTGCGCGGTCAATCTGCGCCTTCTGCAGCTGTGGGAGGACTGCCACCGTCACGGCGGCGGCGATCAACCCGATGATGGTGATGACCACCATGATCTCGATCAGTGTCATGCCGCGCACCGAACCTCGGCGTTGCCAAGAAAGTCGTCGCATCTAGCGAACCTCCGTCCTCTGCGCAGGGGTAGAATGGGCTCCGTGGCCGTAATAGTTGAAACCGACCGCGATGAGAGCCAAGGCGAGCGCCAACACCGCCGCCGCTGTGACCCGCTGAACCCACCGATCGAGACTGCTGTCCATCGCCTTAGCTACTTCCCTCACCGGATGGTGGTGTTGAGCTCAAGAATTGGCATCAGAATGGAGAACGCGACGAAGGCGATGATGGCACCCATCGCGACGATGATCAGGGGCTCGAGGAGTGCCGTCAGCGCGCCTAGCCGAACGTTGACTTGGGTCTCGTAACTGTCGGCCACGTTGAGCAGCATCTCCTCGAGCTGCCCCGTGCGCTCGCCCACTGCCACCATGTGGTGAACCAGGGGAGGAAACTGGCCGGAGCGCTTGAGCGGTCCGGCGATGCTCTCGCCCTCGCGAATGGCGTCACGTGCCATTTCCACCACCCCGGCGAGCACGGTATTGGTGACGACATTCTTGGTGATGTCCATGGCGGTGAGCATGGGCACGCCCGCCTTGAGAAGGGTGGCCAGCGTGCGGCTGAAGCGGGAGACGAGCAGCATCCGGAGTAAAGACCCCGCCACTGGAAGCTTGAGGATCCAGGCATCAAAAAGAGGGCGGCCCTTTGCACTCCGGGTCCAGGCCACGGCCGCCACGAAGCCACCCACCACGAGGGGGATAATCAGCCACCACCAGCTCGACAGGATGCTACTGGTGAAAATTAACAAGCGAGTCGTCCAGGGCAAGGTGGCACGCATCGTCTCGAAGATGCGCGTCACCTTTGGCACGACGACTGTCATCAGCATCACCAGAATTCCGCCACCGATGACCGTCATGATGGCTGGGTAGATGAGCGTGCCGATGAGCTTCTGCTTCAGTTTTGCCTGTCCCTCGGTGAAGTCGGCAAGCCTGGCCAGCACGGCGTCCAGAGCTCCAGACGCCTCGCCGGCGCGGACCATATTGACATAGAGGTTCCCGAAGATTCGCGGATGCTGGCCGAGCGCGTCGGCGAGCGAACTCCCCTCATTGACTCGCTGCTTCACGTCCGAAAGAACGCGCTTCAACCGCTCCTTCTCCGTCTGATCGACCAGCGCCGCGAGGCTTTCCACAAGCGTCACCCCGGCGTGCAACAGGGTGGAGAGCTGACGGGTGATGACGGCGACGTCTTCCGTGGTGACTCGGCCGCGGAGCATGCGGCCGAAGTGCACTTGCCGGTCGGCGGCATTTTTCCGACCGGTGCGCGCCTCCGACTGCCCGAGGACGTCGGTGAGAAAGACGTCCATCTTCCGCAGCTGCGTTCGAAGCGACTTGCTGCTGTCGGCCTCCAGAAGGCCGGTGACTTGCTTCCCGGCGACACTGAGACCCCTGTACTCGAAGACCGGCATGACTTGGGCGCCCTACAGGTCCTCCTGGGTGACGCTGAGAACCTCGGCAATGGTTGTTTCACCGGCGAGCACCTTCCGCGCGCCGTCGTCGAGGAGCGTGGTCATTCCACGCTTCACTGCCTGCTTCTTGATGGTGTTGGAGTCGACGTTCTTGATGGCCAATGTCCTGATGTCGTCATCGACCGGGAGGAACTCGTAAATGCCAGTTCGCCCGCGATAGCCGCTCTGACCACAGGTGGCGCAACCCGCTGCCCGGTAAACCGGTGGGTTTCCTGCGCGCACTACCTGTTCCGGCGTCATTCCTATCTCGGCCAGCTCCTCGGCTGTCGGGACGTGGGCCTCTCGACAGGCCGTGCACAACCGTCGCACCAGGCGTTGGGCAAGAATGGCGGTCAGCGAGCTGGCAACCAAGAATGGCTCGACTCCCATGTCCACCAGCCGGGTCACGGCTCCCGCAGAGTCGTTGGTGTGTACCGTCGAGAACACGAGGTGGCCGGTGAGCGAGGCCTGGATGGCAATCTCAGCCGTGTCCCGGTCGCGAATCTCACCAACCATGATGACGTCCGGGTCCTGTCGCAAGAAGCTCCGCAGCCCGGCGGCGAAGGTGAGGCCAATCTTGGGGTTGATGGCCATCTGGCTGATGCCTTGCAACTGGTACTCCACCGGGTCCTCGACCGTGAGGATGTTCAGGTCGGGGGTGTTGATCATGCTCAGCGCCGCATAGAGCGTCGTGGTCTTTCCCGAGCCAGTGGGCCCGGTGACCAGGATGATGCCGTGAGAACGGCGAATCACCTGCTCCACCTGGGTCAGGATGGCGCGGTCCATCCCAATCTCACTCAGGTCGAGCAGGGTCGAGGTCTTGTCGAGGAGGCGCATCACGATGCGCTCGCCGTAAACGTTGGGAATGGTCGAGAGACGGATGTCGATGTCGCGGCCAGCGAGCTTGATGCGGATTCGGCCGTCCTGGGGGAGCCGTTTCTCGGCAATGTTGAGCTGCCCCATCACCTTGACGCGGCTAACGATGGAGTTCTGATAGCGCTTGGGCGGGCGGATGACTTCATGCAACACGCCGTCGATTCGGAAGCGGACGATGAGCTCCCGCTCCATCGGCTCAATGTGGATGTCGCTGGCCCGCTCCTTGGCCGCTCGAAAAAGGAGCGAGTTGACCAATCGGATGATGGGCGCTTCGTCGTCTGCCTCGAGGAGGTCCTGCGGCTCCTCCAACTCGTGAGCCAGCGAGTCCAGGTCGTCCTGCGCCTCCATTTCGCCGACCAGCTGCTCGGCTTCGTTGAGCGCCCGGTCGTAGACGACGTTGATGGCGTCAACAATCGCGTCGGCCGATGCCACCACTGGGCGCAGCGAGGCGCCGAGGAGCATCCGCGCATGGTCGAGTGCGGTGGTATCCAGTGGATCGGCGACCGCCAAGACGACGCAACCCTCCTCGCGCCGCAGTGGCAACATCCGCGACTGTTTGGCGAAGTTGATGGGCACTGCCCGCGCGAGCTCCACATCGACGTGCTCCACGCTGATGCGGGCAGCGAACGGTAAATCCAATTGCGCCGCCAGGGCTCGGGCAACATCCTCCTGGCTGACGGCCCGTCGCTGCACCAGGAGCTCGCCGAGGCGCCCGGGGTCCGAGTCGGACTGCGCCTGGAGCGCTTCGGCGAGCGCGGCGCGATCGAGCTTCGCCAGGACGACGAGGATTTCCCCCAATAGCTGCCCGGCCAGGCTGGTGGCGGCTGGAACGGCCGCGGTCGAGGGGACGAGGGAGGTTTGCGCGTCTGGCATGGCTAGGGGTTGGGGGGCGTCGTCGGTGCCGGGTAGGCGGGCTCGGGCATCGACCGGTCGTAGGGCGGCGCCTGAGACGCCGGGACTGGGTTGACGGGAGGAGAGGGGGCGGCAGTCGCCGGCACCTCGGCAGCCGGCGGGGCTGCCGGCACCTCCGTGTTGGAGGCAGGGGGCCCGCTCGGCGCAGGAGGAACGGTTTCCGGGGGGGAGTAGGGTGGCGGCGGCGGCACGGAGAGGGGCTGTGGAGGTCCGGGACTGATGAGCTGGTCGCCCGGCGAGCCGATGCCGGCCTCCTGCTTCTGTGCCTGAATCGACGCCTGGTTCATCTTTTCCACCGGACCCGCCTTGCGGTCGAAATCCACGGCGACCTCATAACGGGGAAGCTCGCCATAAAACTCCTCTACGAATTTCTGCCGCTCGGCCATCTTGCGCTCGAAAATGCGTCGGAAATCGCTCGAATCCCGGATGATGTAGGGCGTCAGGAAGAGCAACAAGTTGGTCCGTATCGTCTGCTTGGTCGATTCTCGAAAAAGGACGCCAAGGACAGGAATGTCGCCAAGCACCGGCACCTTCGACGTATTTTCGATGGTTCGGTCCTGCAGGATGCCGCCGATGACCACCGTCTCCTGGTCCTTGGCTACGACCGTTGTCTTTGCCGTCCGCTTGGCCAGCGTGGGGCCCAGGACCGGGTCGTTGGAAACGATTTCCTCATCCGACTCGTTGATGACCATCCGGATGTAGTTTCCGGCGGCGTTGATTTGCGGCTTGATGTTCAGCTTGAGTGCGACGTCTTGCCTGCTGATGGGGGCGTAGTAAGCGCCCAGGCCGCCGATGGCCGCGCCCAAGCTGCTGGTCCCGACGCCGGGCACGCTGGAGGCGTTGACGCCGGGAAGCGAGGAAGGCGAGAAGCCGGCCTGAAATGGCACGTTCTGGCCGACGGTGATTTCGGCCTCTTCGTTGTCCGTGGTGAGCAAGTGTGGGGTGCTGAGAACATTGACGCCAGCGCTGGTCTGGAGCGCGTGAATCACGATGCCGAAGGAGGGGATGCTCAACCCCAGCGCCGTCGCGGCGGGGATGGTCGGGCCCTGAATGCCGGCAAGGAAGCCGTTGTAACTGGCGAGGTTGGCGATGGAGAAGGACGGCGGCGTGGAGCCGCTGTACTTCGTTCCGGCGACGCCGAGGGCCTGACCCTGCGAGGTATTGACGGTAAACCCCTGATGCAGCTCGACACCGACATCCGTTTCGCGAGTCATGTCGACTTCCATGATGACGGCCTCGACGAAGACCTGGCGCCGCGGAAGGTCAAGCTTCTCGATGACGTGCACCAAGTTGCGGTAGTCGTTCTGGCTCGCCACCACCACCAGGCTATTGGTTGCCTTGTCCGGCGAGATTTTCACCTCTCCGGCGAAGAGCTCGGTGGCGGCCACGCCGGAGGCGCCGGCCGGGCGCTGGGCGGCTGCCGGGGCATTAACTCCGGGCGGCGCGTTTCCCCCAGCCGGACTCCGCGGACGGTTTGCCGTGCCTTGCGCGAGCGCCTGAAGCGTCGCGGCCAGGTCCTCCGCCGTGGCATTGGCCAATGAATAGACGTTGATGCGCCCTGCGCCGGAGACGGGGACGTCGATCTCGCGGATGATGCCGTTGATGCGCTCGTTGGCGCTCGCGCTGGCGACGATGATGACTTTATTGGTGCGCTCGTCGGCGATGATGATGGATAGCGTCACCGGGGTGCCCTGCGGGCTGGGGGCGCCAGCGGCGGAAGCGGGCGCCGGGGGTGTGTTGGCCGGGATGGGCAGCGTCGCGGGCCGGGTCCCGGGCCGGCCCTTCTGCTCAAACAGCTTCTGAATGGTGTTGGCCACATCAGAGGCCAGGGCGAACCGAATCTGCACAATGCGCATCTCGTCGCTCGCGTTCCGGATGTCGAGTTGCTCGACGATGCGCTCGATGCGGTGCATGTTGCCGCCCAAGTCATTGACGATGAGCGTGTCCGGCTGAAAGACGATGCTGTCCCCACCGGGGCTAACCAGTTGCTGGACCACGTTCCGCAGCGGGTCGAGTTCCACGTAGCGGATCTTGAACAGACGCGTAATCATCTGCTCGTTGGTGGTGTACTCGGAGCTGCCGTCGGTGATGGTGGGAATGTCGCTCTGCTTTGCTTTCGCTTTCTCCACGACTTTCGAAAACTTGCCGAAGGGGACGAGCGCTAGGTTGTTGGCGTCGAGCGCAGCGAGGAAGGCCGCGTAAAACTCATCGGCGGTGACCTCCACCTTGCCGTTGTCCGGACCGATGACGGAGATTTTCCCCTTGATGTTTTCGCCGAGGATGAACGTCTTACAGGTGGCATCAGCAACGGTCTGCACCAGCTTCTCGATGTCCACCTTCTCGAAGTAGACGTTGAAGCGCGCGTTCTTTCGCACCTCGCTGCAACTCGGCGTGAGCCGGGCGGGCGCCGCCGGAGCCGCCGCTTTCTGCGCACCATCGCCTGGCGTGGCGGTCGCCTTGCCCCGCGCCGCAGCTGGTTGGCCCATGGCCGGCGGCGAGGCGCCAGGCGTAGAGAGAACCGTAGACCCCTTTGCCACACCTCCGTCTGCGGCGGGGCCAGCGCCCTGAAACTGTCCGAGCAGCAGCGGGAGGAGCAGAGAGCTCTGGAGGAGGACGTTCATTTCGCAGTGGGGGGCCCGCGACCGGCGGACCAAAGGGTGTCAGTGGACGTTGTAGGTCATCCGCGTGATGGTGCCGTTTCGGTCGACGTCGACGTCGATGCGCGGAGCGTCTTTGAGCTTGGTGTAGACCTCCAGCGCCTTTGCCGGGTCGTTCATGTCCAACCCGTTGATGCGGGTAATGACGTCCCCGTTTTGAATGCCGATTTTCGAATACAGGGAGTCCGGACGAATGGAGAAGAGCTTGAAGCCCTCTGGCGCACCGTCCTTGAAGGCCGGCACCAAGCGGGCCTGCATGGCAAGGTCGTTCAGGTTGTTGATGGCCCGGTCCACCTCGGAGCGGGGCACCTCGAAATTGTTCGCGTCCAAAGCCTTGATGCCGGCTCCCCAGGCGCCCACCGGCTCGGTCACCTTGGTGGTGGTGGGCAGGCCAGGCGCATCACCGGTATCCGCGCTCACGTACTCCCGCCGGCCGTTATTCAGGACGATGACCCGCTCGCGCAGGATGTCCAGCACTGTCGCGGTCAGCAGTCGGTCCCCCACCATGACCGTCTGGCTCCTTTGGCCGCCCAGGTCCAAAATCGAGGCCAGCGACCATTCCGGCTGCCCGGCACGCAAGGTGCCAAGCAGCTTCAGTCGCATTGAGGTACGCACCGGCTCGGAGCCCACGTCGGCCCTGTTGGGCGCTTCCACGCTCGGCTCCACCACGGGGACGAGCCCGGTGAGACGAGCGAGCTGCTCCATGTCCAGCACCGAAGCCAGCTGGCTAGGCGTGGCCGGCCGGGTGGCCAGGGCCAACGGAGAGGGGCTGTTCGGCCGGATGGCCCCCTCAACGAAGAGGTTGACGATTTTCGCGGCCAGCAGTGCTGCGGTCGCAATGCAAGCCAGCTGGATTGCCCAGAAGTACTTTCGGAACAGCAGCTCTAGCGGTTCGGTAGGCACCGGTGGCTAGCTACAGCAAGCCAGATGCCAGCCCGGCTTCCGCCTTGCCGGAGCGCAACGCGCACCAAAAAACCGGGTTTAGGACATTTTGTCACTCGCTCCGGCGTGAACGCCGGACGGCCTGTCACGGCTCGTCGGAGTCGTCGCCTCGGGCGCGTTCGAGCTTGCGGTAGATGGTCCGCGCGGCGATGCCCAGCAGCCGAGCGGCCATCGTCTTGTCCCCCCCGGTATGCCGCAGAGTCTCGTGGATGAGCCTCCGCTCCACTTCCTCCATGGGCGTGCCGATGGGGATGATGACCTGGCCGGCCGCCCCGCGGGGGCCGGTGCGGACGGATTCAGGAAAGTCGGCGACTTCGAGCACGTCGCCTCGGGCCAAAACCACGGCCCGTTCCACGGCGTGCTCCAACTCACGGACGTTGCCGGGCCAGGCGTAGTCCTCCAACGCCTGGAGCGCCTCAGCTGAGAGCCCGCGAATGGGTTTGGCGTTCTTGGCCGTAAAGCGGCGCAGAAAGTGGTCAGCCAAAAGGGGTACGTCCTCGCGCCTCGACGCGAGCGGGGGGATGCGGACTTCAACCACATTCAGCCGGTAATAGAGGTCCTCCCGGAAGCGGCTTTCCGCCACCTCCCGCGGCAACTCGCGCCGTGTTGCCGAGACCACCCGGACGTCAACGGCGATTGGGCCCGAGCCGCCAAGGCGCTCAATCTCCCCCTCTTGGAGCACCCGCAGCAGCTTCACCTGAGCACTGAGGGACAGCTCGCCCACCTCGTCGAGAAAAAGCGTTCCGCCGTGTGCCCGCTCGAATCGCCCCTCGCGCCGGGCCAAAGCCCCGGTGAAGGCCCCCTTTTCCACGCCGAATAGCTCAGCCTCAAGCAGAGTTTCCGGAATCGCTCCGCAGTTCACGGCGACGAACGGCCCACTCGCCCGGGGCGACAGCTCGTGCAGGGCCCGGGCGGCGAGTTCCTTGCCGGTTCCAGACTCACCCACCAAGAGCACCGTGGCCTGCGCAGCAGCGGCTTGGCGCAGCGTCTCCATCAGCGCCCGGAAGGCAGGCGACTGCCCAATCAGCGTCCGCCCACCGGGAGCACCGAGGTCTGCCAGGCGCGCCTTGAGGGCCTCGTTCTCGGCCATCAGGGCGCGGTGTTCCAGCGCCCGGTGGACAGTCTTGACCAGCGCGTGGCGCTTGAGCGGCTTGGTGATGAAGTCGTAGGCACCGTCTTTCATCGCCGAGACGGCGGCCTCCACCGTCCCGTAGGCGGTCATCAGGACCACCTCGACGTCGGGGCGCATCGAGCGCGCTGTCCGTAGCAGCTCTTGGCCGTCGAGACCGGGCATCATCAAGTCCGTCACCAGAACTCCGACTTCGGGCCGCCGCAGCAGCGTCAACCCCTCCTCGCCGTCGGAGGCGGTGAGCGTGGCCAGGCCCTCGTGCTGAAAAATGCGCGCCACTGAATCGAGATTGGCGCGGTCGTCATCGACGACGAGAACGGTGGTGTTGGCCATGGAACTTGCTGCAGTCTAGCCTTCGTCGACGGCGTCGGGGGGACCGGAGGCCCGGACGTCTTCCTGTCGCACTTTGTCTGCGCTGAAACGCTCCGCCGCCCGTGTCAGTTTCTCCAGCGCGCTGTCGAACTCTGGTGCCGTTTTCACGAAGCGGAGGTAGTTGATGCGAGCCACCACGAAGGCCTTGAGGTAAGGGCTGGTCAGCCCACGCGCCTTGAGACGCTCGACCACCGCCGACACCCCATCGTCTAGCTTGAGCAACGCGTCCGCGCGTTCCTCGCGGATGGCAAGCGCCTCTTTCAGCGGCTCGTCGAGGAACCCATCAATGCGCTTGACGATGGACTGGTAGGCGCCGCCGGAGAACCGAGGCCGCTTCTCATAGGCGGCGCCGAGCGTGGCGAAAGCCGGCTCTTCGAGCAACGGAGACACGTCCACTTCGGTGCCGTCGCGGCTGCCGGCGAGGCCTCGCAACATGCGGATGACCTCCAGGGAGCGCTCCTTGAGGTTGTGTGCTTTCTCAGTGTTGAGGGCGAGAATCTGGAAAGCCACATCCGGCTCGGGCAGCACCAGGGCCACCACGGACTGCGCTCCCAGGAAACGGGCTGCGGCCAGGCGATGGTTCCCATTGGGCGTCCAATACTGCCCGTCCTGGCGAACCGCGATGATCGGGTCGAGGAAGCGGTCCACCCGCGTCATCGCCGAAGCCAACCGGCGCACATGTGGCTCGGAGAGGTCGCGCTGGTAGGGAGTGGGCTGGACTTTGCCGAGGGGAAGGGCCGCCAGCACTACCCCGTGGCCACCAAACGGGTCTCGGTAGGCGAGGAGCGGGTTTCCTCCGTCGGCAGTGATGGCCGACGCCAGCGCCCGAGCCTCCTCTGGGACGTCCTCCAGCAACTGGCCAGCGGCCAGTCCGCGCACCGTCGCCTTTCGCCGGCGGACGGGCGCCTTGCGTTTTTTCGCGACTTGTCGGGCGTTTTTCGAACTGGGCGCCATGGTTGGCGGGACACCCTAGCGCGACGGGGTGCCTTCCGGGGCATGCTCGGCGAAATGCGGCGCTCGCTCGCTCTTGGGTTGGTCGGACTCGGGTTGGCGGGAGGCGCCTATGCGCTCTGGCCTCATGCGTCCTCGCCCGAGGAGGCGGTGCGGACTGCGGTTCAGGAGATGGGGCACGGCCTCGAAGGGCGAGATGCCTCGCTCGTGCTCGACCATGTGTCCGAGCAGTTCCACTCGTCGACCCTCGGCGACCGTTCCGAGCTCCGGCGGCTGGTGCTGGCAGAGGTGCTGCGGGGCGGCGGCCTCAAGGTGGTGACGCTGCAGGCGGAGGTGCAGAGCGAGCCGGAGGGGCGGCTACGTTGGGTGGGGCGGGTCGCGGCCGCCCGAGCCGGGGGCGCAGGACTGGCAGCCGTCACCGAGGCGGAGCTTCGACAGTTTCACGTCGAGGCTCTGTTCGCCGACGAGCACGGTGAATGGCGGGTGGTGGAGGCGTCCGTCACTCCGTTGGAGTGAGCTTCCCGTCCCCGGGGGACCTGCTAGACGCCCTTGACGATTTTCCAGACTCCGTTGACGCGCTTGAAGTCCATCCGCTTGATGTCCGACTCGGTCGTCACCTTTTGGCCGATGCGAAACGTCAGCACGTAGTTGTAGACCAGCGAGGCCTTGTCACCTTGGATGTTGAGCGTCTTCACCGTGATTTTGACGCGGACGTCCTGAAACTTCTGGAGCATCGCCGGCAGCTTGGTTTTCAGGGCCGCGTAGTCGAGGTCGTCCTCGGGCGTGAGCGTCCCGGCGTCGTCGTAAAAACTGGTGTCGACGAGGGCGAGCAGGCCCGCGGCGTCCTGGGCGTCGACGGCGGCGTTGTACTTGCCAACCACCTCGATGATGGCGTCGGCGTCGGCCGTCTCGTCGATGTCGGTTCCCGGGATTTTATGCGCCGCGCAACCGACGGTGGCCGCGAGCAGCAGAACCGAGAGCCTGCTCACGCCGACCCCGCCGGACGGAGGACGTCTTGTATGAAGCGATTGAGAACGGGCGCCTCGGCATCGACAATTTTCAGCCCCTCGGCCTGGATGAGACGCTCGCCCACCATGGCCAGGGGCTTGAGGAAGAAGGGGAGGGAGAGTTTGATTTCTCCCTCCAGGATGCGCTCGCACCGGGTGCCCGCCGGGCGCAGGCGGAGAGTGCCGGTGTTTACCAAGAGGCGGCTGATTTTGGCGCTCGTCGGCACGTTGGTGAAGCGGAGCTCGTGGCGCGTCAGGTCGTAGGTGGACTCCTCGATGAAGGCGAACCACTCCGGCGGGACCGGTTTCGGCCCCACCGTGGCGATGACTGGCTTTGGCCGATAGCGGACGCGGCGACGCACCACCGCCCCCTCGTCTGTTCTGTCCAGGAGCTGCACCTCGAGCAAGACCCCGTGCTGATGCAAGAGATAGTCCAGATACCGGGCGTCGAGCATCGCCCGCTCGACCTCGTCGACAGTTCCGTCCAAAAAAGCTCGTGTCTCGAAGCGCATGCGGGCGTGGACCCTTAGCGAAAAGGGTCCGCCGGCACCAGCGGACCTTTGAACGTCTTGACATCAAACGCACAGCGCGCCTGCCATTCCGTCACTTCGGCACGCAGCCCCGGCCCGAAGTCTGGCAGCTGGCCAGCGTCGTCCGCCACGGCCCCACAGTCGCCGGCGAGGTAGTCGGCCGAGACGCGCAGCCGCCAGGCCTCGCGGTCCACCGGCGGGGGAAGCCCGAGTGCCAGCGCGGTGCGCAAATGTGCTCCAGCTGCCGCCGGGGCTCCGAGGTCCAGAAGGCGCCGAGCCAGCAGATAGTGCACCAAGGGCTGCTCCGGTGCCGCAGCCAGGGCCCGCTGTAGCCCGAGTTCGCGCAGCTCGTCGGGCCGTACCAGGTAGGCCATCACCATCCTCCCGGCCTGGCCGGCGGTTTCCGCCGCGCGCCACACGGCCACCTGCCGCTCGAGGTTGAGTCCGGGCTTAGCACTGGCCAGCTGCTCGAGCAGTGCCGTCGCGTCGTTCCACTCCCCAGAGAGGAAGGCGAGCCGCACCCGTGCCAGTCCAGCTTCCACTTCCAGGGCTGGAAGCCCCTCCACCCGGCTCTGCAGCCGTAGCAGCACTTGGCTGGCCTCCGAGAGCCGGCCGAGCCGCTGCAGCGCAGAGGCCTCCTGAAGAGCGAAGGAGGGCTCCTCGGGCTGCAGTGCGACGCAGCGGCGAACGAGCTCCAGGGCGCGAAGCGGGTTGGCCTGAGCGGCTTTTGAGGCGAGTCCGGCCACCTCGCGGGCGCACGGCCGTGCGAAGACACTTCCCTGCCGGAATCGACTGAAGGCTCGGTTGATGGTGCGGTCGTCGAGCTGGAGGCCGTCGAGCATCTGCTCCCACTGGGTGGCCAGAGCATCCAGGGACTGTCCGTAGACGCCCTGAAAGTCTGCGTGGGCTAGCAGCGCCTGCAGCTTGGCGGTGCCGTAACTATCGCGCAGCCATCGGATGAAGCTGCCGGCGGCGGTATAGGCCCGGTCCGGAGCGCTCAGGTAGAAGCCCTCGGGGCGGAAGAGCTCCCGGACGTCGGGCATCAGCTTCTCGCGTCGCATGCCCGCCGCCCACTCGTGCAGGGTGAGGTCCCCGCGCGTCTGCTGGGGGGCTTCCGCCACACCCTCCACCACTCCCATCACCGGAATCACCCCCAGGCGGACGGTGACTCCAAAAGGTCCCTTGCCGAAGCGGCTGGCCAGGGCGTGGACCAGCTCGTGCTGCAGCACCGGGTTGGGGAAGGGGGCGTCGTTAAGGTAGAGCGCCAGGCCTTTGGTGAATTGGGTGCCAGAGGCGCCCACCAGACGCTCTTTCTCCTCGGGTGAGCGAAAGACGTAAACGCGCACCTTCCCGGAGGGGGCCCCGCCCAAAAACTCGGCCACCTGCTGCCAGCGAAACTCCACGTCGCGACGCAGGCGGTCGACCTGCTCCTCGGGCTTCTCCGCGGGGAAGAAGAGCTCGGCGTGCGTTGTCTCGGCCCGACCGCCCAGCACCTGCTGCACCCGGGCGTCGCTCGCTCGGAAGCCGAGTTCCACTGCATTGAGCTCCAACACCAGGATGCCAAGCAACGTCAGCCCGAGCGCTGGCAGGACGCGGCCGCGTCCGGCGGCCGACGCCTGTCCGGCGGGCTGAAAGAGCATCGTCGCAGCGAGCCCGAGGAGCGTCGCCCAGAGCACGCTCTCCAGCCGGAACCACAACAGCGCGCCCGAGACGTGAAGCGCCTCGTCGTAGAGCGGCCCGGGGAACCACCCCAGAAAGAAGTTGTAGGCGAAAACCTGGGGCCCAGCGGCGATGGGCCAGGCCGTCCAGGCGAGCGAGCCGAGAAACATGGCCAGGCAGACGGCCAGCGTTCCGAGTCGGCTGGGGAATAGCGTCCGTGCGAAGACGCCGGTGGTTGCGGCGAGGAGGGCAGTGGGCAGCACCAAGAGTGGGTAGAGGATGCTTTGGGCCCAAGGGCTGCAGGGGGTGAAGAGGGCAGTGAAGGCCACCGCTCCGAGAAAGGGGATGGCTGCCGCGGCCGTCCCGATGAGGAAGGCGGCGCCAATGGCAGCGCAGACGGCCCCCACCGGCCCGGAGGGCGCCAACCGTGGAATGCGAGGACGCTGGGGCCTGCGTGCCTCGGCTGCGGCGGTCACGCCGAGGGCCATCCCCCCAACCGTCAAAAGCGCGCTCACCCCCAGCGCCAGCTCCAGTCCCGGCTGACCGAAGAGAGGCAGCAGGAGCAACAGCGAGCCGAGGCCGGCCACGGCGCCCATCGCCAGCCAGCCGGAGGGCCGGCGGAGCACTGCGAGAGCAAGGGTGACGACGCGGCCCATCGAGTCCCCTATACTCGGCCTTCCTCCGATGACGGAACCGAAGAGCGACGGCCGCGTTCACCCCCGAGCACCCATCGAGCTCCGGGTCGATTACAAGAAGCTGAACAGCTTCTTCGCCGACTACACGAAAAACATCTCCAAGGGGGGCACCTTCATCAGGACGCGGAAGCCGCTCCCGGTAGGGACCCGCTTCCTCTTCAAGCTGGGAGTCCCCACCCGGGCCGAACCGTTCGAGCTCTTGGGCGAAGTCGTCTGGTCGCAAGGAGACGTGGACGATGCCGGTATGGGCATCCGGTTCGTCTACAACGACGATGCGCAGCGCTTCTCCTTCGAGGACCTGGTCGAGCGGTTGATGACGGACTCGCTCGGCCGCGAGCTCACCGGAAAGCTGTTGAACAAGACGGTTAAGCCGTGAGAGCGCCAAAGGTGCTGCTGCTCGCCCTGGCCTGTACCGGGCGGGCCCCCACGCCGCTCCAGCCGCCGCCGCCAATGGCCAGTGACGTCACCGCCCAGGCCTGGGTGGGCAGGCCGTTGGACCGCGGGCAGGTCGTCCTTCACGACGCCTATGGCGGAGTGCACCCGGTGGAGGTGGAGATTGCCGACACCCCGGCGGCACGGACTCGGGGGATGATGTGGCGTACCTCTGTCCCTGCCGGAACCGGGATGCTCTTCATTTTTCCATCGGAAGAGGAGCACAGCTTCTGGATGCGCAACACCCTGGTGCCCTTGGACATGCTCTTCCTAGACCACAGCGGACAAGTCGTGGGCATCGTCGCCCAGGCGGAGCCCCAGACGCTGGACCGCCGCAGCGTTGGCAAACCCTCGGTGTATGTGCTCGAGGTGGCTGGGGGGTGGACGGAAAAGGCGGGGGTGTTGCCCGGTGCTCGGGCGGAAATGGAAGGCCCCCTTCTGCAGCGGGTGGGGCAGCCCTAAGCCTGCCCTCGGCAGCGCCTGACGGGCCTTGTCAGCTCCCGCCGTCGGCAGGAGCGCCGCGGGCACAGAAGAAGGAGGAGCGGTTGCTTCCGAAGTACTGCTCACACTTGACTGGGTTTTGGCAGATTTCCGCGATAAGGGCTGGGTCGAGCAGCAACTCCCGGCAGGTCATCGCCAGTCCCGGCTGGTCCTGCATGTTGTCTGCTTGAGGTGAGCAGGTAGAGTCGTTTCCCTGCACGCAGGCCGTCGAGCAATAGCCGACGGCTGGGCTACCCAGCGAGGTGCCGGCGTCACGCTGCGCCTGCGAGAGCTGCACGCTGGCCGAGCCCTGGTCCACCACGCACACCAAGTCCGAGCACTCGGTGGCGCCGAAGCTGACGAAGTCCTTGCCTGCTGAGAGGTCCCCCACCAACACGTAGCCGACTCCACCATCGGGGAGAGCCTTCACCGGGGTACAGGGCGCGCCGAGGTCGGTGCTGGTGGAGCAGGCGAACAGTGTCGCACCGAACAGGATGGCACCGAGCAGGAGGTGGCGCAGCATGCGTGAGGGTGACCTTTTGGAGTCTGGGCAGGGGGCGGAGTCCCCGGCCAGAAACAACCCTCCATAGTAGCAGACCGGCGCGCGCCGCCGCGAACGTAGAGCAGCACCGACATCCCACCACCCGAATGGCCAGCGGAGCTGGGAATGCAATTGCTGGGGTCAGCGAGCACGGGTACACTTCCGCGCCAGACGTTCGCCCGACGGCTCCACACCCAGCGTCTCGACCACGGCCCCCTCGGACGGAGACTCCAGACTTTGCGACGCCTGGCAGCGGTGACGTGTCTCCTTCTGCTGGCACCGGCCGCGTGGGCCCAGCAGTCGCCTCCGGCGCCCCCCCCGGCCCCGGCTCAGCCGCCCACCCCTCCCGGGCTAGGGCTCGACCTCACCCAGGAAAGTCCAAAAGCGGATGTCCCGGTGGCCAAGCCAGGGCCCCCGCAGGAGGCGCAGCCCCTGGACGAGGCCGACCTCACCCAGGACGACTTGGTGAAGAGCATCCAGCGGAAGGTCTTCCTCAAGGCCCACCGGTTTGAGCTCGCCGCCTCCATCTTCATCGCGGTCAACGACCCGTACTACACGAAGTGGGGCATCTCGCTGCGTGGGACATATTTCTTGGCCGACACGCTGGGCCTGTCCGTGCACGGGAGCTGGTACCAGGTGTACCCGACGAACGATGTCACCATCGCTAAGCAAATCTTCCAGAGCCGCATCTACTACTCGGTGCCGCAGTGGTCCCTCCTCGGCGATGCGGAATGGAGCCCGATTTACGGCAAGGCAAACATCTTCAACTCCATCTTCCACTTCGACGTCTACCTCTTGGCCGGCCTGGGCGTGGTCTGGACCGAGACGTCGCCTACGCCGGTCGACTCACTCCAGCCGAATGGCCCGAAACGGGGTCCTTCCTTCGCCGGTGAATTCGGCGTCGGGATGCGCTTCATCACCACCGACTGGCTGAGCGTCAACGTCTCGCTGGTGGACACCTGCTATGGCGACACACCGGCGGGAACGACGCTGGGGGCGATTCAGAACCTCCTCACCATTAACGCCGGCCTGTCATTCTTCTTCCCATTCAAGTCCACCGGGCGGGAGTCGGAGTGATGCGCCGCCTGCTCTTCCTGCTCGTCGTCCTGGCGCTGCCCGCAGCAGCGCTCGCGCAGAGCGCTCCGGCCTCACCCGAAGAAGGCGGCGGCGACACCTCGTTGCTCGACCGAGACGTCGGCCCGCTCAAGGACCGCATCCCTCCCGTCATCCGCCACGTCTTCCTCCTCAAGGAGCGGTGGGAGCTGGTGCCCTCGGTGGCGTTCAGTTTTCGGGACCCCTTCTTCACCAAATACGTCTTCGAGCTCAGCCTCACCTACAACTTCAACGACACCCTCGGGGCGATGCTTCGCGCCGGCTACGCCGTCGACGCCGTTTCGGGTTCAGCGCAAATCTGCACGGTCAACGTCGAAGCCGGAGGAACCCGAGGGTGCCGCTCCCCCACCTACGACGAGCTGAACGGGAAGGGCACTGGCCAAATCAAGTTCCTCGGCGCGCTCGATGTCCAGTGGACTCCCATCTACGGCAAGTTCAACCTCTTCGCCGAGTGGGTGCTGCACTTTGACCTCTACGGCATCCTCGGCCCGGCCTTGGTGAGTTACGCCGGGCCGCCGTCGAGCGGCCTGACCGGCAGCAACAACTACTTCACCGTCGGAGGTGAGGTCGGCATCGGCATGCGGTTCTTCTTCAACAAGTGGATGACGCTGCGGCTGGAGCTCCGGGACGACATCTACGGCGAGAAGTCGCCCCCACCGGTGGGCGGGACAGCGGTGCAAAACCAATTTTTCATCGACGTCGGGATTGGCTTCTTCTTCCCGACCACCTTCCATGACGGGTAGCCAGGGCATGCTGCCTTCCATCCGCGCCGCCATCCTCGGCTTTCTGCTCACCTCCGTCCCGACCGGGGCGCAAAGCGTTGAGGGACCGGGCTCAGCCTCGGCGACGCCGGCGAAAAAGGCGCTCGCCGTCGGGGCGGGGCCCACTGCCAGCCGGGTGGTTTTGGCCCAGGCGCAGACTCCCCCGCCGCCCCCCCAGCCCCCGGCGCCGAGCTTGGGCGTCGACTTGACTCAGCCGATCCCGGCGCCACCGAAGAGCGCCCGGGACCTTCCCATGCCGCCTCCACCCGGGGCGGGAGCCGGGAAGCGGGCCACCGCGCCGACCACCACCTTTGAGGCGCTCGACGTCACCGGGAAGACGGCCGACCGTCAGCGGCTGGAAGCGGCCAATGCCGAGTTCGTGGCCAAGGAATACGAGAAAGCGGCCCTGGCCGCGTGGGACCTCATCAACGACCCGAAAATGGCGCCGCTCCAGCTGGAGTCCGAGTACTTGCTGGGCAAGACGCTCTACCGGATGGGCCTCTACTATTCCGCCCTCGGCGAGTTCAGTCAGATTCTGAGCCACGGAGAGCAGACGCGCTTCTTCTCCAAGTCGCTCGAATGGCTCTTTTTCATCGGCCGCAAGACCACCAACGAGTCCATCATCCTCGATGAAGTAGCGCGCTATGCGAACGCCCAGTGGCCCGAGCCGTACCGGAACGAGTTCTATTACCTCCTGGCCCGCTACGAGTTTGTCCGCGGCCGCGCGCTCGACCAAGTGGACCAAAAGGCGGAAGCCGCCAAGAGTTTCCAGGAGGCCCACCGCCTGGCGGCGAAGGTGCCGCGAGGTGACGCCTTTTACGCCCGCACCAGGTTCCTGGAGGGCGTCATCTACGACCGCGAGGGCAACCAGGCCGCCGCCCTGGAAGCGCTCAAGGACGTGGTCCGCCTCACCCGGCCGAGCGGGGACTCCACCTCGCCCGAGGCCCGGAGCAACGAGATGGTCCGGGAGTTGGCTTTCATGGACCTCGCGCGGATTCACTACGCCGCGCGGCAGAACCGGTACGCCATCTACTACTACGGGAAGATTGAACGCGGTCGCCCGGAGTGGCTGGAAGCGCTCTTCGAGTCCGCCTGGGCGAACTACCGCATTGGCCTTTACCAGCAGGCGCTCGGCAATCTCGTCACCCTGAGCAGCCCCTTCTTCCGCGACGAGTACTTCCCGGAAGCGCTGCTGCTCAAGGCGGTCGTCTATTACGAGAATTGCCGCTATCGCGAGTCGTCGGCCATCCTTCAGGAGTTCGAGCGTCGCTACAAGCCAGTCTACGACGAGCTCCAGACGCTGGTGCAGAAGGACA
The DNA here is from genome assembly GCA_052143535.1 of Myxococcaceae bacterium. GTDB lineage: Bacteria > Myxococcota > Myxococcia > Myxococcales > Myxococcaceae > JADGRA01. Next base: position 133,216 of record JBKQSS010000066.1, on the reverse strand, counting down.
TGGCCGCCTCGCAGTACTACCAGGTGCTAGCGGACGTGCAGAGCAAGGTGCGCGCGGGGCCCGCAGTTGGGCCAGATGCCATCCTCGAGCGGGTGCTCAAGCTCGCCTTGACCGACCGTGAGCTCAAGAACACCAATGACGCCATCCTCGAGGTCGAGAAGGAGATCGACCTCATCGCCGCTCGCGGCACCGCCTTCCGCAGCTCCGAGCTGGCGCGGCACCTCCAGGAGCGGTTGACCAAGGAGCGTCAACAGCTCGTCACCCGCGCCGGCGTGATGGCCCGGGGCAAGCTGGAGCTGGAGCTGGCCAACCTGCGGACCCTGCTCGGCAACGGCGAGCGCATCAAATTCGAGACCACCGGCAAGGAGAAGGAGTTCCTCGAGGAGCAGCTCCAGGCGGGGGGCCGCAAGGCCATCGTCAAGCAGTACCGCTACTCGGTGGCAGTGGCCGACGACCAGCTCTACTGGCCGTTCCAAGGGGAGTACTGGCGGGACGAGCTTGGCACCTACGAGTACACCCTGACCAAGGGGTGCGTGGACCGCAGCACCGCCAACCGCCAAGTCACCGGAACGCAGTAGCCGCCGCCCGCCCGGGCCAGGGTAAGGTCTGCCCCGGAATGGCCCAGCGTGCGACCACCATTGCGTTCGACGTGATGGGCGGAGACCACGGCCCGCTCGAAGTCGTCCGGGGTGCGGCGCTGCTCAGCCTCGAGGCTCCGTATATCCACGCGCTCTTGGTGGGGGATGCTCAGGTCATCGACCAGGCGCTGGCCAACACGCGCCACCACGGCGAGCGCATCAGCGTTCACCACGCTCCGAGCTTTGTGGCGATGCACGAGAAGCCAGCGGCTGCGCTGGCGGACAAGCCCGAGGCCTCGGTGTTGGTGGCTGCCCGGTTGGTAGCGGACGGTGAGGCAGACGCGCTGGTCAGCTGCGGAAACACCGGGGCCGGCGTGCTCGCGGCGGCCCGGACGTTCCGGCTCCTGTCGGGAGTGCGGCGTGCTGCGCTGGCCTCGGTGTATCCGACACGCACCGGCCACGGCGAGCATCAAGACCCCTTCAGCCTGATTCTCGACGTGGGCGCCAACGTGGACGCCACCGCGGATGACTTGGTGACCTTCGCGGTGATGGGCTCGGCCTACGCCCGCATCATCAGCAAAAACCCCCGCCCCACTGTCGCCCTGCTCTCCAATGGCACCGAGGCGATGAAGGGTCCTCCCCGGGTGGTGGAGGCCAATCAGAAACTCGCCCACCACGCCGGCGTGCGCTTCGTCGGCAACATCGAGGGCGTGGACATTCCCAAGGGGACCGCGGACGTGGTCGTGACCGACGGCTTCGTGGGCAACGTCTGTCTGAAGATGCTGGAAGGCGTCTCGGAGACGGTGGTGGAGCTTGCGCGGTACGCCTACGCCTCCCGGCTGCGCTGGCGAGTTGGGCTGTGGATGCTCGCCAACGGGTTGAATCAACTCAAGGACTTGACCGATTGGCAGCAGTACGGTGGCGCGCCGGTGCTTGGCTTTGACCGGCTCTTCATCAAGGCGCACGGTCGCAGCCGCTCTCGGGCGATCGCCAACGCAGGGAAAGTGGCAGCCAAAGCAGTGTCCTCGGACCTGGCGCAGGCAATCCAGGCAGGGCTGAGGTGAGCCTTCCGGACCGCATCGACCCTCACCCAGCGCGTCGCATTTACCGCTGGGACCTCGACAAGACGTACCTGCAGACCGACTTCGACTCGCTTCGGCAGCTGGTGCGCACGGCGCTTCAGAAGGCCAGCCAGAAGACAGCAGTTCCCGGGGCGGCGGCGCTCATTCGGGAACTCGGGGCCAGTGGCGACTCACGGCTGAGCATCATCTCTGGAAGCCCCACTCAGATGCGGCGGGTGCTCGAAGAAAAACTGAAATTGGATGGGGTGGAGTGGGACGAGTTGGTGCTCAAGGACAACGTGAGCAACCTGCTCCGGGGTCGCTTCCGCGCATTGCGCGGCCAGGTTGGCTACAAGCTCCCGGTGCTGCTGGAGTCGCGGGCCCGAGCGCCGGTGGATGCCGAAGAGGTGCTGTTCGGCGATGACGCCGAGGCGGACGCCTTCATCTACTCCTTGTATGCGGACCTGGTGGCCGGGCGGGTGGGGGAGCCCGTCCTGGCCCAACTGCTGTCAGCGGCCGAGGTCTACACCGACGACGCCACCCGCATTCTCGCCGCCTGGCACCGCGTGCCTCGGGCCGACCCGGTCCGCCGCATCTTCATCATGCTCGACCGCCTGACCCCCCCAGCCCACTTCGGACGCTACGGGCCGCGGGTGGTGCCCATCTTCAATTACTTCCAAGCGGCCCTGGTGCTTCTCGGAGACGGCCTTCTCACCCCGGGGCAGGTGGTCCGAGTGGCGGCGGAGATGGTGCAGACCGCGGGGTACAACCTCATCACCCTGTCGAACTCCTTTCAGGACCTCCTGCGACGCGGGTTGCCGCTGCAGGCAGTGGCGGTGCCATTGGTGCAGGCTCTGGAGGGAGCGCTGGAAGGCCCGGACCGAGTCCTGGCCGCGCTGCGCCCGGTCCCGGACATCGTCAAGGCCTTCACCCGCCGCGTGGCCGCCCTGGGCGCCACCCCTCCGCTTCAGCCCGCGGGCAACATCGACTACCTGCAGCTGCTCGACGATGCGCGTCCGCGCGGGGTACGGCGACGGTTGGGACGTCGCCGACGCGCCGCCCGCTAGCGCCGGCCAGCGCTAACTCAGCCCGCTCGGGTCCACCACTCCACGAGGCGTCAGAGGACGGTCTCGAGGCAACCCTCCCTGCTCTTGGTACCACCGCAGCGCCTCTCGAATGCCGCGCCGAACGGGCCGGGGCCGGTAGGCCAGCGCGCGCTCGGCCTTCCGGGAGGAGACGTAGGCGGGCTCGAAGAGGCCCTGGAGGAAGGGCGTGTTGACCCAGCCGAGCCGTGCCGAGCTGAGGCGGCCGAGGACGTCCCCAGCGCGGCCGAGGCCGCGCGCGGCCCAGCCGGGGAGCTGGACGGCTGGTGGAGGCTCCCCACACTCCTCGGCCACTTGACCCAGAAAAGCCCGGTAGGTGAGGTTTTCCCCGCCTAATAGGTAACGCTCGCCTGGGGCCCCACGCTCCATCGCCAACACCAGCCCATCTGCCACGTCGTCCGCGTTGACGAAGTTGGTGCCTCCCGGCGGGTAGGCGCGGAGCAGCCCGGAGGCGACCAGCCGCACCACTTCGGCGCTGCTCGCGCCGGTGCCGTAGGCGCCCACCACGAAAGTCGGGTTGGCAATGACGACTTCCAGGTCGCCCCAGTCGCCGGCTGCGAGCTCCTCCGAGGCGCGCTTGCTTTCCGCATAGGGTGTTCCGCCCGCGGTCGGAAAGGCGCTCTCCTCGGTGGCCGGCTCAGACAGCGGACCTGCGCCGACGGCGACGCTGCTCGACACGTGCACCAGGCGTTCGATGGCTGCGCTGCGGGCTGCCTGAAGGACTTGGCGCGTGCCCTCGACGTTGATGCTCCAAAGCAGGAGGCGGCCAGCGTCGTCGAAGCGGACGTGCCCAGCGGCGTGGTAGACGCGGCTCATCCCCACCATCGCCTTGGCCAGCGAATGGGCGTCCCGCACGTCGCCCGTCACCGCTTCCACGTCGACCCCGGCCAGCGCGCGCCCGTTGCCGCCCGGTGGGAGGAGAACCCGCGGACGCGTGCCATCTCGGGCCAGCCGGCGCACGAGGTTGGCGCCAATCAACCCCGTTGCCCCGGTCACCAGCGTTCGCACAGGCCGACTCCCTCCAGCGGGCGAAATCGTGTAAAGCGGCAGCGCTTCAGCACGCTCCGCCGCGGGGCGTCAACGCTTGTATGACTTCGCACGACCCACTGTCTCCCCCTCCAGCCGCAGACGTCCCAGCCGCCTCCGACGCGGAGGGAGAGGACGTGGCAGGCGAGGAATTGGAAGGGGAGGAAATGGAGGGCGAGGAGGAGGGCGGGGAAGAGGAGGGCAGCGAGCTCGAGGGCCCGGACCCCCTCGATGCGCCGGTGCCTGAGCAGCCTCCGCCCGCCGGCGCGCGAGAGCCGGAGCCCGTTCCGGCGGTACTCTGGGAGTCGGAAGCGGACCACCTGGACGCGTCAGTTCCCAAGGCGGCGGCCAGCGCCCAGGCGGAGATTGACCCTCGGACGTTGGACATTGACGCGGTGAAGGTCGTCAACCGATTGCACCAAAATGGGCACGAGGCATACCTGGTGGGCGGCTGCGTGCGGGACCTCCTGGTGGGCCGCACCCCCAAGGACTTCGACATCGCCACCAGCGCGCTGCCCAGCGAGGTGCGGGGTATTTTTCGGAATTGCCGTCTCATCGGCCGGCGCTTTCGCCTCGCCCACGTCTATTTCCGGGGCGGAAAAATCATCGAGGTCTCGACCTTTCGCGCCAACCCCATCACTGACTTGGACCCGGTAGAACCTGTGCCCGCCGAAGAGCGTTCCGACGACTTGCTCATCGGAGACGACAACGTCTTCGGCACCGCCGAGCAGGATGCCCGTCGGCGGGACTTCACCATCAACGGCTTGTTCTATGATGTCGCTGCCGGGCGTGTGCTCGACTTCGTCCAAGGCCGCCGCGACCTGGACGAGCGTCTCGTCCGCACCATCGGCGACCCCGAACGTCGAATGCGCGAGGACCCCATCCGGATTCTGCGCGCGGTGAGGTTTGCCTCACGGCTCGAATTCGACATCGAGCCGCGCACCTACGCCGCGATGGAGGGCGCCGTGGAGGACCTTCCTCGGTGTGCTCCACCGCGTCTGTTGGAGGACAGTTTTCGCATCCTGCGCGGCGGGGTGGCGGCGCCCGGGCTGGCTTTGCTGTCCGCACTGGACGCGCTTCGCTTCTTGCTTCCCCCTTTGGACAGCTACCTCAAAGAAAAAGGTGCTGAGGGCGAGAAGACGCTGGCCGCGTTCGCTCGAGCGGCCGACGTCCGAGTGCGCGCTGGTGAGGCCTTGGAAGACGCCGTCCTGCTCGCCGTCCTGCTGGTGCCGGTGATGCGGGCTGCGCCGGAGTCGTCTCCGGAAGCCCCGAACACTGTCCCGGAAGCCATCGAGGCCATGCTGCAGGAGCTGGTCCGCACGGCGCGCCTGCCGCGCCGCATCGCTGAGCGCTGCCGGATGATGTTGCTGTCGCAAGCCACCCTCTCCGGACAGCGGCGGCGCCGTGGCAGCCTGGGTAGCTTCCGCCGTCACCCCCTCTTCAACGAGTCGCTCACCGTCTTCGCCTGTACGGTGGAGGCGACGGGGCAGGGGACGGCGGAGCTGACGGCGTGGCAGTCGGGCCAGGCTCCAGCGCCGCTTCCGCTGGCGCCCGGGACCGCCCCTCTGCCGGGGCGAAGAAAACGCCGGCGCAGGCGCGGAGGCCGGGGCGGCGCAGGCGGGGGAAAGGGACCGTCCGGGGGAAGCGCCCCAGGTGGGACACCGCCGCCCAGTGAATGAAATTTCCCACCCCAGCGTCGAGAACCTGTGTTTTTCTAGGCCGCCCGCAACCCGGCAAAGCGACTAACATCCAACAGGCGCTGGAAGTCAGTCGCACTCCCCCCGTCCATGCCGTCGCCCGCTCCAAACCAATCCTTTGGCGCCGTCCCGCATAGCCACGCGCTCGGTGCGGAGCTGCGGCCTGCCGAATTGGCCGCCTACCTAGGACGGCTCGGCCTGGCGCGGGCGGAGCGGCCGTCGCTGCCGTTTCTCACCCGGCTGCAGCGTCGTCACCTTTTGCGTGTCCCCTTCGAAAATCTGGACATCTTCTGGGGTAGGCCGATTGCGCTGGACGTGCACCGGGCTTGGTCCAAGGTGGTGGAGCTCCGTCGGGGCGGCTTCTGCTACGAGCTGAACGCCCTCTTCGCCGCTGCACTCTCCGCGTTGGGGTTTCAGGTGTCACTCTTGTCGGCCCGGGTCTGGCGCAAGCACGAGCGCACCTGGGGCCCGGAGTTCGACCACCTCACCTTGTCGGTGACGCTGGACCAGACGTACCTCGTGGACGTCGGGTTTGGAGACGCCTTCCGTGCGCCGATGCCGCTGTCCACGGTGGTGCAATCCGATGTCAGTGGCAAGTACCGCTTGGTGCAAGGGGAGTGGTCCGACGAGCTGGTCCTCGAACACGCCGCCCGAGAGCACTGGCGCTCGCTCTACCGAGTCTCGCGGGAGCCACGTTCGCTGCCGGCCTTCGCCGGGATGAATGCCTGGCACCAGGTGTCTGCCGCCTCCCCCTTCACGGGACACGCCGTCTTCACCCTGGCGCGTCCATGGGGACGCTTGACGCTCACCGACCGGAACGCCATCGAGACGCGGCGTGGCCGCATTCACCGCTTGCGGCTTGGTCGCGGAGAGCTCGAGCGGCGATTGCGCCGGCTGTACGGCGTTCGCGGACCGCTCGGGCCGGCCACCCAGACACTGGCCGCCTGAGAGGTCACGAGTCAGGGGGAACGTCGAAGCGCGCTGCCCCTACCCGCCGCCGCGCCTCCTCCTCCTCGGTGTCCTCCTCGAGGTGCGCGATGTCCGCTGGACTCACCGCACCTTGCCCGTAGCGCGCCACGATGGCGTCCAGCGCGGCATTCAGTCTCTGGGAGCGCGCCTCGGGCTCGGCAAACAGCCCGAGCTGGGAAAGGGCGCCGACCAACTCCTGGGCTGAGACGCCGGTGAGGCGCACCGCAGAGGGCAACGCCAGACGCTCCAGCAGCTGCGCTGCCTCACGGTACAGGCGCTGGCCATCGTCGGTCGGGTTGTCCAGCGTCCGGCGCCGGGTGAGGAGGGTGAAGTCGGAGAGCTTCACCTTGAGTTGGACGGTGCGCGCCTTCAGTCCGGCCCGCCGCAACCTTCGGCCGACCCGCAGCGATTGGGAATGAAGCGCTCGCTGCAGTGCCTCAGTTGACGCCGTGTCCTCGGCGAAAGTGTCTTCGGCGCCGATGCTCTTCGCCTGTCGGTCCGGGACCACCTCTCGGTCGTCCTCCCCGCGAGAGAGCGCGCCGAGGTGCCGACCCACCTCCCCCAGCTGCTCGCAGAGAAATTCCGGGGCGGCGCGCGCGACATCCCCCACCGTCCGCAGGCCCAGCCCCCGCAGGGTGGCCTCGAGCTTCGGCCCGACGCCCCACAGCCTCGCCACCGGTAGCGGGGCGAGGAAGGCTTGAGTTTGCTCCAACGGCACCTCGCGCTGGCCATTGGGCTTGGCCAGGTCACTGGCCACCTTGGCGACGAATTTCACGGCGGCAATTCCAGCGGAGCAAGGCAACTCCACCTCCTTCGCTACCTCGGCGCGGATGCGACTGGCAATTGCGCCGGGCAGCCCGAAGAGACTCCTGGACTCGCTGACGTCGAGGAACGCCTCGTCCAGAGAGAGCGGCTCCACCAATGGCGTGTAACGCTCGAAAATAGCGAAGACCTGCTCGCTCGCCTCGGCGTAGGCCGCCAAGCGGGGCGGCACCACGACCGCGTCCGGTGCGAGTCGAAGGGCCCGCGCCATAGGCATGGCGCTCCGAACGCCTTGTGGCCGCACTTCGTAGCTGGCGGCCAAGACGACGCCGCGCTTGGGGTGGCCGCCGACGATGACCGGGCGGCCGCGCAGCTCGGGCGCGTCCCGCTGCTCCACCGAGGCGTAGAAGGCGTCCATATCCAAATGGAGGATGGCGCGCGGAGCGTCCATGGTGGCCGTCGGCAGTCTAACGGCTGGGCCTGCCGACGGGCGGTCCGTGGCGCTCGGAGGGCCGAGCGAGCGAGACTCCTTGCCATTTGGGGGTGTCAGCCGTTGGGCGCAACCGAGGAAAGAGCTGAGGCAGCCCGTCACCGCAGTACGCGGGCCCGCCTCTTTGGCGCGGCGGTGGTGCTTTTGGCCTTTGGCGGCTGCTGGGTGCTTTACAAGATGCTGGCCGAGCCGCCCGAGCTGCTCGAGCCCTACCGCCTGCGCAATCTCCTCAACGCGGCAAAGTTGTACCGCATCGACACGGGGCGTTTCCCCTCCACCACGGAGGGCCTCTCCAAGCTGGCGCCGAAATACCTTGCCCACCTGGACGACGACGGCTGGGGTCGCCCCTACCAATACGAGAGCGACGGCGGGTCGGCGCACATTTGGACGCTCGGCCGAGACGGCGTCGTGGGCGGCTCGGGCCCCGACGCGGACATCTCGGTGCGATTTCCGCCGGCGCCCGGCGGCGAAGGAGGCGCAGCCGCTCGAGCGAAATGAAAAAAGGGCTGGCTGAGCCCGCCTCGGGCGGTGCTACGGTGCGCCGCACCTTTTCGCTGCTGGGAGAACCTTTCATGCGCCTTCACCGTTTATCCGTCGTGGCCGCGGCCCTGTTCTGCGGCGTGCTTTCCTCCTGTGCGACGGGACCGTCCACGCAGCTGGTGAGCGCCTGGCAATTGCCGGGATACATTCCCACCGGCTTTCATAAAATTCTCGTCATCGCTGTGACGCGCGATGGCGGCCGGCGGCGGACGTTTGAGGACGCCTTCTGTTTCCAGATGATGGGTCGCGGGCTGAATTGCGTTGCCAGCTACACCCTCATCCCGGAAAACGGGCAGGTCCCGAACGAGAAGCTGGAAGCCGCCATCCGCGCCTCCGGCGCGGACGCCGTCCTGTCGACGCGCTTCCTCGGGACCAATACCAACACCAGCTACACCCAAGGGTACGTCTACGCCTCGGCGGCCCCGGTCTACTACGGGGGCTTCTACGGCTACTACGGCGCGGCGTGGGGGTATGACTACGTGCCTCCCATGGCCACCACCACCACCGTGGTGACGGTAGAGACCGACGTCTTTGACGCGGCCAAACTGGAGATGGTGTGGTCCGGCACAACCCAGACCACCAACCCCACCAGCCTTGCGCAGGAGATGCAGGGCTGGGCAAAAATCATCATCAACGCCATGGCCCAGCGCGGCATTGTCGCCGTGCAGCCCTAGTAGGGCAGGCCCTCTGAAGCCCCACCTGCCGCAGCGTCCGGCGGGCGGAGGTTGGCTGCCGTCAGCGCTTGGCGGAGCTGCTCAGGCAGGGGGCTCCCGACGTGCAGTGTCACACCCGTCGCTGGGTGCATCAGCTCGACGGAGCGCGCGTGGAGGAAGAAGCGTGGCAGCCCCGCAAAGGGCCGGCCGCCATAGAGCGTATCGCCTACCACCGGGGCGCCGATGGCGGCCAGGTGAGCGCGGACTTGGTGCAGCACGCCGGTGAGGATGCGGACTTCCACCAGGGCCAACTCCCCTGAACGCCCGAGGACACGGAATTCGCTGAGGGCCTCCCGCCCTTCCTCGCCGCCGTCCAGGGCGGGTTCTACCCCGGTGTCTCCCTTGTGGCGCAAAGGCAAGTCAATGGCGCCCGAGTCGCCAATCGGGCCGGAGACGAGGGCCCAGTAGCGCTTGTCCACAGCCCGCTCGCGGAAAAGCTTCCGCACGGCCTGCCAGGTGGAGGTGTCCCGCGCCGCAAGCAGGACGCCCGAGGTGTCGATGTCCAGCCGGTGGACCAGGCCGCCCTCCCGGACTTCGTCGCCTGCCTTGGCCACCTCCGGGAACCGGCCGACCAGCGCGTTGGCGGCGGTCCCCATCTCCCCTGGCCTCAACGGGTGGGAGGGCATCCCGGCGGGCTTGTCCACCGCCAGCAGCCAGCGGTCCTCGTACAGCAGGCGTATGGCGAGGCCCGGCTCCGGAACCAGCGAAGGGGCCTCCTCGAGAAGCTCCACCTCCACCCTGGCCCCGCCGGTCGCACGGTCGCCTTTTTTCGGCCGCCGGCCGTCGACGCGGACCGCGCCAGCCTCGAAGAGAGACTTCACCCGCGCCCGGGAAAGGCCGAGCACCTCGCCCACCACCACATCGAGTCGGCGTCCTGCGGCGTCCGGTGGCAGGTGCACCGTCCGCGTCATTCGGAGAGTGCCTCGTGGACTTCCTCGGCCGTTTGAAAGCGCTCGTCCGGCTCCTTGCGGATGAGGCGCTGGGCGATGCGCGCCAGGAGCGGGTCGCTTCCCGGGTTGAGTGCCGTCACCGTGGGTGCCTCGGTCTCCAATACCTTCTGCCACAGCTCAGGGGGACTCCTGGCATCGAAGGGTGGCCGGCCGGTGAGCAACTCGTAGAGGATGACTCCCAGGCTGTAGAGGTCGGCGCGCGGGTCCACCGACTCCCCGAGGATTTGCTCCGGGGACATGTAGCGGAAGGTGCCCACCAGCCGCCCACCGGCAGTCACTGCCCCATCCTCGGCGAGGAATTTGGCCAGACCGAAGTCCATCAGCCGGACCACCTTCTCCCCGTCCACCATCACGTTGCTGGGCTTGAGGTCGCGGTGAATGAGGCCATGCCCGTGGATGTAACTCAGCGCGTCGCACAGCTGGAGCATCGCGTCGCGCAGTCGGGCGGTGCGTTCCGGGTGGTTGAGAAACGCCGTGTCCACGGGCGGAGCGGCGGACAGCGTGGGGAGCTCCCCGGTAGGCTCGAGCGCGTAAGGCAAGGAAACGTCGCGCGACTCGTTGGTGTCCGGCTCGTCGACGGCATCGGCCAAGGCCCGCAGGCTGTCGGGCCCAGTCCCGAAGGCCGCCTCGTCACTGGGGGGCTCCTCGCCGAGCTGCGAGAGGGTGAAGGTGCGCGGCCCGCTCCATTCGCCGGTGTCGCTGTCCTGCCAGGGGACGACGGGCGGCGGGGCCGGAGCCCGTGGCGGACGTGTCGGGCCAGGCCCGTCGAGGTCCAAGTAGTTGCGAAGGGTGAGGCCGTCCACCAGCTCCATGGCAAGGTACGGGTAGCCATGGTGGACACCGGTGTCGAAAACCTTCACCACGTTGGGGTGGGACAGCTCGGAGAGGGTCTCGAACTCACGGGCGAGCCGGCGAGCAGCGCGCGGATCGAGGGCTGGCCCGGTGGAGAGGAGCTTTAAAGCGACACCCTCACCGGTACGGCGGTCGAGCGCCCGGTAGACGGTCCCCGCGCCGCCACTGCCGAGCGTCTCCAAGACTCGGTATGGGCCGATGACTTTGGGCGGCATGCAGAAGGAGGAAAGCCCCAGCCTAAAGAGTCGCTGGCAGAGGGGTCAAACCGGTGGGAAAGCGGAAGTGCTTGCCTCTCTGGGGCAGACCATGCCGAGGATTACCGCCATGGACCCTCCCGCCACGGATGTGGCAGTGCCCCGGACGTTGTGCATTGACATTGGGGGGACCGGCCTCAAGGCGCTCATTGTCGACCCGCGGGGCAAGCCGCTGACCGAACGGGCCCGGGTGGAGACGCCCCGGCCTGCCACCCCGGCGGCCGTCCTCCGGGCGCTGGAAAAGCTGGTGCTCCCGCTCGGGGCCTTCGAGCGTGTTTCGGTCGGGTTTCCCGGGGTGTGCATCGACGGTGTGACACATACCGCACACAACCTGCACCCCAAGTGGGTGGATTTTCCGCTGGCCCGCACTCTCACCCGGCTGCTCCGGCGCCCGACCCGGGTCATCAACGACGCCGGCGTCCAAGGGTACGGCGTGGTCCGGGGCAAAGGTGTGGAGATGGCGCTTACCTTTGGCACCGGGATGGGGTGTGCGCTCTTCGTCGACGGACGCTACGTGCCCAACATCGAGCTCGCCCATCACCCCTTCAAGGGGAACAAGACCTACGAGGACTACATCGGCAAGGGTGCCCTGGAGCGGGTGGGAAAGAAGAAGTGGAACCGGCGCGTCAGCAAGGTGGTGGCGCAGGTAGAGCCCATCTTCAACCCGCGTTTCCTCTACCTCGGAGGAGGCAACGCCAAGCACATCACCGTGGCGCTTCCGCCGCACGTGAAGATTGTCTCCAACCAGGCCGGTCTTCTGGGCGGCATCGCTCTGTGGGAGGACGTTGCCCGCTGAGTGGCGGTCAGTAGGGGGGCCGCTTCACCACCGCGCCGTCCTTCATGACGAAGAGGACACGCTCGGTGACGCGGATGTCGGTCAACGGGTTGCCCGGCACGGCGACCACATCGGCAACCTTGCCCACCTCGAGTGTCCCGAGCTTGCCGGAGACGCCCAGTAGCGCTGCGTCGACGCTGGTGGCAGCTCGCAGCGCCGCCGCCGGAGTCATCCCCAGGCCCACCATCAATGCAAATTCACGTGCGTTGAGGCCGTGTGGGCTGACCGCGGAGTCCGTGCCAAAGCCGATGCGCACGCCAGCCTGGAGCGCGTCGCGGAACATCTGCGAGCGTGCCTTCAGGGCGGCCCGCGCCTTCTCGGCGATGGCCGGTGGAAAGGTGTCGATTTTGCCGCCGGTCCACTCCCCGGCCAGCAGCGTCGGGACCAGGTAGACGCCCTTGGCCTTCATTTGCGCCAGGGTGTCCGGCTTGAGGAAGCTGCCGTGTTCGAGCGAGTCGACGCCCGCGGCGATGGCCGCCTTTCCGGCCACGTCGCCGTGGCAATGCGCAGCCACCTTCTTACCGAGTCGGTGAGCCTCCTCGACCACCGCGGTCAGCTCCTCGAGAGTGAGTTGTGGGGCGTCGACGGAGTCAGCGAGCGAGAGCACGCCTCCGGAGGCCATCACTTTAATGACGTCGGCGCCCCCTTTGGCTTGGTAGCGCACCGCGGCGCGGCAGGCATCCGCCCCGTTGCAGATGCCCTCCGGGATGCCCGGCGGGATGACGCGGTCGGTGGGGTAAGGGTCGGCATCGGCGTGGCCGCCGGTCGCGCCAATGCCGTGCACCGCCACCAGCATCCGTGGACCGGGCACCAGGCCCCGGGCAATGGCGTTGCGGAGGCTCACGTCGATGAAGTCGGAGGAGCCCAGGTCCCGGACCGTGGTGAAGCCGGCCTCCAGGGTGCGTCGAGCGTAGGTCGCGGCGAAATGCGCCTGCTCCGCAGGATGACGCTGGAGCGCCTCCACCTGGTCGCGGTACCAGTTGTCCGAACTCTCGAATGACAAGTGGGTGTGGGCGTCGATGAAGCCCGGAAGCAGCGTGACGTCGCCGAGCTCAATCACCTCGGCTCCCGGCGGAACCGCGACCGACTTGCCCACTGCCGTGATGACGCCGTTCTCCACCAGGATGGCCACGCCTCCTTGAACCAACACCTCCGAGGTGCCGTCGAAGAGGCGGGCGGCCCGCAGCACGACAGGCCGGGGAGCCTCGGCCCGGGCGGCGGCCGCGAGGAGCAGGACGAGCACTGCAGGAAGACGTAAACGGCGTGGCAAATTGGCCTCCAAGGTGGACAGGGCGCTGCACCTTAACCGAAGGCCTGCGGGCCGCCGGCCGCATTTCTCCCGGTCCGCCCTAGTTCCCGACAGTGGCGCACCGCTTGCTGTAGCTCGCGCCCCGGCGTGCTCACCGCAAACCCCGGCTCTCTGTCGCCAAGCGTGGACGTGCGCTGCGGGCGCCCCTATCGTGCGCCGCTGCCATGTCCACCATTCCGTCGCTCGCCGCCCTGGAGGCCCAGGTGAAGGAGCGGCCCTTGCCCCGGCACGTGGGTATCATCATGGATGGCAACGGGCGCTGGGCGGAGGAGCGCGGGCTGCCCCGCTTGGAAGGCCACCGCGAAGGCAGCAACAGCGTGCGCGAGGTGACGCGCGCCGCCCGCCGCATCGGCGTCGAGGCGTTGACGCTCTATGCCTTCTCCTCGCAGAACTGGTCGCGGCCAATGGAGGAAGTGGCGGGGCTGATGGACTTGCTTCGGGAGTACCTGGAGAAGGAGCGGAGAGAGATTCTGGACAACGGCATTCGCCTCAACGCGGTGGGCGAGCTCGACCGGCTGCCGCGGATGGTGCGTGGCCCGCTCGAGGCGCTGCGCACCGAGTCTGGCCCGAACCGGGCGATGGTGCTCACTCTGGCCTTGTCCTACGGGGGGCAGGAAGAGATTGTGGCTGCCGCCAGCCGCCTGGTGGCCGCGGCGCGCTCCGGAAGCCTCCCCGACCGACCGCTCACCGCGGAGGCCTTCGCCGCGCAGCTGTGGACGGAGCCGCTTCCTCCGGTGGACCTCGTGGTGCGCACCAGCGGGGAGCATCGGGTCAGCAATTTCCTACTCTGGCAGTCGGCCTATGCCGAATTCATCTTCACCGACACTCTCTGGCCAGAGTTCCGGGCGCACCATTTCTTGGCCTGCCTTGCGGAGTACCAACACCGAGAGCGGCGCTTCGGGCTGACATCGGCACAACTGCCCAAGTGAACGGCTCCAACCGCAACCTGATGGTCCGGGCGGTGACCGCGCTGACGCTGTTGCCGGCCGTGCTGGGCCTGCTTCTGTACGGAGGCTGGGCGGCCGGCATCCTGGTGGCGTTGGCCGCAGGGGCCTGCGCCTTCGAGTACGCGAAGCTGACCTCCGGCCCCCTCGGGCCCTCGCAGCTGGCGAGCATTCTCGGGGCGGCCAGCCTGCCTCTTCTGGCCACGGCCTCGCCGCGCGCCTTCGCCGGGCCGGCCTTCTGGGTGCTGGCAGGCGTCTTCTACGTGGCGTGGATTGACCATCTCTTCCGGGGTCCGCTGCCCGAGGCGCCCACGCTGAGCGCACAGGCCGTCACCGGCTGTCTCTACGGCGGGCTTGGCCTCGCCCCGGTGGCTGCCTTGCGGGCCGGTCCGAATGGCCTGGCCTGGGTCATCGCCGCACTGGTCATCACTTGGGCCAATGACACCTGTGCCTACTTCATCGGACGGGCCTTCGGCCGCCATAAGCTGTACCTGGCGGTGAGCCCCAACAAGACGTGGGAGGGCTTCGGCGGAGGGTTTCTCGGGTCGATTGGAGGGCTTTTCGTGGCCCGGCTCTTCTTCCCAGTGCTGACCCCTGGGGACTGTGTCGTCCTCGGAGTGGCCGGAGGCCTCTTCGGGCCTTTGGGCGATTTGTGCGAGTCGATGTTGAAGCGGGCCTATGGGGCGAAAGACTCGGGGTTCCTCATCCCCGGACACGGAGGCATCCTGGACCGCGTTGACGCACTGCTCTTCAACGCGCCTGTGGTGTACGTGTATGTGACGGTATTCCGCAGCGGAATGGCCTAACTGGCCCGTTGTTCTCTCGCCGGGCCGCGGCTACTGTGACCGGACATGGTGCTGCAGAATCCCATCTACTTCATCGTCCTGCTCAGCGTGCTCATCTTCGTGCACGAGCTGGGGCACTTCCTCGCCGCCAAAGCCCTGAACGTCAAGGTGACGCGGTTCTCCATCGGGTTTGGACCGCGCATCTTCGCCGTGACCCGAGGCGAGACCGAGTACCAGCTGGCGTGGATTCCGCTTGGCGGCTACGTGAAGATGGCCGGCGACATGGGAGAGGAAGGGACTCCCGAGGACGAGGCCCGAGGCTTCCTCGCCCAGGCCCCCTGGAAGCGAGCGCTCATCGTCGGGGCTGGTCCGACCGCCAGTCTCGGCTTCCCGTTGCTTCTGTACTTCATCCTCTTCCTCGGCTTCCCGCAGGCCATCGACGTCACCACCCATTACCCTCTGCGCACCTCGTCGCGGGCGATGTTGCTCGAGCCCGGAATGCCGGCGGTGGAAGCCGGTCTCCGGGTGGGCGACCTCATCACCTCGGTCAATGGCACGCCGGTGCGGACGTTCGACGAGCTGCGGCGCGCCATGGAAAACAAAGGGGGTAAGCCCGTCACCCTGGGGGTGGAGCGCGACGGCCGGGCATTGCAGCTGAAGCTGGTTGCGGCCAGGAGTGAGGAAAGTCCGGCCGAGACGTCGCGAGGCCTGCTCGGCGTCTCGCCGGTTCCTCGCATGCCACTGGTGGGTGTGCCGGCGGGAAGCGCCGCCGAGCGCGCCGGGCTGCGAACCTATGACCGCATTGTCTCGGTCGACGGTCAGCCGGCCGAAGACATGGTTTCACTGGAGCGTCGGATGGATGTGGACCCGCATGACGTCATCCGCATCGAGGCCCTGCGCCGCGTCCCGGCGGGCCTCCCTGGCGTGGACGCCTTCGTCCCCGAGCGCATTCACGCCGACGTGGCGAGACAGCCGGGCCA
Organism: Myxococcaceae bacterium; assembly: GCA_052143535.1. Taxonomy (GTDB): domain Bacteria; phylum Myxococcota; class Myxococcia; order Myxococcales; family Myxococcaceae; genus JADGRA01. The sequence goes on along the minus strand of JBKQSS010000066.1, from coordinate 117,368 downwards.
GGGCCTTGCTGCGCTGGGAGTCGAGTTGCCGGACCTGTACGTCGGCCGGGTACTGCCCGGAAGTGCTGCCGAGGCTGCCGGCCTCACGGCCGGGGACCGCCTGGTCAGCGTGGACGGCCAGAAGGTGCTCTCCATCTCGCGGCTCCAGGCGAAGCTCGAGACTCTGCGCGAGACGCCCTTTCGGCTGGGCTGGTTGCACCAAGGCGAGGAGCGCGCTGCGCAGGTTCAGCAGAAGTCGGTCGACCCAAAGGATGCCGCCGGCGCGAAGGGCTTCGACCTCGGGATTCGACTGCCATTCGACACGTCCAGCGACGAGCGGGTGGTGTTCGACGTGGCCCGGTTCGGACCAGGGGCGGCCTTGGTGGCCGCGGCGCGAAAGCTCGGGGACACCATTGCCAACGTGGGAGGAAACCTGGTGATGCTCATCACCGGCCGAGTGCCCTTCTCCATGCTCGGTGGCCCCATCATGCTCTACGGCATTGCCTCGCAGAGCGCCCAGTTGGGCCTGGGCGTCTTCCTCTCCACCATGGCGCTCATCTCCGTCAACCTCGGGCTGCTCAACTTGCTCCCCATCCCGGTGCTCGACGGTTTCGGGCTTCTCTCCGCCTTCTGGGAGTGGGTGCGCCGGCGGCCCATCCCCATGCGCGCCCGGGAAATTGCCAACATTTTCGGACTGGCAGTGCTGGTGCTGCTGATGCTGGCCGTCTTCAAGAACGACATCGCCCGGCTGTTGATGTAGCCGTGGGCCGCCCTTGCGACGGCAGGCGGCCGCCGTCTTGGTTTTGTTGCTGGGCTGTGCCCACGCCGGCCACTCCGGGCCGAGTACCCTGGAGGAGGGCGACGCCTCGTACTATGGCCCCGGCTTCTACGGCCACCGCACTGCCAGCGGCGAGGTGCTTCGCCCAGGCGCGCTGACCGCCGCGCACCGGACGCTGCCGTTTGGCAGCTGTGTGCGCGTCACCGTGGTGGAGAGCAACAGAAGCGTGGAAGTCCGCATTAACGACCGGGGCCCCTTCGTTCCAGGCCGGATCCTGGACGTTTCCGAAGCAGCGGCGCGCGTGCTGCAGATGATGGGCCGGGGTGTGGTGCGAGTGCGGCTGAGCCGGTGCGAGGCCGCGGCTGCACCCTAAGCGCATGGAAAGGCTTGCCTCGCTGGCACCGCTAGCGCATGGGTGGGCAACGCGGATGCTGCTCGCCCTGGACACCTCCACCTTGACGCTGTCCCTCGCGCTGGTGGGCCCCGGCCGTCGGCTACTCGCCGAGGAGGTACATCCGCCACCACGCAAACAGAGCGAGATGCTGCCGGGGGCGCTGGGCGAGCTGCTCGCACGCCACGGGCTTCGTCTGTCGGATGTGGACGGCTATGCGGTGGGCCTCGGCCCGGGCTCCTTCACCGGCCTGCGTATTGGCTTGGCTACGGTGAAGGCCTTGGCCTACGCCCACCGGCGCCCGGTGGGCGGGGTGTCCTCCCTGATGGCGCTCGCGCTGCAGGGGCCGGAACACACTCCGCTTCTGCCGGCCATGGTGGCACGCAAGGGCGAGCTCTATGTCGGCCACTACCGGCGTGAGGGCGAATCACTCGTCCAGGCGGCCCCGGAGGAGGCCTGGACGCCTTCTCAACTTGGTGCGCACCTCCAGGCCCATCCGGAGGCGCGGGTGCTAGGGCCAGCGGCCTTGGACGTCCGCGACGCGCTTGTGGAAGCGGGCGCCACCTCCGAGCAGCTGCTACCGGGGCCGGCCTTCCCGTCGGCCTGGGCGGTGGCTCGGCTGGCACACATTCCGGCCACCTTCGTCGCCGAGGCACTGTTTGCTCTGGAGCCGCATTACCTCCGGGCCAGTGAGGCAGAACGCAACCCGAAGTTTCCGCCCCTGCCGGGGCCCGTCCCGGCCGCACGCATTCGCGGCGAAGAGGAGTGAGCATGGACAAGAAATGGCGTGTCGCCGTGGTGGGTGCCACCGGGCTGGTGGGACGGGAAGTGCTGGCGGCGCTGGCTGAAATGGAGCACCCCGAGACGGCGGTGACGGCGCTGGCCAGTGAGCGCTCGGCGGGCATCGAGGCGCCCTACGGTCACACCTCTCTGGAAGTTGAAGCCGCCGCCCCCGAGGCCTTCCGGGGGCAAGCGCTGGTGGTGCTCGCCGTGCCGGCGGAGGTGGCCCGCACCCTGGCCCCGGAGGCGCAGAAGGCCGGGGCGTGGGTGGTGGACACGAGTCGCGCGTTCCTTTCGGAGCTCACGGTGCCACTGGCCGGCCCCGGGTTTCGAGGGGACGGGCTCGTCCGGTCTGTCCCCGGCCGGGTGGTGCGGGTGCCAGGGCCGGTGGCGCTGGGGCTGTTGCGCACCGTCGAGCCGCTGCGGCAAGCGTACGGAGTGACGGAGGCCCATGTCACCGCCCTCCTCGGCGCATCCTCGGCCGGAGCCCGCGGACTGACCGAGCTCGAGCAAACCACCGCCCAGCTCCTCAGCGGCCGCGAGCTCGAGCCCACTCACTTTCCTCACCGGCTGGCCTTCAACCTGGTGCCGCAGGTGGGGCCCTTCAGCGAGGCCAGCGGCGGGACGTTGGAGGAGTTGAGCTGGCGGGCCGAGGTGACGCTGCTGTGGGGTCCTGGGGCGCCCAACGTGGACGGGACGGCTGTCCTGGTTCCCGTCTTCCACGGCTCCTTGCTGGCGCTGCAGGTGCGGCTTGCAAAGCCAGCCAGCCCGGCCGAGGTGCGCGAGCGCTTGCGGGAGAGCCCTGGCCTGAAGCTGCTGGACGCCAGCGCGGAGCGCGTCTACCCCATGCCCATGTTGGTGTCCTCCGACGCGTCCGTCCTGGTCGGCAGGGTGCGCGCGTCCGCCGCGCGCGCGGATGTGGTGGAGCTGGTGGCGGCGCTCGATGGGCCGGCCCTGGTGGGCCGTGCGGCGCTGGAGGCCGGCGAGCAGCTACTGGTGCGCTCGTTAGCCCATTGAGGTGGGGCCTCGAGGCGCCATCGCTGGAGGCTTCGCGTCCGCAGGCCGCTTGACATTTTGACACGGCCAGGCGGCCCAGCGTGCCCGGCTGGCGCACTCCCCGGGTGCGCCAGCGGCCTTGGAGGGCATGGGACAAGCTGGCCTCGGCCTTGCTATTGCCGCCACCGTCCCTATGCGCCCACTCCTTGTTGCGCTGCTGCTCCTGCCGGCTGTCGGGTCCGCCCAAACCCTGACGCTTACCGTCAACGGCGCCACCACCAGCGTGAGCGGCAATGGGTCAACCACCACCAGCACGCTGGCCTTCAACCAGAGCGGCTGCGGCTACACCGTCGGCGGGAGCTGGACGGGCACCGGGCTCACGGCGGCTTGTACCTCGCTGGTCATCTGGACGACGGCCTTCACCTGTACCGGGCCGATGCCCAGCACTACCAACTACCCGCCAGACATACCGGTGTACACCGCGCAGGCTGGGCAGCTGACCGGCGGGCTCACCAACGACACCTTCAGCTTCCCCTTCAACTCGTTGCCGGGCTTCACCGCCGCCGCCGTCGACGCTGGCATCGGCGGCGCATGCGGCTCGGTCACCGCCTTCACCAACCAGCTTTGCGCCGGGGTGACCCTCGCCGCTACCGGCGGGATGTGCAACGGGTCGGCGATTACGGCGACCAGCGTTAACCTCATCTACGACAACGTCCCTCCGGACCCTCCGCTGGTGACGGTGACTGCGCTGGACAGCAAGCTTTCCGTGGCGTTGACGCCAGTCGGTACGGACCTCACCGGCGTCAGCAACTACCAGGTGCAGTACGCCGTGGAATTTCCGGACGGAGACGCCGGGGTCCCGGTGACGGTGCCGGGCAACATCTCGCCGGCCAACGCCAAAGTCACCATCAACAATCTGGTCAACGGCATCACCTACATCATCGAGGGCTTCACGGTGGATGGCGCCGGCAACATCAGCGCTGCCTCGAACCCGGTGCCCGGCACGCCGGTGGTGACATACGGCTTTTACGCGAACTACCTCGATGACGGCGGACAGCCGGGCGGTTGTGGCGACGCGGCCGGTGGCGCGCCTTCGGCGCTCGCCTTCGCCACCGTGCTGCTGCTGGCGGTAGCGCGGAGGCGGGGGTGAGGCAGGTCCTCGTTGCGTCCGTCGTCTTGCTTGCCCTTCCCGCGTTCGCCCAAAGCGAAGCGCCCTCCCTGCCCAACACCACCATTTTGGAGCTCAAGTTGGGCTTCTACCAGCCGCGGGTTGGCGACTCCCCCGGCGCGACGTCCGACGCTTACGTCCAGACCTTCGGGAACTCGCCCATGCTTTTGGGCGAGATAGAGGTCGACCACTCCTTCTGGCACAAGTACGGCTTCCTCGGCATCGGCTTCTCGGTGGGCTATGGCGAGAAGTATGCGAAAGCGCTGCTGGCGGATGGGACGCCGTCGGGCGAGTCCACTGGGCTGATTGTCCTGCCCATCCGGTTGATGGCGGTCTACCGCTACGACGTCCTGGCGCACCTCTACCACATCCCCCTCGTCCCCTACGCCGAGCTCGGTGGCGTGTGCTACCCGTGGTGGACGAACAAGGGCGGCTCGGTGGAAGTCGTCGACGGCAACAAGGGCTCCGGCTTCCGGTTTGGCTGGGGCTTCACGCTGGGACTGGCGTTGGAGCTGGATTTCCTCAATCCCACCTACGCGCGAGAAGCGCGCGAGGACTCGGGCATCTACCACTTCTACCTATTTGGCGAGTTCAACGACGACTTCGCCGACAACTTTGGTGCCAAGGGCATCAACTTGGGCGCTGCCTACTTTACTTTTGGCATCGCCTTCGAGTTTTAGTCACCCCTCGTGTCGTTCTCCGTCCTCTACTTCGCCGCCGCTCGCGAACGGGCGGGCGTCGCGCAGGAGCAGCTTCCCGCGGTGCCGCCGCCGGGGACGGTGCGCGCGCTGCTGGAGCTGGTGGGTGAACGCCACCCGCAATTGCGCCCCCTGTTTCCGCACCTCAGGGTGGCCGTCAACCAATCCTTCGCCCAGCTGGACGAGGTGGTGCCGGAGGGAGCCGAAGTGGCCCTCATCCCCCCCGTCGCCGGCGGCTCGGGGCTCTTTCGTGTGGTGGAGCGTCCACCCAAGTTGGAAGAGGTGGTGCAGGCCGTGGAGGGCGCGGCACGAGGGGGGCTGGTCACCTTCACCGGCGTGGTGCGAGAGGAGAGCCGCGGGCACCGGGTGGTGCGGCTCACCTACGAGGCCTACCAAACCATGGCCGAGCGAGTGCTCGCTGAGGTGGGCCGTGAAGCCGAGGAGCGCTGGCCCGGAGTGCGGCTGGCCATCGTCCACCGAGTGGGGGTGCTTGTCCCTGGGGACACGGCCGTGTGCATCGCCGCGGCCGCGGCCCACCGCGCCGAAGCCTTCGAGGCTTGCCGCTTTGCCATCGAGCGGCTCAAGCAGGACGCCCCCATTTGGAAGCGCGAAACGTACCTCGACGGCGAGAGCTGGGTGGGGCTCGGGCCCTAAGGCACAATAGGCCCCTTGGGGGAGGGTGGGGGCGCCCTCAGCCGGCGCCACGCGAGGCGGCAAGGGCCTGGCGGAGCTCGGCCGCCGCTACCCAGCCCACGGCCAGGACGGCCAGCAAGAGGCTGAGCAGCTGCAGGGCGGTCTGCATTCGCGCATCGAGTGGCCGCCCCCTCAGTGCCTCCCAGGCCGTGAGCAAGAGGCGGCCGCCATCGAGCGCCGGCAACGGCAAAAGGTAAACCAGGCCGAGAGCGAGGCTGGCCGCGGCCAGCGCGCGCGTCAGCCCGTCCAAGCTTTCGATGGTGGCCAGCCGTCGCAAAAGCTGCGCCGCAGCGCCGGGTTGCCCGACCCCGGTGGGCCCTCGGAAGAGCTGCACCCCCCAGGCCACCGTCTGGCGCAGCAGCTGTCCGCTGTGGTGCAGGGCGGCCACGAAGGCGCGCGGCAGCGGCTGCCGGGAGAAGGCGTACTGCTGCGCTATGCCCAGGTGCCCACGGCCAGCGCTGTCAGCGTTGGGCTGGACGGAAACGAGGAGCTGGCTGGTGCCGCGCTGAATCCCCAGCGTCACCGGCTCGCCGGCCCGCGCACCGAGCGCCTCGGTGAGGGCGCCCCAGCGCTGCACAGCGACTCCGTCCACCGTCTCGATGACGTCGCCCGGCCGCAGCGCCGCATGGGCGGCCTCCGAGCCGGGCTCCACGCTGCCCACCGCCATCGGCACCGGGAGGTATGTCCCCAGCGCGTGCAGGCCGGTGAGCAGCAAGACGCCGAGGAGGAGGCTGGCCGCCGGCCCGGCGAGGAAGACGGCCGCCCGGCGCGCCGGGCTGAGCTCGGCAAAGGTGACTTCCTCCACGTCAGGCTTGGGCTGGTAGGGGTTTTCGCCCTCCAGGCGGAGCCACCCACCCCAGGGAACGCCGCCCAGCACCCAGCGCTGCCCCAAAGCGCGGAAGGAGTGAAGTGGCGGCCCGAGGCCGATGCTGAAGGCGACAGCGCGAGCTCCGACCGCCCGCGCCGCCAGGAGGTGGGCCAGCTCGTGCACCAGGACGAGCAGGCCGAGGGCGATGAGGGCAAGCAGAGTCGGCATGGGCCCTTCCAGAGTCGAAGACTAGGAGGCCCCTCCCACGCTGGGGGAGGGGCCGCGGCGAGGCCTTTGGCCTTGACACCCAAGTTGAGACGAGTGGGTACCATTGCCGCGCCCAGGCCCTTCTCCCTATTGTCCCCTCGCTTGCGCCATGTCTCCCGCACCTTTCTTGCTCTTCTTCTCTTCTTGGGGTCCGGCTGCGGGCGCTCGCACGAGCTCGAGCAGGGCGTTTACGTCTTTAGCGTTTCTGCTCAGGACGTCATCCGCGACGACTGTGGTTTGGCCGCCGACGGCGGCCCGGTGCTGCAGGCGCAATTCCAGTCCTACGGCGATGACATTCGCTTCGCCTTGGCGCAGCAGTCCAACGCCCAGTGTCTGGCCGTGGAGCTGGTGGGGCAGTACCAGTTCGACAACGAGAATTTCTTCGCCGACGGGACCGCCTCCAATCCCCTTGTGGCGACCGCCGGCACACTGTGCCAAGTCGACTTCGTGCAGTTTCACCTCGACGGGGCGACCTTGAACGCCAGTGCCTTCAGTGGGGTGATGCGCATCAGCTACCTCGGCTCCTCCCCGGTGGCGTGCAACTGTCAATTCTGGTTCAACTTTCAGGCGGCGTTGTGCACGCCGCCAGCCTGTCCTCCCGTTCCCACCCAGTGCTCGTAACCAGCGAGGGTTCCCGTCATGGCCGATGTGACTTCGAGCGAGATTCTTTCTTTTTCCCACGAGGGGCGGCTGTTTCCACCACCGCCTGAGTTTCAGAAGAAGGCCCACATCCGCTCTCTCGAGGAGTACCGCGCGCTGTACGACGAGGCGGCGAAGGACCCCGACGGCTTCTGGGGAGCGCGGGCGCGCGAGGAGCTTTACTGGAAAGAGCCCTTCCACACCGTCCTGGAGTGGAAGCCTCCGCATGCCCGGTGGTTCCTCGGGGGCACCACCAACCTCTGCTACAACGCAGTGGACCGGCACCTGGCCAAGCACGGGGACAAGACGGCCATCCTCTTCGAGGGAGAGCCGGGGGACGTTCGGAAAATCTCCTACCGCCAGCTGCACGCCGACGTCTGCCGTCTGGCAAATGGGCTGAAGTCCCTAGGCGTCAAGAAGGGGGACCGGGTAGGCATTTACTTGCCCATGGTGCCGGAGGCCGCGGTCGCGATGCTGGCCTGTGCCCGGATTGGCGCGGTGCATTCGGTGGTTTTCGGGGGGTTTTCCTCCGAGGCGGTGCGCGAGCGGATGAACGACGCCGGCGCGACGGTGCTGCTCACCGCCGACGGCGGCTGGCGCAAGGGCGCGGTGGTGCCGCTCAAGGCAAACGTGGACGCAGCGCTGCCCCACATGCCCAGCGTGGAGAAGGTGGTGGTCCTGAAACGGACCCAGAACCCAGTGCAGATGGGCCCCAAGGACGTTTCCTGGGAGAAGCTGGTGGAAGCGCAGGCCCCCAAGTGCGAGCCGGAGTGGGTGGATAGCGAGCACCCCCTCTTCATCCTCTACACCTCTGGCTCGACCGGCAAGCCGAAGGGCGTGCTTCACAGCACCGCCGGCTATGCGGTGTACGTCTCACTCACCACGCGCTGGGTTTTCGACCTCAAGGACGAAGACGTCTACTGGTGCACCGCCGACGTCGGGTGGGTGACCGGCCACAGCTATGTCGTCTACGGCCCGTTGATGAACCACGCCACTTCGTTCCTTTACGAAGGTGCGCCGGTAACGCCCGGGCCCGACCGTTTCTGGGACAACATCGCGCGCCACAAAATCAGCATTCTCTATACGGCGCCCACCGCCATTCGGGCCTTCATGCGGACCGGCGACGAGCACCCGAAGAAGCACGACTTGCAGTCGCTGCGACTGCTCGGGACGGTGGGCGAGCCCATCAACCCCGAGGCGTGGATGTGGTACCGAGACGTCATCGGCGGTGGGCGCTGCCCGGTGGTGGACACCTGGTGGCAGACCGAGACCGGCGGCATCCTGGTGAGTCCGCTCCCCGGCGCGACTCCCACCAAGCCGGGGAGCGCCACCCTGCCGCTTCCGGGCATTTTTCCCAAAATCCTGGGCAAGGACGGCAAGGAAGTTCCGGCTGGGCAGGGGGGAAAGTTGTTTCTCGCTCGACCGTGGCCGTCCCTTCTGCGCAGCGTCTACGGGGACCCGGAACGCTACGTGAAAACGTACTTCAGCGACGTACCGGGGTTGTACTTCACCGGGGACGGGGCACGCATCGACCAGGATGGCTACCTGTGGGTGATGGGACGGGTGGACGACGTGGTGAACGTCGCCGGCCATCGTCTGGGCACGGCCGAGGTAGAAAGTGCACTCGTCTCGGAGGGCCGGGTGGCCGAGGCGGCGGTGGTGGGCCGCCCCGACGAGTTGAAGGGGACGGCGCTGGTGGCCTTCGTCACCCTCAAGAAGGGGGTCGCGTCCTCGCCCGAGCTCAAGGCGCAGCTGTCGGCGCACGTCATCAAAGAGATTGGCGCCATCGCCCGTCCGGACGAGATTCGCTTCGCCGATGCACTGCCGAAGACGCGGTCTGGTAAAATCATGCGCCGCCTCCTTCGGGATGTGGCCGCCGGTCGACAGACGACTGGCGACACCACCACGCTCGAGGACTTGAGCGTGATGGCCAAGCTGCGCGGTGACGAGGAGTAGCCCAACAAACTGCCCGCCGGCGCCGCCGCAGAGGAAAAGCATCCGCGGCCGCGGCCCCGAGAGTTCTCCCATGCACCCTCTCTTTGTCCTGCTTCTCCCGGCGGTTCTGGCTGCCGGGACGGCTGACTCCAAGGTGGCCGACGCCGCCTTCCAGAAACACGCCTGGGCCAAGGCGGCCGAGGCCTACCAGAAACTGACCCAGGAGACGCCCGAGGATGCGGTCGCCTGGCTCCGGCTTGGCATGTCGCTGGTCCAAGTTGGAAGAGGCGCCGACGCCATCGCCCCGCTGGAGAAGGCGGAGAAGCTGGGGGCGAACGCGGACCTGGCTGAGTACCAGCTGGCCCAGGCCGCAGCGCTGAGCGGGGACAAAGGCCGCGCGCTGAGGATTCTCGAGTCGCTCGACGAGGAAGACTTCTTTCCTGTCGGGCCTCCCGCCGCCCAGGAGAAGGCATTCGCCACACTGGCCGGAGACCCGAAATTCGAAAAGCTGTCCGCCGACCTGGAAGTCAACCGAGCGCCCTGCAAGCGCGGCGAGTCGGCTTCTCCGTACCGGCAATTCGACTTCTGGGTGGGGGACTGGAGAGTGGTGGACAAGGCCGGCAACCCGGTGGGGACGAGCCACGTCGAGCGGATTTTGGGAGGGTGCGTGCTCCTGGAGACGACTCGGGGAGAGGGCGGCCGCGAGGGGAGAAGCCTCTCCAGCTGGAACCCCGGACAGAGGCGGTGGGAGCAATACCGGATTGACGAAGACGGGGTGCCCATCTTCTTCACCGGCGGCTTTGACCAGGGCAATGGTGAGTTGCAGCTGCGCGCTGACAGCGCCACCCGCCGCGGGGCGCCGCTGAAGTGGCGCATTACCTTTTCCAAGCAGCCGGATGGCCGCCTCCGCCAGCTGGCGGAGACCTCCAACGACAGCGGTCGGACGTGGCTGGTCGAGTACGACGTCAGCTACTCAAAGAGCGCGGGCCGCTGACCGCCGGGGCGCCCGCATCACCTGGTCTGAGGGGTGCGGGGCCTTACTAGTCGAGGCGCTCGAGGACGCCCCGCAGCAGCTCGACCACCTGCTCGACTTGGGCCTTCTCGATGATGAGCGAGGGGGACAGGGCGATGATGTCCCCGGTGACGCGCACCAGGAGCCCGCTGTGGAAGCAATTGGCGAGCGTCTCCATCCCCCGCGCCCCCGGTTTGCCGGCGCGTGGCTCGAGCTCGATGCCGGCCACCAGCCCCAGGTTGCGGACGTCGATGACTTTTGAAACGTCCTTCAGCGAATGCACGGCCTTCTCCCAGAAGGGCGCGAGCGCGGCAGCGCGCTCGAAGAGGCCCTCGCTGCGGTAGAGCTCCAGCGTGGCGAGGCCCGCCGCCGAAGCCAGCGGGTGCCCGGAGTAGGTGTAGCCGTGGAAGAATTCGATGCCCGACTCCGCGGCGGCGTTTACCACCGAGTCGTAGATGCCGCCGCGAACCACCACCGCCCCCATCGGCACCGCGGCGTTGGTGATGCCTTTGGCCACCGTCATCATGTCCGGAAGGACGCCGAAGTAACTCGCTCCGAAAGCCGCGCCTAGCCGCCCGAAGCCGGTGATGACTTCGTCGAAAATGAGGAGAATGCCGTGCTTGGTGCAAAGGGCTCGAAGTCGCTCGAGGTAGCCCTTGGGCGGAACCAGCACTCCGGTAGAGCCGGCCACCGGCTCGACGATGACCGCGGCGATGGTGGCCGCGCCGCGGCGCTCGACAATCTCCTCGAGGGCGTCAGCCAGGTGCGCGCCCCAGGCTGGCTGGCCCTTGCTGAAGGCGTTGTGGGAGAGGTCATGGGTGTGGGGCAGGTGGTCCACTTGGGGCAACAGCTGGGCGGCAAAGGCCTTGCGGTTACTCTCGATGCCGCCGACGCTGATGCCACCGAAGCCGACGCCATGGTAGCCCCGCATTCGGCCGACGAAGCGCACCCGCCCCGGCTCCCCGCGCGATTGGTGGTAGGCGAGGGCGATTTTCAGCGCCGAGTCGACTGCTTCCGAGCCGGAATTGGCGAAGAAAACGTGGTCCAAGTCCCCCGGTGCGAGCGCCGCCAGCTTTTGCGCCAGGGCGAAGCTCGCCGGATGTCCCATCTGAAAGCCCGGGGCAAAGTCCAACGTGGCGGCCGCCCGCTGAATGGCCTGGACAATGGCCGGACGGCAGTGGCCGGCGTTGACGCACCACAGTCCGGCCGTGCCGTCGAGGACGGTGCGGCCCTGCGCGTCGGTGTAGTGCATGCCCGAAGCGGCGACGAGCAGCCGCGGCGCCCGCTTGAAGGCGCGGTTGGCGGTGAAGGGCATCCACAACGACTCAAGCTCGGGGTGTTCGACTGATTCCGGGGCCATAGATGCTCGCTCTGGGCGGCTTAGCATAGGTTAGCGGACCTTCGTGTGGTGGTTAGAGTCACCGCCCACCGAAAGCAGTGAGAATGGGCGAGCGCACGATGAGGAGACATTCCGGCAGGAGGAAGCGCCCATGGCGCTCGTTGTTTTCCTGAGGGGCATCAATGTTGGCGGGCATAAGAGCCTCCGTCCAACCCTCCTCGCCGAGCAACTGAAACGCTACGGCGTCGTCAACCTGGGTGCGGCGGGAACCTTCGTGGTTCGCCGGCCCATCAGCCAACGACGGATTCGAGCGGAATTTGAGCGCAGGTTACCGTTCCAGGCGGAAGTCATCATCTGCCGCAGTGGCGACCTTCTCAGTGCAGCTTCTGCGACTCGATTCGACGGCGCTCCGCAGCGCTCCGACGTCGTTCGCTTCGTGAGCGTCCTGTCCCGGTCACCGCTCCGCCCGCCCTCCATTCCCTTTGACGTTCCCCCGGACGGGAAATGGTTTCTGAGAGTCCTCTCAAGAGAGGGCAGGTTTCTGTTTGGGGTCTACCGTCGCCACATGCAGACCATACGGCACCTGGGCACGCTGGATAGACTGTTCGGCGGGCCGATTACCACCCGCAGTTGGAGCACCATCACTGCCATCGTGAACATCCTGCTGGAAGGCGAACGCTCGTGACGGCGCTCTTCGCGAACTGAAGGGCATCCGGTCGGTGGATGCCCACTGGCGCGAACAGTGGGAGGGTGGCGGAGCGGCCCGACCCGCAAAGCGCTTGAAATGCCGGGGCTTCCGTGAAAGTTCGGGCAGATGTCGATCGACCCCCGTCCAGTTCGTCGCTCTGTCAGAACGAGGCGATTCCGGCCACTCTGGGCCGGCTCGACCTCTCGAACCGACAGGAGCAGGCAATGCGCGTGATGGTGATTGTGAAGGCGACGAAGAACTCGGAGGCAGGAAAGATGCCCAGCCCCAAGCTCCTCGCCGACATGGGGAAATTCAACGAGGAGCTGGTCAAGGCTGGAATTCTGCTGGACGGCGACGGGCTGAAGCCGACCAGCAAGGGCAAGCGGGTGCGCTTCTCGCCCGGGAACAAGCGGACCGTCATCGACGGACCCTTCACCGAGACCAAGGAGCTCGTCGCCGGCTACTGGATCTGGCAGGTCAAGTCGCTGGACGAGGCCGTGGAGTGGGTGCGCCGCTCCCCGGACCCGATGCCAGGCGAGGAGTCGGAGGTAGAGATCCGGCCCTTCTACGAGGCGGAGGACTTCGGCCCGGAGTTCATCCCCGAGTTCCGCGCCTATGAAGAGCGGATCGAGAAGGGCCTCCACGAGCTCCGCCAGTTCCGAGCCGAGGCCGAGGAGCTGAAGGCGAAGAAGTGACCTGCGCGAGGTGACGCCGACGCCCAGAGGTTCCACTGCGACCCCTCGGAAGCTGGCGCTTCAAGTCCGAGGGCAAGCCTCGGGGAATCGCAAAAGAGATTCCTCTGCGGTGACGTAGGGGCGCAACGGGTGATTCGCCGGGATGGATGCACCCCGGGCGCTCACGTCTTCGATGAATCTGCGCCACCTGGGGCAGGCTCTGGTCCAGCCTCTCGTGGACGGTTGGAACGCGGAGTCGCGTCAGAAGCCGCTATTTCACCCGAGAGGCCAACGGTTAAAGCTAGTGGCCTGCCCTCCCGTCGGGCCGCGTCAGGTTCGAGGAGGAGCCTCCCGCCTCTCCGGGGAATGCCGGCCCACCACGAGGCGTCTTCGTAGGGCTGAACGGGCAAGAGGCTTAGGTCACGCCAGCACGCTCGCGGAAACGTTGCTATGGCAAGGCCGGAATGATTTGGCCCAAGCCTTCCCGCCGACCAACGCCCTCCCTCTCATAGGTTGAAAGCGAATGAAGCTAACCAAAATCCTAGCAGTCGTAGCCGTCGGCGGTTTGGCCTCCACAAATGCGCACTCAAAGGACTCCTCCCCGAAGGCGCTCCAACAACGGATGCTGGAACGCCGCGCCGTGGACGCCGTCATTTGGGGTATGCCCATCGTCAGCTTGGATGCAATGCGGCAGGCGTACTTCCGCGATGGCAAGGCCAAATTCGGCGACATCGTATGGTGGCCCAAAGGGAACGCCTGGAAAAACCAGTCCCTCACCCCGAATACGAGCCTCCGTTACCTCTACATTTTCCTCAACACCAAGGAGGGCGGCCCAGCCGTTCTGGAACTTCCATCGGCTGCAAATGGTTCCACTTTATTGGGCACCATTGCTGACGCCTGGCAGGTGCCACTCACGGACATCGGCTTTGACGGCAAGGCCACCAAGTACCTGATTCTGCCCCCTGACTACGCAGGTGACCTGCCGGCCGGCTACGTCGCGGTTCGCAGCAAGACGTTCAATACCTTCACGACCGTTCGCTCCATCTTGGCCGGCACATCGCGAGAGGACGAGAGCAATGGCGACGCGCTGGTGAAGCAAGTCAAAGTCTATCCGTTGGCCAGCGCAGCCAACCCGCCGTCGCAGCGTCTCATTGACATGACCGCCACCAGGTACGACGGCCTCGTGCATTACGACGAGAGTTTTTTCGTCAGTCTCGCCCGCATGCTGAACGAGGAACCTGTCAAGCCGGAAGACGCGGAGATGATGGGAATGCTGCTCCCGCTCGGCATCGAGAAGGGCAAGGATTTCGCACCCGATGCGGCGACCAGTGCGCAGTTGAGGACCGCAGCAGCGGAAGCGCATGCGTGGCTACTTGCGCAGGTGCCAACGTTCGTCAGTCCTTGGTGGCCAAACAGTCAATGGAACGTGCCCGTAGCGGCCATTGGAGTGAAGACTGGCTTCAAATGGACGGTCCCCAACTATTTCGACGTGGACTCGCGCGGCATCGGCTTTGCCACCTTCTTCTTGCCTCCGGCAAAGCTCGGAGGAGGAACCTTTTACCTCGGGGCGACAAACGACGGCGCTGGCCAACCGCTACGCGGCGAGCGGACCTATCGCCTGCACGTTCCTCCGAATGTCCCGGTCAGCCAATTCTGGGCGTTGACCGTTTACAGCAGTGAGACGTTTGCCCTCTTCCCCGACGAGACACGTCCCACGCTGGACTCATTGGACAAGGGCTTGCGGAAAAATGTTGACGGCTCGGTTGACCTGTACCTGGGACCCAAGTCACTCCCCGGACAAAACGCCAACTGGATTCCGACCGTGCGAGGTCGAGGGTACTTCGCATGGTTCAGATTTTACGGTCCGGGAAAGCCGCTGTTTGAGAAGGTGTGGAAGCTCCCGGACATTGAGAAGACCAACTGACCCCGGCCGGCTCCCCCCCCCCCCGCTTTCCCTGTGTGAGGTTTGGGCTGTGCTCGTCGAGGGAGAGGTCCTTCGCGAGGAGCGCAGTCGGAGACGGGGAATGCGCAAGCCAGACGTCGGAACGCAGTCGTCCTTAGGTCCTGCGCCGGAGGTGTTCCACCGCGGCGGCCATCAGCGCGGCGATGCCTCGCCGCGCGACGTGCACCACTTTGCCTCGCGCCGGCGGCGGATGGGCATAGTGAGCGCTCACCTTGTGGTCCAGCTCGGTGGCCCCCCACAACAGGACCAGGTCCGCCCACTCCAGGTCGCCGCGGGCCCGCTCTTGCGTCCGCCGCTCGGTGCCATCGACGGTGCGCAACTCGAGCGCCCCGCCCAGCGCCGCGTGGAGCTCCTCGCGCACCGAGGGCGAGCCGCCCACCACCAGCACCCGGTGCACGCGCAGCCGGGCACACGCCGCGAGGAGGTCCTGCGCCGCCCGGCTGTTGTCCGAGCCTCCGCAGTGGGGACAGTGGGCCTTGGTGGCGGCAGGGAGTGGGCCCCGTCCCGAGAGCCTGGCCGCCTCAGTGCAGGCCGGGCTCGGGCAGTGCAGCGAGAAGCGCGCGTCGAGCTCGGCTTTGGCCCGCTCCAGTTTCTGGGTGCTCATTCGCACTTTGCCGCCTCGGGTGAGCTGCACCTGCGCGAGGGCGGCGCGCGCCGCGGCCAGGGCTGGGCCTGGGCCAAAGCCCAGGCTGGCCAGCCAACCGTCTATCTCGACGTCGGCGCTCACCCGGCGCGAGCGGGCGACGTCTCGAAGAGCGACCCTTGCTCCGGCTCCAACCCGAGCGCTTGGCGGACGGGGGCGAAGCTTCGGCGGTGCAGGGGGCAGGCCCCCAGGCTGCGCAGAGCCGCTTCGTGCTGAGGTGTGGGGTAGCCCTTGTGGATGGCGAAGCCATAACCCGGGTACTGGCGGTCATACTCGGCCATTAGTGCGTCACGCGTCGTCTTCGCAATCATCGACGCGGCGGCGATGCTCGCCGAGAGCTCGTCCCCGTGGATGATGCCGCGCTGGGGCGCCGGGCACTGCGGGATGCGCCGCGCATCGACGAGGACGAAGTCCGGCACCAGTGCCAGTGCCTCCACCGCCCGGCGCATGGCCAGCAACCCGGCGTGGTAGATGTTGAGTTGGTCGACTTCCTCCACCTCGGCTCGGCCCACCCCCCAGGCGACGGCGTCGCGCTTCACGGCAGCGGCGAGCTCGACGCGGCGGTCTGGGTCCAGCACCTTCTTGCTGTCGTCGAGGCCCTTCAGCTTGTAGGCCCTCGGTAGCACCACCGCCGAGGCCACCACTGGCCCGGCCAGCGGCGCCATGCCCGCCTCGTCGACGCCCGCGACGTGCACGTGCCCTGCCTCCCAGAGCTCCGTCTCGAAGCGCAGCAGGTGGCGCAGCCGTTGGCCCTCGGCGCGGTTGGTGGCGCGGCGCCCGCGGATGGCGTCGGCCAGCGCGCGGGCTCCAGAGCGCGGGTCTGTCTCGAGCGCCTCGAGGAACCCCCGCGGGACGGCTCGGCCGCGCTCGAGAAAGCGGAGGCGGAGCGAGCCGAGCGAGAGGACCAACAGACTTTCCAGGCGGGCAGCCACGACGGAGTAGACACGGTACACGCAACGACCGACAGCCGGCCAGGTTGACCTTGGGTGCGCGTCAGCTCTCTTCCCAGGGCGCCCCCATCCACCGCTGGTAGCTCGCCTTCTGCGCCTCAGTGGGTTGCTCCACCCGCGCGAGCCAGACGGCGTCGGCAGGACGGCTCCCGAGCGTGGCCGTCACTTCCACCAGACGGTCCCGTCGGAAGAGCTGCACGGTGACCGGCGTGCCCGGTGCGCGCTCGTCGCAACGCGAGATGAGCCCGGCCGCGTCCACGCGCTCGCCGTCGAGGGCCAGGACTTCGTCCTCCGCGTAGAGGCCAGCCTCCATGGCCGGCGAGCCCTCGAGGACGGAAGCTAGGGTTACGCCCGAGCGGGGCACCACCCCCAACCAGCCGCGCTCGCGCGTCTCGACGGACTTGAGCCGGGGCGGTGTCCCGCCGCGGTCGCCGGCAGACTCTCGCACCCGCCTGTGCACCTCGAGCCCGACGTGCCCGAGGACGCCGTCGTCGAGCTCCTCGGTGCTCCGCAGCGCCCGGTCAAAAAAAGGCTGAAGACTCTGTCCGGCGACTTCCGCGGCGGCCGCCTCGACGCCGTTCTCCGGGACACCGCGCCCGTCGCCGAAACGCTCCCAGAGCAGGCGCATCACGTCGTCCAGGCTGTGGGCATCCCCAGTGAGCTGACGCAGCGTGAGGTCGAGACACAGCGCCACCAGCTCTCCTTTGAGGTAGTAGGAGACGCCGCTGTTCACCGAGTTCTCGTCGGGCCGATAGTACTTCACCCAGGCGGTGAGAGAGGCCTCCTCCAGCGTTTGCACCCGCCGGCCGGGCGTGGCGGCCAGGACGCTGAGGGCTTCACCAAGCCGGGTGAGGTAGCGCACCGGAGCCATCAACCCCGCGCGGCGGACGAGGAGGTTGTCGTAGTAGGAGGTGGTGCCCTCGAAGGCCCACAACAGCCGCGTGTACGCCTCTGCGCCGTAGCGAAACGGCACCAGCGCGCGCGGCTTGATGCGCTTCACGTTCCACAGGTGAAAGTACTCGTGGGAGGCGAGGGTGAGGAAGTCTTCCCAGCCCTTCTGCGACTGCAGCCCGGAGCGTGCGAAGAGCAGCGTGGTGGAGGCCATGTGCTCAAGACCTCCGCGCCCCTTGTCGGTAAGGTAGATGAGAAAGAGGTAGCGCTTCAGCGGGAGGCTGCCGAAGAAAGCGGCTTCCGTCTCGCAGACGGTTTTCAAGTCCGCCACCAGCCGTTGCGCGTCCGGCTTCGGCTCGCCCCACACCACCACCTGGTGCGGCACGTTGGCAGCGACGAAGGAAAGTGGCTGATGCGGGCCGACCTCCACCGGGCTGTCCACCAATGTGTCGTGGTCAGGCGCGACCAGCTCCTGGCCGTCAGTGTCCAGGGCCGAGAAAACGCCCCAGCCGGGGGGAGCCTCGACCCGCACCCGGTGGGGGAGCGCTCGCAGCGCCTCGGCGTGGAGAAACAGAGTCGCGCCGTTGAAATAGCCGTGGGTGCCATCGAGGTGGCTGGTGCGCACGGTGAGCTCGTTGGCGTAGACGCGGTAGCGCAGCACGGCTGGGCGACCGCGACTCTCCACGCGCCAAGTCCGCTTGTCCGTCCGCTCCACGCGGAGAGCCTGCCCGGACTCGTCGGTGGCGCTCACGTCCTGGACGTGCCGCGCGAACTCGCGCAGCAGGTAGCTCCCAGGCGTCCAGACCGGGAGCACCGCGTCGAGGACGTCCAGCGCCGGGAAACGGGCCTCGACCTCGAAGAGGTGGCTGTGCGGACGGGACATGCGGACCCAGTAGCGAACGGCTTCGGCCATCAGAGGGTGCCCCTTGCGAGCGAGGGTGGAAGGGTGGCACCCCCGAAATAGCACGGCTCCCCACCCCGTCTGGACGCGTCGCGTCAGGGGACGCGGGGAGGGCAGCGCGAGAAAGGCATTGCGCCTCTTGCCCACCGACCGCGAGAGTCTCTAGCCGCTTTTACTCTCGGCACCTCGGCCGGCGGCCAGGGCTGCCACAGACAATGAACGCTTTTTGCGCCATGTTACTCGTCGCGGCGCGGGCGCATGCAGAGGAGAACAGGCCATGTCCATCCAGAAGAAACTCATCTGGGCAGCCGTCGTGGTGCTGGGAGCGGTTTCCTTCGGCGTTGTCGCTCTGACGCGCGGGGAGCCCGTCAATGCGGCGTGGCTGGTCATCGCGGCGGCGTGCATCTACCTCATCGCCTATCGCTTCTACGGCCTCTTCATCGCCAAGAGAGTGCTGGGCGTCAATCCAACGCGACAAACGCCTGCCTACCGACGCAACGACGGGCTCGATTACGTCCCGACCAACCGCTATGTGCTCTTTGGGCACCATTTCGCGGCCATCGCCGGGGCAGGGCCGCTGGTCGGTCCAGTGCTCGCGGCGCAGATGGGCTACCTCCCCGGCACGCTGTGGATTCTCATCGGCGTCGTGTTCGCCGGCGCGGTGCAGGACATGACCGTTCTCTTCATGTCGACTCGCCGCGATGGGCGGTCGCTGGGAGACATGATTCGCTCGGAAATGGGCCGCGTCGCCGGGACCATCGCCGGCATCGGGGTGTTGCTCATCTGCGTCATCGTCCTCGCCGTCCTGGCGCTGGTGGTCGTCAATGCTTTGAAGGCCAGCCCTTGGGGCGCCTTCACCGTGTTCTGCACCTTGCCCATCGCCCTGTTGATGGGCGTCTACAGCCGCTTTTTGCGACCCGCCCGCATCGCCGAGATGTCCATCCTCGGCGCCCTGTTGCTTCTGGCGGCGCTCCTCTACGGACGCACCGTCTCCGAGACGCCAGCGCTGGCCGCCTATTTCAACCTTCCCGGCACGACGCTGGTCGTCATCCTCATCGCCTATGGCTTCGTGGCCTCGGTGCTGCCGGTGTGGCTGCTGTTGGCGCCGCGCGACTACCTGTCCACGTTCCTGAAGATTGGGGCCATCGGCCTGTTGGCGGTGGGCGTCATCGTCGTGCGTCCCGACCTGCAGATGCCGGCGCTCACCAAGTTCGTGGACGGGACCGGCCCGGTGTGGTCAGGGAGCCTGTTCCCCTTCCTCTTCATCACCATCGCCTGTGGCGCGGTGTCCGGTTGGCACGCGCTCATCTCGTCTGGCACCACGCCGAAGATGATTGAGAACGAGAACCAAATCGCCTTCATTGGTTATGGCGGCATGCTGATGGAGTCGTTCGTTGCCATCATGGCGATGATTGGCGCCTCGGTGATTCATCCCGGCGTCTATTTCGCGATGAACAGCAGCGCTGGCCTCATCGGCACCAACGCCGCCCACGCGGCCGAGGTGGTCACCTCGTGGGGCTTTTTGGTCACGCCCGAGATGTTGACCCAAATAGCGCACGACGTGGGCGAGGTGAGCATTCTCTCGCGCACCGGCGGCGCGCCGACGCTTGCCGTCGGCATGGCCACCATCCTCTCCACCTTCCTCGGGGGCAAGGCGCTGATGGGGATTTGGTACCACTTTGCCATCCTCTTCGAAGCGCTCTTCATCCTCACCACGGTGGATGCCGGCACCCGCGTCTGCCGCTTTATGATTCAGGACCTCATCGGCAACGCCGTCCCGGCCTTCCGGGAAACGAAGTCTTGGGCCAACAACTTCATCGGTTCGGCACTCGCCTGCTCGCTGTGGGGCTACTTGCTGTACGCGGGCGTGGTCAATCCACTGGGGGGCATCTTCACCATGTGGCCCCTGTTTGGAGCGACCAACCAGATGTTGGCTGCGATTGCGCTCACCCTGTGCACCGTGCTGCTCTTCAAGATGAAGCATGAGCGCTTCGCCTGGGTCACCCTGGTGCCGACGGCGTGGCTGGTCATCTGTACCGTGACCGCTGGACTGGAGAAAGTCTTCAGCCCAAATCCGGCCATCGGCTTCCTCCGCCACGCAGCGAAATTCGGCAATGCGGTGGCGGCCAACCAGATTTTGGCGCCGGCCAAGTCCATGGCGGACATGAACCGAGTCATTTTCAACGATTATTTGGATGCGACCCTGGCGGCCCTGGCGGTGGCAATCGTCTTGACCATGGTGGTCTACGCCTTCTTCGACATCCGCAAGGCGTTAAGCGCCTCGAAGAGCACGGCCATCGAGATTGGCGGCGTGTCGGGTGCAGCGGCCGGAGGCGGACATGCTTGATGGAGTCGTGGCGAGGCTGAAAACCGTCTGGATGTGGTCGGCTCGCACGGCGCGGCTGATGGTCGGTGTTCCCGACTACGAGAACTACGTGGAACACCGAAAACTGCACCACCCGCGGCTGCCCATCATGACCCGCGTCGAATTCTTCCGGGAGCGTCAGAATGCCCGCTACGCGGTTGAAAAGGGGCGCTTCAAGGGCTGTTGCTAAGCAGAGCGACAGCCCGACGGCCGGCCGTCTCAGGCCTGCGGCTGGCGCTTCGCACCCGAGGCTGGTGTGTGGCGCAAAAGCGTGGCCCCGAAAAAGCCGTCCGTCCCGTGGAGATGGGTGGTGAGTCGCAGGAAGCCTGCGCGGCTCACTTTGTCGCCGAGCTCCGGCCCCAGCTTGTCGCTCGGCGGAACGAGTCGAAACTCGGGGTGGGCGACGAGGAAGGCCTCCACCACTGCCTCGTTTTCCGCACGCAGCACACTGCAGGTGCCGTACACCATCCGGCCGCCGGGCTTCACCAGCGGAGCGAATTGCTCCAACAGGGCCCGCTGGCGAGCCACCGCCTCGGCCAGCGTCTCGTCGGTGAAGCGGTAGCGTGCGTCGGGCTTGCGGCGCAGGGTGCCCGTCCCGGTGCAGGGGGCGTCGACGAGGACTCGGTCCATGCTGCCCTCGAGGTCCCGGAGCGCCTCGCGCGCAGCGGGCCCCTCGGCTGGAATGAGACGCACCCGGGTGTTGTGGACGCCAGCGCGGCGGGCGCGCTGGCGCAAGTCCTCCAGACGCCGCGTGTCGATGTCCAGCGCAAAAAGCTCGCCGCGGTTCTTCATCTGCGCCGCCAGCTGCAGCGTCTTGCCCCCCGCCCCTGCGCAAGCGTCCACCACCCGCGTCGGCGGCGCGTCGACGAGTTGCCCTAAGAGCTGGCTCCCCTCGTCCTGAATCTCGAAGAGGCCCTCGCGGAAACTGGGGAGGGAGAAGGCATTCTGGTGGCCGGTGAGGAAGAGCCCCAAGGGGCTGAGCGGCGTCGGGGTGGCTTCCACCCCTTCCGTCCGCAGCCGTGCGCGCAGGGCCTCGCGGTCCGTCTTCAAGGTGTTGGTGCGAATGGTGAGGGGGGCCCGGGCGTTGACCGCCTCCGCCGCCCGCCCCGCCTCGTCCCGGTACTCGGCCCGCCAGGCCCTCGCCAGCGCGTCAGGAAAGGACACCTCGAGGGCGAAGCGCTCCTCCTCCGGCAGCCTCAACAGTGTCCGACGCGCAGCGGGCAGCGCCTCGAGCAACCCCAACTCCTCGGTGGAAAGCCCCATGCCGCCGGCGACGTGGGGTGCCACCTCGCCGTCCAGGACGCGGGAGCTGGCGATGCGCAGCCGGTCCTGGGCGGTGGTGGACAGCCGGCCGAAGGCCGGCCCGGTGCGCTCCAGCAACGCGTCCACGGTGCGCTGGCGGCGCACCAGCGCGTAGACGCGCTCGGCCACGGCCCGACGCTCGTTGGAGTAGAGGTGGCGCTTGGGCCGCAGCGTGTACTCCAGCGCGCGGTCCGCCAGGCGCCCCTCGTGGCGAATGGCGCCGTAGGCTTCGAGACTGGCTTGTGTCACCAAGTCCTCCCGGACGGGGCGCTCGGCCCGCGCGCCGCTTTCCTCCTCGCGGCGGCGCAGCCGCCGCCTCTCGGAGCGCGCCTTGCGCGTGCCGTCGGGCGGACTCTTAGGTGCACCCGGCCTCGGGCGCTTTGGGGAGCCACCGCGGGGGGAGGGAGGTGGGCGCGGCATGGGGCCGGCCCTTGTACCCGGGGGCGGCGTCGTCGCGCCAGTTGCCAGCGGGCGGTGGCGTCGGCGCAATCGGGTGACGGCGAAAGGACTTTCCTCCAGGGTTGGCCCTTGGAGGGAGGGAGGCGTAGTTTGGCGCCTGGGGCCACATCGCGGGGAGGGCACCGATGCTCGTCAACGCCAGACTTCTCGGCGGAGGACTCGCCGCCGTGCTTGCCGTTGGGCCTGTCTTCGCCCGCGGTGGCGGGGCGGCCTCCGCGCCAGCCGGGGGCAAGGCGGCGGCGCCGGGCATGCGGACGGAGGCCATTCACGACCGGGCCCTCAACCTGGAGGCCTACCTGGTCGACGTCCCCACTGACTGGCGATTCCAAGGCGCGCTCATCAACGGCACCGCCTGCTTGGACGTCGCCTTTCCGGCGTTTCGGACGTCGAGTCCAGACGGCCTCACCCAGCTCGAGCGCTTGCCGCGCTTCGACTGGCGCTGGGGCAGCGCCCCCTGGTTGCCGAAGAGGACGCCGCCCGGATGCCTCCCGCTGACGGGCCAGCTGAGCGCGTCGGAGTTCCTCCAGCGCCTGTCGGCCGTCTCCGGAGTCGAATACGTCGCCGACGTCCCGATGGCTGCCGAGCAGCTGGCGGCCCAAAAGAAGGGCATCGAGAAAAACAATGCCATGGCCGCCCAGGTGGCGGCCCGCTTTCACAAAGAGCCCTACGTCGAGTCCGGAGACATGGCACAGGCTAAGGTGCGCTACCGCAGTGGCGGCGCCCCCATGGAGGCGTTGCTGTTTGCCATCCTCGACTGTGGGCATAGCGTCTTCGGCAATTACCAGAAGCAAGCCTTCTCGGTGGACACCTGCAGCGCGACCATCCGCGTGGTGCGCGCCGCCCAAGGGAAACTCGAGGACGCCGTGAAGCTGCTAAAGCCGGCTGGGGTGCGCAGCGAAAATCCGCAGTGGGTCCAGGCAAGAATTGACCTTCAAAATCGCCAAGCGCAGCAAGCCAGCCAGCAGATGCAGCAGCAAAACCAGCAGTTCATGCAGCAGCTGCAGCAGCAGAACCAGCAGTTTCAGCAGTCCCAGGCGATGCGGCAGCAACAGCACGAGGAATTCCTGTCCACCATGCAGCGGGGGACGGACATGTCCATGCAGCGGGCCCAGCAGAGCGCAAACGCCATGCATACTTCCGCTTCCGACACCGTGGACTACGCGCTCGGGCAGCAAACCGTCCGTGACCCAAACAGCGGACAGCTCAGCAAAGTCTCCGCTGGCTACAGCAACACCTGGGTCAACGCCCCCGGCACCAAGGCCCTCCAGACGGCCAACCCGAACGTCAACCCCAACGGGTACGTGCAAGGAAACTGGACGCTTCAGCAGCAGGTGCACGGCGACGGGACGAGCAAGTAGTCACCGCGCTGCCGGCCCCCGTCGGTTTTCAGCCGGAGCCGCTTCGCCGCGAGGCCTCCGTTGGTGAGGGCCTCGAGGAAGCGGGGGCTGGCACCGGTGCCCACTCCAAAACCGCACACCCCAGTCAGTACCGTGGCAGCGACGGGTCGACTTCCACGGCGTAGCGGTCGATGCCCCCGGCCAAGGAGGTGGCGTCGACGCCCCGGGAGGCCAGAAAGGCGGCGGCATGGAAGCTGCGCACGCCGGTGTGGCAGTACACCACCACCGGTTTCCCTTTGAGGGCCTCGAGTTCCGCCAGCCGCTCGTTGAATTCCTGTAGCGGGACAAGCACCGAGTCAGGCAGCGCCACCAGCGCGTGCTCCTCGGGGGTACGCACGTCGAGCAACACCGGAGGCTGGCCCCGGCCCGTCAGCTGTTGGTGAAGCGCCGAGGGCGCAATTTCACGCACGGGCATGGGGAGCCGGAGGACAGACGTCGGCGGTGTCCTGCAGGGTGGGACGGGCTCCCTCGCCGCACGCGCGGCAGGCGCTGTCTCGCCGCAGCTGGAGCTCGCGGAAGTGGCCCTGCAGGGCGTCGTAGGTGAGCAGCCGCCCCACCAAAGGTGCCCCCACGCCCAGCAACAGCTTCAACGCCTCGGTGGCCTGAAGTAGGCCGATGACGCCGGGCAGCACGCCCAGCACGCCCGCCTCGGCGCAGGAGGGGGCCAGCTCGGCCGGCGGCGGCGCCGGGTACAGGCACCGGTAGCAGGGCCCCTGGCCGGGAAGCACCGTGGTGACTTGGCCCTCAAAGCGAAAGACGCTGCCGTGCACCAGGGGCTTGTTGAGCAGGACGCAAGCGTCGTTGAGGAGGTAGCGCGTCGGGAAGTTGTCGCCGCCGTCGAGCACCACGTCGAAGTCCTGTAAAATCCGCTCGACGTTGGCCGCAGTGAGGCGCTCCTGGAAGGCCACCACCCGGACGTCCGGGTTGAGGGCGGCGACGGCCTGTTGGGCGCTTTGTGTCTTCGGCTGTCCGGTTCGCTCCAGGGTGTGCAGCACCTGGCGCTGCAGGTTGCTCGCCTCCACGACGTCCGAGTCGACGACGCCGAGTGTCCCCACGCCGGCGGCAGCCAGGTACAGCACTGCCGGCGAGCCGAGCCCGCCGGCCCCGAGGATGAGGACTCGTCCGGCCAAAAGCTTCGCCTGCCCCGTCTCGCCGACTTCCGGCAGGCTGAGGTGACGGCGGTAGCGGGCCTTCTGGTCCGCGCGCAGCACGCTCGGCTTGGCCACCGGCAAGCCCGCGTCGCTCCAGCGGCCGAAGCCGCCGGCGAGGTTGCGCACGCTGGAGTAGCCCAAGGCCAAAAGGCTTTGTGACGCCAGGACGGCGCGCGCGCCGCTCTGGCAGTACACCACCACCACCGCCTCCCGTGGGACGAGCGCCTCCACCCGCAGCTCGAGCCACCCCCGAGGGAGCAGCACCGCCCCGGGAATGTGGCCCTCGGCGGACTCGTCCGCCTCGCGGACGTCGAGCAGCGTCACCGGTGCCCCGCTGGCCAGAAGCGCGCGCAGCGCCTCCACCGAAACTTCGGATGTCTCGGCCTGGGCCCTGGCCAAAAGCTCACGGTAGGAAGGCATGGCGCTAGCCCTTCGGTATAACAGCCTTTCCATGGCCCGCTGGGATGTGGGCCAAGTCCGCACGAGGGGGCGAGGCGTGGCCGGGTACGAGCGCAGGTTGGACGGCCGGGTGGTGCTGGTGACGGGTGCCGCGGTGCGTCTGGGGCGCGCCATCGCCGAGAGCCTCGCCGACGCCGGCGCCAGGGTGGCGGTCCACCACCACGCGTCGGCCCAAGAGGCGGCGGCCCTGGTTGGCGAGTTGCGCGCGCGCGGGCACCAGGCCGAGGCCTTCCAAGCAGACCTCACCGACGACGTGGCCCTCGACGGGCTGCTTCCAAAGGTGGAACGACAGCTGGGCGAGGTGTCGGTGCTGGTGAATAGCTCGGCCCGCTTCGATCAGTCCCCCTTCCTCGACACCCAGGACGGGCTGCTCGACAGCATCTGGCGCCTCAACGCCCGTGCGCCATTCCGGCTCTCTCGCGCGGTGGCCAAGGGCATGCTGACTCGGGGCCAGGGGGACATCCTCAACGTGCTGGACTTGGGTGGGGCCTTCCTGCCGTGGAGCGGCTACGCCGCCTACTGCATGTCGAAGGCGGCCCTGGCCATGCTGACGCAGGTGCTGGCGGTGGAGCTGGCCCCGGCGGTGCGGGTGAATGGCGTGGCACCGGGGACGGTGCTGCCACCGGAGGGGATGGGGGCGGCTGAGCGCGAGGCGTTGCGCCAGCGAATTCCCCTTCAGCGCTTCGGCCGGCCCGAGGAAGTCGCCGAGACAGTGCGTTTTCTGCTGACGGGGCCGGAGTTTATTACCGGCCAGCTGCTGGCCGTGGATGGCGGCCGGCTGAGGGGGGCCCGGAGCCCCTAAAGGCCCCACCCCTTGCTAGGCCCTCCCCGGTGCGGGGGGGTGTCCCGTGGACTCCGTTGGGCCCGGCCGCTATATGTTTCACCCATGGACATTCAAAGCACTCCCACCCCGGCGCCGGCTTCCGCCCAGGGCACCGCCTTCCCCTTGCGCCTCACTGCACGGGCGGTGGAGCAGGTGAAGGCCGTCCAGAAGCAGCAAAACTTTGACGGCTACTACCTTTCGGTGCGCGTCGTCCCGGCCGGCTGCAGCGGCTTCGGCTATGACTTGAATATGGTGAAGGACGTCCAGCCGGGCGAGCTCACCGGCGAGCAGGACGGCGTGAAGCTGGTGACGGATGCGCTCAGCAGCACCTACCTCGCCGGTACCGAGGTGGACTACGTGGTGGGCACCACCGGCGCCGGCTTTAAATTCAGTAACCCCAACGCCAAGTCCACCTGCGGCTGCGGAACGTCCTTCTCCACCTAGCGCCTGAAAGCGTTGCCTCAGCGACGAAGCAGCGCTGCCTGCCAGCTGCTCCCGGACTCCTTCCTTTGGAGCCTGGCCCTGCGGCGCTCGTCCGCTCCGGCGGAGGCCTGACGGTCCTCTTCGGTTTCCAGTCGCAGCGGCGGAACGCGGGCTTTGCTGCCGTCTCTGTTGAGGGCGACGAACGTCAGCAGCGCGCTGGTGGTGAGGTGCTGGGCCCCGCTGAGGATGTCCTCGGCATGCACCGTGACGCCCACCTCCATGGAGGTGCGGAAGGCGGCCAGCACCCGGGCCCGCAGCGTCACCACCCACCCCACGTGGATGGGGGTGTGGAAGTGCAAATCGTCCATGGAGGCCGTCACCACGGCGTGCCGGCAATGGCGCCCCGCTGCAACGCCGGCGCAAATGTCTATCCACTCCATGACGCGTCCACCAAAGGCGGCGTTGAGAGGGTTGGCATCGGAGGGGAGGATGACTTGCGTCATCACCGCCTCGCTCTCGGAGGGCGCTTTGGCCTTCAGCATGGCTCACCCGTCGCCGGTTGGCCGAGGACGCCGCGAAGCAAGTCCGGCCGGTCGGTCATGATGCCGCCGACTCCCAAGGCCACCAGGGTGCGCATGTCCTCTTCGGCGTCCACCGTCCACACGTTGACCCACTTTTCAGCTACGGAAGCGGCGGCGAGGAAGGCCGCGTCCACCAACACCACGTCCCCGAAGCGGTACGGCATGTCGAGCACGCCGTAGGGCGTGTCCTCGGCCACCGGCTCGCCCGACTTGAGGGCCAAGACGGCCTGGCTCAGCGCCTCGCGCGGGTAGAAGTGCGCCACTTCGGGCAAGAGTGCCACCAGCTTTTGGCTGAGGCCCTGCAGCTCGCTGCCCAAACAGACGCGGGGCCCGGCGCCCATGGCCCGCACCTCGCGGGCCAGCGCCTCCGCCGCCCCGGGCGTGTCCTCTTTGAGCTCGAGGTTGAGCGGCAGGCCCGGGTAGGCCCGCAGCACCTCGTGCAGCGACGGCATGCGCACGCCCTGGCCTCGAAAGGGGAAGGTTTTTCCTGCGTCCGGGGTGAAACGGTAACCGGCGTCCAGCCGCTGCAGCTCGCCGAGAGTTGCCTCCGAGATGCGCCCAGTGCCGTTGGTGCAGCGCTCGACAGTCGCGTCATGGGACACCACCAACTCGCCGTCGCGGGTGAGGTGCACGTCCAGCTCCAGGACGTCCGTACGCCAGCGCTCCACCGCCGCGTCGAAGGCCACGCGGGTATTTTCCGGGGCGAGCGCGGCCCCACCACGGTGGGAAATGTGCAGCGTAGGGCGAAGCCCGTAGAAGAAGGGCGAGTACACTGGCCCTCCCTGGTTAGCTCCGCCGGCCCCCGGCCGTCCACCTCAAAGCCAGAAAGCGGGCACCGTGCGAAAAGCCCCTACGGGAGAATGAGGCCGCCCTTGGTGCGGCGCTCCGCCGGAGCCTCCTTTGCCGGGGCACCGGCCGCCGCCCCGGGGCCGGCCGCAGGCGACGGGTGGTGCACCAGTTTTGCGTAGAGGGCCTCGGCAAAGCGCGAGAAGAGGCCGGGCGCTTGGTGGAAGAGGCGCCGGGCTTCGGCGCGCGCCACCAACGCCGCGCGAGCGCGGCCCGTCCGGGAAAAGACGTCCGCCGTCAGCCACAGCCGCCGGGCGTAAAGTTGGGAGCGCTCCGGCGTGAAGAAGGCCTCGGCCATGGCCCGCACGCGCTCGTCGAGCTGCACCGCCCGCTGCTGGGGCGAGAGGGCCAGGGGGCTGGACTCCACCTCTTGCACCCGTGCCGCGAGCAGCTTGAGCTCCGCCTCCGGGGGCAGCCAGCCCCGGAGCTCGGGCTCCTGGTGCAAGCTTGCCCCCTCGAGCGCCAGCGCTGCGTCCCCCTCCTCGGGTGGAGGGAGCGGCGGCGGGGGGGCGATGGCTGGGTCCACTTCCAGCCGGCGCAACATCTCCTCGGCCCCCTTGGGCAGCGGCGAGCGCGTGGCGAGGTTGCAGCGGTAGGCCTCGGCCAACAGGGCGCGCGCCTCCTCGAGCGAAATTTCTCGCAACCCCTGGCCCTTCGCCTCGCGAAGCGAGCGCCGCCAGGCGCTGCGGCTGCTGTCGAGCTCCCGGTGGGCCAGTAGCCCCAGCTCATCGGACAGCACCACCTCGTGCAGGGCGAGGCCCCCCTTCACTGGCCGGGCCACCAGAAGCAGCGCTTCTCCCAAGCCGTCGGGCGGCGACAGCAAGGAGGGAAGCTCGGCTGCGGCCTCAGGCGGCGGGGACGCCACCTGCGCCTTGGGCGCCGGGCTTCGGGTGGCCACGCCCGCCGAACGGAGCCGGTACTGCGCGCGCCGAGCGGCCTTGGCCACGTGCTTGGCCGAGCTCGCGGCCAGCACGTCCACCGGGCCGGCCAGGCGCTCCTCGACGAGGGCCTCGAGGAGGGCCGACAGGAGGGGCTCCTCCAGTGCCTCGGCCGCGGCCGGCGAGGCCTCTTGGCGCAGCACCGCGCGGGCCGTCGCCCAGGCCTGGCCGTCCTGGCCCTCCGGTGGGGCGGCGGTGGTGCGCAAGGTGTGTGCCAGCGACGGCGTCCTCATGGCACGGGCCTCCCTGGCTGCGCAGAGGCGGCCCCGCGCTCCAGCCACCACATGCCCCCCTCCTCCGCCACGAGGTGGACGT
The DNA here is from genome assembly GCA_052143535.1 of Myxococcaceae bacterium. GTDB lineage: Bacteria > Myxococcota > Myxococcia > Myxococcales > Myxococcaceae > JADGRA01. The sequence goes on along the minus strand of JBKQSS010000066.1, from coordinate 88,116 downwards.
CCCTGCCGAGACGGCTGCCGAAGAGGCGCTCCGGCGGCACCCCCCGCAAGAGAAAGTGGCTGTAGGCCTCGCCCATGCCCTCCCAGCGAAAGCCGTCCGGGCGCCACTCGGAAGGGAAGGTGGGCGGCGGGGGGCCGCGGTAGCGCAACGGGGAGTGCGGGGTGAGGGCAAAGCTGAAGTTGGTGATGCCGCCTTTCAGGCGCGCCATGACGCTGGCCGCGTGGAGAAACACCGGGTGCGTCACCACGCGCGAGCCCGGGTTGAAAATGAGCCCCATGACGCGCGGCTCGGGCGGCGTCAGCGCGGCGAAGTGCAACAGCGGCGCGGCCTCGGCGTCGAAGGCGCGGAAGGCGACCGCCAGAGGAAGCGCCAGGACCAGCGCCGCGGCGGCCGACAGCCCGAGGAAGAGCGGCCGCAGCCCCCGGGCCAGAGGTGGCACCGCGGCCGCAAACAGCGCCGCCGCCAGGTGGGCGTAGCGCGTGTTGAGGTAGTAGATGGCGCCGCGGATGTCGAAGGGCAGAGTGAAGTACAGCCCAAGGGCCAGAAAGCCCAGTCCCAGAAGCCGAAGCCGGGAAACTCCCTGCTCGCGCACCGTCCCCTTGGCCCCCAACAGGACGGCCAGCGTGGCGGCCACCCACAGAAGGAGGACCGCGCCGAGGGCCCAGCGGTCCGAGCCGTCGCGCAGCTGGTTGGCGAGGACGCGGGGCAGCTCGGCGAGGTTTTGGGCAAAGGGTTTGAAGGCCAGGTTTCTCTCCGAGAAGAGTGGGCCCCAGGCTTTCCACGGAGCGCCCTCGGCCACCTCGGCCGGAGCGAGCAGCCGCCCGGCTCCCCAGACGGCGAAGAGGGCCACCGCCGGGATGCAGGAGAGAAGCGCCGGAGCCCGGCCCCTCCAGCCGTGTTGGCTGCGGGTGGTGAAAAGGAGCCAGGGGAGGGCCAGGGCGAGGAAGAAGAAGGCCTGCACGTGCATCAAAAGCGCGGCCAGAAGCACCACCGCATGCACCAGCGCCCATTGCCGCCGCTGGGGGGACTCCTCGAGCGCGTGGACGAAGCAGCCGCAGGCCAACACCGCCAACGGCAGCGAGGCGAGGTAGTTGATGAAGCCCCAGCCGAAGCTGTCTCCATAGGAGAAGGGCAGGGCCAGAAGGCTTGGCCAGCGGGGGCGACCCAAAGAATGCAACAAGAAGCCCACGCTGAGCGGCAGTCCAGCCACCACCAGGGTGAGGAAGCAGCGGTTGGCGACTTCCAGCGGTAATAGCCAGTTGAGGAGGGACACCAGGTGGTAGTAGCCGAGGTAGGGCGTGAGCTCGCCGCGAGAGGCAAACACTTCCGGGTAAAGGGTGGTGGCGTCCTTCAGGCGGTGCAGGGCCGAAATGAGCGCCAGGTGCTGCGGGAGGTCCACCATCGGCAGCTGGTGGGCCGCCCACAATGGAAGGACGGCGAAGAGGAGCGCCAGCGCGTACGCTGAGCGACCGAAGCGAGCGGCCATCAGCTGCGGTTGCGGCTGGCGAGGACGGGCCAGCCCCGGGCCATCGACTCGCGAAAGAAGGCGGCCAGTGCGCGCCGGGCGACATTCACTGCGCTGTGGTGGGGGTCCATGAGGGATTGCTCCCCGAGCGAACGGGTGCGGAGAAGCTGCACCGGTTGCCCACAGCGCTCGCAGTGGATGGCCACGTCCCTGGCCAGCGCCACCGGGACGGCGTAACGGGTGCCGCACGTCTCGCACTTCCATACCAGTGCGCGCTCGCCGTCGGTGTCCACGGCCATTGACTCGAGCTGGTCCGCCGTCCGGAGGAGGGCCGGCAAGTCCCCTGGCGGCCGGGCGAGGATGATGGAGGGCCCGGCGTCGGCCGACGGGGCGGCGAAGCGCTCGGCTTCGGACAACAGCTGCTCCAGCCGCGTTTCCAGGCGCTGGTCTCGAAATTCCGCCCCGGCGATGGCCCGGTCCACCGCGCCCACCACCGCCGGCAGCTCGGGCTCAAAAATGCGCTCCGCCGGAAGAAGACGCGGCGGGGGGACGAGCAAGTGCGACGGGAGGGAAAAGAAGCGGGTGGCCACGGGCTTTGAGGAAGCCATTAGCACGGGACTACAGCCGGGAGGCAAAAGGAAGCTGCCTTTAGGACCAGTCAAGCATCCGCTGCAAGGGGACGCGCGCGGCCTCGAGGAGCGCCGTGGGCATGGTCAGCTCCGGGGTCCGCTTCCGCATGCACTGCACGAGCTTTTCCAGGGTGTTGAGCTTCATGTGCGGACACTCATTGCACGCACACCCGTTGTCCGGCGGGGCGGCCAGGTACGTCTTCTCCGGCGCCCGCTTCTGCATTTGGTGGAGGATGCCCACCTCGGTGGCGACGATGAAGGTGCTGCGGTCGCTGTTCAGGACGTGCTCGAGAATTCCGCGAGTGCTGCCGACATAGTCGGCGTGCCGCAGGACGCTGGCCTCGCATTCCGGGTGCGCCACCACCACCGCCTCCGGGTGCTGCGTCTTCAGCTGCACCAGCCGCTTCTCGCTGAAAATTTCATGCACCATGCAGCTGCCCGGCCAGAGCACCATCTCCCGGCCTGTCTGCTTCGTCACCCAGCGGCCCAAGTGCTGGTCCGGGGCGAACAGCACTGGCCGCTCCGAAGGGGCCCGGGCCACAATCCGCGCCGCGTTGGAGGAGGTGCAGATGACGTCGCTCATGGCCTTCACCGCCGCCGAGCTGTTGACGTACGTCACCACGAAGGCGCCCGGGTGCTGGTCGACGAAGGCCCGAAAGGCCGCCGGCGGGCAGCGGTCGGAGAGGCTGCAGCCGGCCTTGAGGTCCGGCAACAGGACGAGCTTCTCTGGATTTAATATTTTCGCCGTCTCGGCCATGAAGTGGACACCGCAGAAGACGATGGTGTCGGCCTTGGTTTTGGCCGCCTCTTGGGCGAGCGCCAGGCTGTCGCCGACGAAGTCGGCGACGTCCTGCACCTCACTCTCCTGGTAGTAGTGGGCGAGGATGACGGCGTTGAGGCTCTTCTTGAGCCGGCGGACGTCGGCTTCCAAGTCAAGCGTGTCGAGGGCGATGGCCACTGGCGAGGGCTTTCTCTTGCCCGTGGCAATAACGCTCGAAAAGGCCTGACGCCAGGGCGGAGCTTCCCTGGGGGCAGCGCCTCTTGGGAGAGGACGGCCGAGCCGCTTTCCTCCCTCCGCCGCCCGGCCTTCTGGTACGAAAGGCTGTTGCGGTCCGCTCCCGGCTGCCCGGGCGGAGCCGTCGACGCCAAGGGGCCGAATGACGACAGCCACCGCCGCCGTTGCCGCGTCGACCGGGAAGAGACACCCCAAGGGGCTGTACCTCCTCTTCTTCACCGAGGCCTTCGAGCGCTTCCAGTACTACGGGATGCGCGCCTTCCTGGTGCTGTACTTGGTGGACGCGACGCGGGGCCTGGGCTGGTCGCGCACCGAAGCCTTGAGTCTGTACGGGACGTATACCGGGCTCGTCTACTTGACGCCGGTGCTGGGGGGCTACATCGCCGACCGCTTTCTCGGACAGCGGCTCTCGGTGGTGCTGGGTGGCACCCTGATGATGTTTGGGCAATTCCTCTGCGCGGTGAAGTCGGTGCCGACGCTTTACGCCGGGCTCACCGTCCTGGTGTTGGGCAACGGCTTCTTCAAAGCCAACATCTCCACCATGGTGGGGCAGCTCTACGCCCCCGGCGACCGCCGGCGCGACAACGCCTTCACCATCTTCTACATGGGCATCAACCTCGGCGGCTTCGCCGGACCGCTGCTGGCGGGCGGCGTGGCTGAGAAAGTGGACTGGTCCTTTGGCTTCGCCCTGTCGGGGTTGGGCATGGCGATTGGCGTCGCCACCTTCCTCGCCCTCAAGGGGAAACTGTTACCTGGAATTGGGACGCTCAAGGAAAAGCCGTCGGCCAAAGAGGTGCGGCGCTTTCTCCGGGTGCTGGGGGTGGCGGCGCTGGTGCTGGCCGCCCTGGCCTGGGTGGCGGTGAAGGGGCCCCTCGCCGGACGGGTCAACTGGGACGTGGTCCTGCTCACCGCCATCCTCGGGACGATGCTCGGCTTCTTCCTCTACCTGACGTTTTTCGGAAAGCTCAGCAAGGACGAGCGAGACCGCGTCATCGTTATTTTCGTCCTGGTGCTCTTCGTCGTCTTTTTCTGGGCCGCCTTCGAGCAGGCCGGCGGCCTGATGAATCTCTACACCGACACCAAGGTGGACCGAGGCGTCTTCGACTGGACAGTCCCCACCACCTGGTTCCAGTCCGTCAATTCCGCGTTCATTGTGCTGTTTGCTCCACTCTTCGCCGCGATGTGGACCTGGCTGGCCGCCCGCGGCAAGGAGCCGAGGACGGCCACCAAGATGGCGTTGGGGATGCTCCTCGTGTCCGGCGGCTTCGTGCTGATGTACGCCGCTGCTCGGCAGAGCGCGGCCGAGGGCAAGGCGGCGCTGCTCTGGGTGGTGGGCGCCTACCTCTTCCACACCTGGGGAGAACTGGCCATTTCTCCGGTGGGCCTCTCGATGATTACCAAGCTCGCTCCCACCAAGTTTGCCTCGGCTCTGATGGGGGTGTGGTTTCTCTCCAATGCCGCGGCCAACAAGCTGGCGGGCATGCTGGGCGGGGCCGCCGAGCGTGTCGGCGACCAGGCCATGTTCGGCATCATCGTCTGCTTCACCGCCGGTGCCGGCGTGGTGCTGCTGGCCTTGTCCGGGATGCTGACCCGGATGACGCATGGCGCGGAGGACGTCACCCTGGGCGCACCCGCTCCCAAGCCGGCGGCTTAAGTCAGCGCGCGGCCGACTTAGGGGCCGGCTTCAGCGTCTGCTCGAAAAACTCGATGGACGCGCCAGCCTGCACCACCTGGTTGGCCCGCTTGGCCGCGCCGTGTCCCTCGTCCGGGAAAATGATGAGCGGGCTCTTCAGCCCACGGGCGCTGAGCGCGTCGTGCATCTGGATGGCCTCACCCACCGGCACGCGCGGGTCATTGGCTCCGGCAATAATTAACAGCGGCGCCTTCACCCGGTCGATGTAGGTGATGGGGGACAGCTTGAGCAGCGCTTCCTTGTCCTTCTCCGGGTCGCCGTACTCGTTGACCCGCAGCGCCCGGCGGTAGGGGGCGGTGTTGTTGAGGAAGGTGAGGAGATTGGAGATGCCGACGATGTCCACCCCCGCGTCGTAGGCGCCGGCGAACATGGTCATGGCGATGAGGGACGAGTAGCCCCCGTAGCTTCCGCCGAAGACGCCCAGCTTGGGCGCCTGGCCGCCCACCGCCCAGGCCTTGCGGATGAAGGTCGAGCAGTCCTCGATGTCGGTAATAATGTTGAGCCGCTTCGGTCCGTCGTCGGCGTGGAACCAGCTTTTGCCGTAGCCGTCGCTGCCGCGGACATTGGGCTCGACGACGACGAAGCCAGCGTCGACGAAGAGCTGCGCCCGGACATTGAAACCAGGCACGGACTGGCCCTCCGGGCCCCCGTGGAAGGCCACCACCACCGGGCAGGGCTCTGTGCACTTGAGCGGGCGCCGGACCAGCATCGGGATGGGCGTCCCGTCGCGGGCTGGGTAGGTTTCCAGCTTGGCCTGGACGAAGAGGGCGAGGTCCACTTCGGGCGCGCTGGGCAGCTGCCACTGGGTGACCTTGCCCGCCTTGAAGTCGACGACGTAGCCGAGGGCCGGCGAGGTGCCCGTGTCCACCGCCAGGGTGGCGTAGCGGCCGGTCGGGCTGAAGCTGCGCGGAAAGACGCCGTCCCCTTCCGGCAACTTGGGCAGGCTCTGCGCCTTAAAAGTGCGCGCATCCAGCGCGTGGAGCCGCGTGTAGCCGTCCTGGTTGACGGTGTAGAGAATGCGGGTGCGCGGCTGGTCGATGAGGAACGCCGCCACGTCATGTTTCATCTCTGGGGTGACGGGCTCGAGCGCCCCCTTTCGCCACCGGTACAGTCGGCGGTACTCCCCCAGCTTGGGCGTCAGGACCAGCACCTCGCCCTCGGCTGCCCCGTAGGCTGCGCCGTATTCCTCGCGCTCGCCCTGGCCGATGATGGGCGTCAGGACTTTCGAGGCGGGGTTCCACTCGTAGACTTCGGTGACCGCGCTGCCCAATTGCTTCCGCAGCAGGAGCCGCCCATCCGGCCGGTGGTCGGCCACAACCCACAGCCCCTCTTGGTCAAACACCGTTTCCTTGGTGCCGCTCTGCTTGTCCCAGCGGTAGATGGCGTAGGAGTCCGGCTTCTTGTCATTGGCCCGGAAGTAGACGTAGCGCGAGTCATCCGAGATGAATTGGGCAATGGTTTGGACGCGTGGCAGGTGCTGGATGAGCTGCAGCGGCCCTCCCGCTGGGGACTGCCAGTACAGCCCCGGGTACTCCTCGCCGCCCCGGTCCCTCGAAATGAGGAGGTAGCTGCCGTCCGGGGCAATGGCCACCGGGGCGGTCCGGTCCTCGCCTCCGGTGAGCTGCACCGGGAAACGCTGGGGGCCGTCCAGTCGCCACACCTGCTCCGTGCCAGTGACTGTCCAGCTGAAAAACAGGCGCTTGCCGTCCGAAGAGACGAGTCCCGCGGCCGGCGCGCGCACGTCCAACATGGCTTGGATGCGCGCGCTCAGCGCCGGTGGAAGCGTAGGGGGCGCGTATTTGGCGAGCACCTCAGCCGAAGCGCTGCCTGCCCCATGGCCGGTATAGGCGGTGGGCTTCGCGGCCGCCGAGGCAGCAGGCGGTGCCGCCGAGGGTGTCTGGGCCAGGACAGAAGACGAGAGAAGAGCGAGTGCGAGCCCGCTCCATTGGGGGAGACGAAGACGGAGAGAGGCGGCGCTGTGCATTTGGAAGACCCTCTGGCAACGGCTGGCCTTGGCTTTTGGGGGAAACGGGCCGACACAAAACCCTCAACCGCGCGGCGGTTGCAAGCCCCAGACGAGCCGAGTGCGTCCTTGTCCCTCGGGGGGGGGCGCCAGCGCCTCATTAAGCATTTTTCTTTAGGCGGCTCGCCAGAGACGACAAAAGCGCCGAAAGGATTAGCTGCGTTCGCCTAGCCGAGCCCGCACCAAGAGCAGGCGGTCGAGGTCCAACAGCGAGTCCACCACCCAGTCCGCGGCCGCGTACCGCGCGTCATGGCGGTGGGCCGCTTCGGGCACGGCGATGACGCGCATGCCGGCCGCTTTGGCCGAGGTGAGCCCGTTCACCGAGTCCTCCAGCGCCAGGCACTCGGACGGCTCCAGCCCAAGGCGCTTGGCGGCCGTGAGGTACACCGCCGGGTGCGGCTTGCCGTGACTCTCGGACTCGGCCGAAACGGTGAGCTCGAATTGGCCAACCAGCCCTAGCTTCTCCACCACCGCCTCGATGAGCGTCAGTGGCGAGGAGGAGGCCAAGGCCCGACGGATGCCCAGCGTCTGGAAGAGTTGCAGCGACTGTTGGACGCCCGGTTTGGCCGCGGCCCGCGCCAGGATGAGGCGGTGCGCCGCCCGGGTGAGCCGGGCCAGCACCGCGGCTTCAGTCTCTGTCTTCCACGGGAAACGGCGGTACCAGTGCGCCACCGCCTCGTCGAGCCGCATGCCCGTCGTCTCGCGCGCCAGTTGGGGCGTCAAGGGCACGCCGACGTCCCCCAGCACCTCGAGCTCGGCCTCCACCCAGTAGGGCTCCGAGTCGAGCAGCAACCCGTCCATGTCGTAAATGGCAGCGCGGAGCATGGCTTGGCAGGTCCCTCAGGCGGCGCCGAGCAATTGGGGGGGCCTAGGCTGTCGCCAAGGCCGAGGAGCGCGTGCGCTTAGGCCCAGGTGCCCCAAGCACTTTGGCCAGGTAGTGGCCGGTGAAGCTGTCCGGGACGCGAGCCACCTCCTCCGGAGTCCCGGTGGCCAGCACCCGCCCTCCGCCCGCGCCGCCCTCTGGCCCCAAGTCGATGAGCCAGTCGGCGCTCTTGATGACGTCCAGGTTGTGCTCGATGACCACCACCGTGTTGCCGGCTTCCACCAGCCGGTCGAGGACGCGAAGCAGTTTGCGGATGTCCTCGAAGTGAAGGCCGGTGGTGGGCTCGTCGAGAATGTACAGGGTGCGCCCGGTGGCCACCCGGGCCAGCTCTCGACTGAGTTTGATGCGCTGGGCCTCTCCCCCGGAGAGGGTGGGGGAGCTCTGTCCAAGCCGCACGTACCCGAGGCCAACGTCCTCCAGCGTCCCCAAAATTCGCTCAATCTCCCGGTGTGCGGAGAAGAGCTCGCGTGCCTCCCGGACGCTCATGGCCAGCACCTCGGCGATGTTTTTCCCCTTGAAGCGCACCCGCAGGGTGGCCTCGTTGAAGCGCTTTCCGCCGCACACCTCGCACGGCACGTAGACGTTGGGTAAAAAGTGCATCTCCACCAGCTTCACGCCGTCGCCCTCGCAGGCCTCGCAGCGTCCGCCTTTCATGTTGAAGCTGAAGCGGCCCGGGCCATAGCCGAAGGCACGGGCCTCCTGGGTGAGGGCGAAGACGGCGCGAATGGCATCGAAGACTTTGGTGTAGGTCGCAGGGTTAGAGCGGGGCGTCCGGCCGATGGGCCGCTGGTCGATGTCCACCACCTTGTCCACCAGCTCCACCCCCCGCAGTCCGCGGTGCCGGCCGGCCACTTCCCGCGAGTCGTTCAGCTTCTGGGCGAGCGCCGGGTACAGCACTTCGTTGACCAGCGTCGACTTGCCCGCCCCGGAAACGCCGGTGACGGCCACCAGCAGGCCCAAGGGAAACTCGACGGTGATGTCCTGGAGGTTGTGGGCCCGGGCCCCTTCCACCACCAGTCGGGAAGCACCAGGCGGCCGGCGACGGGCTGGGACTTCAATGCGAGCGCGGCCGCTGAGGTAAGCCCCGGTGAGGCTTTGGGGGTTGGCCATCACCTGCTTGGCAGTCCCTTGGGCCACCACCTCGCCTCCCAGCTCGCCTGCCCCCGGGCCGAAGTCGATGAGGTAGTCCGCCTCGCGCATGGTTTCTTCATCGTGCTCCACCACGATGACGGAGTTCCCGAGGTCTCGGAGCCGCTTCAGGGTGGCCAGCAGCTTGCCGTTGTCCCTTTGGTGCAGTCCGATGGACGGCTCGTCCAGAATGTAGATGACGCCCGTCAGCTCGCTGCCCATTTGCGAGGCCAGCCGGATGCGCTGGCTCTCCCCGCCGGAGAGGCTGGTCGCCCCGCGCTCCAAGGTGAGGTAACCCAGCCCCACGTCCACCAGGAAGCCGAGGCGGCTCTGGATTTCGCGGAGCAGCTCCCGTGCCACCGGCTCCTCCTGGGGCAAAAGCTGCAACCCGGCGAGGAAGACGCGGGCATCGCTCACCGTCTTGCGCGACAACTCGACGATGGTCTGGCCGTGCACCCTCACCGCCCGGGCCTCCGGCCGCAGGCGCTCCCCGTGGCAGGTGGAGCAGGGCCTCGGGGAGAAAAACTTCAAGTAATACTTCCGCATCCCCTCGCTGTGGGTGGTGCGGAACCCCTTCATCAGCTTGTGAAGAATTCCCTCCCACTCCATTTTCCAGCCGCGGACGCTGAACGACTTGCCCGCCGAGCCGTGCAGCACCACGTCCCGTTCGCGCTTGCTCAGCTTCTCCCAAGGTGTGTCCAAGTCCAGCTTGAAGGCACGGGCCAGCTGCTCCACCAGCTCCGCTGTCCACCCCTCGCCCTTGCCCATCCCGGTGGCCCACGGCTCCACCGCGCCCTCGCGGATGGAGCGCCGCGGGTCCGGAATAATGAGGTCGGGGTCCATTTCCGGCCGGGTGCCGAGCCCGTTGCAGTCCGGGCACATCCCGAGCGGACTGTTGAAGCTGAAGGAGGCGGGGGTGAGCTCTTGGAAGGACAGCCCGCAGTGGTGGCAGGCATTCAGCTCGGACATGACGCGCTCTGCGCCTCCGGACTCGTCTGTCACAACCAGGACGCCCTTGCCCTCCCGCAGTGCCGTCTCCACCGAGTCGGTGAGACGGGCCCGCACGTCAGGCTTTAACACCAGGCGGTCCACCACCACCTCGAGGGTGTGCTTCACTTTTTTGTCCAGCTCGAGGCGCTCCTCGAGAGGGTGCACCTTGCCGTCGATGCGCGCCCGGGCAAAGCCCCGTCGGGCGGCGTCGGCCAGCACTTCCCGGTGCTCGCCTTTGCGGTTTTGCACCAAAGGCGCGAGCAGCATGAGGCGGGTGCCAGCCGGGGCCTTCAGCACCTCGTCCACAATGGCCTGGGCCGACTGGCGTCCCACCCGCCGGCCGCAGTTCCAGCAGTGCTGCACACCGATGGAGGCGTAAAGCACGCGCAGGTAGTCGTGCACCTCCGTCACCGTGCCCACCGTGGACCGCGGGTTGTTGCTGGCTGACTTCTGCTCGATGGAGATGGTGGGGGACAGCCCGCGCAGCGTCTCGTACTTGGGCTTCTCCAGCTGTCCGAGGAATTGCCGGGCGTAGGCCGAGAGGCTCTCCACGTACCGCCGCTGTCCCTCGGCGTAGAGGGTGTCAAAGGCGAGCGAGCTCTTGCCCGAGCCGCTCACGCCGCTAAAGACGACGAGCTTCTTTTTCGGCACGTCGAGCGACACCGACTTGAGGTTGTGTTCGCTCGCGCCGCGGATGGCGATGACGTCGGGTTCAGCCATGGGGGAGCCCAGGCGAATAACAAATCCCCCAGACGTCTGGCACGGCAAACGTCACCTTCAATGCTAGACAGGCCTTTCAAAGGAAGGCCGTGCCGTAAAGGGAAGGGTGCTCGGGAGGGGTCCCCTGTTCATCGCCGGCGTCGGAGACATTCACGGCCGCTTTCACCGGGTGCAGGGCTGGCTGCGCGAGCTCGAACAGTCCCGCGGCCGGGCCCTGGACGTGGTGTTTGCGGTGGGCGACGTGGAGGCCTTCCAAAGCGAGCACGACGACCGGCGCAAGGCCACCAAGCGCGCCATGCCGGCGGAGTTTGCCGACTACGCCCGCGGGACGCAGCAGCTGTACCGGCCGCTCTATTTCATCGGCGGCAACAACGAGGACTTCGAGACGCTGCACCACATGCCCGAGGGTGGGGACGTCGCCTCTGGGCTGCACTACCTCGGCCGGGTGGGCACCCGGCGCTTCGACGGGCTAGAGGTGGGCTGGCTCTCGGGCATTTACGCCCCCCGGCACGTGGACACCCCGCTGCGCGAGCCGCGGACGGCCGCCACCCAGAAGCAGGCCGGCTATTTCCGCACCCCGGAGGTGGAACGGCTTCGCCAGGCCCGGGACGTGGCGCTGCTACTGGTGCACGAGTGGCCCCGCGGCCTCTTCCAGCGCGTCGCCGGACGCCCCGTCCGCCCGTGGATGGGAAACCCCGTCACCCGCGGCTTGGTGGAGAAGCTCGAGCCGAGCTGGCTGTGGTGCGGGCACTCACACGAGGCGCTGGCGGCCACCCTCAGCTACCCGGACGGGAAGCGGACGCATGTCGCCTGTCTGGATGAGGCAACCGACAGCGAGGGCGCGGTGTTTTGGATGGAGTGGCAGGGGGGCGTGGCGACACAAGCAGGCTGGGGCACAAGCGGCCGTGCGGCGTGGACAGAAGGTGAGGCCTGGGGAACCCGGCAGACGCCCCAGGGCGGCTGAGTGGCGCCACCTCTGCTTTTGTTGTCCAATACACCCCCTAAGGTGCTGTCGCTGCCTGCCCCGCGGCTGCCCGGAGACTCCATGCGTCGTTTTGCGCTCTTGCTCCTTCTGTCCCTCCCCGCGCTGGCCGTGCCTTCTGCCTCCGACGAGGCGCTGAAGCAGACGGTGGAGACGTACCTCAGCAGCATTGACGTCCCCATTTCTGCCGCGCGCTGGAAGGCGTTGGGCCCGGACGCGGCGCCGCTCCTGGCCTCCATTGCCCAAAGCGACGCCCTGCCCACCCGACGGGCCAAGGCGCTGCACGCCCTGGCCCTGGTGGACGCGGCCCGCGCCGCTCCATTGGCCACGGCGGACGTGGCCGACGCCGCCCAGCCGTTGGTGGTGCGTTCGGCCGCGGCCCGGGCCGTCGCCCTCAGCTTGCCCCCGGCCGAGGCGGTGGGGGTATTGCGGCCGGTGCTGTCCTCAGCCAGCGCGCCGCTGCAGAGGCGGGCCGCCGAGGCGCTGGCCTCGGTGGGCCCGGAGGGCTGCAGCGCGCTTGTGGCACATGCAGAAGGGCTAAGCGCCGAGGCCCAAGCGCCCTTCGCCTCGGCACTGGCCCGCTGCCCGGCGCAGACGTCGCGCTAGCGGCGCGTTTTTTTAACAGCCGGTTGCAACTCGCCTGACGTCCGGCAGCCGTCACCGCACTCCGGACGGCTGCCCTCCCCTCTCGGCAGGCCCGTCGCCACCGGCCTCGTCCCCGAGAGGACGCGCTGTCAGTGCTGGCCCGTACACCCGCGCCACGGGCCGGACAATGGTGGACAGGGAAGAAACCGTGTTGTGGGTGGGCCCCTCACTGGCGGCCGGCCCGGGCGCGCCCTCGTCCGTGGGGGCAACCGTGAGTGTCTGGACGCTGGAAGCCCTGGTGCGCGCCCTCGCCGCGGCGGCCCCCGTGCCTCGCCGGGCATTGGACGGCTTGGGCAGCTGGCTGGCCGTCGCGGTGGCGACGGTAGAGGCCCGCCCCCTGTCCGCCCGCGAGGTGGAGCAACTCTTCGGCCTCTCGGACGCTGTCCAGGAGGCGCGCGCCGGCCGCGTCCGTGCGCGGGCGCTGCAGGGCGTGGCCGGGCGCTGGGAGGGGGCGGCCGCCGAGCGCCTGGGGGCGGTGGCCCGGGCGCTGGGGGGGTATGAGTCCCTGTTGCACCGACGGGGGCTGGCCGACGGCGCGGGAGGGTGGGACGACGCGCGGGCGGCGTTGGCCTCGGCGGTGGCGTGGCCGCAGGCGCTGGAGGGCTTCGAGGGACTCCATGTCCGCCTTCACCCGCCGCTTCCCGCGGTGGCCCTCGAGGCGCTGGTGGCCCTCGGCCAGCTGGCCGAGCGCGTCGGCCGCAAGGTGAGGTTTGAGGTGCCGGCGACGGGCGAGGCCACCCTCGACGCGGCTCTCGAGCCCCTCTTTTTGGCCTTCGAGGCACACCCCGAGCTCTCCCCCTCAGTACTTGCAGGCGAGCTCCCCCCAGCTGGGGCAACGCTAGGCCGGGTGGTGGAGCGCCTCGGGTTGCCCGCTACCGCACCGGCGCCGGCCTTTCTCTTCAGCGCGGCCCACACCGCCGCTGCGGCGTCGGTGCTGGCGCAACAAGCCCGCGCCGCGGTGCAGGCTGGGGCCTCGCCGGCGGCCTGTGCGGTGCTTGTCCCGGACGCGGCCAGCGCCGAGGCGGTGGCCGCGGCGCTGACGGCGGCGGGCCTCCCTGTTGGGACACGCCCTCGCCGGACGCTGGGCAGCATTGCCGCCGGACGCGTCGGGGTGCTGTTGGCGCGCCTTGAGGACATGGCCTTCCCGGCAGAAGAGGTGGCGTGGCTACTGGCCACCGGGCTGCTTCCGGGCGTGCGTCCGGGGGCGCCAGTGGGCGCGGCCGCGCTGCTCGAGCGCGCCGGCGTCCGGGACGAGGCCCTCGGGGGCAGTGGCGGCCAAGGGGCCTACCGGGTGCGACTCGAGGCGTTGGCCCAACGAGGGGGGCGGACGCTGCGGCGTCCGGAGGCGCTTCAGCTTTTGTCGGCCTGCGAGGCCCTCTTCTCAGCGGTGCGCGAGCTGCCCGCGCAGGCGACGCTGTCCGCACACCTCGACGCCTGGCAGCGTGCGCTGTCCGCCCTGGGGTTTTGGGAGGCGCCGGAGGCGGCGGGACTCCCGACGGAGGCGGGGGCGGAGGCCGGCTGCCGCGCCCTCGGCCGACAGCTGCAGGCCCGCGAGGCGTGGCGGGCGCTGCTGCGGGGCCTGCGCGGGGCGCTGTCCGCCTTGGGGACGCCCGGCCCGCTGCTTCGGCGCTCGGGCTTTGCCGCCTTTCTGGCCCAGGCGGCCCAAGGCCACCTGTTGCCGCCGGAGGCTGGACACCCTGGCGGAGTGGCCCTCCTCCTCTACGAGGAGGCCGTCCAGCGCGGGCCCTTCGCCTGGGTGGGTGCGGCCGCCCTCGCCGAGGGCCGCTTTCCGCGCCCGCGGCTGCGTGCCGGGGCCCTCACCGACGAGGACAGAGGGCGCGTCAACCGGGCCTTGGGCCGCGACGCCTTCCCCTTGCGCTATGGCTCGGCGGACGTGCGCCCCCTGGCGGCCCTCGCCCTGGACGGCTGGCGACTGGGGGTGGTGCTGGGGCGCGCTGGCGCCGCGGCCTTGGGCTTCGCGCGCGACGACGGCTTCCAGGACGTCGCCTCTCCGGCAGGCTTTCTCGAGGCCTTCGCCCGCAGCGCGGGCGTCCAGCGGGTGGACGTCCCGGACGCCGCGGTGGTGCCCCTCGCCCAGGCGGCCTCGGAGGCGCACCTGCGGGAGGCGGTGGCTCTGGCCAGCGGGGCACCGGGCCTGGACGTTTTGGCGCGGGCGCTTGTGCCTCGGCTGGACGAGGCGTGGCTACAGGAGGCGCAGGCCCAGGGCGCCATGGAGGCCGAGCGCCTGCGCGCCTTCCTCTCCCCGGAGTTGCCGAGTGGCCGCTTCAGCGGCGCCGTCACGGACGCGGACCTCGCTCAGGCGCTGGCCCAGCGTTACGCCTACGGCCCGGACGCCCCTCTCTCCGCCAGCACGCTTGGGAAATTTGGCCGCTGCGCCTTCCAGGGCTTCGCCCACACCAGCTTGCGCCTCGAGGCGCCCGAGGCGCCGGGAGAGGCACTCGACGCGCGCGGCCAGGGCAGCTTCTGGCATGCGGTGCTGGAAACCCTTCTGCCGCGGCTGGTGTCCGCCGGGCTTTTGGGCCGGCCCTTCCACGACGTGCCACAGGCCCTCGTGGAAGCCGCCCTGGACGACGGGGCGGCCGTCCTCGCCGCGCGCTTTAGCCCGGGCCACCCCCGTCTCTTCTCCCTGGCCCGGGAGCGCGCGCGGTGGATGGTGCGCCGGGTGCTGGACGCCCCCCACCACGGCGTCCCCTTCGAGGGGCTCGCGCCGGTGGAGGTGGAAACCACCTTTGGCCGACTGAGTGCCCAAGTGGAGTGGCGCGAGGTGCGGCTGGAGGCTGCGCTACCGGCAGAGGCGGACGTCTGCCTCACCGGGACGGTGGACAGGCTGGACGCCGGTGCCGGCGGGGTAGGCGTGTTGGACTACAAGGCCAGCCGGCGGCGGGAGGCGGCGCGCGAGCTCCTGGTGACGGACTTCCAGCTTCCCTTCTACCTCTTCGCGGTGCGGGCGCGCGGCGAGAGGCGTCTCATGCGCGCCGGGTGGCTGGTGCTCAAGTCCGGCGAATTTCAGGACTTCGAGGCGCCCGCCGGACAGGCCGTCCTGTTGGCCATGGACGGCCCCACCCGACAGAAGGCCCAAGCCGAGGGCCTGGCCAACCTGGCCAATGCCGTGCACCACCTCGTCGGGCGCTCGCGTGCCGGGGATTTCGGCGCGCGCCCGGTGGACTGCGGCTTCTGCCCCTACGGGGCGGTGTGTCGCATTGGCGCCCGGCGCAAGGAGGCCGGACGGTGAGCGCACTGGCCTTGGAGGAGCTGCTCGCGCGCAACGGCTGCCTCTTCGCCGGCGCCGGCGCTGGCAAGACGCACGGCCTTCTCAGCGTGGCCTTGGGGCTGTTGGCCGGCGCGGGCGGCCGGGAGCCCCTCGCGCCGGGGCGGCTCTGCCTCCTCACCTTTACCGAGAAGGCGGCGGCGGAAATGCGCGAGCGGCTCCGGGGGCGCGTCGAGGCGCTGGCCGAGGCGGTCGCCACCGAGCCCGAGTTGGAGGCCGCCTTCGCCGCCCTCGGCCGGCCGCCCCCGCCGGCCTCCTTCTGGCGGACTGTCCAAGGGCAGCTGGAGCTGGCCACGCTGTCCACCTTCCACGCCCATTGCGCACGGCTGTTGCGCCAGGCGCCGGCCAGCGCCTCCATTCCTCAAGGCTTCGAGCTCCTCGGCGAGGAGGACGCCTTGCAGCTGCTGGTGGACACCGCCGAGCAAACCCTCCTCGACGCGCTCGACGCCGGGGACGCCGAGGTGGACGCCTTGTGTGCCCAGGCAGAGCTGCGCGGCACCGGGCGTGGCCGAGGCCTTCTGGACGTCCTGGTGGCAGCGGTGGTGCGGCTTCGGGAGGAGGGGCAGGGTGCCGCCGGGGTGGCGGTGGGGGACAGGGCCCTGGCCACCGAAGCGTTGCTGGCCGCCGTGGCCAGGGCCGAGGGCCTCCTCCGCCAGGCGCTGCCGCGGGCGGCAGCCTCCGAGGAGCTGGCCGCCACCCTGGCGGCGTGCCTGGACGTCCTCCACGGCCTCGACGCCGAGGCTCCGCCGGAGCGGCTGGCGCGGCTGGACGCGCTGGCCGGCGCCATTCCGCGCGTCGGCAACAATGGCCTGCGAGGCCTGTTGGCCTCCGTCCGCGAGTCTCTCCTGGACGGCACGCTGGAGGCCCCGGGCGTGGCCTCGGCCAGCGCCGGCTGCGCCGCCGTCCGCCACGAGCGCACCCTGCGCCGCGTGTGCGAGAGAGTGGAGGCGGACTACCGCCGCGCCCTGCGCCGTGGCGGGTGGATGGACTTCGCCGAGTTGCTGGTGGCCGCCCGGGACGTCCTCCGAGACGAGGTGGGCTTCCGCGCCAGCGCGCAGGGGCGCACCGGTGCGTTGCTGGTGGACGAGGTGCAGGACACCAACACGCTGCAGCTGGAGCTGGTGGTGCTTCTGGCCGAGGCGCGAGAGGGAGGCCCGCGGCCTGTGGCCAAGCACCGAGAAGCCGTGCTCGGGCTCCCGCTTGAGCCCGGTTTTCTCTTCGCCGTGGGGGACAACAAGCAGTCCATTTATGACTTTCGCGGCGCCGACGTCTCCACCTTCGAGACGCTGGCCGAGAAGGTGGAGGCCGAAGGAGGGGCGCGCCACTTTCTCCGCGACAACCGGCGCTCCCAGCCGGCGCTGTTGCGCGTCCTCAACGCGGCCGCCGCGGCCGCCCTTCCAGAGGTGGCCGCCCCGAGGGACTACGAGGTGGTGTTTCGCCCGGAGCAGGACGGCCTTCTTCCGGTGCGCCCCCAGCTGGGGCCCACCGTATGCGTGGACGCGCTGCCGGTGGTGGCGGCCGCCCGCGGCAGCGGCCGGGAAGCCGAGGCCGACGTCCTGGCGCGATGGCTCGCTTTTCTCCTCTCGGCCGAGGCGCCCAAGACGGTGGTGGAAGCCGGGCAGCTGCGGCGCGCCCGCGGCGGGGACGTGGCCATTCTCTTGCGCGGCTTCAGCGGGCTGGAGGCCTACCGCAGCGCGCTGCGCAACCACCACGTCCCGCACTGCGTGCTGCGCGAGCTCAACCCCTACACCGCCTCCAGTGCCGTCGACGCCTCGGCGCTGTTGGGGCTGCTCAGCGACACCTCGGACGCGCTCAGCTTGGGCGCGGTATTGCGCTCGCCCTTCGTCGGGCTGTCCGACGGTGCGCTGTTTCGCCTGGCGGCCTCCGGGCGCCTCGAGGCCTCGGTGCTGGAGGGCCCGCTTCCGGAGGGCTTTCCACAGGACGAGGGCGCGCGCCTTCTGCGACTGGCTTCCCTCGTCCGCCGCGTCCAAGCGCTGCTGGTGCCGTTGCCCCTGGCCGAGCTGCTCGAGTTGTTTTGGGAAGAGACGGGGTACCGCACCGCAGTGGCCGCGGGGCCGGAGGCCGAGGAGGCGCTGGCGGCACTGGTGCCGGTGTTGGCGCTGGCCCGCCGCTGGGACGCGGCCGGCCGCGGAGACGTGGCGGCCCTGGCCAGGCGCCTGCGCGTCCTCGCCGCGCAGACGGCGGTGGGCGGGGCGCGTGGCGCGGAGCAAGCTCGCTCCGGCCACGCCGTGCAGCTGCTCAGCATTCACGCCGCCAAGGGGCTGCAGTGGCCGGTGGTGTGCCTGGCGGACCTCTCCACCACCGGGGTGCGCTCGCCCGGAGAGAGGCTGCTGCTCGACAGGCGTCTCGGCCTGGCCTTCAAGCCGCAAGGGCCGTTTGACGCCGAGCCGCGCCGGACGCCGCGCTGGGCGCAGCTGCAGGCGGAGCTCAAGCGGAGAGACAGGGCGGAAGCAGGACGCCTCTTGTACGTCGCCCTCACCCGGGCCCAGGACCGCCTCGTCCTTTCCGGAGGCGGCCCGGCGCCCGAGGCCTGGCGCAACCGGCTGGAGCCGGCCCTGTTGGCCGCGGACGCCGCGGCCTCAGTGCGGCACCTCGCGCTGGCGGACATTCCCCTGCCGCGGCCTTTGGCTGCGGCCTCCGCTGAGGAGGAAGGGGCGCTGGAGGCTGCGCTGGTCCAGCTGGGGCGGCTGCGGACGGCGCTACAGCCGACGTTTGAGGGCGTCCAACTACCGGCCAGCGCCCTCGAGGACTTCCGCCGCTGTCCGCGCCGGGCCTGGCTGCTGCAGCAGGCCGGCCTTTGTCCGGAGGCGGGAGACGCCGCCTCTTTAAGCTGGGCCGGCGCGCTGCCCGAGCGCCACCGGGCGGCGCGCCCCTCTCTTTTGGCCGCGCTGGCCGGGGCGCTTGGCACCGAGGCGTGGGCAGCCGGCGTCCCGGACAGCGCGCTTGCTCCGCACCTGGCGGTGAGGGGCCTCTCTCTCGGAGAGGCGCGTGCCTTGGGCCTCCTCGCGCCGCTGCGGGCCTTGGCCGCAACGCGCGCCCTCAGGGCGGCGGTGGCGGCCGGCGTGCGGACGTCTCCCGTCGAGCTCGTCCTTGCCCTCTCGGAGGCGCAGCTTTTGGCCACGGCGCCCGTCGCTTGGGAGGACGCCGGCGTGCGGTACCTCGTGTCTCTTGTGCCGGGCGCGCCGCCGCAGTTGGGCCTGGAGGCATTCGCGGTGACGCTGTCCGTCCTCTGGCACGCGCCGCAGCCGTCGGCCCAACGCCGGGTGGGGCTCTCTTTCGTCGACGGGCCGGACGCCGAGCCTCTCTGGCTGGACGCTGCGCCGCTCTCCGTTTCGGCACTGGCGCAGCAGGCGCGGGCCCTGTTGCACGCCGGGGCCTTACTGCCGTCGGCCCAGCCGCGGATGCGCTGCGAGGCGCTGGGGTGCGGCTTTGCCGCCCGTTGTCACCCGGCGCCGCGGGGACTATAGGCCACCCAAGCGATGCCAAACGTGGTGGTGGTGGGCGCCCAGTGGGGCGACGAGGGCAAGGGCAAGGTGGTCGACCTGCTCACCGAGCACGCCCAGGTGGTGGTGCGCTTCCAAGGTGGCAACAACGCCGGGCACACCCTGGTGGTGAATGGGCAGAAGACGGTGCTCACCCTCATCCCAAGCGGCATCCTCCATGGAAACAAGACGTGCGTCATTGGCAATGGCGTGGTGCTCGACCCGGCGGTGCTGATGGCCGAGCTCGCCTCGCTGCGCGCTTCGGGAAAAATTCACGCCACCACCCAGCTCGTCCTCTCCGAGGCGGCGCACGTCATTTTCCCCTGGCACAAGCTGCTGGACGCCATGCGCGAGAAGGCCCGCGGCCTGTCGCCCATCGGCACCACCGGCCGCGGCATCGGCCCGGCTTATGAGGACAAGGTTGCGCGGCGGGGGATTCGCGTCCGGGACTTGCTGCGGCCGGAGCGGCTGAAGGCAAAAATTGAGGAGCGCCTGGTGTCGGCGCGGGAGGAGCTCGCGGCGCTGGCGGCGCGCGCTGGGACGGCGCCCCCGGTGCTGGACGCAGAGGAGATTGCCCGCACCGCGGCCACCCACGGTGAGACGCTGCGGCCCTACGTGAAGGATGCCTCGCTCTTCCTGGCCGGTGAGGTGAGGGCTGGCTCGCGCATTCTCTTCGAGGGAGCGCAAGGGACGCTCCTCGACGTCGACCACGGCACCTACCCCTTCGTCACCAGCAGCAACACCGTCGCCGGCGCTGCCGCGGTGGGCAGTGGGCTCGGCCCGACGGCCATCGACACGGTGGTGGGCATCAGCAAGGCCTACACCACCCGGGTGGGGGGCGGTCCCTTCCCCACCGAGCTCACCGGGCCGCTCGGGGACAGGCTGCGGAAGGTAGGCGAGGAGTACGGCGCCGTCACTGGCCGGCCCCGGCGCTGCGGCTGGCTCGACGCGGTGGTGCTGCGCTATGCGGTTCGCGTCAACGGGCTATGGGGACTGGCCTTGACGAAGCTCGACATTCTCTCCGGCTTCGACCCACTGCTGTTGTGCAACGCCTACAGCCTCGACGGGGAGGTGCTGAGGGAGCTCCCCACGGACCCGGATGACTTTGGGCGAGTGACGCCTTTGTACGAGGAGCTGCCCGGCTGGACGGAACGCCTGGGCGGCGCGCGCACCTTCGAGCAGCTTCCGGCGGCGGCGCGCGACTACGTGCGGCGGGTGGAAGAGGTGGCCGGTGTCCCGGTGGTGTGCGTCTCGGTGGGGGCCGACCGCGGCGAAACCATTCTCTTGAAAAACCCCTTCGACGTCTGAAGGCGCGACGGGCCCTGAGAAGGAGCCCGTGGGGGAAAAAAAGGAGGGAGCGGACGACTGCCCTTCCGCCCCCTCAACCGTTTGTCAGGCCGCCCCGTGGACGGCGGTGACGGTGTTTCCAGAGACGGCCCCGGTGTAAGCGGCCACCAAGGCGCCCGAGCCGCCGACGCCCACCACAAAGAGGATTGCGCCCGCCACCAACAGTCCAACGGCCTTCGAACGGCGGGTGGCGGCAAACAGTGAGTTGGAGGTGGTGGCCATGACGGGGGCTCCGGTGTGGCCCGGGCGGCAATTCGTCCGGGGACAGCCACCAGAGGTTGCAGCTCCCGGGCCAAGCAGAAACACCGAGTCAAAGCGGTGACTTCACACAAGCGACACCGGCCAGCCGTAGCGTCCAGGGCAACTGGCTGGCTTCGGTTGTTGCCGCGGGCGCAGGTGGGGAAACCGGGGGGAGGGCTGGCGCTGCCTCGCCGTGGTGAGAGTTTGGAAGCCTTTCCCCACTCGGTGGGCGCGCGGGTTGACAAGTGACTCAGCGTCACTTAATAAGCGACCTCCAGTTACTTAACCCTCTAGCCTGGAGCCCTGATGTCCGCCTCGCCCACGGAAACCGTTCTCGTCACCGGCGCCTCGAGCGGCATTGGCGCCGAGTTGGCCCGCGCCTTCGCCCGGAGTGGCGCCTCGCTGGTTCTCACCGCGCGCTCGGTGGACCGGCTCGAAGCGCTGGCCGGGGAGCTGCGGGCGAAGTGCCAGGTGGCGGTGCGCGTCATCGCCGCGGACTTGGCCAGCCCGCTTGGCGCCTCGCGGCTGGTGCAGCGCCTCGGCGAAGAGGGCGTCGAGGTGGACGTCCTCGTCAACAATGCCGGCTACGCGGCCTTCGGAGGCTTCACCGAGACGCGCTGGACGGACGAGGCGGGGATGCTGCAGCTCAACGTGGTGGCGCTCACCGAGCTCACCAAGCGGCTGCTCCCTGCGATGGTGGCCAGAAAGCGCGGCGGCGTCCTCAACGTCGCCAGCACCGCGGCCTTCCAGCCCGGGCCGTTGATGGCCGTCTACTACGCCACCAAGGCCTACGTACTGTCCTTCTCCGAAGCGCTGGCCGAGGAGCTGCGGGGCAGCGGGGTGTCCGTCACCGCACTCTGCCCGGGCCCCACCGCCAGCGGCTTCCAGGCCCGGGCGGCGATGGAGGACTCGAAGCTGGTGAAGGGCAAGCGGCTGATGCCCGCTGCCAGCGTGGCGCAGGCGGGGTATGAGGGGTTTCGCCGGGGGGCGAGTGTCGTCATCCCGGGGTTGGCCAACCGGCTGCTGGCGCAGTCGGTCCGTTTCACGCCTCGTCGGTGGGTGACGCGGCTGGTGCACAAAATGTCTGAGCGGGTGGACGCATGAGACAGCCGAGCGAGCAGCAGGGAGCAGCCCTAACGTCGGACATTCGCCGCATCTGGGACTTGCAAAGCAAAAAGCGCTGGGAGGTGGCTCAGTCCAGTGCCGCCGAGCGGCGCACCCGCCTCAAGCGTCTCGCCGCTGCGGTGCAGAAGCACCGGGCCGCCATCAACCTGGCCGTGCAGAAGGACTTCGGCAAGGCTCCCGAGGAAACCGACCTCACCGAGGTGCACATCGTCCTCGAGGAGCTGGGCCACACCGTGCGAAACCTCGCGGACTGGATGCGGCCCGAGGCGGTGGACGCCCCGCTGCTGCTGGCTGGCACCTCGAGCGAAGTCCGCCACGAGGCGCGTGGCCAGGTGCTGGTGCTGGCGCCCTTCAACTACCCCTTCCAGTTGGCGGTGCTTCCCGTCGTCTCGGCCGTGGCGGCCGGAAACGTGGTGGTGCTGAAGCCTTCGGAGAAGACGCCAGCCACCGCGGCCCTGATTCGCACCGTCCTCAGCGAGGCCTTTCCCGAGGACGAGGTGGCCGTCATCGACGGCGATGCCCAGGTGGCCGAGGCCCTCCTGGAAATGCCCTGGGACCACATTTTCTTCACCGGCAGCACAGCCGTGGGGAAGAAAGTGATGGCGGCCGCAGCCAAGCACCTGTCCGGAGTGACGCTGGAGCTCGGCGGCAAGTCGCCCGCCCTGGTGGAGCGCTCGGCCAACCTGCAGCGGGCGGCACTGACCATCGCCCACGGAAAATTCATCAACGGCGGGCAGACCTGCGTGGCCCCGGACTACGTCCTGGTCCCCGAGGAGCTGCGCGAGAAGCTGGTGGCCGAGCTGCGCACCGTCGTCGAGAATTTCTACGGCGCAAACCCCCAGACGAGTCCCGACTTCTGCCGGATGATTGACGACCGGGCTTTCGGGCGCCTCAAGGGTTACGTCGACGCGGCGGTGAGGGGCGGGGCCAAGGTGGCCTTCGGCGGGGAGTCCGATGCCGCCACTCGCTACCTGGCGCCCACCGTCTTGGTGGACGTGTCGGTCGATGCAGCCGTCATGCAAGACGAGATATTTGGTCCGGTGCTCCCGGTGCTCACCTACAAGACAGCCGAGGAAGCCCTCGCCTTCGTTCGGGCGCGGCCCGCGCCGCTTGCCCTCTACGTCTTCGCCACCAGCCGACGCGAGGCCGACCGGGCGCTGGACGGCACGGCCTCCGGGGGCGCCTGCGTCAACACCACCATCTTCCACCTGGCCAACCCGGACCTCCCCTTCGGGGGCATCGGCCCCTCGGGTGTGGGCAACTACCATGGGCGCGCCGGCTTCCGCTGCTTCAGCCATGAGCGTGCGGTGCTGCGCCAGAGGGGAAACCCGCTCTCCCGCTTTCTCGCTCCGCCCTACGCCGGGCGGATGAATCGCCTCACCGCGCGGCTGGCGCGATGGCTGGAGTGAGGCGCCGGCGCGCGCGCAGCCCCGAGGACAAAGCGGCGCGCCGCCAACAGGTGCTGGACGAGGCCTGGCGCCTCTTCCAGGACATGCCCTGGAGCGCCCTCACCATGGCCCAGTTGGCGGAGGGCGTGGGCCTCAGCAAAGCCGCCCTCTACCGGTACTTCGACACCAAGGAGACGCTCTTCCTCGCCGTGGAAGAGGCCCAGCTGACCAGCTGGCTCACCGAGGTGGGACAGCAGCTCGACGCCCTCCGCCTCCCCGGCTCCGCCGAGCAGGTGGCCGACGTCCTCGGGCAAAGCCTCGTCCGGCGCCCGGCCATGGCCCGGCTGCTCGCCTTGCTGCACGTCGCGCTGGAACAAAACCTCCCCCAGGCTGAAGCCCTGCGCTTCAAGCGCGCCCTGCACACCCTGCTCAGCCGGCTCGGCGGACAGCTGGCCCGCGCCGCCGGGCTCCCCTCACCGGAGGCCGGGCTAAAGGCGGCGCTGTACCTGCACGCCCTGGTCATCGGGCTGTGGCAGATGTCGGACCCGCCGGCCGCGCTGGCGCGGGCCCTCGAAGCAGGCGGCCTGTCGGAGCTGCAGGTGGCATTTCTCCCCGCGCTGCGCGAAGCCGCCGGGTCCCTGTTGCGCGGGCTGGCCAGCGCACCGGGCGAGGGCGAGGCGACGCGCCCAGCGCACCGAAGGCTGCGTTGACACCGAAGTCAGCGCCGCGCTGAAGTCCTCCTCCTATGCCCACCGCCGTCATCCTCGACGCCGTGCGCTCGGCGCGCGGCAAGCGCAAAGGCAGCCTCTCGTCCGTCCACCCGGTCGACCTAGCGGCCCACGTCCTCCGGGCCGCTCTGGACCGGACCGGCATTGCCCAGGACGCGGTGGACGACGTGGTGCTCGGATGCGTCACGCAAGTGGGCGAGCAAGGCCTCAACGTGGCCCGGGGCGCCGTCCTCGCCGCCGGACTTCCCATTGGGCTCGCGGCGAAAACCGTCAACCGTCTGTGCGGCAGCGGACTACAGGCGGTGGACGACGTCGCGTGCCAGGTGCTGGCCGGCCGGGCCGAGGTGGCCATCGGCGGCGGCGTGGAGTCCATGAGCCGCGTGCCCTTGGGCGCGGACTACCTCGGGGGCGAGGGGCCCACCAGCCCGGGGCTGAAGGCCCACTTCCCGGACCTCGTCCCGCAGGGGCTGTCTGCCGAGCTGGTGGCGGCGGCCTGGCAGCTGTCGCGGGGCCAGCTTGATGAATTCGCTGCCGACTCCCAGGCCAAAGCGGCCCGCGCCCAAAAGCAGGGGCGCTTTCTCAAGGAGATTGTCAGCATCCCGGTGCGCTCCGAAGACGGCGGCCAGCGCAGCTTTGCGCAGGACGAGCACCTGCGGCCCGGCACCACGGTGCAGACGCTGGCCGCCCTGAAGCCCGCGTTCCGGGAAGACGGACTCATCCACGCCGGCAACTCCTCGGGCATTGTCGACGGGGCGGCCGCGGTGGTGGTGGCCTCGCTGACGGCTGCTGAGCGACTGGGGATTCGACCCCGCGCCCGGATTGTCAGCTGCGCCGTCGCCGGCTCGGACCCAGTCCTGATGCTGACCGGCCCCATTCCCGCCACCCGAAAGGCGCTGGCGCGCGCCGGCTGGCGGGTGGAGGACGTGGACCTGTGGGAGATTAACGAGGCCTTCGCGCCGGTCCCCATCGCCGTGGCCCGAGAGCTGGGGATTCCGCTCGACCGCATCAACGTGAATGGCGGGGCCATCGCGCTCGGCCACCCGCTCGGCGCCACCGGGGCGATGCTTGTGGCGACGCTGCTCAGTGAGCTCGAGCGTCAGGAGCTGCGCCGGGGCGCTGTCACGCTGTGCATCGGCTACGGAATGGGGATAACGCTTCTCATCGACCGAGTCCTCGGTTAGCCGGCCCCCCCCCGCTGGGCGAGGCCTGCCAGGGCCGCTGTCCAAGAGGGGCGCGCAGTTTTCGACAGAAGACGAGACGCGGCCTTCCTTTTTTCGCTACAGGGGGTGTTTGGGAAGTCCGTGCGGAGGTGCCAAGCGGATGGTGGCTGCTGCTCTCGTTGTGGCTGCGCTGCTTGCTTCGACGCCGGTCTCTGCCCAGGCCCGGGCTTCTTTCCAGCGCGGCGAGAAGGCGCTTCAGGCTGGTCAGCTCGAGCAGGCTGCGGCGGCCTACCAGGAGGCGCTCCAAGCGTCGCCTCGGTTTGCCGAGGCTCTCAACGGCCTCGGCAGCGTCCTGTTTCGCCAAGGCAAGCGCGCCGAGGCGGTGCAGAAGTTTCAGGCCGCCATCGCTGCCGACCCGGGCCTCAAGCTGGCCTACTTCAACCTCGGCTACGCGGCGCGAAAAAATGGGGACTTCGCGGTGGCAGCCGGCGCCTATGAGACGTACCTCAAGCTCGACCCCACCGACGCCGACGGCTACTTCGGGCTGGCTGAGGCCTACCGCAGCCAAGGCAAAGCCGAGCCGGCGGTGCGCGCCTACCAGACGTACCTCACGCTGGAGAGCCGCCCCAGCGAACAGCGCTGGGTGGAGAAGGCCAAAGAATCCATCGCCCAGCTGAAGGCACAGCTGGCGGCGGCCCCCGCCCCCGCCGCCGCGCCCTCCGTGGGGACGTCCACGCCGGCGGTCGCCGCGACGGCCGCCCCCGCCGCCCCGACCACGGCCGCGCTCATCGCCCAAGGCGACGCGCTGTGGCGCGCGGGAAACGCCTCGGCCGCCGCCCAGGCCTACCAGGGTGCGCTCCAGCTCGAGCCCACCAGTGTGGAAGCCCTCTTCAAGCTGGGCAACGCCTTCGCCAAACAGGGGGACTACCGCTCGGCCATCGAGAAGTGGGAGCGCGTGGTGCAGCTTTCCGCCGACGCAGCGGTGCGCAAAAGCGCCCAGGAGAATGTGGAGAAGGCCCGCGCTCGCCTCGCCCGGGCCGCCGTCCCGGCGGCAGGCAGTCCCCAGGCGCTGGCCCGCGAGGCCTACGAGCGAGGCGTCCGCCTGGTGCTGGCGCGCGACTACGCCACCGCGCTGCAAGCGCTCAACGACGCGCTGGCTTTTGACTCCACGCTGGCCGCGGCCTACACCGCGCGTGGCAGCGCCAACGTCGGCCTCCGGCGCTTTTACGAGGCCGCGGCGGACTACCTGGAGGCGCTTCGACTCGACCCCAGTCGCGCCTCGCCCCTGTTCGGGCTGGCCGAGGCGTACCGGGCGCTGGGGCGTACCTCGGACGCCCGCACCTACTACGAGAGGTATGCCCTCTCGACGGCAGCCGACGCACAGCCTGCGCTGAAGGCCACCGCGCGGACGAAGTCCGCTGCCCTGTCCAGCGAGGGCGCCGCCGAGACGCCGGCCCGCTAGCCGTTGGGGGGGCATGGCGCCGCGGCCACCGGCGGCATTACCCTTGTCGCCTGTGGAAGTGCGCGCGGCCAACCAACGCGAGGTGTTCCGGCCAGCTCCCATCCTTGCCGTGTCGATGGGCCTCGCCGGTTTGCTGTGGCTGACGGTGCTCGTCTATTTGCTGACGTTTCACGGGGTGCCACTCAAGACGTTCCTCTCGGCGCTCTTCTTCGTCGCCTTCTTCGGCGTGAGCCACGCTTACTACGCCCGGGCGGCCATCGAGGTGGACGCGATGGGCGTCACCTATCGCGGCATGGTGCGCACCGAGCACTTCGCCTTCGGGGACATTCTCCATGTCGACGTCTGGCCCGGTCCGGTGACGGTGTACGCCATTCGCGGCCGAGGGCGTGGGGTGCACTTCACCAGCTTCTTCGCCCACCACCGGCGGCTGGTGGCTTTGCTGGTGGAGCGCGCCGGGCTGGCGCCCCAGAATTCGTAAAAAAAGCCGCTGACTCCGCCCTGGTCTTTTTTTGGGGCGTCCCAAGGCGAGCGGCCCGGGCCAAGTGGGGTAAAGCAGACGTCCATGCGCCGAGTTGCCACGAGCCTTCTTGTGCTGTTGTGTGCCACCGGCTGCCGCGACGAGCAGGCCGGCCCGAGGGGGCGCGCCCCGACGGCCACCCGGACGGACGCCGGCCCGGTGGGGCTGAGCTTCACCAGCGGGGCCAGCTGGGGGGGCGGGGCGTTGAGGTACGTCGGGGCCCGCGTCGTGCCTCTTTCGCCCGAGCCCGGAGCACCGGTGCGCCTCACCCACTTCTTCCTGCCCCTGCGCCCGTTGCCGGCGGGTTTCCAGCTGTTTGTCCACCTGGTGGACCCGCGCACCGGGCAAATGCTGGCCAACGACGACCATCCCCTTTCCAGGCCGCTCGAGTCCTTTCCGGTGGGCAAAGTCTTCGAGGACACGCAGGACGTCACCTTGCCCCCGGGCGTCGGGGCGGCGCGCGTCCTGCTTGGCTTTTGGCGCGGAGACGAGCGGCTGGCGGTCGACCAGCCGGGGGCCCAGGACGGGCAGAACCGAATGGTGGGGCCCTTGCTGGAAAGCCTCTCCCCGACGCTTCCCGAGTACCGGGTGGTGCGCGCGCGGCCGCCGCCCACCATCGACGGCCTCCTGGACGACCCGGCTTGGGCCCGCGCCGCGCCGGTGACGCTGGTCAACAGCCTCGATGGGAGCCCGGGGCGGGTCCGCACCACGGCGCGGCTTCTCTGGGATGACCGCTACCTCTACGTCTCTTTCGACTGCGAGGACACGGACGTCTGGAGCACCTTCACCAAGCGTGATGAGCCCCTCTACACCCAGGAGGCCGTGGAGATTTTCATCGACGCCGACGGGGACGGCCGGACCTACAACGAAATTGAAGTGAGCCCCGCCAACGTGCTCTTCGACGCCTACTTCCCCGAGCGGCGCCAGGGCATGGACTTGTCCTGGGACTCTCAGGCCCTCACCGCCGTCACCGTCCAGGGCACGCTCAACGACGCGAGCGACACCGACCAGGGGTGGCGCGTCGAAATGCGCATCCCCATTGAGAGGCTGGCGGCGGTGCCGCATGTGCCTCCCCGGGTGGGCGACCGCTGGCGCTTCAACCTCTACCGGCTGGTGTTCCACAGCCGCAAGGAGGCAGAAGGGCAGGCCTTCTCGCCTCCCCGGGTGGGAGACTTCCATGCCCTCAACCGCTTCGGCTGGCTCGTCTTCGAGGAGTAGTCCCTCCTCAGGGGGGCTGGCGAAGGGGGAGGGCGCGGAACTTTGAGGCTTCTGTCAGTCAGGGCGAAGGGCTTCGCTGCGCTGAGAGGGCCGCCATTGCCTCCGTCCCGGCGGACTCGAGCTTGCTGAGGAGTGCCGCCGCCTCGCCGCCAGAGCCCCGCAGAAGCGCTTCGGCCAGCTCGCCGGACAGGCGCCCCACCTCGCGGGCGCCCAAGGTGGCTGAAATTCCCCGCATGGCCTGCGCGCAGTGCTCGGCTGTGCGCCAGTCGGACTGGGCCAGGCTGTCCCGCAGCACGCGCAGCCGCGCCGGGAACTCCTGGAGGAAGGCGTCAATGGCGTCGTCGGCGAGCGAGGCGCCCCGGTTGCCCGCAAGCGCTCGCAGCTGCCCCAGCACCTCGAGGTCCAGTGGCCCAGGAGCGTTCAAAAGACGCCCCCGACTGCCTGTCGGCAGCCACCCGTCTCTGTTGCGCTTTCCTCTTCCACGTCCCTTGGGAGAGCATGCGGCGTACCAGGGAGAAAAATAAGCGAAGTCATGAGGTTGGGAAGAACGAGCCGGGGGTGAGAGGGCTGGCGAGGTCCGAGAAGACACCCTGGAGACGCCCCTTTGGGCCGAGTCGTGGAGACTCTCTTGGGCCGGTCTCCCCCAAGAGGACACTTTGGGCCACCGCCACGGCGATGAAGGAGGGGACGTCCCGCTGCCTTCGGCAGGGCGCAAGCCGCGCTTCGGGCGGCTCGACCGAGCCCGGAAACCCCGGTCGCGGGACGAAAGGCGAGACGCTAGTGGCTCCCGTTTCGCGGCGTCAAGAGAAGCGGTTGATTTTTCACGCAACCCATGGTATTGACGCCGCTTTCCCTACATCCGCCGCTCCGACGGCAGGAGGCAGCCGCGTCCGTGCAGACCAGCTTTAAGACAGGCGACAAGGCCGTTTACCCCGGCCAAGGGGTGGGCGAGGTGATGGGCATCGAGCACACCGAAGTCGCCGGACAGCGGCAATCGTTCTACGTCCTGCGCATCCTGGAAAACGGGATGCGCATCATGATTCCCATCAACAAGGTGGGCTCGGTCGGACTGCGGGAAATCATCAGCGAGGAGGACGTGGAGCAGGTCTACGCCATCCTCCGCGAGAAGGACATTTCGGTGGACTCCACCACCTGGAACCGTCGGTACCGGGAGTACATGGAGAAAATCAAGACCGGCTCCGTCTTCGAAATTGCCGAAGTGCTGCGCGACCTCTACCTGCTTAAGGGCGACAAGGACCTCTCCTTCGGCGAGCGCAAGATGCTGGACACGGCACGCGCGCTCCTCATCAAGGAGCTCTCGCTGGCCAAGAATTGCACCGAGGACGCCATTGAGGCGGACCTCAAGAGCATCTTCAACATTCCCTAGGCTCCCCTGAAGACGGGGGGCGTCCTTCTCGCTTCCTTGGAATGCGGGCCCCCGAGCACCGTGACGCGCGCATCGCCGAGTTGCAGGCGCGGCTGCGCGCTCGCCGGGCTTCCTTCGTCCGCGCGCCGGTGGCGCTGGTGTGCCTTCTGGGCGCGCTCTATTTGTTGTTCCGGGAGCTGCCGGATGTCGTCTACGCGCTTTCCTCCAGCGAGGCGGTGACGCTGGGCCGGGAAGGGGACTACCGGCTGGAGGCCCCGCGCTCCAACCGTTACGTGCAAGTCCACGGCACGCCGGCAGCCCGGGCCTTCTGGGGCCAGGACCGACAGGGGCCCTTCTTGGTGGTGGGCCTTTTGGACACCCCACTGCTGGTCCGCCGGGCGCCGCTTCCCTCCGAGGCGTGGACCGTCGGACGGCCCCCGCCGCCTCCGGCGCCGACGCCTTTCGCCGTCCGGGGCCGGCTTCTCAGCGAGGCCGAGGCGCCCGCCTACCGGGAGGCTTTTGCCGGCGCCCGCCAGCTCTCCGGACTTCGGCCCGTGGACGGGCAGCTGTGGGTTGTCCTCGAGGGCGAGCGCCCGCGGCAGGACTGGGGTGCGGTGGCGGCGGCCGTGCTGCTCGGGCTGTTTGCGGCCTTCAACGGCTGGCTGCTTTTCGACGCGCTCCGCCGCCGCTGAAGGCGAAAGCCCGGTGGGCGGAAGGGGGTTAGCGGGAAACGGCCGCGGCCGCGGGCTCGGCCGCCCGCGCGGGGGGGCTCGTCTGCATGCGGGCGAGCCCGAGGGCGAGCAGCGCAGCCAGCAGGAAGCCAGCGGCGCCGGCCAAAATGGCCACTCGCCACAGCCGCTGCCGGCTGAGGGCGGGAGACCAGGCGTCCGGGTGGGCGTCGGCCTCCTCTGCCGCGCCGTCGGCCGCGCCCGGGCGCCGCAGGCACAGGACAGCGGGGCCAATGTGGATGCGCTGGCCGGGGAGCACCTCGTGCTCGGCCGAGAGGCGCTCCTCGTCGAGGTAGGTGCCGTTCTGGCTGCCGAGGTCCTCGAGGAAGAAGCGCTCGCCCCGGCGCTGCAGCCGGGCATGGCGACGGCTGATGGAGGCGTGGGGCAGCCGGAGGTCCGCGCTGCTGCTGCGGCCCAGCACCAAGGTGCCCGGGGCGATGGGGAGCAGCTGGCCGGCGCCCGGCCCCCGCTCGGCGTAGAGGAAAACTTCGGAACTCTCCGGTGCAGCCAGGCTCGCGGTGGCGAAGCCCCCGGCCAGCGCCGTGTCCCGCGCTCGAGAGCGGCTCCGCCCCGGCTTCAGCGCCGGGTAGGTGGTCACCCGCTGTGGTTTCGGGTCGTCGGCGCGCAACGGCGTGGCGTCGCGCTCGTCGAAGGGCAGCTCGCCGTCGTCCGTCTCGTTGTCGTCCGGAGGGGTGCGAGGCCTGGGCGGCCGCTTGGGGTTGGGTGGAGCCATGGGGACGCCCCCTTCGGGGCGAGGTTCTAGTATGCAGCCAATCACGCCCGTCTGTCCCAAGGAAGGTAGTACCCGAGGAGCCCGTTGGCCGCGCCAGAGCCCACCCCCAGCCTCAAGGTTTTCAACACCCTGACGCAGCGCAAGGAGTCCCTCGACACCCTGCAGCCGGGAGAAGTGCGGCTGTACGTCTGCGGCCCTACCGTCTACAGCTACGTCCACCTAGGCAATGCGCGGACCTTCACCGCCTTTGACGTCGTGGTGCGTTATTTACGCTACCGCGGTTACCGCGTCACCTACGTGCGCAACATCACCGACGTCGACGACCGGATTATTCAAGCGGCGCAGCAGACGCTCGAGGAGCCGCGCCAGCTGGCCGACAGCTATGTCCGGGCGTTCGAGGACGACGTGCGCGCCCTCGGGCTGCTCGAGCCGGACGTCTCTCCCCGGGTGACGGACAACATGCCGGAAATTCTCGCCCTGGTGCAGCGGCTGCTCGATGTGGGCGCCGCCTACGCCTCCGGCGGAGACGTCTTCTTCTCCGTTTCCGGTTGGCCAGGCTACGCCAAGCTTTCCCACCGCAACGTGGAGGAGCTCCGGGCCGGCGAGCGCACGGTGACCGGCGAGCACAAGCGGGACAGCCTGGACTTCGCCCTGTGGAAGGCGGAGAAGCCGGGCGAGCCGGCTTGGGACGCGCCCTGGGGGCGGGGGCGCCCGGGCTGGCACATCGAGTGCTCGGCCATGGCGGTGAAGTTTCTCGGCCAGCCCTTCGACATTCATGGCGGTGGGTTGGACCTGATTTTCCCCCACCACGACAACGAGATTGCACAGTCCGAAGCTGCCGCAAGCCAGCCGCTGGCCAAGGTTTGGATGCACACCGGCTTTCTCGAGATGGAGAACGCCAAGATGTCCAAGTCCCTGGGCAACGTGGTGCGGCTGCGCGACGCACTGGCCCGGGTGGATGCCGAGGCGCTGCGGCTCTTCTTCCTCTCCAGCCACTACCGCAACCCCCTCATCTTCAGCGAGGGGGCACTCATCGAGGCCGAGCGCCGGCTCGAGTACTTCTACGAGACGCTGCAGCGGGTGGACCAGCGGCTCGGCCCAAAAGAGGTGGCCCCTGCCGCCACCTTGGGGGAGACGAGCCGCTTCCTGCGGGCCTTCGAGCAAAGCATGGACGATGACTTCAACGCCGCCGAGGGCCAGGCGGCGCTGCACGCGCTCTTCACCGAGATGAACCTCCTGCTGGAAAGGCCGCCCGTCGCCGACCGTGACCGAGTGGCCCGGACGCTGGCCGAGCTGCGCGCGGAAGTCCGGCCCTTCGGACAGGTGTTGGGGATTTTCCAGGAGCCCCCGGCGCGCTGGCTGGAGCGGCGGCGGGACCGCTTGGTGGAGCGGCGGGGGCTGGACCGCAGCCGCATTGAGGCCCTCATTGCCGAGCGCGCGACGGCGCGCAAGGCCCGCGACTGGGCCAAGGCGGACGCCCAGCGGGACGCGCTTGCGACCTTGGGAGTGGAGTTGCGCGACGGGCCGGCCGGGACGGCGTGGAAGGTGCGCGACGAGGGGTAGGGGGCTTAGGGAGGAAGCACGCGCACCGGGAATACCATCCGCACCGACACTGGCTTTCCGTCCAAGAGCGCTGGCCGGTAGCGCCGGGCCTGCAGCGCGGCCAGCACGGGCTCGTCGAGGTAGGGGAGACTCTTCAGCACCAGGCAGTCCTTCACCTCTCCCTCGGCCGTCACCGTGCAGCGCACCAGGAGGTTTCCGCCGACGTGCTCGAGGGCCGCGGCGAGCGGGTAGCGGGGCTCCGGGCCAGAGACCAGCTGCGGCACCTGCATCTCTGGGGTGAGGAAGCGCGGCGGCGGCTCCGAGAGGGGGGCGCCACAGGACGGCGTCGCACACGGGGAGTCGGCGCCGACGGACGCTGGGTTTTGCCCGAGGCCCTCGGCCGTTCCGCTGCCGGGGTTGGTTGCGGCGCTGGGCCGGCTCACGGCGTCCTCCCCGGCTGGGGCAGGCGTCGGCCCTGCCGTCGTTGGGCGCATTGCCGAGCCCCGCCGGGTGGGCGTGGCGGCGGCAGCCTTCGGGCGCTCGGCCAAGCCGCCGGCCTGAAGCCCGTGTGGGAAATGCACCGGGATGAAGGTGAGCCCGGAGACGTCGGTGGGGTGGGAAAGGTGCAGCGCCACGGCGAGGACGAGGAGGTGCAGGCCACAAGAGACGGCGGCCCCCACTGCCGGGCGCCCGGGGGCGCCGAGGGTGCGGCCAAGGACGGAGTCAAACATCGCAGCACTTCCCAAACCGGCCAGCCCCCCCCCACAAAGAGTGCGTGTTTGCACACTTGGGGAGCTGTTTCGCCTGACTGAGAGGAGGTTAACGCGCTTGGACGTCCGGACTCCAGCCAGCCCCTTTGGGGGGCCTGCCCGTGGGGCGCGGCCGCCGGTGGGGGGCAGCCGTCCCCCCCCAAAGAAAAGGGGAGGCCCAGCTCCGGCGGGGGGGACGGCGTCCTCTCCAGGCCTCAATTTTCGAGCTCTCGGGGAGGTGCCGAGGCATGGTGCCGTCGCATGGCTGCGTTAGAGGTAGCAGGCCCCGCATGCCCGCCCTCCAGCTCACCACCGGCTACCGCCCTCAGGGAGACCAGCCCCGCGCCATCGACGAGCTGGTGGCGGGAGTGCAGCGCGGAGATGCGCACCAAGTCCTGCTCGGCGTCACCGGCTCGGGCAAGACGTTCACCATGGCCAACGTCATCCAACAGGTGCAGCGGCCGACGCTGGTGATGGTGCACAACAAGACGCTGGCAGCGCAGCTGTACGGCGAATTCCGCGAGCTGTTTCCCCACAATGCGGTCGAGTACTTCATCAGCTACTTCGACTACTACCAGCCGGAGGCGTACCTGCCCTCCTCGGACACCTACATCGAGAAGGACTCGTTCGTGAACGACGAGATTGAGCGGATGCGCCACTCGGCCACGCGCTCGCTCCAGACGCGCGACGACGTCATCATCGTCGCCTCGGTGAGTTGCATCTATGGCCTGGGGACGGCCAAAAGCTACGTCAACCTGGCGCTCCGTGCAGCGCGGGGCGAGGAACTCGGCCGGGACGTCTTCATGCGGCGGCTGGTGGATGCCCAGTACGAGCGCAACGACATCGACTTCCACCGCGGCACTTTCCGCGTCCGAGGGGACACGGTGGAGGTGTTTCCAGCGTACGAGGAGGAGCGGGCGCTCCGGGTGGAGTTCTTCGGGGACACGGTGGAGCGGATTGTGGAGTTCGACCCGCTGCGGGGGCGGACGCTCGGTGAGCTGGACAAAATGGCCGTCTTTCCAGCGAGCCACTACGTGACGGGAGAGGAGCAACGGGCGCTGGCGGTGCGCGGCATCCGTGAGGAGCTCGGCACAAGGCTTGGTGAGCTCAAGAGCCAGGGCAAGCTCTTGGAGGCCCAAAGGTTAGAGGAGCGCACCCGGTACGACCTGGAGATGATTGAGCAGGTGGGCTTCTGCAACGGGATTGAGAATTACAGCCGCCACCTTTCCGGGCGCGCGCCGGGCGAGCCGCCGCCGTGCCTGCTCGACTACTACCCGGAGAACCTGCTCGTCTTCATGGACGAGAGTCACCAGAGTGTGCCCCAGGTGGGCGCCATGTACCGGGGGGACAGAAGCCGCAAGGAGACGCTGGTGGAGTATGGCTTCCGGCTTCCCTCGGCGCTGGACAACCGGCCGCTGCGTTTCAGCGAGTTCGAGCAGATGGTGCCTCAGGCCATCTACGTCAGCGCCACACCGGGGGAGTACGAGCTGCAGAAGGCCCACGGAGTGGTGGTGGAGCAAGTCATCCGTCCGACCGGACTGCTCGACCCGGAGGTGGAGGTGCGGCCGGCGCAGAGCCAGGTGGAGGACCTCCTCGAGGAGGTGCGGCTTCGGGCAGCAAAGAAGGAGCGGGTGCTGGTCACCACCCTCACCAAGCGGATGGCCGAGGACCTCACCGAGTACTTCGCCGACGTCGGCGTCCGGGTGCGCTACCTGCACTCGGACATCGACGCGCTGGAGCGGACGGCCATCATCCGGGATTTGCGGCGCGGGGAATTCGACGTGTTGGTGGGCATCAATTTGCTCCGAGAGGGCCTGGACATCCCGGAGGTGTCGCTGGTGGCCATCCTCGACGCGGACAAGGAGGGCTTCCTGCGCAGCCGGGTGAGCCTCATCCAGACCATCGGCCGGGCCGCGCGGCACCTCGAGGGCCGGGTGCTGATGTACGCCGACCAGGAGACGGCTTCCATCAAGCAAGCCCTCGACGAGACGCGACGGCGGCGGGCGCTCCAGGCGCGCTTCAACCAGGAGAACGCCATCACTCCGGCTGGGGTGAAGAAGGCCATCCTGGACATGTCCCAGGTGCTGTACCGGAGCGACCCGCTGGAACAGGCGCTGGCCGCTGGCAATGACGTCCTGCGGCCGGATGAGGTGAAGGCCTTCATTCAACAGCTGTCCAAGGAGATGGTGCAGGCCGCCGACGCCATGGAATTCGAGAAAGCGGCGGCGCTGCGCGACCAGGTGCTGGTCCTCAAGGACATGGACTTGGGCCTCAAGCCTCCCTCGCGAGCGCTGTTGCAGGAGGCCCCGGCGCGCCAGGAGCGCTCCGGTGGCCGGCGTCGGGCCGGGACGCGGGCGCGCGGGCGGAGATAGATGGGCAGCGAAGGCTGGCTCGAGGAAAAGCTGGAGGCGTTGCCCGCTGGGCCCGGCGTCTACCTGATGAAGGACCGCCGGGGCGAAGTCATTTACGTCGGCAAGGCGGTCAACCTCCGGGCCCGGGTGCGCAGCTACTTCGGCCGCTCCAGTGACACCCGCGCCTTCGTCCCGATTTTGGAGGGCCTGTTGGGGGACGTGGAAACGGTGGTGGTCTCCAACGAGAAGGAGGCGCTGCTTCTCGAGAACGAGCTCATCAAACGACACCAGCCGCGCTTCAACGTCCTGCTCAAGGACGACAAGAATTACATCTGTCTGCGGTTGGACACCTCCCAGGCCTACCCGCGTCTGGAGGTGGTGCGGCGCTTCGAGCGGGACGGGGCGAACTACTTCGGGCCCTACGCTTCGGCCAGCAGCATTCGGGAGACGTTGCGGATTGTGAACCGGTACTTCCAGCTGCGGACCTGCTCGGACCACGTCCTGGCCAACCGCCGGCGCCCGTGCCTGTTGTACCAAATTGGCCGCTGCCCGGCGCCGTGCGTGCACAGCGTTCCGCGCGAGGAGTACCACCGCAACGTGCACGAGGTGGCGCTCTTTCTGGAGGGCCGAGCCTCCGAGCTGACCGGCTCGCTGAGAGGCCGGATGAAGGAGTCGGCCCAGGCGCTGCGTTTCGAGGAGGCGGCGCGGCTGCGAGACCAGCTCTTCGCCATCGAGCGTTCGCTCGAGCGGCAGACGGTGGCCTCGACCGAGCCGCTGGACCAGGACGTCTTCGCGCACTTCCGCGAGGCGGACCGCTTCCTGGTGTACGTCCTCTACGTGCGGCAGGGGCGCCTCAACGGCGGTCAGGCCTTTCCTTTCAGTGGACAGGAGTTTCCGGACACCGAGCTGCTGCTCAGCTTCGTCAACCTGTACTACGCCCAAGGCAACCTGGTGCCGGACGAGGTGCTGCTGCCCAGCCTCTTGGAGGGGGAGGGTGAGGCACTGGCCGAGCTGCTCAGCGAGCGCCGGGGCAAAAGGGTGCGCGTGCTCTTGCCGCGTCGGGGCGAGCGGGTGCGGCTTCTGGAGATGGCGCGGGCCAACGCCGCCCAGGCCTTCCAGGAGCAACGGCGCACCCAAAAAGAGACGCAAAACGTGCTCGAGCGCCTGACCGAGGTCCTCGGTCTGGGCCGCCTCCCCCGCCGCATCGAGTGCTTCGACATCAGCCACTTCCAAGGCGCGGCGGTGGTGGGCAGCGCGGTGGCGATGACCGACGGGGAGCTCGACAAGTCCCGCTACCTCCGTTTCCGGGTGAAGCTGACGCGGGGGCAGGACGACTTCGCCAGCATCCACGAGGTGGTTTCGCGCCGGCTCCGGCGCGGGCTGGCCTCCGGGGACTTGCCCGACCTGTTGGTCATCGACGGGGGCAAGGGGCAGCTGTCCGCCGCCCACGCCGCCATGCGTGACGTGGGCGTCACGGAGATGGACGTGGTGGGCCTGGCCAAGGCCCGCGAGCTGGAGGTGGAGAGCCGTGAGGCGCCGGTGGTGCGAAGCCCGGAGCGCCTCTTCGTGCTCGGGCGGCGAGACCCAGTGGTACTTCGACAGAATGCGCCCGAGCTCTTTCTCCTCACCCGGTTGCGCGACGAGGCGCACCGATTCGCCATCAGCTACCAGCAAAAGCTGATGCGCCGCCGGAATTTCCAGAGCGTGCTGGAGGACATCCCCGGGGTGGGCGCGGGGAGGAAGCGGGCGCTGCTACGGCATTTCGGCTCACTGAAACGCGTTCGCGAGGCGCCCATCGAGGAGCTCGCCCAGGTCGAATCGGTGAGCGTCGGCCTGGCGGAGCGAATTCATGCGGCGCTGCACGCTCCGGCAGCCGAAGCCCTCCAGGAGGAGCCAGGGGGCGAGGACACCGTTCGGCAGGCCTCGCTGGAGGACGCCTCGGCAGCGGCCTCCCCGGAACCGGGACCGGCCGACGGTGCCAAGTGAACAGCAAGCGTTCTTTTTCGGAGCGCTTTGGCCTGGATGCGCTATGAGGGAAACAACACATCCCCCGGGCCCTAGCGCGGCCGGCCCCTCGAAGAGGCCAGGAAGACACATGCGGATCTACCCAAAGGTGATCCCCGTCATCTCACGTGAAATCGTGCAGCTCTTGATGCAGGACGGCGACGTCGAGATCGAGCCGATGCGGATCGCAGACGCGGAGATGGACCTCTCCGCCATCATGCGCGAGTACCTCACCAACGAGGACCGCGTGAACCAGGCGACTCGAGAGGCGCTCGAGCGACGCGGCTACGACTACAGCAAATTCAACCAGGTGAAGCGCGAGATGGCGGACGTCCGCGGCTTCAAGATGGGCGACGAGGGAGTCGAATTCATCATCAACCAGATGATTGAATTTCTCCTCATCAGCCGCAACGTGGAGGAAGTCTTCGCCCCGGACAACGCGCTGCGGAGCAAGATTTTCTCGGTGATGAAGCGGCACCTCGACGTCGACGAGGAGATTGACCGCGAGGCCCGAGCCCGGCTCAAGCACCTGCAGGAAGGCACCAGCGCCTTCGAGATTGAGTACAACAAGACGGTGGAGCAGATTCGCCGCGCCCGCGGGCTCATCTAACCAAAGCTCCCTTTGGCCAGGCGGGGAAGTTGACGCTCCAGGCATTGCCGGTAGCGTCGCCCCCTAGGACATGGCTTCCGGGTTGGCTGCACTCAGCACGTCGAGGGTTTCGCCCGCCGAGGACCTTCCCCGGCTTGCCGCCGAGCAACTGCGGCGCTTGCTTCGCCAGCGCCACGACGGAGCGGTGTTGGCCGACTTTGTCGAAGAAGAGCTGCGGACTTCACTGGAGAGCCTGGAAGCCGTAAGGGAACACCTCGAGGACGTGCTCCGCGCGTTGCTGGCCGAACGCCCGGCGCCCTTGGACTTGCTCGAAGCCGCCGATGACGTCCAGGCCCAGGCTGCGCTCAGCTCGCTCGAGGCGACGCTCCAAAGCCTGCGCCGGCGCCTGGCGCAGGCCGCTCAGAGCGTGGCGGCAGCTCCGCGGACGGCCTAGATGCCGAGCGCGCCGAGCGCCACTCGGACGCCGCCGCCCAGCACCAGCATCCACACCGGGTTGATGGCGAAGCGCGACAGGGTGAGGGCGGTCGCCGCGGCGATGCCAATCTCCGCTCGGTCGTGGAAGCTGCTGCCCAAGGTAATGGCCGCTCCGGCCATCAATCCAACCACCGCCGGCGTGAGTCCGCGCAGGGCGGCGCGGACCCAGCGCCGAGAGCGCATCCGGTCGAGCCAGCTGCCGAGTAGCACCACCAGCAAAAAGGGCGCGGTGAAGATGGCCACCGTGGCCACGATGGCCCCGGTCAGCCCCTGCTGCAGGTAGCCGAGGCAGGTGGCCAACAGCAGCACTGGCCCCGGCGTCAGCTTGCCGATGGCCACGGCATCGGTGAATTGCCGGTCGGTGGCCCACCCGTGCGAGGCCACCATCGCCTTGAGGTGGGGGATGATGGCGAAGCCCCCGCCGTAAGCGCCCAAGCCGGTGCGAAAATACACCACCGCCATCTCCACCAGGCGCGCGTCCAGTCCGCCGGCATGCAGAAAGCCCAGCGCCAGGGCCAACACCCCGAGAAACGCCGGAGAGCGCAGCGACGGGGGGTTCTCCCTGGTAGGCGCCTCGGCCTCGGGGTGCGCTCGGCCCAGCTCCCGGCCGTCTTCGGGCAAGGCCACCCGGAGGCGCGCCAACGCCCCGAGCGCCCGCGGCAGTGCGCGGCGCGCCCCGAGTTCCACCGCCATCCCCACCGCGATGCTCAACAGCACCACCTCCGCCGGCGCGGCGCTCCCCACCGTGCACAACAGCAGCGCCCCGGCGGCCACCGCCATCTGCCAGGGCATGCCTACCCCGGTGCGCACCATCTTCAGGGCGATGGCGACGATGACGCCCACCACTGCGGCGTTGCAGCCGGCGAGAACTTGGCTGGCGGCAGGGATGGCGCCGAAGTGCACATAGCCCACCGAGAGGGCCAGCACCGCCACCGCCCCGGGCAGGACGAAGCCCGCGTAGCCGAGCAGCGCACCGCTCCAGCCCCCGAAACGCAAGCCAACGTAAGCCAGCGTGTTGGCGGCGGCCCCGCCGGGCAGCATCTGCGCGACGGTAATGGTGTGGGCAAACTCCCGAGGCGTCAGCCAGCGGCGCCGGCGTACCAGGGCGTCGTCGATGTTGGACAGGACGCTGATGCCGCCGCCGAAGCCCACCAGCCCGATGCGCAGCGCGGTGATGAAGAGACCCCGCCGAGTGGGGCGTTCCCGCTCGCCCGAGCGAGGCCGGTCGCGCAGCCAGTCCGCCGAGCTCCGCAGCACACTGGCCATGCGCCACTCCTCGCTGGGCGGGACTTCCACGGCGTCAGGGGACCCCGCTTCGGACGGCCGCCTTCGGTAAACCCGGCACTCGAAGCCCGGAGTGGTACTCCACCGCCTCGGCGACGATGGAACCGAGCGAAAGATCAGCCTCGAGCCGCACCGGCAGGTGCGACTCGTCGTCGGTGAAGTAGATGATGAAGTCGCGCTTCTGACTGAGGTTCCCGCCGAATTCAGTACTGAGGTGCACCCGCACTGTCGAGCGCTGGCCTAAGGGCGTCTGCAGCTGCTCGCGTCTCTCCACCACCACGCGCATCGGAAACTGCTTGCTCGGCGTCACCACCGGCACACTGAAGTGCATCCCCGGCTCGAGCGCCCGCGTGCGCAGGGAAAAGACGGCCCCCGCCACGTCGACCGCACCGGGTTCCACCGCGAACTCCTTTTGGGTCAGCTCCTTGCCCTCCCATTGGCTGAGCACCGTCGCCTTTGGCTCAGAGCGGTCGAAGGACAGCTTCAGGTGGCGTCGCTTGTGGTTTTCGTCGGACCACATTTCGAGGCCCAAGGTGCGGGCGTGCTCGGCGTCCCAGCGGATGACGATTTTGTCGTGGATGGCGTAGAAAAAGAGGGCGATGTCCGAGCGCGCCAGCGCGAGGATGGGCCACACCCCCGGCTGGTCTGGGAATTCCTCGCCCACCGTCACCTGGACCGTTCCGGCCGGGATGCCGAGGTAGCTCGCCCGGTACACCACTTGTTCGCCCGGCCCGAAGGCGGTGGTGTCCGCCCATGCCGACTGCGCCAGCAGAAGGGCCAAGGTGGCAAGAAGGCGGGCAAGGTGCGACATGGAGGGGCGCTCAACGAGGGCGCTCAACGCAGAAGAATAGCGCAGGATTCCCTGGAAGCATGGCCCCCGGTACAGTTGGGGGCACCGCCAGCCCCCAACGTGCTGACGGGGGACGCCAGCATGCCCGCCGACCAGAACGCCGACGAGGACGACCTCAAGGAAGAGGTGGCGCAGAGCCGGGCGACGGACTTCGACTGCCCCACCTGCAGCGCCAACAACCCGATGGATGGCGCCCTGCGAGACCGGGATGAAATCTCGTGTCACTACTGTGGCGCTGAGTTTCAAGTGCGCATCAACCACGAAGGGCGCCTGAAGCTGAAGGAGCTCTAAGCCTCGGGCCGCGGTCCGAAGATGGCCGTGCCCACCCGCACCACCGTCGCCCCTTCCTGCACTGCGACGCGGAAGTCCTGGCTGGTTCCCATGGAGAGGCCCTGGAGCCCAAACGCCACGGCCAGGGCTCGCAGCTTCTGGAAATAGGGCCTCGAGGCTTCCGGGTCCAAAGAGAAGGGGGGAAGGCACATCAGCCCGAGCGCCCTCAGCTGCGGAAGCCCCTGCACCGTCGCCAACAACGGCCCCACCTCGCCCGGCGCAAGCCCGCTTTTGCTGGCCTCTCCGCCGAGGTTGACCTCGAGGTACACCTCCAAGGGCGCCCCCACCCGCCGTCGCGCCAGCTCCTCGGCCAGCGCCGCGCGGTCCAAAGCGTGAAAGACGTGCGCGCTCTTGGCCACGTACTTGGCCTTGTTGGTCTGTAACGGCCCAATGGCGTGCCAGCGGATGCCCGGGCAGTCGGCCAGAGCGGCCGCCTTGTCCCGAAGCTCCTGGGCATAGTTTTCACCGAAA
The DNA here is from genome assembly GCA_052143535.1 of Myxococcaceae bacterium. Lineage (GTDB taxonomy): Bacteria > Myxococcota > Myxococcia > Myxococcales > Myxococcaceae > JADGRA01. Next base: position 46,474 of record JBKQSS010000066.1, on the reverse strand, counting down.
GCCCGGACGCCTGCGGCGTAGGCGGCGCGCAACGCCTCGAGCGGCTGAAGCTTTGAGACGGCCAGCACCTGCACGCTTCCGGCGGGCCGCCCGGCTCCGAGGCATGCCTCGGCCACCTCGGCCTGCACTGCCGCCCAGCGCGCTGCGCTGTCACTCATGTGCTGGCTCCCCAAGGAAGGGGCAGCCCGCCCGCCTCCAAAAGCCCGAGCGTCTCCACCAACGGCAGCCCGATGACCGAGGAGTGGCTGCCGGAAATAGCCTCCACCAGAAAGCCCCCCAGCCCCTGCAGCGCGTAGGCCCCCGCCTTGTCGAGCGGCTCGCCGCTGGCCGCGTACCAGGCGAGCGCCTCGGGGCTCACTGCGGCAAAGCGGACGGCTGTCTCCACCGCGCGCGCGTCGTTGCGTCGCCCGGCGGTAGCCACGGCGGTGTGCACCAGGTGGGTCCGCCCAGCCAGCCGGCGCAGCATGTCCAGGGCCTGCTTGGCGTCGGCGGGCTTTCCGAGAATTTCTCCGTCCAGGGCCACCGTGGTGTCCGCGCCGAGGACGAGGCTGCCTGGGTGGCGGGCGGTCACCGCCTCGGCCTTCTGTCGGGCCAGGCGCAGCACGTAGGTCCTGGGTGACTCAGAGGGCTGCACCGACTCGTCGACGTGGGCCGGGTCGACCAGGAAGGTAATCCCAAGCTGTGCGAGCAACGCTTGCCTCCGGGGCGAGGCGGAGGCTAGCACCAGGAGAGGAGGGGAGCTGGGCATGAGAATGATGTTTGACCGCCCCCGGGGGCAGCGTGCAAGAAGCGATGGGGAAGGCCCACCGGAGAGTCGAGGCAGTCGATGAAGCCTGCGGACTTGCTTTCAGCACTAAAGCGGACGGTCGAGCAGCTGGCCGCCTTCAACGAGATTGCCAAAGTTCTCACCTCGACGCTCGAGACGCGCGAGGTGCTGTCCCTGGTCATGCAAAAGGTTTCGGCCGTCCTCAAGCCGGCCAACTGGTCGCTGTTGTTGCTCGATGAAGGCTCCGGGACTCTGTACTTCGAGATTGCGGTGGGGGACGGGGCACAGAAGCTTCGCCACCTGAGGGTGAAGCCGGGAGAGGGGATTGCCGGACAGGTTTTCTTGAGCGGCCAGCCTCGCCGCGTGGACGACGTGCGGACGGCGCCGGACTTCTCGCCCCGCTTTGACGCCGCCTCCGCCTTCCACACCCGCAGCGTGCTGGCCGTGCCGCTGGTGTTCCGCCGCCGGGTGCTCGGCGTCATCGAGCTGGTAAACGGAGACGGGGACCCGGCCTTCACCGACGAGGACTTGCAGGCGGTGACGGCGGTGGCCGACTTCGCCGCCATCGCCATCGAGAATGCGCGCAACTTTCAACGCGCCCAGGAGCTCACCTTGACGGACGAGCACACCGGGCTGGGCAACGTGCGCAGCCTGCGGGCGCTGCTCGACCGGGAGGTGACGCGGGCCCGCGGATTCGGCCACCCGCTGGCGCTGCTCTTCCTGGACCTGGACCATTTCAAAGCGGTCAACGACGCCCACGGGCACCTCGCCGGCAGCGCCGTGCTGCGTGAGGTGGGTGGGCTTTTGCGCGAGCACGCTCGACCAGTGGATTCGGCCTTCCGCTACGGCGGCGACGAGTTTGCCGTGCTCCTTCCAGAGACGGGCCCACAGCGGGCCGAAGAGATCGCCGAGCGGCTGGTGGAGGCTTTCCGCACCCAGCGCTTCACCGCCGAGCAAGGACTCGAGCTGCGCGTCACCGCCTCCATCGGCGTGGCCTGCTTCCCAGACCACTCCCGAGACGGCCTCGGCCTCATCGCCGCCTCCGACGCCGCCATGTACACGGTGAAGGCGCGGGGCCGTGACGGCGTGGCCTCGGCGGTGCCGGCGGCGTCCCGGCTGCGCCCTGGGGCAGCAGCCGAGGCCCCTCCGCCTCAACCAGCCTGATTGACGGGCGCCGTGCCCACCAGACTCTGGTTGGTGACGACTTTGCCCGTCTTCTTCAGCGCCTCGAGGTAGGAGGTGCGGAGCACGCTTTGCTTGGCCCGGAGCGCGTCCGCGCGGACGCTGTCTTTCTTCAGGGCGAAGCTGCTGGGCGTGGCACGCTCGCGGGCCGTCACCTCGGCCACCACGAAGCCCTCGCCGGCAGGAAAGACGCTGGGCAGCGGCCCCACCGTCTCGGCGGCGGCGGCGGCGGCGAGCAGCTCAGGCGCCGGACCGACCTGGGGCACGAAAGAGCGGGAGACGCTGAAGGAACCAGTGTCCACCGCCGCGGGCGTCTTGGCCTGCTCGAAGCTCTCCGCCCCCTCTTTTTGGGCGGGGTGCAGTTGGGTGAGGGACTTGCCGGCCTGGACAGCACTCAGCGTCTTCTTCGCCGCCGCCTCGGCCAGCGCGCGGGCTCGCTCGCGCTTGAGAAGCAGGGCCGCGATGTCGTCGGCCACTTCGGCGAGCGGCTTGGCCACCGCTGGCTGCTTCTCCTCCACCAGGATGAGGTGCCAGCCAAAGGGCGTCCGCACTGGCTCGGACACCTCGCCCACCTTGAGGTTGAAGGCGGCTTGGGTGAACTCCGGGACGAAGGCCCCACGCTCGGCCCAGCCGAGGTCCCCGCCGCCGGCTTTGCTGCTGGCGTCGTCCGAGACGGCCCGGGCCACGTCGGCGAAGGGCTTCCCGGCAAGAATTTCCCGTCGGTAACCGTCGGCCCGCGCCTTGGCGTCGGCCACCGCCGCCGCCGGGGCGCCCTTGGGCAGCTGTACCAACAGGTGGCGGGCGTGCACCTTCTCGTCGGTGCGGTAAGCGGCCGGGTTTTCCGTGTAATAGGCCTCCACCGCTGGGCCGTGGGCCGCACGGTAGGCGGAGACTTCTAGAGGGGTGGGCGCCTTTGACTGGGCGGCGAACATGGTGGGCAGAAACCGCACCACCGTCAGTGTCACCGTGTCGCCGTCCTTGAGGAAGCGGGCATACACCTCCTCGTCACTGACCACCGCCGTGGATTCCACCATCTCGAGCAGTCGCACCGCCGCCAGGCGATGTCGCAGCTCGGCCTCGAAGTCGGCCGAGGACTTGCCGTAGTAGTCGTGAAGCACCTGCTCGTAGCGTTCGAAGTCGAAGCTGCCGTCCTTCTGGAACTCCTTGTTCTTATGGAGGATTTCCAGAAGCTCGTCGTCCGAAATGCCAATCCCGGAGGCCTGCGCCGCCTGGGCCAGGAGCTCGAAGCTCACCATCTCATCGAGCGTCCCGGCGGCGATTTGCTGGAGGAAGGCTTCTGGCAGCTCTCCCTGCGAGCGGTAGGCTTGCAGCCGCAGCGCATAGGCGCGCTGGAAATCGCGCAAGGGAATCTCGGTGCCGTTCACCAACGCCGCTGCAGTGCTGACGCTGGGAGTGAGGGGGGCATCGCAGCCCCGGCTGCCGGGGCCGAATTGCAGGACGAAGACGACGGCGATGGCGAGGACAAAGAGTAAACTGAAGAGGCGTCGGGGCTCGAAAGCGCTCATGGAAGGGGTTGACCGCATAGGCAACCCGGGGGGAAAGTGCAAGGGATTGAGCAGTCTTAGAAGGACACCATTCGAACGTGTTGGCCCTGCTCAAGCGCCATCTCGAGCCGTTGCTCGTCCTGGTGCTGTTGGCATACCCCCTCATCAGCCTCCTCGGCTCCGGCCGCAGGGTGCGTGAGCCCAACGTCGTGGACCGCGCGTTGCTCGGCGTGAGTGCGCCGCTGCAGCGTGCTCTGGTGGCGGCCATCGACGGCGTCACCTCTGGCTGGGAACGCTACGTCTCGCTGCGCCGGGTCGAGCGCGAGAACCTGGCCATGCGCGAGGAGATTTCTGAGCTGCGTCAGGCGGTGAGTGGAATGCAGGAAACACGAGGCGAGAATGAGCGCCTGCGGCGGCTCCTCAACTACACCGAGACGCAAACCGGCTCTCCCATCGCGGCCCGAGTGGTGGGCATCAACCCCGACGCCAACCGTCTGACGGTGCGCATCGACCGGGGCGAGGGCGATGGTGTCACGCGAAACATGCCGGTGGTGACGCCGGACGGGGTGGTGGGGCAGGTGCTCCGCGTCACCAGCGGCTCGGCCGACGTGCTCTTGTTGGCCGACCCCAACTCGCGCCTCGGTGTCCGGGTGCAGCGCACCCGCGCGCGGGCCGGCGCCGCCGGCACGGGCGATGAGCGCTTGTTGCGGCTGGACTACCTGGCGCGGGCCGAGGACTTGGAGGAGGGCGACCCGGTGGTGACGTCTGGCACGGACGGCGTCTACCCGGCCGGGCTGATGGTGGGGCGCGCCACCCAGGTGCAGCGCCAAGGTGCGGGGATGTTTTTGGGGGCGATGCTTTTGCCTTCGGTGGACTTCTCCCGCCTGGAGGAAGTGCTGGTGCTGTCCGCCGTACCCAGCGCGACCGGGCTACTGCCGCGGGCCGCGCCAGTTCCCGCGCGCGTCGAGGAGCGCCAGCAATGATGATGGCACGCCTCCTCTTCGCCGCGGCGCTCGCCCTGGTGCTATTGGCCGTAGAGTCGGTGCTGGTGAAGTACCTGGGGCTGACGCTGGCCCGCATTGACGTCACCGTGGCCATCGTCGCTTTCCTTTCGCTCCGCGCCGGGCTACTGGAGGGGGCCAGTGGCGCCTTCGCGGTCGGCTACCTGTTGGACTTGATGAGCGGTCGGCCCACCGGGCTCTACACCTTCCTGGCGGTGCTCACCTTCCTGCTCGGCCGGGCCGGGCGCTCTCTGGTGGAGGTGCGCGGACCGGCAGGGTTCGCCCTCTTTGCCATGGGAGCCGACGCTGTCCATGGGCTGTTGGCCCTGCTCGTCACCTGGCTCACCAGCAACACGCTCGGCGTGGCGGTGCTGTCGCCGGCCGGGCTGCCCCTGGAAGTGGTACTTACCGGTGCGGCCGCCTTCTGTCTGTACCCTCTCTTGCAGCGCTTCGGCCCGGTGGCCGAGCGGGTGGAGCCGGGGCTGCTCGGGCTGCACCGATGACGCTCGGCCAGTCCAGCACCGGACGGGACTTGAAGCGTCGGGCGCTGTGGCTCGGGCTGGCCATGCTGGCCGGGCTGTTGCTGCTCACGGTGCGGTTGTACCGGCTGCAAATCATCCACGGCGACGAATACTCCGCGAAGTCGGTCGCCAACTTCGTCAAGGAGATTCGCATCCGGGCGGACCGGGGCATCATCAAGGACCGACGGGGCGAGGTGCTGGTGGACAGCCGGCCTTCCTTCGACGTCTTCCTCACCCCGGCTTTCTGCGAACAGTGCAACGAGGAGGTGCTCCCCCGGCTGGCCGGCTGGCTTGGCTGGGATGAGGCCACCCGCGCGCATGTCGAGGCGCTGCTGCGCGCCGCCAAGAAGAGCGCGCCTTTCCAGAGCGTCCCGGTGCAGCTCGACCTGAGCCGCGACGAGCTCGACACCCTGGCCGCCCACAAAACAGAGCTGCCCGGGGTGGACTGGCCGGCCGTTCCCCACCGGCATTACCGGGCCGGAGAGGTGATGTCCCACGTCGTCGGGTACATGAATGAAATTTCGCAGGACGAGCTGGACCGTGCTCCAGCCGGCTCCAACTACGCCCTAGGAGACTTCGTCGGCCGGCGTGGGGTGGAGCGCCATTTCGAGCGAGAGCTGCGGGGCACGGACGGCTCGCGGCAAGAGGTGGTGAATGCCCGGGGGGAAACCATCCAGGAGTTGAACGACTTGCTCGGCGGCCGCACCCCGGTGCAGCCCCGTCCGGGCGAGACGGTGGTGCTCTCGGTGGACATGCGCCTGCAGCAGGAGGCCGAGCGCGCCTTCGCCGGTGTGGCCGGCGCGGTGGTGGTGATGGACGTGCGCACCGGCTTCATCCTGGCAGTGGTGTCGCGCCCGGGCTTCGACCCGAACCTACTCACTGGCCGGGTGACGGCGGCGCAGATGTCCGAGCTGGCCAAGGACCCGCTGCAGCCGATGATTTTTCGGCCCACCCAGCAGCACTACAGTCCCGGCTCGACGTTCAAAGTGGTGACTGGCCTGGCCGCCCTGCAGAGCCACGTCCTGTCGGACACCACCACCGTCGCCTGCAGCGGCGGCTACAGCCTGGGCCAGCGGCGTTGGCGGTGCATGGGCCAGCACGGCTTTTTGGACTTTCGTCACGCCCTCCAGGAGTCCTGCGACACCTTCTTCTACCGGATGGCCGACCTGCTGGGGCTGGACCCCATCGCTGAGATGGGTCGGGCCCTGGGCCTCGGGGCGCCCACCGGCGTGGCAGTGGTGGCGGAAGTCCCCGGCATCATGCCGGACAGCGCCTACCACGACCGCGTGACGCCGGGCGGCTACACCAAGGGCCTCGCGCTCAACAGCGCCATTGGCCAGGGGGACGTCAACGTCACCCCGCTGCAGCTGGCCAACGTCTACGCCACCGTGGCCAACGGCGGGCAGCTGTTCCGCCCGCAGCTGGTGCGGCGCATCGAGAGCCCAGACGGAAAGACGCTGAAGGAGTTTCAGCCCGAGTTGGTGCGTCAGGTGCCCTTGGAAGCTGAGAACCGGCGCCTCGTGCTCGACGCGCTGACGGCGGTGGTGAACGAGCCTGGCGGCACGGCCTACCGTTCCCGGCTTCCAGACATCAAGTTCGCCGGGAAGACGGGCACCGCCCAAGTGACGACTCTCGGGAAGGTGCGCATCAAGGAGATGGCGATGAGTTTCTGGCAGCGTGATCACGCCTGGTTCGCGGCCATCGCCCCGGCGGAGGAGCCGGAAATAGTGGTGGTGGTGCTCAACGAGCATGGCGGGCACGGGGCCTCCGAGGCGGCGCCCACCGCAGCGGCCATCATCGAGAAGTATTTCGAGCTCAAGCGCAACGATGCCAACGCCAGCATCGCCGCCTCCACCTCGCTGCCTCCGGTTCCGCTGCCTCCCCGCCCGGCGCTGGAAGCGAGGCCGGCCCGTCTGCCCCCGCCTGCGCCGGAGCCGGACGAGACGCGCACCGCCGCCCAAGTGCGGCCGTTGGCACGCGCCGCCTCGGTGCCGAGCGGCGAGGCGCCCTAGCCCGTGCTGCTGCGCATCGAGCGGAGAATGGTCCCCCACGTGCCCTGGGGCTTGGTCGCGGTGACGCTGGCCATCGCCCTTCTGGGCATCTGGAACCTGGCCTCCGCCTCCCGGCCGCCCCACAGCCCGCTCTGGACAAGGCAGACACTGAATCTCGCCGTGGGCCTTCTGGCGGCGCTCGGCGTGTGCCTGGTCGACTACCGCTTCCTGCAGCGGATGGCCTGGCCCTTCTACGGTCTCAACGTTGCGCTGCTACTTCTGCTTCGCGTCCTCGGCCATCGCGCCAAGGGCGCGGCCAGCTGGCTCGCGCTAGGCCCGTTGCGGATGGAGCCGGCCGAGTTCATGAAGGTGGCGTTAATTGTCGTTTTGGCGAAGCTGTTTCACGACCAGCAGCGCCAGCCCGACGAGCCGCTGGGGGTCTCCGACGTCTGGAAGCCGGCTTTGCTAGCTCTGCTCTCCGCGGCGCTGGTGCTGCCCGACCTTGGCAACGCGATGATGGTGCTCCTCACCGCCACCACCGTGCTGCTCTTTGCCCGGCTGCGCCGCGCTCTTTTGGTGAGCGGGCTGGTGGCGCTGATGGCGCTATCGGCCATCATCTGGAACGACTACGTGCGCGACCCGTCCGACGGCCACCGCACCCTCATTCGCAATGTCCTCAAGCGTCACCAGAGCGCCCGCATTGCCGGGTGGCTCTCCCCGGACAGCGACCTGCGCGGGACGGGCTACCATGCCGCCCAGTCCAAAATTGCGGTCGGCTCGGGTGGCTTCTTGGGGAAGGGCTGGATGCAGGGCACGCAGACCGGACTCTTTTTCCTGCCCGAGCAGCATACGGACTTCATCTTCTCGGTGTGGGCCGAGGAGCACGGCTTCTTGGCTTGCCTTCTGCTGCTCGTGCTCTACGGCCTCATTTTTTTCTTCGCCCTGGGCGTCTCCTTCCAGGCGCGCGACCGCTTCGGCGCCTTCCTCGCCGCCGGCGTGGCCGCCATGCTGTTTTGGCAGGTGTTTGAGAACATCGGGATGGTGGTGGGGTTGCTCCCGGTGACGGGAATTACCCTCCCCCTCATGTCCTACGGCGGCTCGTCGATGGTGAGCGTGCTTCTGTCGCTGGGGCTGGTGGCCAATGTCTCGATGCGGCGCCACCTCTTCTGACTTGCCCTCGGCCCGGAAGCCGAACTTTTCGGGGCCCACCTCCAACTACCCTCTGCTGTCGCGCCCCTCCCTTTTGGGGAGTCCCCGGAATACCCCCCGGGGCTTCATGCGTCCTTTACCGAGAGACGGCCCTCGGAGAGAGAATGCGACGCTTTGTGACGGTGAGGGTGTTTGTCCTTTTGGCCTTGGGTTGCGGGGCGGCGCCCGGCGAAGGGCCCATGGCACCGCCCAGCCCGCCAGCCATCGTTGGCCGTTTCTCGTGCAGGAGATGCTGACGGTACAGAAGGTAAACTGAGCGCCGAGCAACGCCAGCAGATTGAGCAATTTCTCTTGGCCATGGCGCCGTAGGGGCAACTGCCGCTCGGGCCCAGGGGTCTGCTCTACAGAAGCGTGCCGCGGAAAATCAGCTTCGCAATGTTGAAGTAAATAATCAGCCCGCTGACGTCCACCAGGGTGGCGACGAAGGGCGCCGAGGCCTTGGCCGGGTCGAAGCCCAGCCGCCGCAGGAGAAAGGGCAGCATCGAGCCCACCAAGTTGCCGTACAGCACCACCCCCACCAGGGCCAGCGCCACCACCGAGGCCACCAAGAGGTAGTGCTCGCCGTACTGGTGAAACACCTTGGCCCAGACGAGGATGCGCAGAAAGCCGATGCTCCCCAAAAGAGCGCCCAGGGCGACTCCCGAGGCCAGCTCCCGGCTGGCCACCCGCCACCAGTCGCGCAGACGGACATCCCGCAGGGCGAGCGAACGGATGAGGATGGAGGTGGCCTGCGAGCCGGAATTGCCGCCGCTGGAAATAATCAGCGGCAAGAAGAGGGACAACACCACCGCCTTGGACAACTCGTCTTCGAAGGCAGTCATTGCCGTGGCAGTCAGCATTTCGCCGAGAAACAGCACCGACAGCCAACCACCGCGCTTTTTGCACATGCTCACGAAGCCGACGTCGAAGTAGGGCGCGTCCAGGGCCTCGACGCCGCCCAGCCCTTGCATTTCTCGGGTGGCCTTTTCCTCGGCAACGTCCAGGACGTCGTCGACGGTGATGATGCCGAGCAGCACCCCCTGGCTGTCCGTCACCGGGAGCGCCACCAAGTCGTACTTCTCGAACATCGCCACCACGTCGCTCCGGTCGTCGGTGGCACGCAGGACCACCAGCTGTCCGTCGTTGAGCTCTGAGAGCTTGGTAGAGGGCTGTGCCTTCACCAGCGCGACCAGCTTGATGTCGTCGAGCAGCACCCCCTTCTCATCGGTGACGTAGATGACGTCCAGCGTCTCGATGCCCTGTCCGTGCTCGCGGACATAGTGCAGGGCCTGCTCCGCGGTGGCGGTGGGCCGCAGCGCCAGGTAGCGCGGCGTCATGTACCGGCCGGCCTTTCCTTCCGGGTAGCCGAGGAGTTGGCGGGCTTGGCTCAGCTGGTCGGGCTTGAGGGTGGCCAGAGCGCGCTTCGTCACCTCGGCCGGAAGCTCCTCAAACAGACGGGTCCGGTCGTCCGGGGCCATCTCGTTGAGCACGCCAACCAGCTGCTCGGTGCCGAGCGCCTCCACCACCTCCGTCTGCTGGTCCAGCGGCAGGTACTCAAAAACAGTGGTGGCGACGTCTCTCGGCAGTACCCGGAACAGGACCCCGCTGTCCTGGGGCGGCAGGTCCTCAATGACTTCTGCGATGTCCGGGGGTGACATCTCCGAAAAAGCCCCGCGCAGAGCGTCGTAGTCGCGGGACTGGAGGAGCTCTTCAAATTCCGGCTTGAGCAGGTTGCCCAGCATGTGCGGCCTCCGTTGGGCCGACATGGTGTATGAAGTCCCGGGCGAGCGGCGAAGTCTTTTTGGCAAAGTTCCCGGAGGGGGCATGGCGAAGACGACCATCACCACGCGGTCCGGAGTGGTCCCTGGCAGGGGACTCCATGCCGAAGCGCCTCCGGCAAGCCTGCCGGGGGGGATTGCCCTCGACACCTCTGCGCCTGGCCCCGAGCACCGCTCCTTTCCCAGGGCGCGCCTGCGCGTGCCGTTCCGGGTGTGGATTGGGGAGGGCCAGGACCGCCGTTTCAGCGCCACGCTGGGCTCGGAAAACCTGAGCGTCAGCGGCGCCTTCATCGAGTCCACCTTCTTCCTGCCGGTGGGGACGGAATTGATGGTGCGCTTCGAGCTCGACCCCAAGGGGGCGCCGGTCGAGGCGCGGGCCGAGGTGCTGCGCCAAGAGCGCACCGACGACCGCACCGGCCGCTCCGGGATGGGGTTGCGCTTCTTAGAGTTCTACAAGCAAACCGAAGTCACCCTGGCCCGACTCTTCCTCGGCGAGCAGCTGCGGCGCTTTGCCGAGGGCTACCTGCAGACGGCCCGCACCCGAGCCATCGAGTCCGAACTGGACCGCGTGGTGGACGCCCTGGCGGCTTGGGAGCTGCTCAAGGTGACGGCGCCGGCCGACCCCTGGCGCATCGGCGAGACGCTGGCCCCCCCCAAGCGCTGACAAGCCCAACCGGGGAAAAAGGGGGCCCCCAGGGCCCCCATTTCAAACGACCCTTACAGCGCCTTTTTGAAAGTCTCTTCCAGCTTCGCCTTGGGCACTGCGCCCACCACCTGGTCAATTACTTTTCCGCCCTTGAAGAGGAGCAGGGTGGGGATGCTCCGGATGCCGTACGTCTGCGCCGTCTGCTGTTGCTCGTCGATGTTCAGCTTCGCCACCTTCACCTTGCCCTTGTACTGGGTGGCCAGCGCATCGAGCGTCGGGGCGATGGCTTTGCACGGCCCGCACCAGGTGGCCCAGAAGTCCACCAGCACCGGCTCCGGCGACTCGAGCACCTGCTTGGCGAACTCGGCATCCGAGGTGTGAAACACGTCTTGTCCTGCCATTTGCGTTGAGCTCCTTTTTCCCCGACAACTCTCTGGAGTGGCCCACAGGCGACCTCCCACCTGGGGGGCCTTACGCTACCTTGGACGCCTGAGAGAGCCCAACGTTTCAGGCCCCTGGGGCTCTCCGGACAGGGGCCCCGGCGCCGTTCTGCACCCCCGAGGGCGAATGAAGTCGGGGACTTCCGAGGCTGGGTGGTACACTCGGCGGCCCAAGTGAGGCTCTTTCTCTCTCAGGCCACCCTCGAGGAGTGGGCCCTGGCCGACAAGGCAGACGTCCAGGAGCACCACCTCGTCATTCATGGCGAGCCGACCCGGCTTCCGGTGGAGGACGCCGTCCACGTCGCCCGGCTGGTCAGCGGCGCCGACGAGCAGAAGCTGTTGCACAAGGTGAAAACCAACGGCCAGCTCGATGCTCTCTCGGCCGAGCAGCTGGCAGACTCGGTGTTGCTGGGCGAAAGCGCCTATGACGTGGAGCGCGGCTACCTGGTGCAGCTTCCGGAGGCAGATTTTGCCGCCGCGCTGAAGCCTGAGAAGGAAGCCGACCTCTTGGCGCAATTCCTGTTGGACAAGCTCTAGTCTCCAATCGCCACCGTGGCCCTTCCCCGACTCTGCTTCGTCCTTGCCTTTCACGCCTATGCCCTGGGGGCCATCGGCTACCTGACGCTTCTGGCAGGCCGTCGCCAGGGGCTGGTGTGGACGGCCCGGGTGCTGACTGGCGTGGGCTGGGTGCTCCACGGCCTGGGGCTCGCGCTGTTGCTCTCCGCCCAGGGCTGGCGGCCCCATGGCGTCGCCGAGTCCCTCAGCATCCTCGCCTTTCTGTTGGTGGCGCTCTTTCTGACCATCGAGCTGCGCACCCACGCGCCGGTGCTCGGCGCCTTCCTCGCGCCCGCTGCGGTGGCGGTGTGGCTTCCGGCGCTGTGGGTGGAGCCCGAAGGCAAGCCGCCCGGCTCTGGACCCTGGACGCCCATCCTGGTGGCCCACATTGGCGTTGCCCTTACCGGACTGGCCGTCTTCGGTGTGGCCACAGCCGTGGCGGTGGCCTTCCTCCTCCTCGAGCGGCAAATGAAGGGGAAGCGCTTCGGCGTCCTGTACCAGCGCATTCCTTCCTTGGAGTTGCTGGACGGTCTCAACCGGCACTTGGTGACCTGGGGGTTTGTGGCGCTCTCTCTGACGCTGGTGACGGGGCTGTGGGTCGCCTCGCGCTCGGGCGGGGCGCGCTTTCAGGCAGTGGAGCTGACCACCGCGGTAGCCTGGCTGGTGTTTGCCGGGCTGCTACAAGCTCGGCTCCTGGCTGGCTGGCGAGGGCGCCGGGTGGCTTGGCTCACCATGGCCGGCTTCGGCCTGCTGGTGCTGTCCTTCGTCGGCACCTACGGGCCGGGAGGCGGCCGATGAGCTCGGTCCTGGTGTGCCTCGGCGTCTCGCACAAGACGGCGCCGGTGGCCCTGCGCGAGCAACTGGCACTCAGCGTCGAGCGCCAGTCCGACGTCCTTGGCCGGGTGGGGACGTCTCCTTCCGAGGCACTCTTCGTCTCCACCTGCAACCGGGTGGAGCTCTACGGTTTCGGTGCCGGGGACAGCCTGGAGGAGCGGCTGCGGACTGAGTTGAGGGGCCTCGGGGGCGAGGAGGCGCTCAGCCATGCCTACTTGCACCGGGGCGAGGCGGCGCTGCTGCACCTCTTCCGGGTGGCCTCAAGCCTCGACTCGATGGTGGTGGGGGAGCCGCAAATTCTCGGCCAGGTGAAGGACGCCTTCGAGCTGGCCCAGCGGGTGGGGGCGGCGCGGGGCGAGCTGGCGCGGGTGTGCGCCGCGGCCTTCGGCGCCGCGAAGCGGGTCCGCACCGAGACGGACGTGGGGCGAGCGGCCACCTCCATGGCCGCGGCAGCGGTGCAACTGGCCAGCAAAATCTTCGGCGGACTCCAGGGCAAGACGGTGCTGCTGGTCGGCGCCGGCGAAATGTCCGAGCTGGCCGGCCGGCACCTGGCCTCGGCCGGCGCCAGCCGGCTCCTCGTCACCAACCGCAGCCAGGAGCGGGCCGAGGCGCTGGCCCGGGCACTGGGTGGCGAGGCGTTGCCCTTCCAACCGCTGGAGGACGCGCTCCGGCCCGCCGACGTGGTGGTGTGCACCACCGCTTCGCCCACACCCCTCATTACCAGAGAGCTGGTGGCGGGCACCCTCCGGGCCCGCCGCCACCGTCCGCTCTTCCTGGTGGACTTGGCCGTGCCGCGCGATGTCGAGCCCGGCGTCAACAGCCTGGACAATGTCTACGCCTACGACGTGGATGACATTCAAAAGGTGGTGGCCGAAAACACCGCCCTGCGCGCCGAGGCTGCGGCGCTGGCCGAGACACTGGTGACGGAGGAGCTGGCCCGCTTCCTGCGGGAGCGCGCGCTGCGCGAGGGCGTTCCAGTGCTGGCCCAGCTACGGGCCCGTGCCGAAGCCATCCGCAAGGCCGAGTTGGAACGCGCACTGTCCAACCTTCCCACCCCGCTGACCGACGCCCAGAAGGCGGTGGTGGCGGCGATGACGTCGGCCATCGTCAACAAGGTGCTGCACCAGCCCACCGTCAAGCTTCGTGCCGTCTCGCCGGGCGAGGCCCTCAACCCGCTGGCCGAGGCTGTGGCCGAGCTCTTCGGACTCGACCCCACTTCGCGACGCACCGGCAGCGACGAGTCGTGAGCCGGCTGCGCATTGCGACGCGGAAGAGTCCGCTTGCCCGCTGGCAGGCAAACCACGTGGCCGCCCTCTGGCGCAGCCGTTTTCCCGACGCCGAGGTGTCGCTGGTGGAGATGAGCACCGCCGGCGACAACTTTCTCGAAGCGCCGCTGCAGGCGGTTGGGGGCAAGGGGCTCTTCATCAAGGAGCTGGAGCAGGCTCTCCTCGAGGACCGAGCGGACCTCGCCGTCCACAGTTTGAAGGACGTCACCTCGGCGTTCCCACTCGGGCTGGCCCTGGTTGCCGTGCCCCAAAGGGAGGACCCGCGGGATGCCTGGGTGTCCCCGCGCGGGCTAGCGCTTTTGACGCTTCCTCAAGGGGCAAAGGTGGGCACCTCCTCGCTGCGCCGGTCCTGCCTGTTGAAAGCCGCCCGGCCGGACTTGGAGGTGGTGCCGCTGCGCGGCAACGTCCAAACGCGCTTGCGCAAAGTGGAGGAGCTCGGCCTGGCAGGGACTGTCCTAGCGCTGGCCGGGTTGGTGCGGCTCGGGCTCGAGCGCCACGTCACCGAGGTGCTGTCGCCGGAATTCAGCCTTCCTGCCGTGGGGCAGGGCGCGCTGGCGCTCGAGGCCCGCCAGGCCGACGCCGAAACCTGCGCGCGCGCGGCTAGCCTCGAGCACGGCCAAAGCCGCACCGCCGTCGAGGCCGAGCGGGCTTTCCTCGCCCGGTTGGAGGGTGGGTGCAGCGTTCCCTTGGGCGGCTACGCGGTGCTGGAGGGGGAGCGCCTCTGGCTGCGCGGCTTCGTCGGCACCCCGGACGGGACGGAGGTGCTTCGAGGCGAGCGCCGGGGCGCATCCAGTGCGCCGGCGGAGGTGGGGCGGTCGCTGGCCGAGGAGCTGCTCGGCCGGGGGGCGGACCGCCTTTTGGCCGCGCTGCAGGTGAGGGCGCAGTGAGTGGCCCGCGTCTTCAGGGACTACGCATTCTCGTCACCCGGCCCCGCAACCGAAGCGAGGAGTTGTGCTTCCTTCTGGAGGAGGAAGGCGCGGAGGTGGTGGCCTTGCCCATGCTCGAGCTCGAGCCGCCAAGCGACGGGCGGGCGCTGCGCGCTGCCGCCGAGACGCTGGGCCGCTTCAGCTGGGTGGCTTTCGCATCCGTCGCAGGCGTTGAGGCGCTTGCCGAGGCGGCGCGGGTGGCCGGGACAACCGCCGCCTTGCGCCGACTCAAAGTGGCCGTGGTGGGAGCGGCCACGGCCCGCGCGGCGCTGACGGCTGGCCTCCAGGTGCACCTCGTGTGTGAGGGAGGCACCGGCACGGCGCTTGGCAAAGAGCTGGCCCAGACGCTGCTTCCGAGCGACGAGGTACTGCTGCCCACGGCCGAGGAGGGACGGCCGGAGCTCGAGGCTGCCTTTGCCGAGACGACGACGGCCCAGCTGGCCACTGAGGCCCCCCCCAGCGCCAAGCGGGGCACCCCCGTCCGTGCCCCAGGGCTGACGCGGGTGCCCGCCTACCGCAGCACGCGCCTCGAGGTGGCGGAGGAGGTGTGGGCGGACCTGCGCGCACGGCCCCCAGTGGCGGTGCTATTCGCCTCCCCCCGCACCGCCGAGGCCTTCCTCGAGGCGGGCGGCCGCGCGGTGCTGGCGCAGGCGCGGGTGGTGGCCATTGGCCCCACCACCGCCGCCGCCCTAGCGAGCTCTGGCTTCAAGGCCGACGGGGTGGCCGAGCGTCCGAGCTCGGCGGAGCTGGTGGAAGCGGCGGTCCGCGCCATTCGCGGGTAGACTCCTAGGTGCCCGTGTCACTGCCCGCACTTCAACTGCAACGCGCCGGTTCGGACTTCAACCTCGCCCTGGTGCTCCAAATTCTGGTGGCGCGGGAGCTCCTCACCGCCTCGCAAGCCCAGGATTTGGCCTCCAAGGAGGCGGCGGCGAAGGTGCGGGTGCTGAAGCAGGTGGGCGGGCAGAAGGACGAGGCCCGGTACTCGGTGTCCCCCGTCGAGCTGGTGGCCGTGTTTCAGGTACCGCTCGGCAACGGCCGCGTGCTCGACCAGGACCGCATCAGCGAAGCGGTGGCCGAGGCCTTGGGCATCCCCTACCGAAAAATCGACCCGCTGAAGCTCGACATGGCCCTGGCCACCCGCACCGTGTCGCGTCCGTACGCGCAGAAGCACGTCATTCTTCCCCTGGAGCGCACGCCGGAGGGGGCGCTGGTGGTGGCCACCGCCAACCCCTTCGACCGGGAGACGATGGAAAGCGTCACTCGGCTGGCTGGGGTGCCAGTGGTTCCGGTGCTGTCCTCCAAGGCGGACATCCTGCGCTGCATCGCGGACATCTACGGCTTCAAGCGCACTCTGGCCCAGGCGGCGAGCGACTTTTCTACCACCGGTTCCCAGCTGCAAAACTTCGAGCAGCTGGTCTCCCTTTCCACCGGACGCGAACTCGACGCCTCGGACAAGCCCATCGTCCAGGCAGTGGACTACCTGCTGCGCTACGCCTTCGACAACCGTGCCTCGGACATTCACATCGAGCCGAAGCGCGAGAGCTCCATAGTGCGGGTCCGCATCGACGGCGTGCTGCATACCGTCTACACCCTGCCCGCATCGGTCCACGCACCCATCGTCTCCCGCACCAAGATGATTTCCCGGATGGACATCTCCGAGAAGCGCCGGCCCCAGGACGGTCGCATCAAGACCGAGCGCGAAGGCCGCGAGGTCGAGTTGCGCGTGTCCACGCTGCCCACCGCATTCGGCGAGAAGGTGGTCATCCGAATTTTCGACCCGGAGACGCTGGTGCAGGACATCGCCCAGCTCGGTTTCGAAGAAGACGAGAAGGCCGTCTTCGAGGGGTGGATTGACCAGCCGCACGGGTTGATTTTGGTGACCGGCCCCACCGGCAGCGGGAAGACGACCACCCTGTACACCGCACTCAAGGCGGTGTCCGGCCCGGACGTCAACGTCACCACCATCGAGGACCCCATTGAGATGGTGTGGGAGGGCTTCAACCAAGTCCAAGTGCAGCCCAAGTTGGACCTCGACTTTGCCAACGCCCTCCGTCACATCCTCCGCCAGGACCCGGACGTCATCATGGTGGGCGAAATCCGCGACGCCGAGACGGCCGAGAATGCCATTCAGTCGGCCCTCACCGGCCACCTGGTGCTCTCCACGCTGCACACCAACGACTCGGTGGGGGCGGTGACGCGAATGAAGGACCTCGGTGTGCCGCCTTTTCTTCTCGGGAGCTGCCTCATTGGCGTCATGGCCCAGCGTCTGTTGCGCCGGGTGTGCGCCCGTTGCACTCAGGAGGCAGAGCTCGCGCCGGACCAGCTGGTGGCCCTCGGGGCTCCGTTGCCGCTGCTTCCCGGTGGGCTGCAGCTGCGTCTCGGTGCCGGCTGCGTCCATTGCCGGGGCACCGGCTACTACGGGCGCACCGGAGTCTTCGAGATACTTCCGGTGAATGGCACCATCCGCGAGGCCATCGCCCACGAGGCCCCCGAGGCGCGCCTGGTGGAGCTGGCCCGCGCCGCGGGCATGCGGACGCTGCGCGAGGCAGCGGTGCGCAAACTGGCGCAAGGGCAGACTGCCTTTGCTGAAGTGCTACGTATGACGTCCGCCTAACAAGGCCCGGGCACACCCCGCCCAGGACGACTGGACGCAACGAGAGGGCTCCTTCAGGGTGAGTACGCTTCCCCCGGACGAAGAAGTGGTGGCCATCGAGGTGGTGGAGGACCTCACTGCCAGCGCGCGCTGTGACGAGGGCTTCCTCCACCTGCGGCGACTGCGCTGCCGAAACCGCAAGGCGGACGGCTCGGTGTCGCGCAACTACACCGTCGACGTAGTGGACCGCCCGGTGCCGGACGCGGTGGCGGTGCTGCTGTGGCGCCAGGGTCCGGAGGGGGTCGAGGTGTTGACGCGGAGAACCCTGCGGCCAGCAGCGTACTTCCGGCGCGAGCTACCGCTCGCCATTCCTGACCCAGAGAGCTACCTCACCGTCGAGGAGTTGGTGGCAGGCGTGCTTGAGCCACAGGACAAGGGAAGCGCCGGCGTGAAGGCACGGGCGGCGGCCGAGGTGGAAGAGGAGGCCGGCTACCGAGTGCGCCCGGAGGCGGTAGAGCTCCTCGGCCCAGCCTTCTTCATGCTCCCCGGCATCATTTCCGAGAAAATTCACCCCACCGCCGTGGACGTCACCGGGCAGACGCCCCAGCCCCCGAGGGGCGACGGCTCACCGCTGGAGGAGGGTGCCTCGGTGCGCTGGTGGCCGCTTCCGGCGCTGCTGGCGGCCTGCCGGCGGGGCGAGGTGGCCGACGCCAAGACGGAGTTGTGCGTGCTGCGCTTTCTCGCCGCGCACCAGGGTTAACCCCCATGGGGACTGCGCCCTTAGGCTCCGAGCCGGTCCTCTTCTGCGTGACGGCCGCGCCGCTTCCGGCGCTGCTGGTGCTGGTGGCTTGCCTCGGGCTGGGCTTGGTGGTGGTGGCGCTCCGGGTGGGGCCCCGCTTCCGGGCCAGACGGCCGGCAAGGCAGCTCCTCAGCCTGTTGGGGGTGTGCCTTGGCGCGGGCGCGCTGTGGGCGGCGGTGCAGCTCGCCGCCCCGGCGGTCTTGCTCAAGGCCACCGAGCAGGGCGTTACCAGCTACCTGACGGGGCTCCCACCTCGAGGACGCTTTGGCTTGCCCTTCTCCGGGCCGTCCAGTGCGGATGGTGTCTTCATCCCCTGGAAGGCCGTGGAGGGCATTGGCCTCGAGCGCGTGGAGGCCTACCTGGGCAGCACCCGGGCGCGGCCATGCGACGTGCTGGTCTTCCGGCTGCGGCCAGGCTTCCAGGAACTCACCAGCGCCGGCCTGGTGGTGGCCCCTGGCGTGCGGCGCTGGACGTTGGACTTGCCGGTCCCCATTCCAGGGCAAGGCGCCGCTGTGCTTGCCGAGCTGCAGGCGCTGCAGCAGCGCTTCTCCGCGCGCTAGCCGCTGGCCACCCTGCTAGCCTCGGTGTCGTCCCGTGGCCACGTTCGAGGTCCATCCCAGCTGGCGCGAGGTGCTGGGCCGAGTCCTGTTGGACGCTAGCCAACTCGGGGCGGAGGCGGTGGTGGCCTTCGACTTGGACTCCACCCTGCTCGACAACCGCCCACGGCAAGCGGCGCTCGTCCACCGTTTCCTCCGCCAGCGCGGCGCCGCACCGATGCTGGCCAACTTTGAGGCCCGACACCTCCACACCGGGTTCGACTTGCGCGAGGCCCTGGGGCGGCAGGGGCTTGCCCCCTTGGAAGTCGAGCAATTTCTGGTGGAGTTCCGCCCCTTCTGGCGGGCGCACTTCTTCACCAGCGACGCCTGCCAACTCGACGTCCCGGTGCGCGGAGCACCGGAGTACGTCCGGCGCACCTCGGCCACCGGGGCACGGGTGGCCTATGTCACCGCGAGGCCGGAGCTCATGCGGGTCGGCACCCTCGAGGTGCTGTCGCGTTACCGCTTCCCGCTCCCGGGGCCTGGCGTGCAGCTGTGGATGAAGCCGGACGAGAGCACCACCGACGACCAATTCAAGCGCAGCACCCACCGCCGGCTGGCGGAATGGGGGAGGGTGGTGGCTGCGTTCGACAACGAAGCGGCTCACGCCAATGACTACCGGGCCTCATTTCCGGAGGCGACGGTGGTGCTTTTGGCCACCGGGGACTCGGGGCGCGTCAGCGTGCTCGCCGACGCCATTGTCCCGGCGCCGCACTTCGATGTCGGCGCCAACGAGGACTAAAGCCCGCCCGTTTGTCCCTGGCCCTCGAGCGGACAGCGGGCCCGGGGACTCCACTCAAGTCCGGGGAATACCGAATTTCCGCGCCCCAGCGTGAAGGTGGGATGCTATGGCTTGCAGAAAAGAGGAGGGAGCCAGTGTGCTCCGAGGACCGTGGTGTTCGCCGGCGGACGTGACAGCAAAGCCATGCTTGACGAATCTCCACCCTCCGCGGGCGGGCCTCCCCCCCAACCTCCCGAGCCTTCAGCCGTCCAGCCTAGGGAGGGCGCGTCGCTTCCGCTCGACGCCAGGGGGACGCCGCGGTCCATTGTCCTACACACCTTCACACCTCGCCCGGGGGGCCCGGCCTACGGTTGGTCGAGTGTCTTCTCCGTCTTTCTGCATGTCAGCCTCATCGCCCTGACACTGTGGCTGAGCGGCACGGTCACCATCTCGCGCTCGGAGCCGGTAGCCGTGGTGTTCCGCCGTGCGCCCCGGCCCCCACCGCCACCGTCCGCCGCCACCGAGGCACTGAGGAAGGGCAGTCGGGGCGTCGCGCTGCCGAAGGCAGTGGCCCGGGACGTCCAGCCGGACATGGAGCTTTCCTTTGCGGCTCCGGCCGACCCAGCCAGCATGGGGCCGCCCGGCCGCTGGCTCGGGGGCGCCGGGACAGGCGACGCCTTCGGCCCGGGCTGGTCCAATGGCGTGGAGGGGGGCGCCATCCGGCGGCATTCGCTCGCCCGAGGGCCGATGGAGGAGAACTCGGGGTGGGATTGTGGTTTCCCGGGCGGGCCCACCCACGACGTGGTGGTCCAAATCCGAGTGCATGTCACCGCCGCCGGGAAGCCGACGCACGTCAGCATCCTTCGGCCAGGCCCACCCCTCTTCAACGAGTCGGCGCGGGAGTGCGCACTCCGCCAACGCTTCCGTCCGGCGCTGGATGTGGACGGAAACCCCTGCGAGGGAGACCGCGAGCTGGGCATTCTCTTCTTCTACCCAGGCGGCCCGCTCGAGGCGGCTCCGGCCCCAGTTGCCCCTCCGCCCCCGGTGGTGCCGCCCCTGGAGGGGCCTCAGCCGGACCTGCCGGTCCAACTCGACGAAGGGCCCCCCTCGAAATGAGGTCCCCCGGCGGCCGCAGAAGCGAGACACCCGCCGCGTGCCGTCCCGGCCTGTCTGCGCTGGCGGTGGCGCCCCGCTGGCGGCGCGAGCCGCTCGGCACGCCGCGCTGCGCCATGGACCGGCTTTACGTGGAAATTCGCGTCTCCAGTCAGTAAAGCTCGGCCCCCGAGCGGCGACGTTGCAGGAGGACACCCGTGGCCCCCGCGTACCCGAAGGACTTGGTGCTCCGCCTCTTCCGGGGCATGTACCTCATTCGCCGCTTTGAGGAGCGCGCCGCCCAGGCCTATGGCCAGGGAAAAATCAACGGCTTTTGCCACCTCTATATTGGGCAGGAAGCCGTCGCGGTGGGAGTCAACGAGGCGCTGCAACCACGCGACTACCTCATCACCGCCTACCGTGACCACGGCTACGCACTCATCCGGGGGGCGGACGTCGGAATGGTGATGGCCGAGCTCTTCGGGCGCGGCACCGGCTACAGCAAGGGCAAGGGCGGCTCGATGCACATTTACGACGTCGAGCACAATGTCCTTGGCGGCTACGGCATCGTGGGAGGCCAAATTCCGCTCGCCGCCGGCACCGCCTTTGCCTCCCGCTACCGGAACGAGGACCGGGTCACCGTCTGCTACTTCGGAGATGCTGCCGCCAACCAGGGCAGCTTCCACGAGACGCTCAACATGGCGGCCAAGTGGAGGCTTCCGGTGCTCTTCCTCTGCGAGAACAACCGCTACGGCATGGGGACCGCCATGGAGCGAGTCTCGGCGGTGGCCAAAGTCTCCAAGCGCGCCGCTGGCTATGACATGCGAGGCGAGTCCGTCGACGGACACGACGTTCTGAAAGTGTACGAGGTGGCCAAGGAGTGTGCCGCCTGGTGCCGCTCCGGGAAGGGCCCGGTCCTGCTGGAGGCAGATACCTACCGCTACCGCGGCCATTCCATGTCCGACGCGGCCACCTACCGAAGCAAGGAGGAGGTGGAGGCGGAGCGGAAGAGCGACCCGATTCCGCGTCTCAGGGCCTGGGCAGTCAATGCCCAACTGGCTTCCGAGGCGGACTTCGACGCACTCGAGGCCGAGGTGAAGACCACCGTGGACACGGCGGTGAAGTTTGCCGACGCCTCGCCGGAGCCCGCGCTGGAGGAGGTGTGGACGGACCACCTGGTGGAGACTGGTGAGCGCGACGTCCCTCCCCGCGAACGGGTGCTCGGGATGAAGGTGGACTGGCCGACCTACCCCTCCGGGAAAGAGCTCCGCGTCAGCTGGGACCTCGAGCCGCGAACGCTGGTTCAGACGGGCGAGCCGCAACCGGGGCTGAAGAAGCCGGCCTAGCCCTTTGCCCGGTAGACGAAAGGACGGCTGAGAAAACTTCCCATGGCGCAAATCGCGTGGCGTGAGGCGCTGAACCAGGCGCTGTCCGAGGAGATGGAGCGGGACGCGAACGTCTTCCTGATGGGGGAGGAGGTGGCCCGCTACGACGGCGCGTATAAGGTTTCACAGGGCCTGCTCGCCAAATTTGGCAGCGCGCGCGTCGTGGACACCCCCATCAGCGAACTCGGCTTCGCCGGGCTGGGTGTGGGCGCAGCGTTGGTGGGTTTGCGGCCAGTCATCGAGATGATGACCTGGAATTTCGCCGTTCTGGCCATGGACCAAATCGTCCACAACGCAGCGAAGGTGCGGCAGATGTCAGGCGGCCAGCTGCGCTGCCCGATTGTGTTTCGCGGGCCCAATGGAGCTGGCGGCCGGCTGGCGGCCCAGCACAGCCAGTCCCTCGAGGCCAACTACGCCCATTTCCCCGGGCTGAAAGTGGTGGCTCCCTCGACGCCGGCCGACGCCAAGGGTCTGCTCAAAGCCTCCATCCGCGACGACAACCCCGTCGTCTTCTTGGAGGCCGAGCTCCTTTACGGCGTCAAGGGCGAGGTGCCAGCGGGCGAGCTCTTCCTTCCGCTCGGCCAGGCCGACCTCAAGCGCGAGGGCGCGGACTGTACCCTCATCACTTGGTCGAGGATGTACTACCACGCCGAGGAGGCGGCGAGGCAACTCGAGGCCGAGGGCATCCACGTCGACCTGCTCGACTTGCGCACCCTCAAGCCACTCGACGAGCAGGCCATCCTCGCCTCGGTCAGGAAAACCAACCGGGCGGTCATCGTCGAGGAGGGCTGGAGCTTCTGCGGCGTCGGCGCGCAGCTGGTGGACCTCATCCAATCGCAGGCCTTTGACGAGCTCGACGCCCCAGTCCAGCGGGTGACCGGGCTCGACGTGAACCGCAGCTACGCGGCGGCGCTGGAAGCCGCGACCGAGGTCAACCCTGCCCGCATCATCGCCGCGGTGAAGAAAGTCCTGTACCGAGAGGAAGGCTGACGAGACGCCATGGCCACCGAAATCCAGCTGCCGGCACTTTCCCCGACCATGAAGGAGGGGAAAATTCTCAAGTGGCTGAGAAAGGAGGGGGACAAGGTTTCCACCGGCGACGCCATCGCCGAGGTGGAAACGGACAAGTCCAACCTCGAGGTGGAGGTATACGACGACGGGGTACTGTTGAAAATCCTCGTCCCCGAGGGCGAAGTCGCCCAGGTGGGCGCTCCCATCGCCTACCTCGGACGCAAAGGCGAGAGCATCGAAGTCCCGAGCGCAGCACCGACGCCTGCTCCCACTTCAGTCGAAGCGCCGCCGAAGGCCGCCCCGCCTCCGGCCGCCGCACCGCCACCGAAACCTGCACCGTCAGCTTCAGCAGCTCCGCGTGTCAGCACGCCGGCGCAGGTGGTGCAACTGCGTCCTGGCGAAGCAGCGGCCAGCGGGGCAGGCCGCCTACGGGCCTCCCCCTTGGCCAAGCGGATGGCCCAGCACGCCGGGGTGGACCTCGGTGCGGTGCAGGGCTCGGGGCCTCAGGGCCGTATCGTCAAGCGCGACATTCAGGCCGCCATGAGCGAGGCGCCAGCGGCCCGGACGTCCCGCGACCTGTCGTTTAGCCGCACCGAGCCGGAGGTGCTGGCGCTGAGCAGCATGCGGAAAGTCATCGCCCAGCGCATGGCGGAAGTGAAGCCCGGTGTGCCGCACTTCTATCTCTCCATCGAGGTCGACATGGAGGCGGTTCTGGCCCTTCGGGAAGAGGCCAAGGCCGCCGAGGTGAAGGTGTCGGTCAATGACTTCATCGTCAAAGCCGCCGCCCTGGCGCTGCACGCAGTGCCCAAGGTCAACGTCTCGTTTCAAGGGGACCGCGTCCTTCAGTTTCACACCGCCGACGTCGGCATCGCGGTGGCCATCGAAGACGGCCTCATCACTCCCATCATCCGCGACGCGGACTTCAAGTCGCTTGGCGCCATTGCCGGGGAAGCCAAGACACTGGCCGAGCGGGCCCGCCGCAAGGCGCTCAAGCCGGAGGAGTACACCGGTGGCTCGGTCACCGTGTCCAACCTCGGCATGTACGGGGTCGACGCCTTCATCGCAGTCATCAACCCCCCGCAGGCCTCCATCCTGGCAGTCGGCGCTGTCGCCGACCGCGTGGTGGCGCGGGACGGGAAGCCGGTGGTGCGCAAAACCATGAGCGTTACCTTCTCCGGGGACCACCGGGTGGTGGACGGCGCGCTCGGCGCCCAGTACCTCCAGGAAGTGAAGGCTTTGCTGGAGCACCCGGTGCGGCTCTTGCTTTAGCGCCTGCCGGGACAGTTGTGTCGGCCGGACCGACGCTTTCAGCCGCTGGCGTGGACCGCTGGAACATTCGCCGCCGCGTCGGCGGCTGCCGGCAGACGAAGGGTGACGGTGGTGCCCTGGCCCGCGCTGCTTGCGACGTCAATGCGTCCGCCGTGCCGCTGGATGACGCCGTAGGCCAGCGTCAGGCCCAGGCCCACCGCCGCCTGGCCACCGCGGGTGGTGAAGAAGGGCTCGAAAATGCGAGGGAGGATGGCCGGGGCGATGCCGGCGCCGGCGTCCTGCACCTCCACCACCAGCTCCGTGCCTTCATCCCGGGTGCGCACCTGGACCGGCCCCGCTGGACATGCCTGTCGGGCATTACGCAACAGCGCCCCCACCGCGGAGTCGAGCTGCAGCGGTGCGCCACAGACGCGCTGTCGCGCCGCGAGCGAGGCGTGGACGGTGCCTGGCGGCATGTGCTGCAACTCGTTTCGGACGGCGCGCGAGACACTGGCATTCACGTCCAGCACCTCCATTCGCCCGAGGTCCTGCCGGGCCAGCTCGCGCAACCCCTTGACGATGCCGGAGATGCGCTGAGCGCCCTGGAGCGCCTCGGCAACGGCCTCCAACCCTTCGGTGGCGTGCTCGCGCGCCGGGATGGCGGCGAGCGCACGGACCGCCTCGGCTGGGGCATTCTGGCCGCACAGGAGGGCCGCCCGCTCGAGCGTGTCCGCGCCTGCTTCCACCTCGCGCAGCGTTGCCTGGAGCGACTGAAGGTTGGCGATGACGTAGCCGAGTGGATTGTTGATTTCCTGCGAGGCGCCGCTGGCCAGCTGACCAAGTGACGCCAGGCGCTCGGTGGCACGCAGTTTGTCCTCCAGTGCCCGTCGCGCCGTGACGTCCTGGTAGTGCAGCACCGTTCGCCGGACGTCGGCGTTCTCGGACAACTGGAAGGCCGTGGCGTGGAGGCGCCGACCGTCGGGGAGGCTGAGTTCTCCGCCGCCGTCTTGGATGGGACAGCCGCGGCATGGGCTGTCGCTGCCGGCCAAGAGTGAGTGGCAGGTTTCTCCCACCACCTTCCGGACGTCCCGGCCCGCTGCGCGGGCATAGGCGAGGTTGGCGCGTCGGACGACGAAGCCCTCCTGGAGCACGATGGGCTCGGTAATGGCGTCGAAGGTGCGCTCCCATTCGCGCTTGGCGCGGACCACCAGTTCGGTCCGCTCCTCGACCTTGCACTCGAGCGCGGCGTTGGCGGTCAGCACTTCGGCCCGCGCCTCGCGCAGCCGTCCGTTGAGCTGGGCATTGGCCACTGCCACCGCCACCTGCGCCGCCCAGGCTTCCATCCGGTGCAGAGTGGCGTCGGCAAAGCCGGGGAGCCCCGGACGGCGCACTAGCTCCAAGGCGCCGAGGCACGAGGCGCCCCGGACGAGGGGCAAGGCAAGGAGGGCCCCCGGACGCTCACCGGTCCGCCGCTGCACCGCGAGGGCTGCCTCCGGCGCCGCTTCGCCATCGGCGTGCACCAGCGGGACGAAGTCCCGAACGGCAGCCTCGGCCAGGCCAATGGCGCGCTCGTCGAGCGGCCCCGGCTCGGGGGGGTCGATGGCCGCCAGTCCGAGCCCCCCAGCGGCGTCGGTGAGCCACACTGTCGCCCGGTCTGCCTGGGCCAGCGCCCGCGCGCGGACGACGGTGTCGCGCAAAATTTCGCTGAGCTCCGCCAGGGTATGGAGGCCCTGGACGGCGTCGGCGAAGCGTTCCGCTTCCTCCACCCGCTCCTCGAGGGTGGGCCCGAGCGCGTTGGCCCGGGCGGCGCGACGCTCGGCCTGGGCGCGTGCCAAGAGCGGCACCAACTCGGCCAGGGAGTGCACGGCGTAGACACCTGCCGGGAGGGCCGCTGGCTCCGGAACGTCGCCCAAGTAGAGCACCGTGGCGGCCCCCGCGGCGCTCAGCCGGGACACCAAAAGGCGCCAGTTGGGGACTGGTTCGCACACCACGCTGTCCGCCGCTCCGCCGCCGACTTGTCGCAGCGCCTCGCTTGGGGTGACGGGGCGGACTTCGAGGCCGGCGCCGGTCAGGGTGGCGAGCAGGTCCGTGTCCGGCGACACAGTGGACACCACCAGGGCAGGGAGGGGCGCGGCCATAACGTGGGGTGGCCTGAAAAGCGGACTAGCCAATGGCCAGGCTGGCTTGGTCCTCTTTGTCGACAATCAACGCGCCGTCTTCGTCGCGCAACAGGTGGCGAAGGCCGGGGTGCTGGTGCTCGAGCTGCGCGAGCAGCACCCGCTGGTGATGTGCCGCCGCCAGCAGCCCCCGGTTGCAGCGTTCCGCGGCCACTCTGTCGAAGGCGAGGTGCAGCGCCACCTTTAACTCCGCATCCTCCCAGGGCTTGGTGAGGAAGCGAAAAATCTCTCCCTCGTTAATGGCCTCCACCGCGGTCGACACCTCGGCGTGGCCGGTGAGCATGATGCGCACCACGTCCGGGTGCAGGGCGCGGACTTCTTTGAGGAAGTCGAGGCCGCTCATGTTGGGCATGAGTTGGTCTGACACCACCACGTCCACTTGGCGTTGCTTCAAGACGGCGAGGGCCTCGGCCGCCTCGCTCGCCGTGAGTACCGTGTAGTTCTCGCGCCGCAGGGTGCGTTCGAGTGCGCTGAGGAGGTTTTCCTCATCGTCGACGACAAGGACAGTCCGGGGGTAGGGCTCCATGTGAGGTGCTGAAGCGCAAAGCGTGGGCCAGCCACCACCCCAGCCAGGACGCGGGTTTGCGCTAGGGTAGGCTGGGTCCGAGGGGGCGGCGCGGGGCTTCTGGGACCCGGCTAGAAAGGGCGTTGCTTGGCCATGAGCTGCCGCGGCAGCTGGACGTCGATGGGCGCGGCGTGCCAGCTCGGGGCTGAGCCTGCTTACGACTTGGGTGCGCTCGGGCCCGCGTCGGCGAACTCAGCCGCGCCAGGTTCTGGTGGGCCGTCCAGCGCCGTACGGATGGCTCGGCACAGTTCACGAATCTGAAAGGGCTTATCCACGACTTCGCGGACGCCGGCGGCCCGCATCACGGTGGAAGGCACGCTCATGCGATTGCCGGTGATGAGCACCACGGGCAGGCTAGGACGCACCGCCGCCAGGCGCGCCGCCAGCTGGACTCCGTCCATGCGGGGCATCTGCAAGTCGGTGATGGCGAGGTCAAAGTCGGTGGGGTCTTCGGTGAGGACCTCCAGCGCTTCCTCAGGGTCGGTCGCGGTGGTCACCGTGTACCCGAGACGCTCCAGTTGTTCGGCCAGCACCCGGGCGATGGCTGGCTCATCATCGATGATGAGAAGTCGCTCTCCATGCCCGCGCATCACCGCTTCCAGCGGTCGCGGCGATAGCGGGGCATGGTCCCCCTCCAAAGCCCTGAGGAAGACGTCGACCGTGGTGCCCACTCCCGGCTCGCTCTTCACGTTGATGTGGCCTTCGTGGTCTTGGATGATGCTGTGCACTACGGCCAGACCAAGTCCGGTGCCTTCGCCATCGGGCTTGGTCGTGAAGAAGGGCTCGAAGATGCGCTCCAAAACGCGGGCATCCATCCCATGACCAGTGTCCGTGACGGCCACTCGGACGTAGCGGCCTGCCGGTAGCGCAGGTGAAGACGCTGAGGGCGGCTCACCAATTGCGAGTGTCTCCAAAAGGACGGTGAGACGACCACCACGTTCACGCATCGCGCCGGCCGCATTGGCGACGAGATTGACGATGACCTGATGCATCTGCGTTGGGTCCGCGAGCACCGGCGGCGCGGCCGCGTCGACCTTCATCTCCATCTCGACGGAAGTCGGCACCGAGGCGCGCATCAGCTGAAGGGCTTCGCGAAGCACCGTCTGCAGCCGGATGACTCGGCGCTCGTGAACGTTCGTTCTGGCGAACGTCAGAAGCTGGCGGACCACGTCGCCTGCCCGCGCTCCAGCCTTGAGGATTTCGCCCGAGCTCTCCTGAAGCTTGCTTCCGGCTGGCGCGTCGTCCTGCAGCAACTGGGCGTGACCAATAATCGCCGTGAGGACGTTGTTGAAGTCGTGTGCGATGCCGCCCGCCAATGTCCCGACCGCCTCCATCTTCTGCGACTGTCTGAGCTGGGATTCGAGCCGCGCTCGCTTTTGCTCCTCTTCCTTCCGCTCTGTCACGTCGCGTGCGATTCCCAAGGTTGCCACTGTCGAGTCGCGCGAGACCGCTAGGTTGACGTCGAGGTCAACCGTGCCGCCGTCACGCTTGCGGACTCGTAACTCGAGCGAATGTCGTTGCTTTGCATCCGGGGCCGCGAGGAATGCCGCCCAGGTGCGCTGGTCCTCGGGCGTGGCGATGACTTCCACGAACGGCTTCCCAATCGAGTCGGCGGTGCGCCACCCGGTCATGCTCTCGAAGGCGGGATTGACCGAGGAGAAGGCCCCCTCCGGCGTGAGCGTGAAGATGGCGTCGCGGGCCCGGTCCACCAGCAGGCGGTAGCGTTCTTCCGAAGCACGCAGGATGCGAGCCGCCAGGACCTGGAGCGCGACCGTCGCGGCACAGAAGAGCGAGAGGTTGGCCCAGAAATCCAAGGGTGAGCTGCTCGCCGCCGATGCGGGAAGCTTTCCTTGGGCCTCCAGGACGACGAGCCCGAGTCCCGTCAGAATCGAAGCGACCGCTGTGACCGCAGCTGCCCCGCGGCCGATGAGCAGCCCAGCAGTGACAACCGTCACCAGGTACCCGATGGAGGCCGACCCGCGAATCCCCCCGCCGGTGTACGCGTTCACCGTGAAGAAGGCCCACGCCCAGACGATGCACACCACCGCTGCAAGTCGGGCGCGCCCAAGCCGCACCATCCACATCATTGCCCCGATGATGGCAATCGCCAGGGCCGCCTGAACGACGTAGCGGCGCATGGCATGAGGATTGATCCAGATCTCTAGGACGACATAGAGAACAAACCCGGAAAGGATGATCCACAGGAAGCTCCGCACCAGCCGCGCGGCATCGGACGTTTCCCTAGCGCGTCGCGAGGGGACGCCGCCTTCAAGCTTCATGACTTGCCCTTTCACCAGGAAATGCTACCCGCGCCTGGCGCGCCAGAGAATGGGTGCCGTCCCGCCAACAGGGCGAGGGCGCCGGTGACTAGAGTGGCAGACGGAGCGTCACGGGATAGCACTCGAAGTTCGTCGGCACACGAAGGCATGCTTCAGAAAAAACGCCCGGCAAGGGCCCCCATTGCTCTTGCAGCGCGCGGTCGACGGTGACCCCGTAGGGCGTGGTGCGCGGGCTGCACACCGCCCACCGGCCCCGGGTTCGAGCCCGCTTGCTGGCGAGCGTGCGCACTCAGAAGTTCCTCTTGTCGTCCTCGAGTGAGCCGCTCCTCGCTGAACCGTAGCCGACAGGGTGCCGGTCCTTTTTCTGCTCGCAGCTGATTTCCCACGGTATTCCAAATCGATCGATGAGCACCCCGAAGTACGAAGACCAGAAGGTATTTTGCGCCGCCATCAGCACGGTGCCGGTTTCGGCGAGGGCGCGGAACGCTCGCTCCGCCTCCGCAGCCTCGTCGGTCGTCAACAGAACGAAGAAGCCTTGCGGCGGCTGGTACTGCTCACCGAGAACGTCGGCGCCGACTAAACGGCTCGCTCCAACAGTCATGCTGGCGTGTACGATTTTGCTGTGCCATTCCGGTGAGATTTGGGCCGCCATCGGAGAATCCCCGTAGGTCAGCATGGTCATGATCTTGCCGCCCAGAAACCTCTCGTAAAATTTGAACGCCGCCTCGCACTGACCGGGGAAGGTGAGATGAGGAGTGAATTGCATGGTCACGCCTTTGGTCGCTCGCGGCCCTCGAGCCCGGCCGCTAAGTACCGCCGCGCCGCTTGCGGTAGTACGGCGACATGCCGAGCATGTACTCACGCACCACCGGCTGCGACAGCCGGGCGAAGGAACGCTTCCATCCCAGCAGCGCCGCGACGTCGCGGACGATGTCCTCAAAGCTGTGGCGCTGGTACTGAAAAACTCGCTGGCTCTCCTCGGTGTCGAGCCAATCAGTGCAGTAGGGCGTGGTGCTAAAGGCAGACTCGGGCAGCGGGCCGCCCATTTCCATCGCCGCCATGAATTTGGCCAAGTAGTCGCCGTACTTCACCTGGCACCGCGGGCCACCGCCCACAAGCCACACCTTGCCCCACGTCTCTTCCATGGTGGCGCCCTTGGCGGTCACCAATCCGGCGTCGTAGGGGTGAAGCGTCTCCAAACGCTGCGAGAGCGGAATCTCGAACATGATTGGGACTGGCTGGCGCAACGCCAGGGGTGGCACGTCGGCGTAGCGGAAGATGGCCCAGCCGAGCCCGCTCTCGCGCACCAGGGCTTCACAAGTGAGTTTGTGCTCGGTGTAGACGTCGGTGGCGATGACTGGGTCGGTCACTCTGCGCGGCGGTGGTTGGTCGTGGGTGCGACCGAACACGTCGAGCGATGAGGCGAATAGGAACTTTGCTGCGGGCGCATGGGCCTTCACCGCCTCGAGTAGGTTGCTGGTGCCGTCGACGTTCACCTTGCGCGCATCGTCGGGTTTCTCGAGGCACGCTGGTGGGATGACATAGGCAAGGTGAACCACGCGATCGACACCGCGCACCGCCGCAGGAAGCGTCTCGGGGCGAGCAACGTCGCCGCGCACGACCTCGACGTTGCTCCCCCAGGCCTTGAGCAGCCGCGAGTCAGGCGCACCGAAGCTGAGCGCGCGGACGCGATGGCGAAGCTTCACCAGCGCGTCGACGCTGTGGCTGCCGATGTTGCCGAACGCTCCGGTGACGAGGACGTTCATTCAGCGGAAGAACTTGATGTTGTCCTTGGGAATCTCTGCGACCTCGGGCGGCGGCCGCAGCCGCTCGGTCAGGGTCCGGGCGGCCGCGCTCACCAGCGAAAAAGGCTTTTTGAGCGGCGTGTACCGACGGCCCAGGCTCTGGCAGACCAAATCGGTGTAGAGGGTGAGTGTCTGGGCGGCAGTGACCCAGTCCCAGCAGCTCAGCAACTCGTCCGCGATGCCGAACGGCAAGCTATATGGAATCAGCCCACGCGCGTATTCGACCGCCCACACTCCGTCGGTGAAGTTCATCGCCCGTGCTTGGCCGGGCCCGACGTAAATGCGGTCGCCAGGCTTGTAGACGGTCTTCTCGAACTGACCTTCGCCGTAGTACCAGGTCTCGCCGTCGATGACGGTGTCCCAAAAGCCAGTCAGGTGCCGTCCGGAGTGGCCCTCGGAGCCGATGGGCGTTCCCCAGATCATCATGTATTCGTGGATTGACGCGTAATAGAGCTTCATCTGAATCATCGCCCCGCCAGCGATGCTGTAGAGCCACGGCTGCCCGCGATCGAGAATGTTGGGGTACTCCTGCTCCATCGCGTCGGCGAAGACGTCGAACATGAGGGGCTTCGTGTGTCCGAGGCACTTGATCGCGCAGGCGTGGACCACGTCGGGATCGAAGATGTACTGGGCCATGGGCTCCTCGAACGAGAGAACGTGCGGCCGGTACCGTGTAGCCCCAGGCTCTTCCCTCATCAAGCTCAGTGTCGCCTGGTTGCGAACTTCTTCGTCTGGGCGGCAATCATCCGCAACGTCAGACTGCGCGGAAGGAAGGCCAGGAGCCAGATGGTCAGACGGTTGAAGAACCCCGCCACCACCCGCGGCCGCTTTCCCAATGCTCCCAAAGCGGCGCTCGCTACCTCGTCCGGCTTCATCATCGGGGGAAACGACGAGGTCCGCACCTGCAGGTAGGTCGGGGTCTCAGTCGGGCCGGCAACGCAGGTCACCACGTCGACGCCTCGTGGCCCGAGTTCCGCCCAAAGGCTGTCGCCAAAGCCCAGGGCGAAAGCCTTCGAGCCGGAGTAGGTGGCCGAGTATGGAGAGCCAATGAGGCCGGCAACTGACGACATCAATACCAAGCCGCCCCGCCCTCGCTCCACCATCTGGCGACCAAACAGGTGGGCGAGTACCAGCGGAGCCCGGACGTTCACATCCACCGAGCGCAGCGCGTCGCTGAGTTCCAGCTCGAGAAAGTCCGACATGAGTGAAAGCGCGGCGTTGCACACCACCAGACCCACTTCGAGGCCCTTGGTCGTCTCCGCCACCACCGCCTGCAGCCCGGGAGACGTCAGGTCGAGTGCCAGCACTTTGGACTGAACGCGATGCGTTTGGGACAACTCCGCGGCCAGCAACTCGAGCGGCGCCGCGCGCCGGGCGATCAGCACGACGTTCAGCCCGTAGGCGGCCAGCGCACGAGCGAAGGAGGCGCCGATGCCTTCCGAGGCACCCGCCACCAGTGCCCAGGGGCCGTAACGGGCCAGGAAGCGCCGGGCGTTCAGAGCAACCATGCAATCACCGCGCGCTGCCGTGGCGGGTAGCCGGCAGGTCTGCAGCCTTTCGCCGCATCCTCAGTCCGGTGCGACGAAGGCATAGAGGAACTGATCGGTCACACGGCCCATCTTCTTCGCGCTCTTGCGCAAGCGTGCCTCGAGCGTAAACCCGGCCTTTTCCAACACCCGGCACGACGCCGCGTTGCCCACGAATGGAAGGGCAAACACCCGCGTCAACCCATGCTCAGCGATGGCAAGGGGCGTCATTGCTCGGACGACTTCGGTGGTGATCCCGCGTCCCCAGTACGGCTCGGCGAGCCAATACCCGAGTTCGGCCGAGACCCGCTCGACGTTGTGCCCCAAAGTGAAGCCAATGCTGCCCACGGCTGCTCCGTCCACGGTGATCGCGAACACCGTCTCACGCCGTTGCTTGGAAACTTGATTGATGTAAGCCCTGGCGTCGTCCGGCGTGTAAGGCTCTGGGGGTCCATCCCGCAGGTTTCGCCAGATGGCTGGGTTGTTGGCGTGAAGGGCGAGAGAAGCGACGTCGGACTCCGACCAAGAACGGACCTCGCACCGAGACAAGAGCAAGCGCATCCTTTGGGAGCACTAAAGCAGGACGTCGCGCCCCTGTCCTAGCCTCAGTGCCAGCCTCTCGGCGCGCGAGCACGAGCGGTTACAGCTACCCCGCTCGACCGCGCGGCCTCGCGGAGGCGGGGTTGAAAAGGGCCTGTCGGCTTCTGAGGCGCCAGTTGACTACCCCAGACGATACGGTTGCTTCAGCGAGCCAAGCGTTGCTCGTGCACCGTCACGGATAGCTGAATGTCGTGACCAAATTTGCTGATGCACAGCTCAGGGGCTGGCCGCTTGCCACCCAGCAGGTTCCGCCGTTGTCGTCCGTGCTGAAACTTCCGTGAAATATTTGAGGTGCTTTCCCTTTCACGTTGACGATCACCGTGTAATTGATGGGCGGTGTGACGCTGCACAGAGACCACGGGTCGACGATCACTTCGTAGGTGCCGGTGGGCGGTGTCACCCCGGGCCAGGTGACGTGCTCAGCATCTATGCCGTCGATACTGCAACCCGCGTTGGAGTCGAGATCGAGCGTTCCTCCGGTGGCCGAGGTTTTGTACCCGTAGTAGATCTCCTCGCCGGACGGCTCGACGACATGCAAGTCGAGGTCTGTCGGGGAGCCCCAGTTTAAGCTCACCTCGACGTCGCCCGAACCGACCGCCGTCAGACTGACCGGAAGGGTCGTCAGCGAACCGAACGACGAGCCCAGACCGGCGGCAAACAGGAGGTTGAAGTTCTGCGCCGCAGTCTGGGCAAGGAAGACGACGACGTTTTGGGTGGTTGGGTCTGGAAGCCCAGTCAGCTCGTAGTAGCCGTCCACCCCTTGCACCGCGACGAGTACGCTCGTGCAGTTGGTCGAGCACGCTAGCTGGACATATTGGGCGGCACCCGCAATCGGGGCGCCAGAGGAACCGACGGTAACAGCTGGGCCAGAGCCGGTTGGAGGCGTCCCTGGCGACAAGGACGCAGTCTGCGTGCCATCTGCGGACATGACTCCGGTGACATATCCCTGGATTCCTGCAGTAGGAGTGGTGGAGCTGCTGCCACATGCCGCGAGAATCCAGAGCGCGACGCAAAGCCCTGTCGTGCGGGCTGAAATAATTCGCATGAAGTACGTCCCCCTCCTGCTGGAAGAGCCAGCAGGCACAAATCCAGGATACACACGGATTGCCGAAGTCGAAAGTTCAGATGCTTACCCCGCTTCGAGCCCCACTTGACATGGATGACTTTTCGAGCTCGCCACGCGCTCCAGAAGCCCATAGGCTGAACATGCGGCACACCGGCGAGCCTCGGTGGGGGCGGTGCTCGCTGAGGATTCACCCTCGAGGAGTGTGCTAATGAACTCGCACCATTTTTCCTTGTCCGTTGCCCTGCTGGTGGCCACACCATGCATGGCACAGTGGAAGTACCCAGCCACCAAGACCGTCGACGCCACCGACACATACTTCGGGAAGACCTACAAGGACCCGTACCGGTGGCTGGAGGACCTCAAGAATAAGCAGGTGGAGGCCTGGTTCAAGGCCAATGCCGAGCTGACCGACGAGACGCTTGCCAAAATTCCGGGGCGGGAGGCGCTTGCTCAGCAATGGCTGGAACTGGACAAGCTGAAGCCAGCCACCTACCGGTCCATCCAATTCGTGAACGGGCGCGTCTTTTACAAGAAGACCCTGGGCAGTGAGAACGTAGGAAAGCTTTACTACCGCGAAGGCTGGACCGGCGCCGAGAAGCTTCTCGTTGACCCAGCCACCTACAAGGCCGGCGTCACCAGCACCATCCAAGACTTCATTCCGTCGTGGGATGGGAAACACGTGGTCCTCGGGTTCTCGGCTGGGGGCGCGGAATTTTCGGAACTACGCGTGCTCGACGTCGCCACGCGGACGCTGCTGCCCGAGACCTTCTACCCTTCCTATGGACCGCTGAGCTGGACCAGCGACAACCGCTCGTTCCTCTACGACGCTAGCAACGTCACCGACATCAAGAGCCTGGGAATCGAGCTCAACCGGCAGACGCGGCTGCACACCTTGGGCACACCATTGGCGACGGACCGCGACGTCTTCAGCGATGTCGTTGACCCAAACCTGGGTATCGCCCCAAAGGAGTTTCCGCAGGCCTTCATTGACGAGTCCTACCCCGCCTACATCATTGGCGGCGTCTATACCGTCCAGCAGGAACAACGGCTCTTCTATGCGCCCGCCGCCGAACTGAGGAAAAAGAAAATCACCTGGAATGTGCTGGCGCAAACCAGCGACAAGCTGGTGCGGGGAATCGCCTTCTTTGGCGACGATGTCTACGCAGTCACCTACGCCGACGCGCCTAGGTACAAACTCATCCGGACCAGTGTGAAGCACCCCACCTGGAACAAGGCGGAGACGATCCTCCCAGAGGCGGCCGACTCCATTCAAGGCATAGCGAAGAGCAAAAGCTTCATCTGGGTGGTGTACTCGAATGGCATCAACGGTCGATTGGTGAGGGTCGACCCAGCCACCAAGCAAGCCTCCGACATGAAGCTTCCGGTGTCCGGCTCGATCGCCGTCGAGTGCCCGGACTTCCGAACCGACCGCTGCCTGGTGAGAATCACCTCGTGGGTTTTGCCCATGACTCTCTACGATTTGGATGGAGTCAAGGGGAAGTTCACCAAGAGCATTTTCAACACCGACGTCACCTATCCGGGCTTCGAGAACCTCGTCTCCGAGGAAGTCGAGGTGCCAGGGCATGACGGCACCCTGGTTCCCCTCTCCATCATCCACCGCAAGGATCTCGTGTTGGACGGAAAGACCAGCGCCATCCTCCAAGGCTACGGTGCGTATGGGTACAGCATCACGCCCAACTTCGACGTCCGCGATTCGGTCGCGCTACACGGCGTCGTGGTGGCCTACTGTCATCCACGAGGTGGGGGCGAGAAAGGTGAGGATTGGTACAAGGCCGGGTACAAGACCACCAAACCCAATACGTGGAAGGACTATATTGCCTGCGCCGAGTACCTCATCCACAAGGGGTACACCAGCGCGGCCAAGCTGGGCGGCACCGGCACCAGCGCTGGCGGAATTCTCATCACCCGCGCCATCACTGAGCGCCCGGACCTCTTCGCTGCCGCCATCTGCAACGTCGGGTGCGCCAACGCGATGCGGATGGAGTTCTCGCCGAACGGGCCGGTCAACACCCCCGAGTTTGGCACCGTGACGAACGAAGCTGAAGCGCAGGCATTGTTTGAAATGGATGGGGTGCAGCACGTGGAGAAGGGCGTGAAATACCCAGGAGTGTTAGGTGTCGCGGGCTGGAACGACCCTCGCGTCGCACCTTGGGAGCCGGGGAAATTCGTGGCGGCCATGCAGGCCGCCAGTACGTCGGGCAAGCCCGTCCTCCTCAAAGTGAATTACGACGACGGCCACTTCACCGAAGAGAAGGTGGTCACCTTCAAGAACTTCGCGGGCCAGTACGCGTTTCTGCTCTGGCAGTCCGGGCACCCGGATTTTCAGCCCGCTGCCAAGCCTACGCCACCCGGGGGTTCACCGCCCTGACGCGGGAAACCGGGGTACATGGGGAAGAGGAGGGCACCTACGGCGCGCCGCGCCAGCAGACCGACCCGAACGCGACCTCTTGAGGCGATGCGAAGGCGCCACAAGATGTGGCAGGCGACGATGAGAGCGGAAAGTGGGGCCCTCTCCGGTGTTTCTCCGGTTGCGAGAGGCCGGACCGCGGTGCGACGCTTTGTGTCGGGTGTTGCCGGTGGCTAGTTCTGCTGCTGGAGAGCACCTTGCGGAAGGTGGCGGCCCATGAATACCGGCGGCTGTTTTTGCGGAGCAATTCGCTATGAGGTGACGCTGCCGATGACTGCCGTGACCTACTGCCACTGCTCGAAGTGCCGCCGGTGGCATGGACACGTCGGCGCATACTCGGCGGTAGACCGCGAGGGCTTCCGGGTGACGGAGGCTCGGGGTCTCAAGTGGCACTCGGTTTCGGCCACAGTGAGGCGCGGCTTCTGCATCGAGTGCGGGTCGAGCGTACTTTTTGATGAGACTCCAGACCCGAAGATGGCGATTTGCGCCGGTACCCTAGACGCACCCACCGGCATCCATGAGAAGGCCCACATTTACGTGGCCAGCAGGGGCGACTACTACGAAATCTCGGGGGACTTGCTGACGTACGACACCTTTCCTCGAAGCACGACTGGCTGAGCTACCCGACATCACCAGGTCGACAAACTCGAGCAGCAAGCCAAGTCCAAAGAGTTCTTCCGCAGCACCGGCCCGGCAAGCGGCGTTGCGGGCCATCGCCTTCGAGTACTGCCCGAAACAGCTACCTCGGTGTCTTGGACGGCTTGGTGCGCCTCGCACTGAGCGGTGTCCGAAACAAAAACCACCGTGCGGACCTCGTCCCTAGCGGAGCGCCGGTCGTGCCCGGGCGTGCTACCTTTAGCTCCGTGCGTTGCAACAACATTCGGCGCCGGCTGCTCGCCGTCTGCCTGGTCGGCCTAGCCTCAGGCTGCGAAACGGCGCTGATTTCGCCCAACGACGGGGGGACCTCGGACGCGGGCGGGGACGGCGGCGTTGCGGACGCTGGGGGCGATGCAGGGCGCGGAGATGCCGGCTCTGACGCCGGGAATGTCGACGTGTGCGGGGCGGTGGCCGGCTCCGTTGCGTGGACTGCGGCCATTCCGCCTGCGACGACGAGCTTGGTTCCCATGGACATCGTCGCGAGCTCGACGACGAACGACGTGGTGGTGAGCGACATCAACAACGCGTCCGCTCTTGAGCAGTACCGTTGGAGCTCTTCCGGAGTGTTAGTCAGTCGGCACGAGGACGCGCAAGGTGCCTACGCAGGGGCAATGTTCCCTAGCAACCTCGTCCTCGACCCCCAGAACGACATTTTTTACGGATTGGTGCTGACGGGCCGACCAGGGGCGTCGAGCACCGGTGCTTCCGTGACGTGGGCCCGGCTGACGCCAGACGGGGGCACGGTCTTCGCGGACACGTGGACGGCCCCCGAAAGCGGGCAACCCGCCGTTGCCGTATTTCAGGCTGGCGCCGACACTGGAGGAGGTCTTCACACGACCCTCACCATGGCGGGAATCCCGCAGTACCCGCCAGCGGTGTACTGCTGGGCGTCCAACGGCGCTGACGTCGGGCCGTCCGCGCAAAACCTCGCCACTGGTCTGACGGCGTCAGACTTTCTCTGGCCCAGCCTCGATGCCAGCCTTTACCTTCTCCAACACCTCACGGCACCTGCCGACCTACCTTGCGGCTCGCTCGCCGTCCCAGACGGTGGCGCTACTGCACTGGGGAAGTTCACGGGCGGTGGTGGCTGCATCTGGACCAAGCTGCTGATGCTCCCCACGACCGCAATCCAGCAGCGGGCCTTTCGAGAGGGCGCGGACGGCTCACTCTCAATCGCGGTTGTCTATTCAGGAACGATCGACTTCGGAGGCGGCCCGCAGGTCAGCTCGGGCAACAATTCCCTCGCCCTCGCGCGCTTCGATTCGGCGGGTACTCTAATTTGGACGAGGAACTTCGGCGGCGCAGGGTCGAGCTTCATCTTGGGCAGCTTGGCTACCAACGGCGATGGAGTGGGCATTCTTACGGCCGGGTACCATGGCGCTGTGGACCTAGGTGGAGGGATGCTCCCATCAAGCGCCGATACATTCCTCGCAGTCTTCGACTCGGCGGGCACCTTGAAGTGGAGCAAAGTCGTCACGGTGGGCTCCTCCGGCCAGCTAATGGCGGCCGTTGGCTCGTGCGGCCTTGTGGTGGCCACCAACAGCCCCACTGTCGACCTTGGGACCGGCCCGCTTTCAACCGCAACGTCGCCATCCTCCGCGACCATCGGCGTGGCAGCGCTCGGACTCTGAAGCGGCCAGAATCGTCGCTACGACTGGGGCCGGTATTGATGGTGCCGAGAGCGACGAAACGGACATGGCGCGTCAACGCTTTGGCAGTCTTCTCCGCGGCGAGCGCCTACACCCGAAACGACCCGAGCAACATGTGGCGGCGGCGCACGGCCGACGCGAAGGCTAGCATTCTTGGAAGCAGGACGGTTCGAGTCGCCCGTTGGGTGGCTCTCTTAGACTGTCAGAAGCCAAAGACGTATAGGTTTCCATCCGCCGAGCCCACGTAGATGCGCCCGTTCCATATCACCGGAGATGTCTCGAGGAGGTTGTACTCAGCGCTCGGATTAGTCTCATAGGTGTACAGGATTCCTCCGTCCGCAGCGTCGCGCACCTCGAGGGTATCGCCTGCACCGTCCACCACGACGCCGTTGGCGTACACCGCCGCACCGAGGACATACCCTGCAGTCGTCACTGACCAGAGGACTCTTCCGTCCGTCTGAATGGCGTGCAGGGAGCCGTCCCCTGCACCGACGTAGAGCACGCCGTTGGCGATGGCCGCAGGCGAAATGCTCCCCGAGCTCAATGGATTGTCGCCGCCTGTGTCGAGCTGCGACTCCCACACCTCGGTTAGGGTGCTTCGATCGAGCGCATAGAAGTAGCCGTCTTTGTTGGCCGCGCCCACCAGTGCGCGCCCTGAGGGGTCGTCGAACAGGGTGGCTCCCGCCCCGAAATCAGAGTCGCTGCTCGCCTCGCCCGGCGGAATCTGCCAGGAGCCCTTGAGGCTCAGCGTCGTCGCATCCAGCGCAACGATGGCAACCGTATAGGGCTGCGTCGCCTGCGTACCGCTGACCGGTGAGCCCGTCGTGACGTAGAGAGTATTTGTGGCCGCGTCGAGCACGGGCGAGCTCCAGAGCGCGCCGCCCAGCTCCCCACTTTCCACGGCGTTCCAAGTATTTGTCACGGCGTGATCTGCGAGACGCAGCTGAAGGACTGCCCCCGCCACCGAAGGGCAGTTTCCCGCGCTGGCGATATTGACGTAAGCATACCCGTCGGACACGAGCGGACTCGACCAATTGTAATAACCATCGGTAGCCGCGTTGCCGGTGTCCACGCTCCATAGGATGGCCCCTGTGGAGGCGTTTAGCGCATACCAAAACGTATCCGTCTGTCCGGCGAGCGGACCACCCCCGCCGAGGTAGAGAGTGTCACCCACCAGAGTGGCGGTAGAGCTTATTCCCTGATTCGCTGGGTACCCGTTGCAGGTGCCCACGTTGGTTTGCCCAAGAAACGGTGACTTCCAAATTTGTCCACCGTCTATCGCGTCGACGGCATACTCGTACCCGTCCCAGGAGCCGACATACAGCACATTCCCGACAATGATCGGCGATGCCTCGATTGTTCCGCCCGTTCGGAAGGTCCACAGCAGCTTGAGGTTCGGAGCCGTTGAGGGGGAGAGCTTCGTTTCCAAGGGTGCGGTCGACGTCCGCAGGTTGTCGTGCAGGTA
Organism: Myxococcaceae bacterium; assembly: GCA_052143535.1. Lineage (GTDB taxonomy): Bacteria > Myxococcota > Myxococcia > Myxococcales > Myxococcaceae > JADGRA01. The sequence goes on along the minus strand of JBKQSS010000066.1, from coordinate 6,193 downwards.
AGTCGGCCAGTCGAGGCTCGTTCCATTGCCGGCATCGGTGCCGCCGTCTTGCGTTCCTCCATCGGCTGGTGTTTCCCCTCCGTCCGGGGTGCCGCCGTCGGGGAGAGTACCTCCCGCGTCCCTGGCTCCACCGCCCACGGTGGCCACGGGACAGCCGGCAAGCGAGAGGAGCAAAGCGAGCAGGCTGCAAGAGCCCGCATACTTCAGTGATCTCATCTCGAAAGAGGCTAGTCGGAAATCCTCCGCGAGGATGAGCCCACGCCGTCGCCGTTGGACCTACAGTGCCGCGGACGGGGGCTATCCGCTCGACGAGACTGGCTACCCTTCGTCCGTCATCGACTCAGCGACCGGGTCCTACGCGGCTGGCCGAGACGTTTCTCCAGGACACCGAAGAGAAATTTCCCGTGGGGGTGAGAGGCGATCTTCAGCGGACCATCGGCATCGAGCGGCTGCTGCAGCGGGCCGCCATCCATGCGCTTTCGGCCGACCAACAAGTGATTGAAGGAGGCGAGGTCCTGGTGGCGATGTTTCGTGAGGATGGGAGCCACGCCCTGCACCTGCTCCCGCAGGAAGGCGTCCCCCGGCTGAACGTCCTCAACTATCTGTCCGACGGCGTCACCGAGAGTGAGAAGCAGGACGATTCGCGTAGCCTCCTTAAGCCGGGCGAGGGGCTGGGCGACTAAGTCTGAAGCTGAGCGCCCCATCCTGCTACAGCTTATTCGCGGGCTTCGGGACAGCCGTCGGATTCTACATGCGTCCGCCGTCGCTATTTCGCCACGCCGCGCCAGGCAAACTCGCCAAACAATGAGCCGTGACGGCTATCCATGGCCTAATCGACTCCCGGGCCTGGGTGGCCAAAGCGCTCGCAGTAGGCGCTTCACGGATCCGGTCAATTCAGGCCGAGGCATCCCTGCGGAAGCGTACCCTCGCCGGTCCAACTGGTGGGTCACCTTCGGATCGATTGAGGAAACCTGAGCGACCCGTTCGTTGTCGAAGGCAAACCCTCAGACCCAGTTCCACGAGTCACCGACTCTGCTTCCACAACCTCTTAAACTTTGACTTAGAGGTCGATTTCTCCTCTGAAAGTGCGGTGCGCGAGTGACCCTGCCGGGAGTCAAACCCTGTGGCGCCAGCTGGGGTGCTTCCACGCCATGCTTTCAGGGCCGACCGACTATGCCGGGATTAAAGGCAGCGGCTACCCCCTTGGCAATGTCTCGGTGCGATGCCATTACCCCCCGAATCCTTCCATCCTCGAGCGGGGCGTCATCTAAACGCTTCACGGAGACGGCTGTGAGCGCTGCCAGAAGCGGCCGCCCGGTAGTCGAAGTAGAAAACTTCAACCCGCGCCCACCAGCAGTTCGACCGACCGCAGCCGGCGTTCGATGTCCTGCGAAGGGTGCACGGTGATGAGCTCGTCGGCGCCAGAGTGGCGAACGAAGTCTTCGACGTAACTGCGGACCTCCGCTGGGGTTCCGATTGCTGAGTAGGTTCCCATGGAGTTGATGCGCTCACCAGCGGGTGACTGCAGAATCTGGTCTGCCTCGGCGTCGCTGAAGGAGCGGCCTTTGCCCAGCAGCGCTCGCACTCGGAAGCGTTTGACTTCGCGAAACTGCTCCTTGGCTCGACCGGCGTTCTCGTCGACGATGACGTTAAGTCCGGCAATTAGATGTGGTCGCTCGAGCTGTTTCGAAGCTCGAAACTCGCGATGATAGAGGGCAGAAGCGTCGTGGAGTGCCGCTGGAGCGAAGTGGGAGGCGAACCCGAACGGCAATCCGAGGGCTGCGGCGAGCCGAGCGCCGAAGAGAGAAGAACCAAGAATGTAAAGTGGGACGTTCGTGCCCTTGCCAGGGGTCGCTTCGACGCCGGGCATGACCGACTTACCCGTGAGATAGGACTGGAGTTCGAGCACGTCATCCGGGAAAGAGTCGGCGCTGTAGCGACGCAGCGCGTACATGGTCTCCTGATCACCGCCGGGCGCGCGCCCGAGCCCCAGGTCGATTCGATCGGGATAGAGCTCAGCAAGCGTTCCGAATTGCTCGGCGATAACCAACGGTGAGTGGTTCGGAAGCATGACGCCGCCTGCACCAAGCCGGATGCTCTTGGTGTGGGCTGCGATGTGGGCGATGAGCACGGCTGGCGCGGAGGAAGCAATGCTCGCGATGCTGTGGTGCTCGGCGTACCAGACCCGCCGATAGCCGGCTTCTTCTGCGCGCTGGGCCAAGCGCAGGCTGGCTGCGAAGCTATCGCGCGCGGTCTGACCGCGGCCGATGAGGGCGAGGTCGAGAATGGAGAGCGGGATCACCATCTGCCACGATTCTCTAATGGGCCTGCCTCCCTCCGGCCAGGCGAACCGATCCCTGCCCGGCCTCCGCGATCAAGACGAAACCTTGCCGCTACCAGTTGAGGTGCCTTGAGTTGCGGTTGGCGCGGTCTATGCTGCCCACCATGGCAGCGAAGCATGAGATCCCCATCGGAGCCGACATGCCGAAGCCTTTGGGTCCCTACTCGCAGGTGGTCAAGGCGGGCAACCTGCTCTTCGTTTCTGGGCAAGGCGGCATCGACTTGGCCACCGGCCAGCTCGCGGGCCCGGACTTCGCTGCGCAGGCACGCCAAGCGTTTAACAACCTCGCAACGGTGTTGCGCGCAGCCGGAAGCGGCACGGACGCCGTGGTGAAGACCACCGTGTTCCTAGCCGATGCCAACGACTTCGCCGCAATGAACGCGCTCTACGCAGAGTTCTTTCCCAACCTGCCACCGGCGCGATCCACTCCCGTGGTGGCACTGCCCCGGAACCTGCTGATCTCGATAGAATGCATCGCGCTCGTATAGCGCGCACGTTCATCGCGCGACGTTCGCGCAAGATTCGGTGAGCGTCTTTTTTTTCCAATCTACGACGAGCGGGGATGGCTACGTTCCGCCCATGAAAATCCCTGTATCGGAATGACCGGAAAGGTCGGAAGCCGACTCACCAAACGACTCGTCGAGCGGGGCGATCAAGTGCGCGCCCCTGTGCGCGGTCTTGCCCCGGTATCCGGCGATCTACGAGCGCTTGTATTCGCTCCTCGAGAGGCTCGAGCGGGCGGCGTCTCTCTAAGTGGCCAAGTGGCCATCCGAGGACCGGAGGTAGACGAAGCAGGAGAAGGCTCATCCACTTAACGAAATGCGGCGGCGTGAGCGGTCGCCCACTGCTCGAAAGTGTGCGGCGGCTGCCCGGTCACTTCCTGAACAGTCGGAAACACGGCAGACTCGTCGAGCTTGCCCTCGGAGAAGAAGCTGAAGAAGGCGCGCACGTATTCGGCGGGCATGCTTTGGCTCATCTCAGCCCACGCCTCGGCGTCGTTCTGGGCTTGGAACCGGATGGGCCGGTCGAGCACCTCTGCGAGGATGCGAACCCTATCGGCGGCGAGCAGGGATTCCGGACCGGACAGGTTGTAAACCCGCCCGCCGTGGCCGGGCCCGAGCAGCGCCCTCGCCGCCACGGCCGCAATGTCGAAGGGGTCAATGCTCGCCGTCCGCACGCCTGCAAAGGCCGCGTGCACGACCCCCTCGCTGCGAATCTGGGCGGCCCACTGAAGCGCGTTGGACATAAAGCCGCACGGCCGGAGCATCGTCCAGGCGATACCAGACTCGTGTACGGCGTTTTCCGAGCCCACTATGTAGTGGGTGATGGCATCGTTCGAAGGATCGAGCGTAGCCGAGCGTCCCGACAGGAGCACGACCCTTTCCACTCCGGCGCGCCGGGCTTCCCCTAATATCCCGGGCATGTCCTTGTAGCCGCTCAGCAAAAAGAGCCCGCGGACACCCGCGAGCGGCGCCGCCAGGGTCTCGGGTCTATTCAGATCGCCAGCGGCGGAATCGACGCCGAGAGGAAGCTCGCTACGGCCGAGGGAACGAACGAGACCGCGAACCGGATGCCCGCCGGCAGCTAGGAGACGGACCAGCTCGCCGCCGACGTTTCCCGTGGAACCGCTGACCAAAATCACGTTCGTCACCTTCTTGTCCGGACCAAGCAGTCTCTTCACTTTAGCCCGTCAAACCTGTTTCGCGCCTGCCGATGCGGCCTAATCGCCCGGCGCCGTGGTCAGCAGCGGAGCTCGCGTCCCCGGATCGAGCTGTGAAGGTATTCCGGGAGAAGCGCAAGCAGCGGCCGTTCTCGGTGTGCGTCGACGAATTCGGGACGTTGTCGGACGAGTAAATCGGCGACTCGCTCAACAAGCTGAGAGAGCGCAGCCTGGTGTCCGCCGTGCCGCCCACGCGCTTGCTCTCGACGAGGGCAATTGTGGCCTACCGACTTCACCCCAACCGACTCAAGTCGTTGGCGGCGCGAGGGTAGGGCTACTTGTTCACTGCCCGTCCGGACGTCCTGCTCCGAGTCCAATCCACGTCGCAGAGTCAGGTCGACGAGCTGCTACCGCACCGGTGGTCGCCGACGCGCCCCAGTCCTCTTTGAGGGCGCCAAAATCTCCGCACGGGAGGCCCGAAACTCCGAGTCGTCCGCGCAATGAATGAACAGCCAGCCACTCAGAGAACCGTCGGCCTCCAGTACGGCCCAGCCCCGTCCGCATGCGTCGTCGCGGTCATCTTGGCCTTGCCAAGAGAACTCGACCGATGGTCGTCCATCCCTTTCTCCGTATCGACAGTCGAGGAAACCTCGAAGCGCAATCATCCCGAACTCGCCGAGCCCCTCGTCATCAAAACGAATGTAAGCGGGGCGAATCAGGTCGAGCACATCACTGGCCCAAACCTCGGTCCAGGTAATGCGCCAACTGCCGGCGAACTCGGGCGCTGGTCCCCTCTCGCTCACACCTCGAATTTTGCACCGAGTCGGGGGCGGCCGTCATCCGTCACGCCCCCGATCGATCGGTTACGCCCGTCCACAGGCTGCCTGTGCTACCCATCGCGTGCGGCAGCCTCGGCCAGTTGCCGGTGCCGTTAGCGAATTCACTGCGTCGAATAGACTAGACCTCAGCGCGCCGGCGCTCGCTGGCCTTCCCGAGCCCGCGACAGTGAGTCTATCTTGGGATAACCTCCGTGGGTGGAGCGCTCTCTGAAGAACCATCTGCCGTCTTCTGCTTACGTAGCCGACCGAGGGCAAGTATTGCTCCAATCGGCGCGCCTACCGATAAAATTTAGGGCGAATATTGGCCTTGTTTTAGAATGCCAACGCCAAACAGTTGGACCTTCATTGGCTGATAGGCGATGCGCCTCAAGCGCGGCGCTCCGATGGTCGTCTTGACGACGTTGAGAAGCCCGCCCAAAGTTCAGATGCGCTGCTCGGTGCACGCTGTACGCGTGCTCGCCCGCCGCCAAAGAGTCAGCACAATCCCGACCGCGAGCAGTGATACTTGCCCACCACCAACCGTGCTGCATTCACCACCGCTCGTCGGTGGCGCTGTCACCTGCATCGTAGCCGTGGCCGTCACGCCGATATAGTCAGTCACGCCGAGGATATCGGTCACGCCACCCGTTGGCCCCGCCTGGTAAACACCCTCGTCGCTCAGTGAACCCCCGGACGGGTTCTGGATGAAGGCCCATGTGTACGGGGGCAACCCCCCGGATGGTGAGAAGACTTGTGTCGCTCCAGCAGCCAACGTCCGGCTGGCCGGTGAAATGACCAGGAGTGGTTCGACACCAACGACCGTCGAGGAAGAGTTGCCAGCAGAGTCGGTCAGACGAATCACGTCGATCCATCCAGCGTTCTGGAAAGCAGTGTAGACCCCAGTTGAGGTGAGTGTTCCCAGGTGGCCCGGTTCGGCCCGAAACTCCAAATGTACCCAGTTCCACTCCCGCCTGAGGCGCTGAAGGTGAGGCTGGCGTTTGGCGCAACACCCGGGTTCGCTGGAGAAATCGCCGGTGGATTGCCTCCAGCGGGGTCAAATATCTCAGCGGTGGCGGTGTCCTCCCCAGTGCCGAAGGCTTGGTTACCACCCGAAACCAGCACCTTCCCGGATTGAAGAAGCGACGCGGTGTGTAGGGCGCGCACTTGTCCCATGGAACCAGTCGCACTCCAACTTCGGGACGCTGGGTCAAACAGCTCGGCAGTGTCGAGCGTCAAGCCTTCGGGGTTGTCGGACGGGCCTCGGAGAAGGTCGACACCGCCCGTCAAGAGCACTTGCCCTGACAAAAGGAGGGTGGCGGTGTGAAGGGTACGCCTCGTCGTCATGGGAGCGGTCGGAGTCCACGTTTGGCTCCC
>JBKQSS010000065.1:0-28225 GCA_052143535.1 Myxococcaceae bacterium | reverse complement strand
TGCGTCGTCGGGGGTACGTGTCGTCATCGGCCAGGCGCCCGGGCTTCCAGGACAAGAATCTCCTAGCTCCCTTAGCCTACCGACCGGTAGGTATGCAACGACCTACCGGTCGGTAGTGGCCTAGTTTCCCCGTTGAGCAACCCTTGGGCGCCTGGCCGATGACGACACGCACCCCCGACGACGCAAAGCAGCGTCACCGCGAAATCCTTGAGACCGCGGCCCGACTGATTTGCGCGCGCGGGTACGAGGCCACCTCCATTCAGGACATCGCGGAGGCCTGTGGCCTGACCAAGGCCGGCCTTTACCATCACATCGAGAGCAAGGAGCACCTGCTGCTCGACATCATGAACTACGGGATGGACGTTTTTGAGGAGCAGGTGCTGAGTCAGGTGGAGTCCATCGCCGACCCGGTGGAGCGCCTGCGGGCCTGCATGGAGAAGAACATCCTCCTCGTCACTCGCGGCTGGAGCAAAGAAGTCACCATCATCCTGCACGAGCACGCCACCCTACAGGGCCGCGCTCGAACGCAGATTGACGCACGCAAGAAGAAGTATGTGCGCTTTCTGGAAAAGACCATTCAGGAGGCGGTGAAGGCGGGCAAAGCCCGACCGGTCAATCCCACCGTTGCCGCCTTTGCCTTCCTCGGCATGGTGCTGTGGATTTACAAGTGGTACCGCAAGGACGGCGCGGTCGCCGACAGCGCCATTGCTCGCGGGATGGTGGACCTCTTCCTTCACGGCCTGGTGCCAGTGGAGGCGCGATGAGCTTCCCACGCTGGACCACGTTGTCCGAGCTGGCGGACAGTGTCCCCGACGGCGCGCTGGTGGCTCCGGGCGGATTCATGCTGGGCCGAGCTCCGATGGCCCTCGTCTTCGAGCTCATTCGACAGGGGCGTCGGCAGCTACGCGTCCTGTCCCTTCCGAATCCCCTGCCCGCGGAGATGCTTGTCGCCGCCGGTGCGGCGGCCCGGGTGGAGTTCGCCTTTTCGGGGCTGACGCTGGGCGGCCGGGTCCGTCCGATGCCCTGCCTCAAGGCAGCCATCGAGGCCGGCACCATCTCCTGGGCAGAAATGGATGGCTATCGGCTGGTCCAACGCTTGCGGGCGGCGGCGATGGGGCTTCCCTTCCTTCCGGCGCCGGATACTCAATTCTCCGAGCTGGCTTCGGTGGACCCGCCCGCCATGGTGGTTGACCCCTTCACCGGCAGCAGCGTTCCAGTAGAGCAAGCGGTCATTCCGGATGTGGCCCTCTTACACGCGCAAGCCGCTGACGCCGAGGGAAACCTGTTTTTCGAGGACCCCACCACCGACCTCTTGATGGCAACGGCCGCGCGTCGCGTCCTGGCTACGGCCGACCGCCGTGTCGACCGGCTTCCACGCGTCAGCCTCGCGGCGTTTCAGGTCGAAGCGGTGGCTGAGGTGTGGGGCGGGGCCCTGCCAACGGGCTCCGCCGGACTCTACCCACACGACGAAGCTGACCTCCTCGAATACCTCACGCTCGCCAGTCAGGGAGCTGCGGCTCACTACCTGGCACGCCGGACTGGCGCAGCTCGCAACCGAGACGCCGCATGACCGCTACCCACGCCGACGCTTTGGTGAGCGCAATGGCTGCGGAGATTCACGATGGGGACGTGGTGGCGACCGGGGTCGCTTCTCCGCTCGCGGTCCTCGCCATTGCGGTGGCGAAGGCCACCCACGCACCGCGGCTCACCTACCTGGCATGCGTCGGTGCAGTGAACCCGGAAGTTCGACGGCTCCTCGCCTCATCCGAAGACCTCGCGTACCTGGAGCGTCGGCGCGGGGACATTTCCATCCCCGACCTTTTCGACCATGCCCGCCGCGGCCGCATCGACACCATCTTCTTCGGCGCCGCCGAGGTCGACCGCACCGGGCGCTCGAACATGAGTGCGATTGGGTCCCTGGCGGAACCGACGGTCAAGCTTCCGGGGGTGGCCGGCGCGGCGGCGCTGCGCCGGTGGGTGAAACATCCGGTGCTGGTGATGCCGAAGCAGACCAAGCGCAACCTGGTGGAGCGCGTCCAGGTGGCCTCGACGATGGATGCTCGACCGACGCCGCTCCTGACCGACCTGGCGAGGTTTCAGGTAGGCGGCCAAGGTGCACAGCTCCATTCCCACCGCGCTTGGACTACGCCCGCCGAGGTCGCCGAGCGCACAGGCTTCTCGTTCACCCTCGCGGTGGACCTCGAAACGGACTCAGCGCCGAGTGCACCAACGCTGGCAGCCATCGGCGCGCTCGATCCAGACAATCTCAGGGAGCGGCTGGTGGGCTGACCTCAGCCCCGCCAAGGAGAGACGCAAAATGGATGCGGTCGTACTGAGGGCCTTCGGAGACTCGGAGAATCTGCGGCTCGAGTCCGTTCCTGAGCCTACCGTCAAAGCGGGGGAGGTCCTTCTTCGCGTCCGCGCTTGCGGCGTCTGCTACCACGACGTCATCAACCGGCGAGGTCAGCTTCCCCGGACCAGCGTCCCGGCCATCCTCGGCCACGAGGTGGCCGGGGAGGTCATCGCCCTCGGCGCAGGTGTCACTGGATGGCGAGTTGGGGACCGGGCGGCAACCTTGCAGCGCCTCTCCTGCGGAAGCTGCCCCATCTGCCTGTCTGGACGCCCCACGCTCTGCAAAAAAGACGCGCGCTTCTTCGGGGAGGAAATTCCCGGCGGCTATGCCGCGCTCATGGCAGCGCCCGTCGCTGGCTTGGGTCGGGTCCCGGCGGCCCTCTCCTGGGAAGCGGCCGCCACCGCTTGCTGCACCACCGGGACTGCCGTCCACGTGGTCCGCACCCGAGGGCGCGTTCGTGCGGGGGAGACGGTGCTGGTCACCGGGGCGAGTGGCGGTGTCGGGCTCTCCACCGTTCAACTTGCCCGCCTGGACGGCGCTCGCGTCTTGGCCGTCACCTCGAGTGCTTCCAAAGTCGAAGCGCTCGAAGCGGCCGGGGCAGACGAGGTCATCGTCTCGCCCAACTTGGACTTCGCCGCCGAGGCCCGGCGGCGAACCGGCGGCGACGGCGTCAACGTGGTGCTTGAAATCGTCGGAAGTGCCACTTTCTCCCAGTCGCTTCGCTGCGTCGCGCCGGGGGGCCGCGTGGTGGTGGTGGGAAACCTTGTCACCCGCGATGTGACCCTCAACCCCGGGCTGGTCATCGTCAAGGAGCTCGAGATTATCGGCGCCTTCGCGACGGACCAATCGGAGCTTGAGGAAGCACTCAAGCTCACTGCCATGAGGGCCATTCAGCCGTTCATTTCTGAAGCTCTTCCTTTGGCGGACGCTGCCGTTGCGCATTCGCGCCTCGAACGACGAGGAGTCGCTGGCCGCATCGTGCTCGTCCCGCGAGCAGCCGCATGAGGAGTGATGACACCATGAAGCAGCAAGTTGGAATCGAAGCCATCGCCGTTGCTCTGCCACGTCGCTACATCGACCTCGGGGACCTCGCTAAGGCCAGAGGCGTCGACCCTGCCAAATACACCCAGGGCCTGGGAGGCCTGGAAATGTCGGTTGCCGAGCCAGGCGAGGACACCGCCGCTCTGGCTGCGTCGGCGGTGGCGAAGCTCCTCGCCCATCGAGGATTGGACCCTTCCCGCATCGGGATGTTGGTGGTTGGAACGGAAACCGGCATCGACCACTCCAAGGCCGTCGCCTCGTACGTGCAGGGGATGCTGAGCTTCCCGCACACCATGAGGACCTTCGACTGCCAACACGCTTGTTACGGTGGTACGGCGGCGTTGAATTCGGTGAGCGAGTGGATTGCGTCCGGAGCTGGGGCAGGCCGAGTGGGCATCGCGGTGTGCTCGGACATCGCCCGCTATGGGCTCAACACCTCTGGCGAGCCCACTCAGGGAGCCGGGGCGGTCGCGATGCTCGTCTCCGAATCGCCCGAACTCCTCGCTCTCGACATCGGAGTGAGCGGCACGTGCAGTATGGATGTGCACGACTTTTGGCGGCCACTCGGACGTCGCGAAGCGGTGGTGGATGGCCACTACTCCATCCAGTGCTACCTGGAGGCGGTTTCCGGAAGCTACCGCGCATGGCGCGCTCGGGCCGTGGGACGGGACCTGATTCGCTCGGGTGACGTGCCGTCGGAGCAGCTGGCGCGCATCGCCTACCACGTGCCTTTCTGCAAGATGGCGAAGAAGGCGCACGCCCAGGTTCGCCGCTGCGACCTCGAGGACCGGAGCGGAAAGCCTCTCGATGCCGCCGCCGAAGCGGAGGAGACTCCGCGCGCGGCTGCCAGCTTCGAGACGCAAGTCGCGCCCTCGCTTGGGCTCTCGGCCCGAGTCGGAAACATCTACACCGGCTCGCTCTACCTCAGCTTGGCCAGTCTGCTGCAGAAGGAGGCGACGCTTCTCGCTGGAAAGCGCATCGGGCTCTTTAGTTACGGCAGTGGGTGCGTGAGCGAATTCTTCTCCGGCATCGTCGGCCAGCGCGCCCCCACTGCCATTACCAGTGCCGGGTTGGACCGAGTCCTCGCCGACCGTGAGCGGATTGGAATCGAGGAGTACACCCGCATCCTCGAGTTGGCCCCGGACCGGCCGCTTGGGACTCCTCCACCCCCTGGGGCCTTCCGTTACGCCGGGACCGTCGACCTTCGCCGCAGGTACGCCCGGGGCTGAGGGCGGCCCATTCCTGGCGCTCACTCTCTCGAGGGCGTAGCGTTCGCGCCCGACAATGCCAACCCCAACAGAAGCGAAAGCGGTTCCAGGACTTGAGGGCGCGACCGCCACTGCTCCAGAGCGGGTTCCGGCCCGGACTCGGGAGGGTCGCATCACCCTGTCCGCGTGGAGGATGAATGTCACCACGCCCAACGGGGCGGGTGCCATCGTCTTGGTCGAGACCAACGTGGGTGCCGTATTCCGCGGCGAGGGACTCTTTCTGGGGTGGGCACAGGACACCCTTGCGACCGCCTACCGAGCGCTGGTCCCAAGGACCAGTTCGGACGTGGCGCTGAACCACCCGCAGCTCGGCTGAGGTTAAACCCCCGCCAAACCCGGCTCGATGCGCGAGAAGCCTTGCTCTCGTGCCCAGAGGTCCAGACTCACCGACACCAAGTCGTCCACCTCTGGAATCGCATGGCCGTCCAACGTGAGGTCCACTGACTTCACGTAGCGGTGGCACGTCTCGCACCCCTCGATGCGGGCTGAGAGGTAGCGCTCCGTGTTGAAGGTCGGCAGTCGGTCCGGATTCTCCTCTCCACACGCTGGGCAAAGGATTCGGTTGACGACCCATTCGCTCCCGCACAGAGCGCACACCAGCGACCGCTGTGCCCCGTGGGTGTTGGGAAGCGACCGACGAACTGCCACCCACGGCTGGCCACCGCAATGCGGACACACTCGCCCGGACCTCGGCCGGTCCACGGGCACTTGGTTGCGGACCAGCACTTCGACATAAGGACGGAGCGCGGCACGGGAAAGGAAGTCCTCGCGCTCGTCTCGGCTACCGTTCCAGTAAACGCTGAGCCGTGCCTGGGCCACTTCTGAAGGCTCCGCAAAGCGTTCGCGGGCGACCGCCGCTAACGTTGGCGGTGCCACCTCGGCGGCCTGCCGGTGGACGGCACGAAGCGGCTCCACCAGCCGCGCGGCGTCGGTCTCGAGCCTCCCGGCGAGGGGGTGAGCTGCGTGCAGCGCCTGAATGGCTGCCGCCACCTCGCCCTGGGCACGGTATAGCCCGGCGGCGAAGCGCAGCGGCTCCGCAGCCACGCGGTGCTCGAGCGAAAGCGCCTCGGCGCGCTCGGCAGCCCGACGGAAAGCGGCGGCGACTGGCGACTTACTTTCGCTGCTCACCCGTCACGTCGCGGTACCAACGGGGGTGGTGAAGCTTCGCCCAGGGCTTGCTCACCGTTCCGTCGACCATTGACTCGAACGTTCCTGGCTCGGCGATGGCTAGGTAGACGTGTCCGATGATGAGCAGGAAGAATGCAATGAAGGCGATGTCATGGAGAACCCAGGAAACCTCGCGCAGTCCCTGTGGCATGACGCTCGGGAACCAGAGCACGATGCCAGAGAGGAGGAGCGCCACGCCTCCCAGCAACGCCATCCAGAACAGCGCCTTCTGTCCACCGTTGTATTTCCCGGTCTCCGGGTCTGTCGAGTCGAAGCGTAAGTACTTGGCGAAGTAAGCCGGGCTCAGCCACTTGGTGTCATTTGCTGACATCCGCATTTGGCTCCACCAACTGGCTGCCATCCACAGGAGGCCCACCGAAAAAAGAACGCCGAGGAAGGGGTGGAGCCAACGACAGACAGCCAATCCACCAAAGAGCGGCGCCATCCAACCGAAGATGGGGGTCCAGATGGGCATCCCGCTCAGGAAGCAGAGAATGAAGCTCGTGCCGACCAGCCAATGCATGGCGCGCGTGGCGAGGGTGTGCCGCACGATACGGTCCCCCACCTCCACATCCTCGACGGTGCGCGCCACTGCGATGGCCGGGTCTGCGTGTCCGACATTCGGGGGCGAGACGGCTTGAGCCATGGTCAGCCTCCAGTCCGGGGCGGGTTGTCGTCGTGGGGCTTCTTCGGACCGGTTCGGATGTAGTGCGTGAAGAGGCCCACCAGCGTCGCGCCGATGGCAAAGATGCCGAGCGGCTTGAGGATGCGTTTGCTCAGCGACACCGCCAGCGGGACGTGCGGGTCCCTGGGCAGGCCATAGAGCTCCGGCTTGTCGCCGTGCGCCAGCACCGTGACCACGCCGGTTCCGCCGACACCGGGTGGGTCGTAGAGCATGGCGTTGGCGAAGCCGTTGGCTTGGAGTTGCTTCACCCGAGCATGGCCGAGCTCGACCATGTCGTCCTTGCTGCCAAAATGCAGGCAGCCGGTCGGGCAAGCCTTGATGCAGGCCGGCTCCAGCCCCGAATCGACGCGGTCGACGCACAGGGTGCACTTCGCCATCTTCCCGGTCTTGGCTGAGAAGCGCGGAATGTCGAAGGGGCAGCCCGTTTCGCACAGGCCGCAGCCGATGCAATTCTCGGCGTTCACGTCGACGATGCCATTGGCGTACTGGACGATGGCGCCGGGCGCCGGGCACGCCGCGAGGCAGCCCGGATCTGCGCAGTGCATGCACTGGTCCTTACGCATCAGCCAGGCAAGGCCGCCTTCGAATTCCTGCTCGTTAAAGCGAATGAGATTCCAGAAGTCGGCTTGAGTGGTGGGCAGGGTCTGGTAGCTGCCCACTTGGTGCGTCGCCACCACGTTCAGGTCGTTCCATTCCTGGCAAGCGACCTCGCACGCTTTGCAGCCGATGCAGGTGGTGGTGTCGATGTACTTCGACACCTTCGGGAGCTCTCGCAGCCCGGCGGGCTGGCCCCGCAGGGAGGCGGACGACTGGAGGATTTCAAGGCCTTGGATGGGCATCGTCGTCCCGCCTTAGCTCGTCCCGAGGGGGCGGCCCTTCTCGAGCCGCACCAGGAAGGTTTTGTATTCGGGCGTCCAGGTGTTGGCATCCATTGCCGAGGGCGTGAGGAAGTTCGCCAACGGACCCAAGTGGCCCTTGTCTCCGGTGTACCCCCAGTGCAGGGGAAAGCCGATGTGCCAGAGCGGCTTGCCGTCGACCACCATCGGGCCCAGACGCTTGGTGACCATCGCGACCCCTTGAATCTCACCTCGCGCGGAGATGACCCGTACCTGCCCGCCATTCTCGATGCCGTTGTCCTTGGCCAGCTGCTCGGGGAGCTCGATGAAGAACCCCGGCTGTAGCTGGTTGAGGCGTTCCGTGTGCTTCGTCCAGTAGTGGTACATCTCGGTGAGCCGGTAGGTCGAACAGACAATCGGGTATTCGGCTGCCGTCCCATACTTGTCGTATTTGGTGCTGAAGCGCCGACTGACCGGGTTCGACGTGACCTTCGGGTGAAGCGGATTCACGATGGCCGCTTCCACCGCTTCGTAGTGCTCCGCGAAAGGTCCGTCCGCCAGCACCGGAGCGAAGAGCCGGCCGGCCCCCTCGGGCAGCATGATGAACGCACCAAACTTTCCAGGCGGAGAATCGGGTGCGATGTCTGGGACGTCGGGGCCGATCCACTTCTCGCCGTTCCACTGGATGCCCGGCCGACTCGGATCCCACGGCTTTCCGGCGGCATCCGCGGAAGCGCGGTTGTACATAACTCGGCGGTTTGCCGGCCAGCTGAACGTCCACTGGTGGTACATGCCGAGCCCGCTGGGGTCGGCGGTGCTGCGCCGCTGGGTGTTGTTACCGGCTTCGGTGTAGCAGCCGGTGTAGAGCCAGAGCCCACAGCTGGTGGAACCGTCAGCGCGCAGCTGACCGAACGAATCGAGCTGCTGACCGGCTGCCTTGATGAGTTTCTTCGGCTCCTTTAAGTCCTTCGGGTCCTTCGGGGGCTCAAAGAGGTCTTCCACGGCCTTTCCGTTAATCTCGCGGAGCACCTCGCTCAGATCAGGGCTTGCCGGGTTGGTGTAGTTCCAGGCCACGTTGAGCACCGCTTCCGGAAGCGCCCCACCCTCCTTTTGGTAGAGGTCTCGAACTGCCAGAAAAATGCGCGCCAGGATTTCCTGGTCGCTCTTGGCCAGACCGGGCGGATCGACCGCCTTCCACTTCCACTGAATCCAGCGGGCCGAGTTGGTGAAGCTTCCATCCTTCTCCGCGAAACCGCTGGCCGGAAGCTGGAACACTTCGGTCTGGATTTCCGCAGGCGGCGCTCCGCCGTACTCCTTCGGTGCCTTCCAAAAAGTGGCGGTTTCAATCTCGTAGTTCTCGAACACCACCAGCCACTTCAGCTTGGACATCGCGCCAATCATCTTCGGAACGTTGGGGCCGATGCCAGCGGGATTCATCCCGGCGGTGATGAGCCCTTCCGGACCCGGTTCCACCCCCCCGGCGCGGTTGGAGCTGCCCCGGTACATCTCGTCGAAGAGGTACATCCAGGAGTAGTTGCCATCGGTCTTGGGAAGCCACGAGTAGCCGAACTCATTGTCCTTGGTCGCCGCCTTGCCATAGAAAGCCTTGAGCAGGGAGACCATGAATTTCGGGTAGTTCTGCCAGTAATTCATCGACGGCCAAGGTTCATTGTTGAGCGTCTTCGGTGGGACCTTGTCCAAGTAGGTCGCGAGGTCGGGGAGCTCGCTCCGTGGCGTCGCCAGATAGCCGGACAGAATCTCGAATGTCCCTCCCAGGTCCGTGCAACCCTGAATGTTGGAGTGGCCACGCAGCGCGTTCACCCCCCCACCGGGGCGTCCCACGTTCCCGAGGAGCAGCTGCAGGGTGGCGGCGGCGCGAATCATCTGCACCCCCACCGAGTGCTGCGTCCAACCGAGTGCGTAAGTGACAGTTCCGACTTTTTCTGCGTTCCCGGTGGAGGTCACCACCCTGGCGACATTGAGGAACGTCTCCTTGGGCGTACCGGTCAGCCGCTCTACCATCTCCGGGGTGTAGCGTTCGACGTGCTTCTTCAGGAGCTGAAAGACACAGCGCGGATGCTGCAGGGTGGTGTCGACGTCGTACCCGTTGGTGGTCGGGCTCGGCTGGTAGGCCCATGCCGTCTTGTCGTAGTTCTTCGTCGTATCATCCCAACCGCTGAAGAGCCCTTCGTGGAAGTCAAACCGCTCGCTGATGATGTAGGGAGCGTTGGTGAAGAGCTTCACGTACTCTTCATGGAAGCGCTTCGTCTCGATGGCATAGCGAATGATGCCGTTGAGAAAGGCGATGTCGGAGCCGGGGCGCAGCTGAGCGTACACGTCGGCGACAGCGGCAGTTCGGGTGAAGCGCGGATCGACAACCACCAACTTCGCGTTGCGCGTCTTCTTCGCTTCAATGGCCCACTTAAAGCCGCAGGGATGGTTCTCAGCTGGGTTACCGCCCATGGCCAGGATGACATCAGCATTCTTGATGTCGACCCAACCATTGGTCATTGCGCCGCGACCGAACGTGGCGGCCAAACTGGCCACCGTTGGACCGTGTCATACTCGAGCTTGACTGTCTCGATAGACAACTCCCAGGCCAGCCATGAACTTGTCCTGGAGGAAGTTGAACTCGTTGGTGTCGGTGCAGCCGCCAATGACCGCGATGCCGGGCGTGCGATTGACCACCTGACCCTTTGCGTTCTTGGCGACGAAGGTGTGGTCGCGGGTGTCCTTGATGTGCCGCGCAATCTTCTTGATGGCTTCGTCCCAGGAAATCTCTTCCCAGTGGTCAGAACCTGGGCGTCGGACTTTGGGCACCGTCAATCGGTTGGGGTTGTTGATGTCGTCCCGGAGAGTCGAACCTTTGGGACACAGCGTGCCGCGATTGATGGGGTGGTCAGGGTCCCCTTCCACGTGAACCACCATCGGCACGACGTTCTTCGCCTTGTCGCCGAGGGTATGGATGATGACGCCGCAGGACACCGCGCAATACGGACAGGTGCTCCGCGTTTCGGTGGTCTTTGCAATCTTCAGCAGCCGAAGCTCAGCCCGAGCCTCGGACAACTCAAAGAATGCCAAGCCGACGCCAACAGCCGCACTTCCTTTGAGAAACGCTCGGCGTTGCATCTGCATCGCGAACCTCCGGCCAACCCCAGGGAAGAACCGGGCCACACTGAAACCGCGGAACACAGCTGTCAAGGCTGTAGACGCGGTACCTTGAGCGTTTGGCGCCGCGCGTCATGCGCCGACTGCGGCGGCGATGGCCCGAGCGGCAGTGACAAAGGCCAGCGCCGCCACTGAGTCGGGCTCCATCCCGACAATCGGCGTCCCGGCATCCCCCCCCTCGACGATTTGCGGGTGCAGCGGAATCTCGCCCAGAAAGGGGATGGCCAGCCTCTCAGCGGTCGAGCGGCCGCCGCCATGCTTGAAGGGATGGGCGACGTGCCCGCAGGCCGGGCACAGGTAGGAGGCCATATTTTCCACCAGGCCGAGCACCCGCACGCCCACCTTCTGAAACATGGCCAATCCTTTTCGGGCGTCCACCAGAGCGACGTCCTGAGGCGTGGTGACGATGACTGCACCCGACAGCGCGGCCTTCTGAGTGAGGGTCAGTTGGACGTCACCGGTGCCCGGTGGCAAATCGGCGAGGAGGAAGTCCAGTAGCCCCCACCGGACTCCGGTGAGGAGCTGTTCGACGGCCTTCATCACCATCGGACCGCGCCACACCGCCGGCTGGTCGACCTCCATCATCGCGCCGAGCGTCGCCACTCGCACCTGGTGCCGAAGCTGCGGCTGAAGCAGGCCGTCCTCCGCGTCGACGAACGGTTTCTCGGCGATGCCCATCATCATCTGCTGGGAGGGACCGTAAATGTCGAGGTCCATCAGCCCAACCTTGTAGCCAAGCCGGGCCAGCGCGACTGCGAGATTGGCTGTGACGGTGGACTTGCCCACGCCCCCTTTGCCTGAAGCCACGGCTACCTTGAAACGGATTTGCGCCAGTCGGGCGCGGGCCGCTGCGTCGACCGGGGTCGGGGCGGGAACCGGCATCCGGGCCAGCACCCGCGGCACGAGGTCCACCTGAATGGTGAGTCGGTGTGGAGTGACGAGAGGCAGCAGCTTCTTCTCACACTCGGCTCGGATGACATTCGCCGCGTGTTGGGCATCGGAGCTCAGCTCCAGGCGAAAGCCGACATCCCCTGCGACGACGCTGAGGTCCTTCACGAAGCCAATGGCCAGAATGTCCCGGTTGAGCCCCGGGAAAAGAACCGTTTTCAGAACGTCACGCACCTGGTCTTCGGAGAGGGCCATCTCCTCACTACTCTGCCTACCTCGCTGGCCAGAGCAAGACCGGCGGTGCCAACGCGCGGTTTTTTGCCGGGAGTGGCCGCTCGCTCGAAGAGACCCACCGGCTTCCACCGGAAGGCCACTGGTCGGCTCCCGCCGCCGCTCGCCACTGTACGCTGCAGCTTGCTACAAGCGGTAACTCGTGGATACCCCTTCGCCGAGCGAGGCCAACGGGCTGCAGGCAGTGTGTGACGCCTGCCGAAGGTTGCATCGTCGGAACCTGCTCGCCGCAGCCGACGGCAACGTCTCTCTTCGCCTCGGCCACGACGAAATCGCCATCACGCCCGCGGGCGTCAACAAGTACCGCCTTCGGTCGGAAGACATGGCCGTGGTGCGGCTCGACGGTGTCACCGTCTCCGGCACCCCCTCCAGCGAGCGAGCCATGCACCTTTGGGTTTACCGGCGCTGCCCGGAAGCCCGCGCAGTCGTTCACGCCCACCCGCCCACGGCCATCGGCTGGACGCTGGCGCACCCCGAGCTCACCGAGCTGCCCTCGGACGCACTGCCGGAAGTCATCCTCGCGGCAGGCAGAATTCCGGTGGTGCCCTATGCCCGCCCGGGCAGTGAGGCGATGGGGACCGAACTTGGGCCCTTCTTGCCTGCGCACCGGCTGCTGCTGCTGGCACGACACGGCGCCCTGGCTTGGGGGGAGTCGCTCGACGAGGCCGTCAACGGCATCGAGCGCGTGGAGCACGCGGCGGTGATTCTGAAGACTGCGTTCGAACTGGGCGGTGCGAAGCCCCTGCCAGAGGACGAGCGCCGGGCGCTGCAGCTGCTCCGCGCGAAGAACGGGCCGAAGCTTCTGTGAAGACGAGGGCCATGTGAGGGACCTGAACTCGCTCGGCTTAAAGACGGAAGACGGGCGCCTCCTGGTGCTCGACCAAACCCGTCTGCCGGACGTCGAGGAGTGGCTAGACGGGACCAGCCCCTCGGCAATGGCCGAGTACATCCGCCGCCTCACCGTCCGTGGCGCGCCCCTCATCGGCGTCTCGGCGGCTCTCAGCCTGGCCGCCCATGCCGAGCATGGTGCATCCAGTTCTGAGCTCGAGCGAGCGGAGTGCGTGCTGCGCGCCACCAGGCCCACCGCGGTCAACCTGCGCTGGGCCATGGACCAAATGGAAGGGGTGCTTGCGGCCGGCGGTGGCGTCACGGACTTGGTGAAGCAGGCCGAGGCCATTTTCGACCAGGACGTCCAATTCTGTGAGCGGATGGCGAACCAGGGGGCGACCCTCATCGCGCACGGCGAGGGAATTCTCACCCATTGCAACACCGGCGGGTTGGTGTCTGCCGGCATTGGAACCGCGCTCGGCGTGATTCGGCGAGCTCACGAGAAGGGCAAGCAGCCGCAGGTGTGGGTCGACGAGACACGGCCGTTGCTTCAGGGCGCGCGACTGACCACGTGGGAGCTCGGCCGCCTCGGCATCCCCCACACCCTCATCACCGACAGCATGGCGGCCACCGTCCTCGCCCAGGGGAAAGTGCAACGGGTGCTGGTGGGAGCCGACCGCATTGCCGCCAACGGCGACTTCGCCAACAAGGTGGGCACCTACGCCCTGGCCATTGTGGCTCGCCACCACGGCGTCCCCTTCCACCCGGTCGCGCCTTGGTCGACTGTCGACCTCGCTTGCGCCAGCGGTCGAGACATTCCCATCGAAGAGCGGGCCGCCCCCGAGGTTCGGGGCTACGGTGCGCTGCGCTGGGCGCCGAGCAACGTGAAGGTCTTCAACCCTGCCTTTGACGTGACACCAGTGTCGCTCCTCGAGTCGCTGGTGCTCGACCGAGGCGTCTTTTCGCGCGCCGCGCTGGCGCACGGGCTGGCCGCGACCGAGCTGGGATGACTCCCCTTCAAGGCGAGGGCAGGGCGGCCACCGCGAAACGGTGAAGGGCCCAGCCCTTTCGGGCCCCTCGGGGCTCGACCCGGGAAAAGCCAATCCACTGGATGCCTTCGAGCCCCTCCAGTGGCAGCGTCACCTGGAAACGCCCCTCGGCGTCGACTGGCACTGCCACTCGCCGCACCGCTTCCGTCTCTCCCTGGGGGCGCACCCAAAGCAAAACCTCCCGCGAGGGGGCTTCGACTCGCCCGCGAATTTCCACAACCGTATTCGGCAGCAAGAGGGGCAATTCCGACTCCAGAGCAATTCGCTGACTGGCGAAGCTGCCGGGCGGGACGGTGGCCACGGTCACGTCGCCAGTGAATTCCGGCCCAGCCACGTTGCCGGACTCAACCACCTGCCCGACTTGCGGGACGCCGGTCTCGACGTCCAGAAAGCACGCTGGCTGTGACTCCAGGCTGGCATTCTCCACCGCGAAGTGCAGGTGCGGTCCAGTGGACCTGCCGGTGTCTCCGGAGTAACCGATGAGCTCGCCTTGGCCCACCCGCTGGCCCGGTCGAACCCGAGTCCCGTGGTGGCGCAAATGGCCATACTCGCTCAGCACTCCGTTGCCGTGGTCGATGAGCACAAAGTTGTACTGGTCGGGGTCCATGTCTGCCGAGCGGTCGAAGCGGTCCTGGGTTTGGACCACCAGGCCCGGAGCCACTGCGACGATTGGGGTCCCGATGGCCACATTGAAGTCGAAGGCGAAGCGCGCGGCTCCCTGGTGAGTGAAGCGTCCGTTGTTGCCCTGAGTGACGACGGCCGTGTCCCGTGCCTCAAAGGGAAGCAGGATGCGGGACGCTGAGGCAGCACAGGCCGACAGCGAGTGGCGCCGGCGAACCCCGGCGTCGATGCGCTCGGGTAAACGGCCAGCGTCACTGCCCGAGGGCGCCGGGCGCAGGGGGCCGGCGTCCTCGGGGGTTGCGTCCGAGTCGTCGGCGGCGGACAGAAGCTCTTGGACGAGGCGGCGGCGAAGCTCCTCCTCGCGCGCGAGCCCCTCGCGGCCAGCTCGAATTCGCGCCAGCAACTCGCGCGCCGCTGCGGCGTCCAAGCTGTCCGCCGGAACCGCCTCCAACAGGCTCACCACACGGTCCATTTCCGGGCGCGCATAGGCCGCGTCGAGGTGGATGGCGTACAGCTGACTGAAGAGGCGGTGGGCTTCTTCGTACTGCGGCGAGGTGCTGGGCCGACAGCCAAGCCACAGGCTCCACAGGGCGCATGTCAGGTAGAGCGCCCTGGCGCGCGGCCCCATGGCCGGGGAGTGTCGCACAAGCCCCTGCGAAGCCCAGCGCAAACGCTAGGCTGGGCGACAACTGCTCAGCCGAGCTCGACCACTTTCTCTCCAAAGAGTCGGTCCACCTGCGAGATGAGCTCGTCGGTGACGTCCACTTTGAGGGGGGCGCCGATGACCGCCTCCGCCTCTCCAGGGAAGACGATGGACAGCGCGATGGGGGTGGCCCCGGCGTGCGACTGGGCCAGGCGCGACAGCTCCTCGAGCCGTTCGTCGGTCACCAGGTCCGCCCGCACCCGCAACTCGAGTCGCTTCAGTCGCTTGTCCCGCACTTCCTTCAAGCTTTGCACTTGCTCCACGATGAGCTCCGCGACTGGGTTCTCCTCGTCCCGACTGTTCACCTGGACTGTTCCGGTGACCAGAATGGGGTCATCTGCCTTGAGAAGCTGCTCCCAAGCCTCATAGCCAGGCCGAGCCGCGCCCTTGGTCCATTTGCCGTCTCGGCCCATCACGCTGCGCCCAGCCTCCTTGCCTGGGAAGCACACCAACTCCACGGAACCGGAAAGGTCTTCCAACGTCACCCAGGCCATGCGCTTGCCAGTCTTCGTCGGTCGCTCCCGAAGCTGGGCCACGATGCCAGCGACGGCGACGGTTTCGTCGCGCCGGGCCCTTTGCACCGAAGCTGCCGGCCGTGCCCAGCGCCGCAGCTCGCGCTCGTACTGGTGCAGTGGATGTCCGGAGACGTAGAAACCGATGGCCTCCTTCTCGGCCGCCAGACGCTCCTTCTCGGGCCATTCCTCGCTGGCCACGTACTCGCCGCTCGCCACCGGGGCCCGCGTCGAGGAATCCGCCGCCCCGAGCAAGCCAAAGAGTGAGGACTGGCCCACCGCCCGGTCGCGCTGTGCGGAGGCTCCGCGCTCTGTGGCGCGCTCGACACTCAAGAAGAGCTGCCGCCGCGGACGCCGCTCGAAGTCGAAGGCGCCCGCCTTGACCAGCGCCTCAAGGCCCTTCCGGTTGACGCGCCGTGCATCGACCCGTTCGCAGAAGTCGAACAGGTCTCGAAAAGCCCCCTTGGCACGCGCTTCGAGGATGGCCTCGATGGCGCTCTCTCCGACGCCTTTGATGGCGCCCAGGCCGAAACGGATTTTGCCTTCCACCGCTCCGAAGGCGAGGTCCGATTGATTGACATCTGGAGGCAGCACTTCCAGTCCGGCGGCGCGGGCCTCGGCAATGTGGGCCACCACCTTGTCGGTATTGTCCTTCTCGCTGGTCAGCAGCGCCGCCATGAACTCGGTGGGGTAGTGAGCCTTGAGCCAGGCCGTCTGCAGGGTGATGAGCCCATAAGCCGCGGAGTGCGATTTGTTGAACCCGTACTCGCCAAACTTCTCCATCAGGTCGAAAATCTCTCCGGCGACCTTGGGGTCGACTCCCTTATGACGGCAGCCATCGAGGAAGCCCGCCCGTTCGGCTTGCATCACCTCGGCCTTCTTCTTGCCCATCGCCCGGCGGAGCAGGTCGGCGCGACCGAGCGAGTAGCCGCCCAGCACCTGGCTAATCTGCATCACCTGCTCTTGGTAGACGATGACGCCGTAGGTGTCCTTGAGCACCGGCTCCAGCGCCGGGTGCGGGTAGACCACCTTCTCCCGCCCGTGTTTGCGGGCGATGAAGACGTCGACCATGCCGGCGTCGAGCGGTCCGGGACGGTACAGCGCACCGGCTGCAATGACGTCCTCGAAGCAGGTCGGCTTGAGCTTCATCACCATCTCGGTGAAGCCGCTGGACTCCATCTGAAAGACACCCGCCGTATCGCCCCGCGAGATGAGCTGGAAGGTCGCCGGGTCGGCGATGGGAATTTGGTGCGCCTGTAACTGCTGGTCACCCGGCCGATTGCGGTTGATGAGCGTCAGGGCGTGCTGGATGACGGTGAGCGTGGTCAGCCCGAGAAAGTCGAACTTCACCAACCCGGCGGCCTCCACTTCGTCCTTGGCGAACTGAGTAATCAGCACCTTCTCGCCGGGCGGCTGGTAGATGGGGACGTAATTCCAAAGCGGCTGGTCGGCGATGACCACGCCGGCGGCGTGCATTCCCGCCTGCCGGTGAAGTCCTTCCAGAGCGAGGGCAATCTCGAGCAACTCCCGGGAGGTGACCTGCCGGCCATCCTCGAGCGTGCCCAGCACGGTGGGCGCGTCAATCATCTCCTTGAGGCGCGGCTCCTTCTCGATGGCCTCTTTGAGGGTGATGTTGAGAATTTCTGGGACCAGCTTGGCGATGCGGTCGCCCTCGGAGAAGGGCAACCCGAAAACCCGCGCCACATCGCGCAGCACGCTCTTCGCTTTGAGGGAGCCGAAAGTGATGATTTGGCCGACGTTGTTCTGACCGTATTTGCCCGCGACGTACTCAATCACCTCGTCGCGTCGCTCCTGGCAGAAGTCGATGTCGAAATCCGGCATCGACACCCGCTCCGGGTTGAGAAACCGCTCGAAGAGCAAGTTGTAGGGAAGGGGGTCGAGGTCGGTAATCCGCAGGGCATAGGCCACCAGCGAGCCGGCGCCTGACCCCCGGCCAGGTCCGACCGGGATTCCGTTGCGCTTGGCCCAGTTGATGAAGTCCTGGACGATGAGAAAGTAGCTGGAGAACCCCATGGCCGAAATCATCGCCAGCTCGGTGCCGAGACGGTGCAGGTAGACCTCGCGGTCGACCGGGTAGCTCAGCTCGCGGAAGCGCTCTTCCATCCCACGGGTGGCCAGCTCCGCCGTGTACGAGTCCGGGGTGTGCGCCTCGGGCACCCGAAAGGTGGGGAGCATCGGCTTGCCCAGCTTCAACTCCAGGGTGCAGGCCTCGGCGATGCGCATCGTGTTGTGCACCGCCTCCGGGACATCGGCGAAGCAGGCCAGCATCTCCTCCGGGCTGGTGACGTAGAGCTTGTCGGTGGTGTGTTTCATGCGCTTGTTGTCGGCCAATGTTTTCCCGGAGGCGATGGCCATCAGGAGCTCGTGCGCGCGCGCGTCCTCGCGTTTGATGTAGTGAGCGTCGGCGGTGGCGACCAGGGGGACGTCGACATCCCGGGAGAGTTGTTTGAGATTGGTGTTGGCCAGCTCTTGCTCGGGAAGGCCGTTGGATTGGACCTCGAGGAAGAAGTGTCCGGGGGCAAAAATCTCCTTGTACTCGCGCGCCGTCCGTCGGGCGTGGTCCATGTCCCCTCGGAAGCAGGCAGACGTCACCTCTCCGCCGAGGCAAGCGGTCAGGCCGAACAACCCGGTGCTGTGTTCCTTCAGCAGCTGCTTGTCGATTCGGGGGTGGTAGTAGAAGCCGTCGAGGTACGCCCGCGAAGCGAGAATTCGAAGGTTGGCGTAGCCCTCGTCGTTCTTGGCGAGAAGGATGAGGTGGTGGGCCACCTTCTCGTTCCGGTCGGCGCGACCCTTGTCGCCGGCCACATACGCCTCCATTCCCAGAATGGGCTTAATGCCCGCGTCCTTGGCCTTCCGGTAGAAGTCGATGGCCCCGAACATGTTGCCGTGGTCGGTGACGGCGACGGCCGACATCCCCTTCGCTTGGACCGTCTTGATGAGGTCCTTCATGCGAATCGCGCCGTCGAGCAGGGAGTACAGGGTGTGAAGGTGCAGATGGGTAAAGGACATGGGCCACCCCAGCACCTAACACGGCCAGGCGACGCACCGCAGGGCCCCGGGCGCGCTCCCAGGGGGAACTGCCTTGGTGTGTGGCTGGCTCGAGGCAGAGCCCGCCAGGGGGGAAGCCGTCGGGCCAGAGGTGTACCCTTCAGGCCTTTGCACCCGCTCCTCCCACGGCAGGCGGCCGTCGTGCCCCAGGACCACGACCGGCGACGCCATGGCGTGTACCTGACGCCGCCGGAGCTGGTCCAGACGGTCCTCGAGCTGGCCCTGCCGCTGCTTCCAGCGGGACGCCTGACGGTGGTTGACCCAGCCTGTGGGGACGGGGCCTTCCTAGAGGCCGCCTCCATTCGGCTCCCGAGGGCCCGATTGGTTGGCCTCGAGCTGTCAGCGGTGCTTGCCGCCGCAGCCCGCGACCGCGTCCCACGCGCCCAGGTGCTGGTCGGCGACGGCTTGCGCGAGGGCTGGGCCAGGTTAGAGGCCACCTTGCCGGCTGGGCAGGTCGAGCTGTGGCTAGGAAACCCGCCGTACAACGGCACGTCGCCGTTGCTGCGAGACCCTCAAGCGTACGCTGGGCTTCTGGCTCGGGTCGGCCTCGAGGACCCGCTCCCCCGAGGCACCAGTCTCCGCGACGACTTCGCCTTCTTCGTGCTTCTCGCCGCCCAGCACCTCCAGGGGAAGCGGGGCGTCCTCGCTTGGCTGACCCCCGCCACGTTGCTCGACGCCTTCCTCTACGCGCCTCTCCGCAAGCACCTCCTCAGCTCGCTTGTCCTCGAGCACGTGCTCGACCTCGGCTCGGGCGCCTTCCCGGACACCCGAGTGCGCACCTGCATCAGCGTCTGGCGCTGTGCCGGACCGCGGCGCGTGGCGCGGTTCCGTCAGCGACTCCCCGGCAAGGCCCTGCAATTCGGACGCGAGCTGCGCTTTGTTCCGGAGGCACCCGAGTGGAACCTTCGGCCGACCAGCGCCGAGGCGCGCGAGCTCGACGCCGCCTGGCGCGAGCGCGGGGAGCCCCTCGACCGATTGGTGCCGGTACACTTCACGGGGCTCAAGACGCGCTTCGACGAATTGCTGGTGGACGCGGATGCGGACGCGCTGTTGGCCCGCGTGGATGCCTTCCTCAAAGCCTCCCCCCGCCAGCTTGGGCGCTTCGCCAAGGCGTACGGACTGGCCCACCTCTTGGGCAAGCTGGAAGCGCTTCGCCGTACCCCCGGGCTGCCCCGAAAAGCTGAGCCGAGCTCGGTTCGAACCTTCTTCCGCTATGCCGGGGCGCGCCACCGAAGCGGCGTGCCCGACTCGGCCCGGGCGTTTTGTTACCTTGACCGGCGCCTCATTCCCCGCGGAGACCACCGGATGACGGGGCGCTTCGACCCGCATCGGCACCCAGGGAAGCTCGTCTTCAACCTCCGTGAGCTGCCACTCTCCGCGGCGCTGCTCGAGTCTCCAGGGTGCGTCCCAGCGCACCGACACGCTCGTTTCGCGCCGCTCGTCGTCCCGGAGCGGGTGTGGCAGCTCGGCGCCAGCGCCGGGCGGCATAGCGCGGACCTCGGCCCGTCAGTCCCAAATCTGTCGCTCGCCGGCCGGGATTGGGGGCACCGCCTCGGCGGCGCTGGCCGCGCTTTCGAGCGGATTGTCGCTTTCGTCAACAGCCCGGAGGTGCAACAGGTGTGGGCCCCTGCCTTCGGGCGCTCGCGCACCCTTCCGGTGCCTCTGGACAACCTGGGGGAGGCGGGGCCGGACGCGGTTTTGCAGTCGCCAGGTGCCCCCTCCAGGGTTAAGGAGTCCGAGCTTCCAGGAGGAACGTGATGACACAAGCCGTTCGCGCAGGACTGGTGGTCGCACTGTTCACCTCGGGTCTCTCGTTTGGACAGTCTCCGACGTCGACACCCCCTCCTGCGGCTTCCGCTGGGGCTGCAACCACCACCAAGGCCGTCGAGCTCAAGGACCTCAAAGGCAAGGTGGTTGGCAACGTCCTCCTCATCGAGACTCCGCATGGCCTGCTGGTGCGGGGAAGTCTTTCCGGCCTCCCTCAAGGCATCCACGCCATCCACTTTCACGAGACGGGCAAATGCGAGCCTCCCTTCAAGAGTTCGGGCGGCCACTTCAACCCCACTCAGAAAGCTCACGGCATGCTGGACCCGGCCGGAGTGCACGCCGGCGACCTTCCCAACCTGGACATCCCGAAGAATGGAAAGTTGGACTTCGAATTCTTCGCCACGGGCCTCACCTTGGCCGAAGGGCCGAACGCGGTGCTGGACACCGACGGAACTGCGCTCGTCATCCATGCCAACGCGGACGACTACAAAAGTCAGCCTGCTGGAAACGCCGGCGACCGAATCGCCTGCGGCGTCATCACCCGCTAGCGCACCGCTAGCGCCTCAGCCCCAATCAGCGGGGGCCGCTCGGGACGCGGGCCTATACTGAACGGATTGTCAGTCCCGCATGAGAGAGTGCCTCTCATGGAACGGAAGCAGGGCCGCCCTGGCCGGATCATCGAGCAGCAAAGTCTGCTCGGCGGAATTGACCTGGTCACCCCGCCCATGGGCCGTGGAGCTGGGCGCACACGCCGCGTCGAAACGCGATGGAAGGTGGGCTTCGCTGCGGCGCTAGCGCTCGTCGTCGAGCACGGCAAAAAGGCGCAGGAGCGGGCGGCGATGCCCGCCCGAGCCCGCTGCCCGCGCTGCCAGCGCTTGGGGGACACCCAGCGTGACTTTGGGGTTCGGCTGGTGCGTGGCCGGCGGATTCCGCAGTCCTGGTGCCGTACCTGTCGGTCAGGGCACATCGGCCGCGGTGCACCGTGCCAAACCGAGTTGCTCGCCCCGAGCGCTGCCTAGCCCCGAGCGGCTCCGGCACCCTCTAACGTTGCCCGGTGGTGACGCCGCCGTCGGAAGGCAGCCCCTCGGGGCAGGCTCGGCTCAAGCCAACGTCCAGCGCCTTGCTCAGCCCAGTGTCTCCCGCGGGGAGCAGCGCCCTCGCTTGCTTCGCGATGGAAAAGCCCTCACTGCAGCGCCCCGCGGCGGCCAGCGCAAGCCCATCAATGGCGAGCACCTCGCCGTTCCACGGCGCCAGCTGAGCGGCCCGCTCTGCGACCACGAGCGCCTCCGTCCGTTCATCACGCGAGAGGAGATTTTGCGCCATGCGGGCGAGGACCAGCGGACTGTCTGGCAGCAGCGCCACCGCCCGTCGGTAGGCCCGGTCCCGCTCTCCTGCGGGCCCCGCCGTATCCCACAGCGCATCGGCCAAAAGGAGCCAGGCCCAGCCATCCTCGGGGTGGGCTTGGACAGCGCGATGTGCGTTGTCGAGTCGCGTGTGAGGTGGCACCAGAGGCGCCACCAGCTGCAGTGCGCCGACGGAGGCCGGGTCCAGCGCCAGCGCTCGGTCCAACTCGCTGGTCGCCTCCTGAAGGAGGTCGTCTCGACGCGGAGCGGCCAGGGCCACCTCGGCGTGGAGCAGATGCACCTCCGCCTCAGTCAGCGGGCGGACATTCACCTCGAAGCCCACCGCCGGCACCGCAATCTCGACCAGCCGGGGGGTTCCGTTCCGCGAGAATTCCCACACCGCGTTGGCGAGCTGGTCCGCCACGAGGTGCGGGAAGCACCGGGCCCAACCCTCGGCAATCTCCACGCGCGCCGCCAGCTGCTCCTGTAGACAGCGCAGCTCGTCGGGGTGTGTCGTGAAGAGGTACTGGTAAAGCTGCCAGGCGGCCCCGTACAGCCCCATGGATTCGCTCTGCGAGAGCCCGGGCAGAGGCGTGCTCCAGCGCAGGACGTCGAGGATGTTGGTGCTTCGCACCCGGCGGTATTCGCGCCAGGCCGTGGGATTGATGAGACCGAGGGTGGCCTTGCGCCCGTCCTCGGACAACTTGAGTGATTCGAGGAATTCCGCCTGACCCTCGGAGAACCAGAGGGGAAGCCGTGGGTAGACGGCCGAGGCCACGTGGTGGGCGAGCTCGTGCCGAAGTACCGAGGAAGAACCGTTTTGGACATATTGCAAATGCACCGCCAGCTCGTCCTGCCCCACCGACGCCGGGCGGCGGGGGTTGGTGGGCGGCAAAACGAGCTCGGCCCCCGGTCGCTGTTCCCAACGCTCGGGCGAGCCCCAGAGGATGATGCGGGGGGGGAGCGCCGAGTGCGAGTAGATGCCTCGACTCCCGTCGCCGGCGTAGCGTTCAAACTCCAAGCGGTCCCGAAAGACGATGATGTCGACGGGCTCGACACCAACTTCGTGCACCGCCGGCCACATCGCGGCCACCAGCGCCGTGCGGGTGCGTTCTATTTCCACCGCAGCCTGCATGGCGGTGTCCGGGTCGAGATTGGTGCGCAGGGTGAAGTGAGCCGACTTCAGCTCTTGCCAGCTCTGCGGGGCGCCTGCGGCTCCGATGAGCAGCGCGGCGAGAAGGGAAAGCATTTTAGATGTACCCGAAGCGGCGCCGGAGGACCCACTCCAGGCCGAGCGCGGTCGCCAGCAAAAGCAGCCACTCCCACCGGTCCCAGACTGGTCGGTCTCGACTCCGGCCGACCTCGACCACCGGCGGGTCGAGGAGGGGAAAGTCGGGCAGTGCCTGCAGAGGCAAGCGGTAGACCCTGCCTCCAGTATCCCGAGCGAGGCCGGCGAGGAGGTCCGCGCGCACCGTCGCATCGGTGAGCTCCAGGCCCAGCGTCCGCACGGCCACGGCGTCCTGACCCTCGCCCAGCAGTCGCTCCCCGGACATCGCCTGCGCATGCAGGCGGTAAGCGCCGACCGGCTGGGGAGGAAAACTCACCCGCGCTGTGCCGTCTGCCCCGGTGGTGGCCCGCAGGTTTCCCACCACCCGGCGGTCTCGGACACTGGAAAGCTCCACCGTGACTTCCGCGCCGACCGCCGGCTGGTAATCGGCTTCGCGGGCAGTGACCACCGCTCCCACCGGGGTCCCGGGCTCGACCGATGGCGGGTCGGCGGTAACTTGAAGGGTGGTGAGGTCTGGATCGCGCACCAGCCAGCGCAGGGCATTGCCCCAGAACCGGTCGTACAGCCGACTCGGGTCACCGTTGCGATGGACGGTGAAGGCCCATGTCCAGCTGTCATCGGTCATCAACGCCATTGCACGTCCACGGCCATGCTCCCACAGTGCCAGCACCGGAGCCGGCTTTGCATCTACCAGGAGTCCAGGATGGTCGAGCAGGACAGTCGCCCCTGGCTTGGCTCGTACCAAGTTGACGCCGGAGCCGGCCGGCAATTCATCCCAGGCAGCAACCGACGCAGCCGCCGTGGACAAAACGCTAGTCACCGGGTGGCGCTGGCCCTCCGCCGTCAGGTGCACGCGGTAGGGAGCGACACTCGCCGCCTGACCGACCGAGTCCACCGGCAGGGCGCGGTCGAGAATCGGGTAGCTGGCGCGGCTGTCACCGAAGGCCCGGTCGCCACCGATGGCCACCAGCGCCCCTCCGTTGGAGACGTATTGCTCGAGCTTCCGCTCGTACTGCGCGATGGAGAGCTGCGGGTCCGAGTGGCCGAAGTTTTGAAAAATCACCACATCGAAGGTGCTCAACTTGGCGTCGAAAATCTCCTCCATTGGGAAGGGGATGAGGGAGAGCTCGCGCTCGGGGTTGCGTGTCTGGGTGTCGTCACTGCTGGTCCGCAGGATGTAGAAGGAAACCAAGTCCACGTTGGCGTCCTGGCGCAGCAAAGCTCGCAGGAAGCGCTCGTCCCAGGAGGGACGCCCGACCACCAACAGCACACGGACGCGGTCGCGAATGACTTTGAGCACGAAGCTTCGGGTGTTGTTCTCGGTCACCGCCTCACCGGGGAACACCGGTGCACTGAGGGTGTAGACGAAGCGACCGGTCTGGTCGGGGGTGAAGCTGAACGAGACGGGGATGGTTTCGTCTGCACCGTTGACGTGCACGGTCTTGGTTCCTAGGACTTGCCCCTCGCGCTCAAGCACCACCGGAACGTCGCGCCCAGGCAGGCCTCGGACTCGGAGCTCAACCTCCACCGCCACGGCATTTCGGACGAAAGCGAAGTCGTCAACCTTGAGGTTTTCAAGGGCCACATCCAGGAGCGAGGGGTCCCCGACCTGCACCGTGGAGACCGGGAACCCCAGCGCTGTGAGCTCCGCCCGAGCGTGGGGAGAGATGCCGCCCTGCAACTCGGTATTGTCAGCACCATCGGAAAAGAGCAGCACGCCCGACAGCTTTCGGCTCCCCCCAGTGTCGGTCGCCCGCAGAGCGCGGAGAGCGCCGAGCAAGTCCGTGCGCGTACCGAGTGCCGGAGCGGTGCGGAGAATCTCCTCACTCACCGGCACCAGGGCCGGCTCGAAGCCGAGCAATTCCACGGTGAAGCGCTCCTCCAGCCCTTTCAGTCCGGGCGCAATCCGTTCCAGCGCCTCGGCCACCGCAGCGCTCCGGCTGCCTCCGCCGGGACCGACGGGCAACCCCATGGACGCGCTTCGGTCCACCAGCACCGCCACTCGGTTCTTCACCCGCGCCACCTGAAGCGTCCGCACCCCCGGCTCGAGCAGAAGAAACAGGGCGGCGACCGCCGCCACCGTGCGCAGGCCGAGGAGCGCCAAGCGGCGCCACAGCGAGGCCTCCTGCCGTAGGCCGACGGCGGCAAGCAGGACGCCCAGCGCGACCGCCACCGCCAGCGCCACCAGCGCCCAGCTGGGCAGCGGAGATAGGCTCACCAGCTTCCATGCCGTCGAGTCCGCTGCGTTCATCTGCGCTTCTTGAGAATCAACGGCAAATGCACCGCGTCGTCCTTGTAGTCGAGGCAAAGCGCGTACATGCAAATGTTGATGCCGGTCCGGACGGCCAGCTCACGCTGTGCCTCGCCGCCGGGCACGACTTCGAAGGCGTAGTCCCCGCCCTCGTCCCGGGCCCATGCGCCGGCCAGGTCGTTTTGCGAGTAGAGGACTGCGGCCCGGCCGCCCACCAGGGCGGCATGAAGCTGCGGATGGGTGAAAAGGCGGCCAGGAGCTGAATCGAGCAGGTAGAAGGTTTTGAAGACGACATGCGTCGAAGGCAGCGGCTGCAGCGGGGAGGCGGGCAGGACGCGGGCCATCTCCCGGCGGAAGGCGGCGTCGAAGCCGGTGCCAGAGGAGCCGTCGTTGGCATCGCCCAAGACGAAGCCACCGTAGGTGAGGTACCGGCGGAGGGTCTCTAACTCAGAAGGCGAAAGCGGAGGAAAGTCGCCCTCCCCTCCGAAGTAGAGAAAGGGAAAGTCGAAGAGTCGCGCGTTGAGGCCCAACGGGCGCGCCTCGGCCACCACCTCGACCGACGTCCGACGCTGCAGCTCCCAGGCGATGCGCCGCAGTCCGGAGAGCCGCGCGTTCCATCGGCCCCCGTGCTGGGCCACGGCCGGGACGAAGCGCGAACCCTCCCCGAAGGCCTGGGCCCGCCTCGGCAAGAAGAGGCCTGGGAGGGCGGCGAGTAGGGCTCGGCGCGGGAGGGTAGGAGCGGACATGGGTGAAGGACAGATACCATCGACGGGCGGGCCCATTCCTGCGCTATAGAACCGGGCGCAAGATGGCCAAGACAGAAAGAAGCGAGCAGCGGAGCGAGCTCCTCCAGGCGGCGTGGCGGGCTTTAGACGATGGGGACGTGGTGGCAGCACGCCGACTGGCAGCGGCCGTGGTGCTGGCCCCGCCCTCGCCGGCCAGCGCAGCCGAGGCCCGCGATGTCCTTCGACGCACGGACGTTAACTGGCCGGTACTCCTCTTTGGGGTATTCGCCCTGGTACTGGCGCTCGCTCTGATTTTGCTCGCGATTGTCCGCAGCGCACACCCGTGAATTTTTCAGTGCTGACCGACGCCTTCGGCGTGTTCCGCACGTCCGACCCAGCGGCGTGGCTGTCGTTTCCTGCCCGCTTGCCCTGGGGGCTGGCATTGGCGGCAGTCCTGGTGGGCGCCTTTTTCCTGGTGGCCGGTGGTGGAAAGGCCTTTCGAGTCATCGCCGCCCCGGTGGGGGCGCTCCTTGGCCTGTTCTGGGGGGAGGCTCTGGCCGGGCCACTCGGGCTGTCAGGAAGTGAGACGGCCCTCGCTGCGGGCTCGGCCCTGGTGCTTTTCGGCATCGGCGCGCTGGCACCCTCGGTGGTGGTGGCCATCGCCTTCGGGGCTCCAGTGGGCCTGGCCTTCGGAGAACTGGTCGGAAATACCGGCTTTCTGCTGGGCTTCGTCCCGGCGGCACTTCTGGCTGGGGCGGTCGCTGCTGTCCTTCACCGGGCGCTGCGCGTCTTGGTGGCAGCAACCAGCGGCGCGGCCCTTCTGCTGCTCGGCGGGCTGAGGCTGCTGGCGGGCATTCCGGCGGTGTCGGCGCTTGCCCGGACGCACCCCATCTGGCTGCTCTGCGCCGCAGGCGCACTGGCTTTCGCCGGAGCAGTGGTACAACTCGCGACCTCAATGAAGACCCACACGGGGGCGCGGACCGGAGGGAGCAGCACCCCGCCGGAGGCCTGGAAAAAGGCCGACGGATGAGCGCCCCGAAGCCAGCCTCGAGCGCCGCCTTGGCCTCCGGCAACCGGCTGAGCCGACGGGGCTGGTTGACTCTCCTTGCGGTCATCTTCGCGGTGAACATCCCGCTTCTCATCCGGCCCTTCCGCCCGCTGCCGGAGGCGGGGGTTCCCCTCCCCTTCGCTGACAACTTCACTGACGCGAGCACGGTGGCGGCGCACTACCACAGCCTGGGAGGCTTCCCCCGCGTCATCAATGGCGAGCTCCTCTCCCCAGGGACGAAGAACAATCCTCTTTGGTTGAAGGCCACGCTACCGGACAACGTGGCGGTGGAATTCGACGCACACGCGCCAAGCCAGGAGGGCGAAATCCGGGTGGAGATTTTTGGTAACGGCTACGACCACCTCTCTGGCTACGAGTTGGTGTACGCGCCGTGGTCTGCCGTGGGGGTGCCGGGGCGTCTGCCAGCCACGTTGGTTCGACTCGACGAGAACGCCCCCACGCTCCAGCGCTGGCAGGAAAAGGCCCGCTCTGCAGGCGCAAGCTCCATCACCGCCGTCGGCTACGGGTCGAACTCCGGGGTGCGGGTGGAAGGGCCTCCGGTCTCCATTGAGCCGGGACGGGTGTACCGGATGCGCGTCGAACGCCGGGGAGACACCATGCGCTGGTGGGTCGACGGCCAGCGCATCGTCGAGTTCCGAGACCCCTTCCCGCTGCACGGCCCTTGGCACGACCGGGTGGGGCTCTCCAGCGTCGAGGGAGACGTCTACTACGACAACTTCCGTGTCACGCCCCTAGACGCCGCCCCCTTCTCGGCCGAAGCGGTGGTGCCGGAAGTCGGCCCGGGCCCCTCGAGCGACGACTTCGAGCGGAGCGCGCTCGGAAAGGACTGGCTCGCCACTGACCCGACGGCAGCACACCTCGAAAACGGAGTCCTCACGGTGGAGCATGCCCACAACCACCCGGTGTGGCTGCGCCGCCCCATCCCCGAGGACGCCACCATCGAGTTCGACGCCTGGACCGACAGCCCGGACGGCGACATCAAGGTCGAGGCCTGGGGAGACGGCCGCAGTGCCCACGCCGGACCGCCCGAGGCCGCCTACGACGCGACCGGCTACGTCTTCGTGTTCGGCGGCTGGCGAAACACCAAGAGCGTGCTCGCCCGCCAAGAGGAGCATGGGCCGAACGTGGCGGAGCGCACCAACCCTCACGTGGAGCCGGGGCGCCGCTACCACTGGGTCATCCAGCGCAAGGGCGGCGAAATCTCCTGGAGCATCGACGGCGTCCCCTTCCTCGCCTTTAATGACCCCTCACCCCTGCGCGGACCGTCCCACGCCTACTTCGCCTTTTCGGGGTGGGAGTCGCC
>JBKQSS010000064.1:0-47443 GCA_052143535.1 Myxococcaceae bacterium | reverse complement strand
TGCGTCGTCGGGGGTACGTGTCGTCATCGGCCAGGCGCCCGGGCTTCCAGGACAAGAATCTCCTAGCTCCCTTAGCCTACCGACCGGTAGGTATGCAACGACCTACCGGTCGGTAGTGGCCTAGTTTTCCCCGTTGAGCAACCCTTGGACGCCTGGTCCCTCGCTGTCCTTTGGCGACGTCAAGAACCGGCAATGCGACCGGCGAGCTCACCGAGGGAGCCAACCACCAGGTCCGGCTCGGCGATGCCCCAGCCCTCCCAGGGCGCCTGCAGGTTGCGCCGCACCCACGCAGCTCGGAGTCCCGCGGACTTAGCACCCAGGACGTCCCAGGCATTGGACGACACCAGCCAGGTCTGGTCAGCGGGTGCGCCGCCACGGCTCACCAGCTGTTGGTACACGGCCGGGTTCGGCTTGTAGGTCTGAACGTCGTCGACGCTCACCACGGCCGACAAGGGGGGCAAGAGCCGCGCCTGTGAGAGGAGCTTGCGCAGCGAGGACTCGACGCCATTGGAGAAGGCCACCAACGTGTGCCCATCCGCTCCGAGGGCAGCGAGACCGGGTCGCGCGTCGGGAAATGCCGGCAGCTCCAAGTAGGCCGCCAGGAGCTCGTTTTCCGCGCCAGCGGAAATCGGCACTCCGAGGAGGCGCGCGGTAAAGTGTAGGGCATCCCGGGTGACAACGTCGAAGTTGGCGTACCGCCTCATCAGCGCACGCCGGAAGCACGAGTCGAGCTGATGCTGCCGCCAGGTTGTGGCAAACCCCGCGGCGAGCTCGCCGACGTGGGCTTCTAGAGGCCCCTTCATCGCGAGCGGGTCGACCAGCGTTCCGTAAACGTCAAAGCCGATGAAAGCCATGTTGGTCTGCCTTCGCGCACCCGCGGTGGGTGCCCGCCGAGGCACCCATCAGTGAGTTTGGGCCGAAGCGCAAGCGGAAGGCTAGGGCACAACCAAATCTCAGCAGCTGGGCCGTTGGTCGCGACCGGAAGAATGGCCGGCGTCGCAGCTCACCAAATTTGCCCTTACAGCTTGATCTCGATCGGCTGGATGGACCAGATGTCTCGTGCGTACTCTCGAATGGTGCGGTCCGAGGAGAAACGACCGACCCTGGCCATGTTGAGAATCGCCATCCGTGTCCACTCCTGGGCATCGAGGTAGGCCTTCGCCACGCGGCTTTGAGCTTCCACGTAAGCGCGAAAGTCCGCCAGCACCAGGAAGCGGTCCTCCTCCAGCAAGGCGTCGATTAACGGCCCAAAAGCGTTCCGGTCCTCCGGCGAAAAGAAGCCCGACGCCACCAAGTCCAAGACTTCCTTGAGCTCCGGATCCCGCTTCACCACCTCCCGAGGGTGGTAGCCCTGCTCTAAGGTCGCCTCGACCTGGTCCGCGGTGAGGCCAAAGAGGAAGAAGTTCTCTGCTCCGACCGCCTCCCGAATCTCGACGTTTGCCCCATCCAGGGTACCGAGCGTCAGGGCTCCGTTCAGGGCAAATTTCATGTTCCCCGTCCCCGAGGCCTCTTTGCCGGCCGTCGAGATTTGCTCGGAGACGTCGGCCGCCGGAATGATGCGCTCCGCCAGGGAAACGCGGTAGTTGGGGAGGAACGCCACTTGGATGCCGGTGCGGCCGGCGTCAGCGTTGACGACCTCGCCGATGCCGTTGATGAGACGGATGGTGGATTTCGCCAGCTGGTAACCCGGTGCAGCTTTCGCGCCGAACAAGAAGGCCTGGGGATGGACCACCGCCGAGGCGTTCTCTCGAGCTCGCATCCAGAGCCAGACGATGTGAAGCGCGTTGAGGAGCTGGCGCTTGTACTCGTGTAGCCGCTTCACCTGAACGTCGAAGATGGCCGTGGTGTCCAGCTGGATGCCCAGTTCCTCGCGCACGCGGGTTGCCAGCCGCTTCTTGTTCTCGAGCTTGACCTGCCGGAACTGATTGGCGAACTCACGGTCTGCAGCGAGGGGTTCGAGCGCCCGCAGTTGGTCGAGGTCAGTCACCCATGACGGACCGATGCGGCCAGTCACCAGTTCTGCGAGTGCGGGGTTGCACAGGAGCAGCCAGCGCCGCGGGGTGACGCCGTTGGTCTTGTTGTTGAACTTGCCGGGGAACATCTCCGCGAAGTCCGGCATCACCTGGTGCTTCAGCAGCTCGGTGTGTAGAGCGGCCACTCCGTTGACGCTGTGGCTACCGACTACGGCCAGGTTCGCCATCCGGACTTTTTTCTCAACGCCCTCTTCGATGAGCGACATCCGCCGCTGCCGTTCGACGTCGAAGGGATGCTTGATTTGAACCGCCCGAAGGAAGCGCTGGTTGATTTCGTAGATGATTTCCAAATGGCGGGGAAGCAGCCGTTCAAAAAGGCTGACCGGCCAAACCTCCAGCGCTTCAGACAGAAGCGTGTGGTTGGTATAGCCCATCACCCTCACCGTGATGTCCCAGGCGGTCTCGGCCGGCAGACCCTGCTCGTCCACCAGGATGCGAAGTAGCTCGGGGACTGCGACGGCCGGATGCGTGTCGTTGAGTTGGATGGCGACGAAGCGGGGAAGGTCGCGCAAGTCTCTAGGCTTCTTCAGGAAGCGACGGATGATGTCGGCCAAGGAGCAAGCGACGAAGAAGTATTCCTGCTTGAGTCGCAGTTCCTTGCCCGCCTGAAAGTTATCGTTGGGGTAGAGGACCTTGGAGATGGTTTCCGAGTCGTTCTTCTCAACGACGCTGCGCTCGTAGTCGCCGGCGTTGAAGAGGCGAAAGTCGAACTCGCCCGAGGCGCGCGCTTGCCAGAGACGGAGCGTGTTCACGGTGTTGGTGGCGTAGCCCGCGACGGGCGTGTCGTAGGGAATGCCAAGGACGGTCTTCCCGTCGACCCAGCGGGCGGCCGGCGAGCCGTCGGGACGGGTGCCGTGCTCGACGCGCCCATAAAGCCTAACCGGGACGCTGAGCTCCGGGCGGACGATTTCCCAGGGGTTACCGAACTTGAGCCACTCGTCAGCCCGCTCCACCTGGTGCCCGTTGATGATGTCCTGCGTGAAGATGCCAAATTCGTAGCGAATGCCGTAGCCCAGGCCGGGGTAACCGAGCGTCGCCATCGAATCCAGGAAGCAAGCGGCCAAGCGGCCCAAGCCGCCATTGCCGAGGCCGGCGTCGGATTCCACTTCGAGAAGGTCCTCCAAGGAGACGCCCAACTCCGACAGAGCCTCCCCCGCCGCATCCATCAGCCCCAGCGCGATGAGGTTGTTTCCTAGCGCCCGGCCGAGCAGGTATTCGGCGCTGAGGTAGCAGACGCGTTTAACGTCGCGCTCGTGGTAGGTGCGTTGAGTGGCTACCCACCGCTCGGTGAGCCGGTCGCGCACCGCCATGGCGATGGCCATGAAGCGGTCCAGCCCGGTGGCGGTCGCCCAGCCCTTGGCGCGTGTGTAGCTGACGTGCGCTAGGAAGCTGCGCTGCAAATGCAGTGGGTCGTTCTTGAGCCTGGGCGCCTCGGGGATGGTGCCCGGTGGGCTGCCCGGGAGCGGTTGCAAAGAGGTGACCTGTGCCATCGCCCAACGGACTGTAGCGAGCCTGGTGTCCGTGCGCGAACCTTGCAAGCACCCCTGGCTGGGAGGGCCTGCGTCAGGGGGCGCTCAGCACCGCTGGCGGCACCAGCGGCCTGGCTCGAGTTGCCACCGACGCCGCATCGAGCTGCATCGCCATTGGCCGCAGCTTTTCACGGAAGTTTACCAGCTGGCTGGCGGGCACCGGCTCGGCGCGAGGGAACTTCTGATTGAGCGGATTGACGAAGACGCCACTGCGCTTCAGTGCGTAGTGCAGGTGCGGTCCTGTCGTTCGGCCAGTATTGCCCGACAAGGCAATGACCTGCTTCTGGGAGACGTGAGCGCCGACCCGGATTCCGGCGCCGAACGAAGACAGGTGGAGGTAGCAGGTCTCGAGTCCATTGTGGTGACGCAGGCACACCGTGTTTCCTCCAGCACCGGTGTCGGCGGCGACCGTCACCACCCCATCGGCCACTGCCCAGACCGGCGTTCCTACCGCCGCCGCGTAGTCCACTCCTTGGTGCGCGGCAACGTACTGCAGCACCGGATGAAATCGGCTTCCGAAACCCGAGGTGACGTGCGCGAACTTGAGCGGACTCTTGAGGAATGCCTTGCGGGTAGAGGTCCCATCCTCCTGGAAATAGCTCCATTCGCCCTCCGAAAGTTGGTAGCGAAACACCCGTCGATGGCCGACGCTCTCTCCGCGATAGTCGGCAGCGAGCACCTCGCCATAGCGCAGCAGCCGCCCCTTGGAGACGAACTTCTCGACCAGGCAAGTCACTCGGTCGCCCTTGCGAACGTCCAGGTAGAAGTCAATGTCCCAGGCAAAGACGTCGGCCAGGGCCAGCGCCAGAGTGGGGTCCTCGCCCGCGACCAGTGCCGCCTCGTAGAGTGAGCTGCCCACCTCGAGGTCGACGCGCGCGACCGTCTTCTCCACCTCCACGGCGCGCCTGCTGGCCACCAGGTGGTCGCCTTCCCGGCGCACCTGCCACTCGTCCACGGCACTCTGGCGGTAGTCGAACTGGTCGAGCTCGCCGTCGTGCAGAACGAGCCGCAGCTGGTCGCCTTCTCGGGACTTGCGGACGTCGAAGACACCTTCCAGGGCGGAGAGGGCGCGATCCGCTTGGAGGCCGTCCAGGCCAGCGTCGCGAAGGGCGCGCGCGAGAATTTGGTTCCGCTCGACGCGCCGGTTGACGATTTGGGTTGCTGGCGCAGCGGGGAGTGCGAGGAGCAGCGCGAGAACGAGCACGACGCGCGATGGAGGGGGCATGGATGACAGGGCCACGACAGTCTACTCGGAGTCGCGGCCAGGCTCCCAGAAAGCTCAGCCTCCGCGACTGCCCAGCTTCTGCTCCTCCGGGCGCCCCTGGTAGCCGGGAGGCGGGATGCTTGGCGGTGAGGTCAGGAAGGCACGGACCACGGAAGCGAGCACATCGGGCAGGCTGGTGCTGCGAAAATGAAGCTCCGCTCTGGCGAGCGAGGGGTCGAGGTAGGACATCCAACGGGTGCTGTAGGGAGAGACTTCCTGCAGGCGGAGCCCGGCTCGGGTGATGGTCTCTGCCGGGAGAGAAACACGTCGCTCCGGAGTTCCCAGAGCCTCGGAGAGCAACCCGAGCAACTCCCACAGCGGCGGAGCCTCCCACTGGGCCAAGTTGAACGCCCGTCCGAAGAAGTTCGAATGTCCAAGGAGGGCGGTCGACACGTCAGCCACATCCAGCCCATACACGTGGCGGCACACTTCTGTTCCGCCGTCGGGGACCAGGAGCGGCCCTCCATCGAGCAGCCTCCACAGGTAGCTCTCCAGTCGCCGGTAGTAGTCCCGCTCACCATTCACCATCGGGATGCGCAGACGGGTGGATGGAAAGTCGGCGGCTTGGCTCAGAACGGTTTCGCACTGGCGTTTGAAGACGCCGTAGTTCCACTCCTCGAGGTCCGGGCCGTCCTGCGGACGCGGAATGAGTCGGCCCTCGAAGTCGCCTTCGCGCGCGGGGCTGGGACACCCCTCCCGGACGAGATAAACCTGGCCGGTGCTGATGAAAATGTAGTGGCCGACATTGCCGCGGAGCACGCGGACGGCGCGCTCGACTTCTTCGGGGCGGTAGGCGGCGAAGTCAACCACTCCATCGAAACGCTTGCCGGCGAGGGCGCGGTCGAAGGCATCGGTCCCGCGGTCGGCCCGGAGGCGCTCCACCCGTGGTCCAAGAGAATCCGGCGTGACGCCGCGGTTCAGCACGGTCACCCGGTGCCCTTGCGCCAGCAGCCGGAAGACGAGGTAATGCCCGACGAACCTGGTGCCTCCGATGAGCAGGACATTCATCGGCAGGATGGTCCCTTGGTGGTGGCGCAGGGCACGCCCACTCTCTTCATGGAACTCTCGCCCCTCGGGAGCGACTCACCACCAGCGCTCCGAGGAGGCACAGCAGGATGACGGCGGACATCGCGACGGGCGGAGAAACCGTCCAGAGGAGGCCGACCAACACGCTGGAGAAGAGGTCGCCAAGCCCGTTGACCGTCGCCAAGACTCCGAAACCGACGCCTCGCACCTCCGGGGAGAGCATTTCCGCGGCCGCCGAACCCTCCACCGTTTCCCAGAAGCCCATGTAGACGCCGGAGAGGCCGAAGACGGCAGCGAACTTGGCGAAGGAGGTCCCGGGGAGGATGAGCACCGCGGCCGGGAGCGCCGCGAGCAGGTAGCCAGTGGCGAGCACGTAGACCTTCGGAAATGCATCGGCAAGAGCTCCGGCGACGAAGCACGACAAGGTGTAGACGACGTTGTAGCCGACGTAGAAGACCATCGCCCAGCGCGCGGCAGTCGCCAGCCCGAATCGAGGCGTCCAAGCCTGGGTCGCCCAGAGGATGAGCAAGGTGTTGGAAAAGTCCCCGAGGCCGGCGATGCCAACGCCGAAGAGAAACCGACGGTAGGGCACGGAAAACGTTTGCAGGCTGGCCCAAAGCGTCCGCGACCGTGGCGGGGCGTGAGGGCGTTCGCGAACCAACAAAGCGATGGCCAGGGCGGCCAGGCCACCCGGCACCAACGTCAAGGCCAACGTCGGTCGCACGCCGATGGCGCCGACCAGCGCCAGTGCCAACAAGGGTCCGACCACCGCCCCGGCACTGTCCATGGTGCGCTCGAGCCCGAAGGCTCGGCCGTAGGTCTCCTTGGTGGTGGCCTCCGTCAGCAGAACGTTACGGACTGGGGTTCGCGCG
Organism: Myxococcaceae bacterium; assembly: GCA_052143535.1. Lineage (GTDB taxonomy): Bacteria > Myxococcota > Myxococcia > Myxococcales > Myxococcaceae > JADGRA01. Next base: position 40,719 of record JBKQSS010000064.1, on the reverse strand, counting down.
CCACGGCCAATCCAACCAATGACTCGACCGACCAGCAGCTGCCAGGTCTGGGTGGCCAGTGCGAAGCTGGCCATTCCCGAAGCGGTGAGGAAGTAGCCGACAACGGCCAGCGGCTTCCGCCGCTTGAGCCGGTCGCTGTAGAGCCCTGACAGGAGTTTGGCAAAGCTCGATGCAGCATCGGCGAGGCCTTCAATCAGCCCCAGGGCGGCCGAAGCCCCGCCGAGCGTGACCACCAACAGCGGAAGGACCGCCGTGGCCATCTCATGGCCGACGTCGGACAGCAGGCTGGCGACGCCGATGCCCAGCACGCTGCGGTTCAGCCAGCGCGCGCGGCCTACGGAGTCAGGTGCCACCGTCTCGGAATCCTCTCGCTCGGTCATTGGGGCCGGGCCATCAGCTATTGGAAGTCCCGCCTACCACCCTCGGCACCGCCAAGCCGGTCAGTCTCATGGGCGGGAGGGTCTGGGCGGGCCCGGGGAGTACTTAATGACGCGAACTTTCTCGACGGTGACAAGGCCCTCACTCACCATGGCGTCGATGATGGGCAACATCCGCTCGATGTGCTCAGGGGTGTCGACGACCTCCACCACCAGCGGGAGGTCCTCCGACAACCTCAGTAGGTGGGTGCTGTGCAGAACGCTCCGTGCTCCAAAGCCGCCCACGCCGCGGAACACGCTGGCTCCGGCGATGCCCTCTTTGCGGAAGCGTTCGACGAGAGCGACGTGGAGGAGCTGACCGTGCCAGCGGTCGTCCTCGCCCAAAAAAATACGCACCATCATCTGCTCGCCGTCCAGCTGCCGCATCGTGTCCCCTCACCGCCCCTCGCGGCGCAAAAAAAAATCGCCCGCGGGACCTGGGCGCGCAGGTGGCTGCCCACCGCCCCGACGGGTACCAGCCTAGCCAGCCGAATCTCGGAGTGCCATGGCTCCCGCCAAGGGAACCCGGGTTGGAGAAGGAGGAGAAACGGGCCCCGCGGGAGCGAGCCTGGGCGCATGCACGGCGCCCCCGCCTACTGTCAGGGGTCGGCCTTGGAGACGCGCCCGGACAGGAGGTAGCGCCTTGCCCGCGCTCGACTAGTCTAGGTCGCTGAGCCCACATGCCTTCTTCCGCACTCGCCCCGCCCCGCAGCCCGGGCCCGTTCATGCTCGACGCGCGGAGCCTGGCCCTCGGCCGGCTGCTGCTGGGGGCCCTTTTGCTCATCGACCTCGGGATTCGAGCAACGGACGTGGCCGCACACTACAGCGACGCAGGAGTGCTGCCCCGCGCGGACTTTAGACTCGAGGCGTGGGACTTTCTCTGGTCGCTGCACACGCTGGCGGGCTCTCCATCGTTCGAAGGCGCCTTGCTAGCACTCCAGGCCGTCTTCGCATTTGCCCTGCTGGTGGGTTTCCGGACGTTCTGGGCGACGCTTGGGAGTGCCACGTTGCTCATCTCGTTGCACGGCCGAAACCCATTGTTGCGCGATGGGCAGGATGACCTGCTTCGCGTGCTGCTCGTCTGGGGATGCTTACTGCCCTGGGGGGCGCGCTGGTCGGTGGACCGGCTGCGCGGGCGTGTCTGGCATCCGCTAAGCGGAGTCTCGGGGGACCGGGTCCTCGGACCGGCCACCGTAGGCTGGGTGCTGCAGCTGGTGACGGTGTATTGGGTCAGCGCCATCTCGAAATTGGAGTCGCCCTGGTGGACGTCTGGTACTGCAATCTCGAACGCCCTCGCCATTGGCCGCTACGAGACGACCCTCGGCCAGGCCCTGCGGGCTTTCCCTTCAGTCTTGGAAGTCGGAACCTTCGCCGTTTTGGGCTTCGAGTTGTTCGCTCCGTTTCTCGTCTTCCTCTCTGGGCGGTGGCGTCCAGCCCGTGGCTTGCTGGTCTCCGCATTCGTCGTGATGCACCTCGCGCTGGCGTGCTTGCTTCGCCTCGGGTTGTTTCCGGCGGTGGCCATCGCTGCATGGCTGACGCTCTTGCCGCCGGCAACCTGGGAAGGCCTCGAGCGGTGGTTCGGGGTCGGCTCGGTGGGTGGCGCCTTTGCGCCTGAAGCCGGGGCGCGCCTGCCCCGGGGGAGGCCGCTCCTCGCCACCTGGCTCGTGGCCTTCGGGCTGACGGTGGTTCTGTTGTTCAACCTGACGGTGGTCGCGCCGCGATTCCGAGTCCCCCGGGCGGCAGTCTGGGCGGCACGCGCCCTCGGGCTGCAGCAATACTGGTCCGTCTTTTCCCCCAATCCGGTGACTGCCTTCATCATGACCGATGGCTGGGTGGAGTTGGTGGGGACCCTCGCCGACGGGACGGAATTGGACGTCTTGGCCAATGGAGTGCCAGTGCGTCAGACCCGGCCAGAAAACGTGGCGGACACCTTTTCCAACCGACGCTGGCGCCATTACGTCGCCAACGTGCTCGCCCCGTGGCCTCTGCGGAGCGAGCAGCGGACGACGGTGGAGGCCAGTCGTGCCGCATGGCTGACATGGCGCTGCTCCGACTGGAACCGCCAGGCGCCGGTGCAGCGACGGATGCGGGACGTGCGCCTGGTGTGGATGCAACAGCGCCTCGGCCACCCGGAAGATGTCCCTCAGTCCGAAATCTTGCTCCGAGCCGTGTGTTCGCCGTCGTGGTAAGGCCTTGGAGCGATGACCGAAGTCACGCCTCCGCTGCCGGTGTTCGGCGCTGACTCGCAAGTCTGCGGCGCCTGCAAGCTCTGGTCTCCGTACTCCGTGGACGAGGCACGTGGCTGGGTGGGGCCCTGCCGCCTTCAGCCGCAGCGCGGGCTGTTCCCGCCCACCGCGCCGATTTGCAATGCCTTCTCACCGAAGGGCGGCCCTGGGCCGACTCGCGAGGGGGCGGGCCTCGTCCCGTCCACACGCGCGGCGACCAGCGTCGCCCCCGCTGTCCGCCGACGCTCGGCGGCAGAGCTTTCTTCCGAGGTGCTCGACATGACACGTGAGGAGTTGATGGAGCTGTTCCGGGAAGCAGCCGGAGACAGCGAGCCGCCGCCTTTGGCGGCCAAATGGGAAGGAGGCGTCCTGCAACTGGTCCCCGGGAAGGCCGAGTCCCAGGGCAAAGAGCTTCCTATCGATGCGCTCTTCCACAAGGTGGTGATGGTGCGTGACCGGCTTCGGACCCTTGAACAAAGGCTCAACGCGCATCCCAAGCTGACCGACGCAGAGCGCGTTGAGATGCAGCAGTACATCACCCGGTGCTACGGGAGCCTCACCAGCTTCAACATTCTCTTCCGAGAAAAGTCAGACCACTTCGTCGGACAAAAAGGGCCGCCCGAGGAGTGAAGTGCTGAGCGCGAGGCGCCGGCTGAACGGGCGCTGGGGGGTTTACAGCTCGACCTTCTTCTCCGAATGACTCTGGCCGTCGAAGCGGAGCGCCACGCCCTTCCCCTCGACACGGGTGACGAGGTTCACCGGCCGCCGCCAGAGCGTCGCTAGGTTCTTGAGCGTTTCCTTCGCGTAGTCCTGCTTAAGGTCCTGGCCGTCGTGCTTGTGGGCTAGAAGCAGCTCGCCGCGGTTGTCAAAGTTTCCGTCCACCACCTCGATGATGGGGTTCCCGAAGTTGGTGAGCTGGCTGAGAAGCTTGCTCTTCACCTTGCGGAACTCCCGATCGAGGATTTCCCAACTGTTTCGCTTGTCGTTGAAGCCGTAAACGAAGAGCTTCTGCTCCTGTGCAAATTCGGCGGTGAGAAATGTGTCGATGAAAGTCACGTCGTTGTAGTGCTTGCGGACCTCGAAAATCTTCTCTTTGCCCAGTCCCAGCTTTCGGTCCCAAGCGCGGCGGGCGCGAAGGTCGTCGCACTCATCCCACTCCTTGCCGAAGCGGCCCTTGTCCCAGCGCTCCTCGATGTCGCGGAACAACTCGATGCCCAGCTTGTAGGGATTCAGCGCGCCGGGACGGGTGCCCATCGTGCCTGAGTGGTGGTCGGCATAGTCGATCACCTCCTCATCCTTAAGCGCCTTCTGGGTCATGATTTTAGAGTGCCAGTAGCTGGCCCAGCCCTCGTTCATGATTTTGGTCTGGCCTTGCGGAGCGAAGTAGTAAGCCTCCTCTCGAAGTGTGGCCAGGATGTCGAATTCCCATGGCTCGAGCGGCGCATGCTCGAGGAGAAAGAGCAAGACGTCACGCTGGGGCCGTTCCGGGAACTGCTTTTTGCGTTGCTTCTCTTCGGCCACCTTTCGACGCTGTTCGTCCAGGAACTCGATGGGATTGACGAACCCGCGCATGTACTCGCGGCCCACCCGGAAGCCCTCCACCCGCTCGTTGCTCTTATCTTCCTCCTCCGCGCGACGGGGGTCCGGATTCCGGCGGATGTAGGGCGAGTGGTAGTCGATGAGGTTCTCGAGGCTCAGGCCTCGGTCGATGAAGTCCTCGATTTTTTCGATGCCAATCTTGTCCACCCAACGGCGGACCCGGGTGGCGTGGTTCGCCATCTCGTCGATCATTCGCCGGTTGGTGTGCTGGAAGTAGAAGTTGTTCTTGAAGAAGTCGGCGTGGCCGTAGACGTGGGCCATCACCAGTTTCTGGTCCACCTCGGCGTTGCTCTCCATCAGGTAGGCGTAGGTCGGGTCATTGTTGATGACCAGCTCGTAGATTTTCGACAGCCCGTATTCGTACCCCTTGGAGAGTTGCTCGTACTCCATGCCCCAGCGCCAATGTGGATAGCGATTGGGAAAGCCGCCATAGGCCGCCACCATGTTGAGTTCGTCGTAGGTGACCAGCTCGAACACCGTCTCGAAGAAATCCAGTCCGTAGCCACGGGCATACCCTTCGATGGTCTCCTTGAGCTCGGCCAGCTGTGGCGTCAAGCCTCGGGGCATGGCGTCACTTGCCTCGTCCCAGGAAGTCCTTGATGGACTGGTAGATGGCGTCTTTGTCAGCGATCTCGGAGAGAGCCACATTGTCTAGCTCGCCGATGGACTCGCGTAGGTCTTTGATGAACTGCCCGCTGCCGTAAGGGCTCTCTACCTGCCCGTAGGCGAATTGGTTTACGTGGGGGAGGATGTCTGCTTTGAGCATCTCCACGCAGTGGCGGGTGTCATCCGCGCTCCAGTTGTCCCCATCGCTGAAATGAAAAGGGTAGATGTTCCAGCTGGCGCTCGGGTAGTCGGCTTCGATGATGTCCTTGCACAGCTTGTAGGCCGAGCTGATCATCGTCCCACCCGACTCCCGGGTGTGGAAAAACGTGTCGCGGTCCACCTCTCGTGCCACCGCGTCGTGAATGAGGTAGCGGCACTCCAGGCCCTTGTACTGATGGCGCAGCCAGGTATCGAGCCAGAAGCTCTCGATGCGGACGATTTCTTTCTGCTCGTCCCCCATCGAACCAGAGACATCCATCATGTAGAGGATGACGGCGTTGGTCTCCGGCAGTTGCTGCAGGCGATAGCTCCGGTAGCGACGGTCCTCACGGGTGGGGACGATGATTGGCCGGCTTGGGTCATATGTCCCGAGCGCAATCTGTCTGCGGAGGGCCTGCTTGTAGGTGCGCTTGAAGTGCCGAAGCGACTCCGGTCCGGTGGTGTGCACCCCGGTGTATTTGATCTTCTGCGCCACCACCTGCTCTTTGCCCTTGCGCTCGATGTTGGGCAGCTGGAGCTCCTCGCCGAGGATGGTGGCCAGCTCTTCCAGGCTGACGTCGACTTCCAAGGCGTGTTCGCCTTCGCCTTGTCCGGCCTGCTGGCCGTCCCCGGGCTGAACCGCCCCGGGGGAAAGCTGCTGGCCGACCTCCCCCTCTCCCTGGCCCACCCCGCCTTGTTCGCGGTGCCCATACTTGAAGTGCGGGATGTCGATGAAGGGGATGGGGATGGAGATGGTGTCTTTTCCCCGTTTGCCGAGCATCTCCCCCTTCTGCACGTACCGGCGGAGGTTGGCTTTAATTTTCCCTCGGACGATCTGCTTGAAGCGGCCGTGGTCCTGATGGATCTTCAGTGACACGCCTACTCCTTGGCGTCTCCACGCGCGAAGATGGAGGCCACAAAGTTTAGGACGTCGGTCGAGCAGATCTCACAGTAGGCGTAGTTCTTCATCATCCGGTCTTTGACCAGGTCGATTTTCTCCTGGGTCTCCTTGTCCACCACCGAGGAGACCAGGTTTTTGAGCTTGATGCTGTCCTTTTGGTCCTCGAAGAGCTTGAGCTCGAGCGCCTTGTGCAGCCGCTCGTTGGTCCGGTAGTTGAAGGTCTTCCCTTCGACGGCCAGCGCACCGATGTAGTTCATGATTTCCCGTCGGAAATCGTCCTTGCGGCTCTCCGGGATGTCGATTTTTTCCTCGATGCTCCGCATCAATCGCTCGTCAGGCTCCTCGTATTGGCCGGTGTACTTGTTCCGAACTTTCTCTTTCTGCGTGTAGGCCTTGATGTTGTCGATGTAGTTGCCGCAGAGCTTGGAGATTGCGTCCTCGTCAGCGCTGATCGCTCGCTGGACTTCGTTCTTGACGATGTCCTCGTATTCCTGCTTCACGGTGGTGAGCAGATCGCGGTAGCGCTTGCGAGCCTCTTCGCTGGAGATGAGCGAGTGGGTCTTGAGCCCTGCCTCCAACTCGTTGAGCACCATGAACGGGTTGATGCAGCCATCGCCTTTGTCGCTCACCAGGGCGTTCGAGATTTTGTCCTGGATATAGCGGGGGCTGATGCCGTCGAGACCTTCCCGGCTGGATTCCTTGCGCAGCTCCTTGATGTTGTCCTCGGTGAAGTTGGGCAGCGTCTTGCCGTTGTAGAGCTTGAGCTTCTGAAGCACGCTGAGGTTGTGCTTCTTTGGCTCCTCCAGCCGAGTGAGCACTGCCCACATCGCCGCCATCTCCAGTGTGTGCGGAGCGATGTGCTTGCCCTTGATGGAGTTGGCGTTGAAGTCCTTGAGATAGATGCGCTGCTCTTCGGCGAGCTTGGTGATGTAGGGGATGTCGATTTTGACGGTCCGGTCCCGGAGCGCTTCCATGAACTCGTTGTTCTCGAGCTTCTTGTACTCGGGCTCGTTGGTGTGCCCCAGGATCACCTCGTCGATGTCGGTCTGCGGAAACTTCTTGGGCTTGATCTTGTGCTCTTGGCTGGCGCCGAGAAGGTCATAGAGAAAAGCCACGTCGAGCTTCAGCACTTCCACGAACTCGATGATTCCGCGATTGGCGATGTTGAACTCGCCATCGAAGTTGAAGGCCCGAGGGTCCGAATCGCTGCCGTACTCGGCGATCTTCCGGTAGTTAATGTCGCCGGTGAGCTCGGTCGAGTCCTGATTCTTCTCGTCCTTGGGCTGGAAGGTGCCGATGCCAATGCGGTCTTTTTCTGAAAACACCAGTCGGTGGACGCGCACCCGGTCCACCACCTTGGCGAAGTCGCCGCCGCTCTGGGTCATGAGATCCCGGAAGACGTAGCGGCACGCCGGGCAAAGCTCGGAGCCCTCGGGAATCTGGAAGTCGTGACCCTCGGCGAGCTCGGCGAAGATTTTCGGTCGCCAGTCGCGCGGGACGAGGTTGAGCGGCTCCTCATTCATTGGACACTTCATCCGCTCTTTCACCACCGAGCCGTCGGCGGCCTTCTTCTCGAGTAGCCAGGAGAAGGTGTAAGCCGCGCCTTCTGGCGTCCGGCTGTACTCTTCGATACCCTTCTTCAACAGTCGCGCAATGGTGCTCTTGCTCGAGCCGACCGGGCCATGCAGCAGGATGACGCGCTTCTCAGTGCCGTAGCCCTGAGCCGCGGACTTGAAGACGTTGACCAGCTTCATCAGCGGCACGTCCAAGCCGAAGATGGCATCGCGGCCGCCGAAGCGCTCATCGGAGAAGAAGTGGTAGCGGATGAGCTTCTTCTTGTTGTCGATGTACTCCGACTTCCCATGGCTGAGGATCATGTCGTAGATCCTCTGGAAGGCGGTGCGGGTGATTTTGGGGTTGTTGCGGACGATGCTGAGGTAATCCTCGAAGCCGCCCTCCCAGGTCAGCTCTGCATAGGTCCTCGAGTCCTGCAGTGTTGCGATTCGAGAGACCCAAGAAGTCTGCACGCCTGTCGTCATGTCACGTCCTCACTCGCCACCACTGGCCGGCGATTTCCCGGAGTTCAATCCTACTGCCCCTCCGGGACCCCGCCGCGGGCTCGAACCGCGACGCATGACCGCTCGACGACGCCTCGCAGAGCACTCGGTACGGGGTGAAGAGGCAACGCTCGCAAGTATAGCCGAGGGAGGACCACGTCTGCGAAGCCGGGGCACCGCCTTGGACTCGAGCGCTTCCAAGTGGGCCTTCTTTGGGCTAGTTCCAGCCCCCATCGCCGACCCCATGACCGCCCCTGCCGAGGCCGCTGCAGAACCCGCCCCCGGGGGCGTCCCCACCTCCCGCTCGGTCTCCTGGCCTCAGGCCAGTGCCGAGCCGCGGGCCTCGCTGGTACTGGCGCTTTTGTGTGCGGCCGTCCTGCTACCCCGAGCCATCGTTTTTCCATTCAGCGAGAACCTCTATGGGGACGCGGTGGTACGCACCGAACTCGCCGATCGCTGGCTGGAACGTCCGCATTGGATTGCCAGCATGGACGACGGCGCCTACCAGTTTGGCCCGCTCCACCTCTATGCGGTGGCCGCGGCGCTGGCGACGGGGCTGGTGAAGGAGGATGCCGGCCGCTGGGTGAGTCTCCTCTTCGGGGTCCTCACCGTGTTTCCGCTGTATGCGCTAACCCGACGCCTCTTTGGTTGGCAGGCGGGCGTGGTGGCGGTACTCGGGCTGGCGGTGTGGGGGATGCACATCCAGATGTCCACCACCGCCGGTAGCGAGGCGATGGGGCTGTTTCTGGTGCTGTGGGTGTTGGACCTCTTCGCCCGGGGGGTAGAGGAGAACCGCTTTGGGGCGCTGCTCGGCTCGGCGGCGGTGCTCAACCTGGCCTGCGCCGTTCGCTACGACTGCTGGCTGTTGATGCCCCTTTTGGTGCTGTTGCTCCTGGTGGGGGGCCGGGACCGGATTGCAGCGGTGACCCGCGCCATTGGCTTCGCGCTGGTGTCGCTCCCGTTTCCTCTCATCTGGATGCAAGGTAACGAGCGTGCCAGGGGCAGCTCCTTCGCGCCGATGCTTTACATCGAGTCCTTCCACAAGGCTTGGGTGCAGGACGGCGTGGCGCGCTGGACCTCCGCTGGCTACCGGGCGCAAAACCTCGTCTTTTGGCCGGCAGCGGCGCTCCTCACCCTCTCTCCTCTTCTGGCCTACTTTGGAATGCGAGGGATGGTGCACGTCTTCCGCACAGACCCAAAGCGCCGCTGGCTGGTGTGGACGGCTGTCGCGCCAGCCATCTTCTTCACTTTCCGCTCTACGGTGCTGCTCAACTTCGTTCCACTGGCGCGTTTCACCGTGGGCCAGCTCGCCCTGGTGCTACCCTTCGTGCTCCCCGGGTTTGAAGCTTCCATGGCCGGGCGGTCGCCAGTGGCGCGCCGCAGTTGGGCCATGGCGACCGTGTTCCTCGCGCTCGCGACGCCGCTGATGATGACGGCGGTGACGTTCCGTAAAGATGATGGCCTGGCCAGCTCGCTTCGACCGGTGACACCGCTATCCACCAACCCACCCAAGGTGATGCGAGTGGCGCAGTACCTGCGCACGGAAGTGCTGCCCAATGGCGGCGCAGCGGTGATCGACGCGGACCCGGAGTATTGGGACCTACAAATAGGCTTCTTCAGCGGGCTACCGGAGGAGCGTCTGGCCCGTCAGCGGTGGGAGAACTTCCGTGAGCAAGTGGCGCTGGCCAAGCCGGACACGCTCGTCCGCCACGAGGCTGGGCGTCTGAGCCACGAGGCCGACTTGCATGTGGATGGCCAGACACTCTACTTCGCCGGAGAAGTCTTTCATGAGGTCCCGGGCTTCCAACGGCCCTGGCACGTCTACCGCCGCTGAGGCCTCCGGGGCCCACCCTTCACAGCGCACTTGCGCTGCCGGCGCGCTCTAGGGTTTGGCCGCGGGGCTTCGCTTTCCCGCCCAATAATCCTGCTGCCACTTCTTGACCGCGGCGTTGTGGCAGATGAGCGTCGGGCAGAAGACGCTGGTTCCGTCGTTGCGCGAGACGAAGTACAGGTCGCTGCAGGCCATCGGCGCGGCGGTGGCCAAGAGGGCCGCCGCTCCCGGATTGGCGATGGGACCGGGGGGGAGGCCTTCCTCGGTGTAAGTGTTGTAGGGGTGGGGCGTGACCAGGTCCTGCGCAGTGATGTTCTTTACGAAGTGGCCGCGCAAAAGCATCATCGCGTACAGCACGGTGGGGTCTGCCTGGAGCTTCATGCCCCGACGCAACCGGTTGTGGTAGACGCAAGCAATATGGGAGCGTTCCTCGGGAGCCCCCGTCTCCTTCTCAACGATGGAAGCCAGCGTCACCAGCCGCAGGAGGTTCAGCTCGGCGCCAGGTGCCTGCTCTGACTGGGCTTTCCTCGCCTCTTCGAGACCGCGCGTCACCAGCCGAGAAAGTACTGTCTCCGCGGTGAAGGGTCTCGTGAAGACGTAGGTGTCAGGAAACAGAAACCCCTCCAACCGATCAGCCGGCACGCCCTGGTGACGGACCCACGCCGGGTTCCCTGCCAGAGCCAAGAGCTTGTTCTCGTCCAGGTGTAGCTCCGAGCGCGCGAGCACCTGGAGCACTTCGTCCAGACGCAGGCCCTCAGGAAGGGTGACCCGGTACGTCTTCTGCTGGCCCGAGATGAGCTTCTCGGCCACCTGCTCGGGAGTGGCCGGGCCCTGGAATTCGTATTCCCCGGCTCGCAGCTTGGGGCCGAGCTCGCCGCGTCGAAGGAAGCGGTAGAAGAGGCCCGCGTCCGAGACGACGCCTGCGTGAGCCAGCAGCGATGCCACCGTGCGAGGGCTGCTACCGGCTGGCACGGTGACGTCGCGAGCCTCGGTGGGACCGAAGGTGGTCGCGGCGAACGCATCCAGCTGTCGCTCGCGCCACCACCAGACGGTGCCGCCCACGAACGCCAGGCCGAGGAGCAGGACGACGGTACCGGTGAGGAGTCTCTTCATTCGAAGTCTCCCGGCGCGGTGGCGCGGTGGGCGTCGAGCCACCCCTGGAGGATGAGTGCCGCCGCCACTTGGTCTACCACTGCCCGGCGCCGTTCCGGCGAGAGGTCCGACTCACGCAGCGCTCGGTTGGCCGCCACCGTTGACAGCCGCTCGTCCCAGTACTCCACCGGGACGTCGAGCGCCTTGGCCAGCGCGTCGCCGAAGGCCCGAGAGCGCGCCGCTGACGGCCCCTCGCTGCCGTCCATGTTGAGCGGCAGCCCCACCACGGCCTGCGTGACGTCATGGAGCGCAGCGAGTTTCTGCAGCGCGGCCAGGTCGGCGCGCAGTCCGGTGCGCCGCAGAGTGGTGAGCGCCTGGGCGGTGATGCCGAGTGGGTCCGAGAGGGCGACCCCCACCGTCCTGGTTCCCACGTCGAGCCCGAACGCACGCATCGCCCGCTGGGCAGTCTAGCGGCGCGCCCGGCCATCCGTCGCGTCACGCCGAAGGAAACTGAAATGCCCTGCGGCTCACGTTGGCGCCGGGGGGGGCACCGCCCTTTTTTCTGGGCGTCAGCCCGAGCCGCCCGAAGCGGCGCGCGCCGCGGGCGCGGCATCCATCGAGCGCGGCTGCTCGGTGGGGCTCGGCGACGTTGGGGATGGAGAAGGGGGGCCCGGGGCGTCCTCGGCCGCATCCGCGAGGAGTAGCTGCTTCATCCGTTCCAGTTCCTCCCGGGCCCGCTCGACGAAAGGTCCACTGGAGCCGAGCCGTTCTGCCGCCGCGAGGGTGCTTTCATAGACGGTGATGGCCTTGGTGAGCAGCACCCGCACCCGCTTGCGGAGTTCCTGGCGGTAAATGCGGGCCTCCTCGTCCTTGAGCTCGCTCGGCGCCTGGGAGTCGGAGATCTGCTGGTACATGTCCTGGTAGAGGCCACCAATCTGTGTGCCGGCAGCGGTTGCCCAGTAGCTGTTGCCAATTTTGATGGTCCGGAAGTAGTGGCCCTGGGCGGAAAGGAGCAGCTCGGCCTTGAATTCCAGCTCCTTGGCTAGCTGGTCGGCGCCCTGCTCGGGGTTGAGCTGCACACTCGCGTAGTGCAGCCGGTAGATTTCTCCGAGGAAGAATTGCGCCTGCGCCGGGAAGTAGTCGTCGAGGGTGTCGTGCTCCTCGCTGGCTATCCACAGTGCGAGGGCCGCCCGGAGCGTCTTCTCGCCGGCGTCCAGGCGGCCATCCTCGACCTCGCAGACGCCCTGTTGCACCTGTGCCTCCAGTCGGCGCGCCACCGGAAGGTTTGGCCGCGTGGCCATCCGGCCCAGTAGCTCTGCCGCCTCGGCGTAGCGGCCCAGGTGGTACAGGGTCTCGGCAAGGTGGAAGGCCGCGTCCAGGGCGTCACCGGTGCCGGCCGGGTCGCTGATGGCGGCGAAATGTCCGCGGGCTTCCTCCCAGTCCCCCAGCCGCTCGCGCGCCAGCCCGGCGTTGTACTGGGCGAGGAGCCAGTGCGAGCTCTCGGGGAAAGTGACCGCCAGCCGCTCGAAGCAAGCCGCGGCTCGCAGCCAGTCGCCGCTGCCATAGGCGGAGGCGCCGTTGGCAAACAGCTCCTCGGCATTCATCCGGGCCAGTGCGGCGTTGCCCTGCACCTCGAGCGGCGGCATGGCCACGGTTTGCTCCGCGGCCGGCTGGCTAAGGGGCGCACCGGCGCAGCCGCCCATACCGAGCGCGAGGAGGAGCAGGCCCCAGGGGCCGTTTGAGCGGGAATGGTGAGCCACGGAGGGAGCTGGCCCCCTGGGGGGCCTGGCAAACTCTCCCAGTCTGCCAACCCGGGTGCCCTGGACGCTAGGCCCCTGACACTGCGCCGCTAGCGGCCGCCGTCTCTGTCGGGACGGGACTGGAGACGAGGTACGCCCCTGCCCGCCAGAGTGCGCCCAAGTCGTGCACCTCGCCTGGGAAGCGGGGGACCGTCAAAAGGGGTGTGGGGGCCACCGCCGCGCGCAGGGCTCGGAGGCCTTCGGCGTCAGCCTCGGCGAGGGAGTTCGCCTCGGAAATGGTGCGGGCGAGCTTGCCACGCAGGGGCTCGGGCAGGCGCGCCGCCGCGGCAACATCCTCCGGGCCAACTCCAGCGTGCACTTGGTTCACCACCACCGCTGCGACGGCGAGCCGCTGTTCGAGCAGCGAGTGGTGAAAGCGGATGGCCTCCTCGCGGCGCTCGGCCGCTGGGCCAGTCACCAGCACCACAACCGTTTCATCGCTGGCGAGCAGGGCGCTCACGGCGCGCGCGCGCTCCTGAAACGTCTCGTTCAAACCGCTCATGGCGAGCAGGAACGTGGCCAGGTCAGAAAGGGTTTGCCCCCCGACAATGCCGGAAAGGGTTCGGCTGATGAGGTTCCCGCCGAGGCCGACGAGGCGGAAGCCGAGCTTGGCACCTCGAAGGGCCGGCTTGAGAAGCCAACGCGCGGTGTCCGTCCCGAGGAAGTCGAGCACCCTCGCGGGCGCGTCGAGGAAGTCCAGCGCGTGGGCAGTGGGCGGCGTGTCGAGCACCACCAGTTGGTGGGCCTTTGAAGCGTGGAGCTCCCACAGCTTCTCCAGAGCGATGTATTCCTGACTCCCGGCCAAAACACTGGAGAGCGATTGGTAAAACCGGTTTCCCAGAATCCGGTCCCGCTGCTGTGGCGTCGCCGAGCGGGCGATGAGCTCGTCCCAGGACTGCTTCATGTCCAGCATCATCGCAGCGACTGGAGCCGCCAGCTGGATGCCGGCCGCTTGCAACTCGGTCTGCGAGATGGGCCGCGCGACGTTGCCCAGTTCGGAAAGTCCAAGCGCGTTGGCCAGGCGGCGGGCCGGGTCAATGGTGCACACCAGGGAGTCTCGGCCGAGGGCCGCACCTTGCAGCGCCAGCGCAGCGGCGAGCGTCGTCTTGCCGACTCCCCCCGGGCCGACGCACACCACCACGCCGCGGCTGCGGAGTGCCTCGGCTAGCGGCTTCACGCTCGCCCCTCAATGCCGGCCAGCAGCGCGACGCCAAGGCCCTCCACGGCGGCTCGGTCCATCGGGCTCCGGTACAGCCGAGGCAGCTGGATCACCGGAGCGCCCAGAGTCCCAAGACGCTTGACGGCATCCTCGGTGCGCTCGGCCTCCTCGGCCTGCGCTCGGGCAAGGGCCTGCAAGTGCGGGAGCGTCGCCAGGGTTTTCAGCTCCTGCCCAGCGAAGCGGGGCTGAATGGCCTGGTTCAGCACGACGGCCACAAGAGAGACGTGTCGCGCGCGGAGGCCGGCCGCCAGCTCGATGGATTCTACAACCGGGAGCTCCTCCGGCAGAGCAACCACCACCGCTCCGGTGACCGCGGGGTCGACGAGCATGTCGCGCATCCACCGTGCTTCCTCGGCCATGGTTCCCGAGGGGAGCGTGTCCAAGAGCACCTGGGGGACTCCGAGAAAGGTGAGGGCATGCCCGGTCGAAGGCGCGTCCAGGACCACCGCGTCCCAGCGCTTGCGCTGCCCGTCGGTTTCTCGCATGTGCCAGCACACCTTGCCGAGCATGACTGTCTCGGCCAGCGAGGGGATGAAGCGCAAAAAGGCGCGCACCAGCGGGTTCTCGAAGACGGCCTGGTAGACGCGCTCGAATCGAATTTTCGTGAGCACGTATTCGCGCATCGCCTCCGCGGGGCGCACGTCGACGCTCCACAACTCGCCTTCCAGTTGAGACAGCTCGGGCCCGGCCCGGGGGTAGCCCAGAAGCGCAGTGGCTCCTCCGCCGCTGTTGACTTCGCACAAAAGCGTCCGCTGACCAGAGCGCCCAAGGGCCAAGGCCAGGGCGGCGGCGACGGTGCTTTTGCCCACGCCTCCCTTACCGGTGATGACGAGCAGCCGTGGCCGTGAGAGCTGTGTCATCGGGTGCGGGAGCGCGGCACCGTAGGAAAGCGGCTCGCCTGGTGTCAATCGAGCGGACCTTGACAGCCTGCCGCGGCCGCTGCGAAGAGAGCGGCGTCCCACCGCTCGGGGAAAAACACCATGCTCAGAGACAATCCGATGGTGAAGAAGCTGGTGGAGACTGGAGAGGAGCGGGTGGGCAAGCTGGCCTCCACGCTGCTGTCCAATGAGACGTTTGTGTCGGCGGTCCAATCGCTCGTGTCCAAGTCGCTCGCCGCCAAGGGTTCGCTGGACAAGAGCCTGCGCAGCGCTCTGGCGGCGATGAACTTGCCCTCTAGCGCCGATGTGGAGTCCCTGCGGGCGAAGGTGGACGAACTCGAGCGGCTGCTCACCTCGGTGGAGAAGAAGGTCGACGCTCTGCTCGCTGGCCGGCCAACGTCCTGATGCGGCGCATCGCCTTCGTCAACGAGAAAGGCGGGACCGGCAAGACCACGTTGGCCGTTCACCTGGCGGCATGGGCGGCCGAACAGCAGGGACAGCGCGTTCTGTTGGTCGACCTCGACACCCAAGGCCACGCCGGCAAGTCCCTCGGCCTCGACGTGCGGACGCTCACCCCCAACGCTTTTCACTGGCTCACCGACCCGAGCGTCGCCTTGGCCGAGGTGGCGCGCCCGAGCGCTTTTCCTCGGCTTTCGGTGGTCCCGGCCTACAAACAGCTGGAGGGCCTCTCGGCGGCACTTGCCGGCCAGAAACGCCCGTTGCATCGGCTGGCCGACCGGTTGGCTGAAGTCTCCGATGGCTTCGATTTGGTGGTGATTGACGCTCCGCCTTCTCTCGGGCCGGCAGTGTCCAACGTCCTGGTTGCAACAACCGAGGTGGTGTTGCCCGTCGCGCTCACCTACCTGGCGCTGGATGGTTGCGCCGAGGTCGCGCAGACCGTGGACCGAGTGGCGGCCGAGGAGGGCGTTGCCGGGCTGCACATCAGTGCGGTGGTGCCGATGCTGGTGAGGCGGACGTCGCTGGCAGCGGCAATCCTGGAGCGCCTGGAAGCCCACTTCCCCGAAAAAGTAACGCCTGGCCTGGGCGTGTACGTGAAAATCGACGAGGCCCAAAGCCACGGCCAGACCATCTGGGAATACGCCCCGACCAGCCAAGGGGCGCAAATGATGCGGACGGTGGTCGAAGCGATTTGGGCCCAGCCCAAACGCTAAGCTTAAGCTAGCGCTTCTCCAACTCGTCCAGCCGCTTCTCCATTTCCTCGAGCCGGCGGGTCAGCGCCTGAAGGTCGTGCCCCAGAGCCGGTAGCGTCCCGAGGACGCCCTCCACCGCCGCCTTCACTCGCTCGTCGACCTTGCGCTGCCAGTCCTCCAGCGTGCGCTGGCTCATCCGCAACAGGTCATCCTTCAAGCTGGCGTCCGAGCCACCCTCGCGCCCGAGGAGTCGGTCGATGCGGGTCTCGGCCTCTTCCCGAATGGACGCGACCCGCGGGGTGACCTCTCGCTCGATGAAGCCCGTCACCACCTCTCCGGGGCGGCGGATGATTTCCCGCAGAACCGACAGCGGCATCTGGTTCTGCTTCTTCTCCTCTTCGAAAATAATCTGCGCGAGGGTGATGGAAGTCAGGTCATCCTTGCTACGGTTGTCGACAATCTTCACTTCCGCGCCCTGCTTGATCATCTCGGCGATTTCGTCGAGCGTGACGTAGCGGCTCTCGACGGTGTCGTAGAGTTTGCGGTTGGTGTACCGCTTGATGATCTTCGGCTCGCGGGAAGGCGGGGCTGGTGCGAGCGGCTCGGCGTCGTTCATCGTCTGCCAGGTGTGCGCCGGGGGTTGAGGACGGTTGGCCGGCCCGGGCCGGAAGGCGCTTCCGAAGGCAGTGCCGCGCCGCAGCGTGGACCCCCAGGAAGCTTGGGTTTTCCAATGGATAGCAGCCGTATCGGGCCGCCGGCAAGCCCGAGGGGTAGGGTCATGGCGCACCGCGCCGGGAGGGGGACCCCGGGGTATGCTCCCACCACCCCGCGCCCTGGATGATTGTCACCTGCCCCCAGTGCCAGACGCGCTTCCGGATCCCCGATGAAAAGGTGACCGCGAAGGGTGTCAAGGTGCGCTGCACTCGCTGCCGACACACCTTTCGGGTGAGCCGACCGGCCGAGCCTGCCGAAGTCACGGTGGACCCGTTCGCCCAGTTTGCGCCTCCCGATGCGCTGTCGGAGCAGGACAAAACGCCGCCGCGAGGAACGCCGGTCGCAGCCTTGGGTGTCGAAGTCGAGCCGGCGAGTGCGCCGCCGGCCGATGACTTCGACGTGGATGTGGAAGCGCCAGACTCCAAACGAGCTGTCCGCAGCGCCGGTGTTGCGGGCTGGAGTTTTCCACCGGTGCCTCCTCGGCCGCCGGACGTCTCCGCTCCCGAGTTGCCCACACCCGACGTCAGCGACCCAGCAGACGTGGGGGCGCCGGAAGAGCGCACCCCGCGCGTCGCGCTGGCGCGAATCGCCATGGTGCGCCAGCTGACGGTCGTCCCGCCCCCCGAGGTGAGCGCCCCCGAGCCACCGCCGCCCGAAGCTCGTCCGGACGAGCGCCTCGAATTGGACACCGGCTCGCCACATTCGGCCTGGCAGGGCTCCATCGAGGGGGGCCTGGAACTCCCGCCGGCCCCTGAGTCCGCGGAGTTCGACTTCGGTGACCTCAACACGCTCGAAGGGCCCTCCTACCCGGTGGCTGCCGCTGTGGCCGCCCCTCCACCCACGGTCGCGGCCCCGGCACCGCCTGCGCCCACGGCCCCCTCACCCACCGCCAGCTTGGACTTTGATGCGCTGCTCAGTGCACCCGAGGCGGCGACAGCGCAGAGCGTCGCGTCTGGTGTTTTTTCCACGGACTCCTTCGGCGATTTGGACACTCCTCTCCCGCCCGAGCCGCGAGCACCGACCCCCTCCCATCCAGCACTGGACTTGAGCGCGCTGAACCTTGATTCGGCGCCCTCCGCGGCGGGGCCTTCGCCGGACGGCCGAACCGCAACCGGCGAGCTCTTCGGCAGGAGCGCCACCCGACTCGACGAGGACTCCTTTCCGGTTGGGACGGACCCCACCGCGGACCGAGCGGCCCTGTTCGACATGCCCGAGCCTCTTCCGGCTCACGATGGCGCGGGCCGCACCTCGCTCCTGGCAGATGTGCCGGATGCTGCTCCCGAAGCACCGGTCCACCCGGCTGCCGGTCTTCCGCCGGTGCCGGCCACGCCGATTGGGCGCGTCAGCCGGCCTCCGACCGGGACCTCGGTGCTGGGCCTCGACGAGCGGCGCGAGTTCGGTGCCGCCCGCCGGGTGAGCGGGGCGGTCATCAACATCGGCGTCGCCGCTATGCTGGTGGTGGTGCTGGCGGCGGTGGGCAACGTCTACGTCAACGAAGGCCGGCTCGACTGGGGGGCGCTTTCCCCCAGCCGATGGGCGGCCCTCTTCGTTCCGCCCACCGGAATCGTCACGCTCGACGTCACCAACGGCCTGTACGAGACGCGTGGTGGCCGACCGCTCGCTTACGTCCGCGGACGGGTCGAGAATCGCAGCCAGCGGCCCGGGCAGGTGAAAGTGCGCGCCGAGATTTGGAGTGGCAGTCAGCTGCTGGGAACCAGCGAGGGCCTGGCAGGAGTGCTGCCCACACCCGAGGAGATGGTGGAGGCAAGCACCCGACGAGACGTCGAAGCTCTTCGGGCTCGGCTCCAGGAAGGCGCTCCGGCCGTTCCCCCCGGCACCGGCGCGGATTTCGTCTTGCTCTTCGACGAGCCGCCAACGGAGGTGGCCGGGCTTCGACTCAAGGTGACGGCGGCGGCAGCCGAGGGGAAGTAGGGACATGGGGCGTTTCCCGGCTGAGAGCCTCAAGGGCGGGCGCTTCGTTCAGAGGATGCACGGAGTGTCCGGAGGCGCGGAGCTGCGAAAACACGCCGTGGCGCGCGCGCTGCGCGAGCTTCCGGCCGAGGAGGTGGCGCGCCTCTTGGCCGAGGTGCTCGAGCTCGACCGTGCCGGGCAGGAAGCGGCCAGCTGCGTCCTCGCAGCGATGATGGCGGCACTGGAGGACGCGCAGCTGGGGCGCGCGCTGACCGAGCAGTTGGCCCAGCTTCCGCCAGGTGCGCTTCGGGACGAGGTGGTGGGACTGCTCGCATCTGGGCCCGCCTGGCGGACGCTCGACGAGGACGCCGCCGCGCGGGCCGACGCTCGCAACTTTCCCGAGACACTGGGAATGCTCAAGACCAAGGCCCGCACCGCTACCGATCCCGATGCACTGGCCCGTTTCGCACTGGCCTCGAATCCGTCGGTGGTGCGCAACCTCCTGTTGAATCCGCGATTGACCGAGCCCTCGGTGGTGCGGCTCGCGGCACGCCGTCCGGCGCGAAGCGAGCCCCTGGTGGAGGTGTGGCGCTCGAAATGGGGCGCACGGCACTCGGTGCGCCGGGCTCTGGCCTTCAACCCCTACCTTCCGCCTGAGCTGGGAGTGAAGCTGGTGCCGCTCCTGTTGCGGACCGACTGGCAGGAAGTCGCCGCCGACGCCGGTTTGCACCCGAGCGTGAGGGCCGAGGCACAGTCGCTCCTCGCGGCAGTGTCCCAAGGGCCAGCGACGCCTTCTGAGCCGAAGGTACTGGTTCTCGACCCGGAGGGGTGAGCTCGGGCTCAGCGGTGGCGGCTGGTCTGCTTCGACTCTGCCTCGCTCGTCTCAGCGTCGGTGGGGCGAGAGGAGGGCAACTTACGCGCGTGAGCGTCGACGAAACCTTCACCGCGGGCAGCCTTCCGGAAAGAGTAGACGAATTTCCCCACCGCATTGCCCAGCGCTGCCATTCGTGAAGCAGACAGCACCACCAGCAGCACGAAGCCGATGACCAGCAACTCCCCGAGGCCCACGCGTGGCATGTGCAACCCACCCTCGCATCGGCCGTCCCAGGGCGCAAGCCTCGCTGGACGCTTGACCAGCCGCCGGCCCTCGCCTACCCCCTTGAGTCGCCATGCGAATTCTTGGCCACCGAGGCGCCAGTGCCGATGCGCCGGAGAACACCCTCCCGGCGTTCGAGCTCGCGCTCGCCGAAGGCGCGGATGGCGTTGAACTTGACGCTCGGCTCTGCGCCAGCGGAGAGGTGGTGGTTTTTCACGACGAGGCGCTAGACCGCCTGACAGGCCGTCCGGGCCGGGTGGTGCAGACGCCGTGGTCGACGCTGCGGACGTTGGAGGTACGCACCGCGGGGGGGCGAGCGCGCATCCCTCTGCTGGGGGAGGTGCTGGAGGCGCTTCCCCGCACCGCGTGGGTGAACGTCGAGCTGAAGGCTGACAGCGGTTGGCTCCACCTCGCCGCGCGAGTGGCTCGCCTGTTGGTGGAGGGACAGCACCAGCCACACGTGGTGGTGTCCTCCTTTCAACCCTTGTGCCTTCTCGCCTTGGGCGCGGTTGCTCCCTCGCTGCGCCGGGGCTTCCTGATTGAGCCCGGCCATCCCGCATGGGTCGAGTCCGGGCCGCTGGCGCTGTGGGCAGGGCGGGATGCCGTTCATCCTTCGGAGCGCGAGCTCACCGAGGAGCGGGTACGCCTGTGGCATGCCCGCGGCCGGGAGGTCAGCGTCTGGACGGTGGATGAGCCGGCGCGGGCGAAAACACTCGCCAGCTGGGGAGTGGACTCCGTCATCACCAACCGCCCGGGCGCGCTGCGTGCAGCGCTCGGGCGCCCTTAGGCGCTCGCTAGGGCTGGCCGGCCGGAGTGCCGGTCGTGGCCGCCGGAGCGGCGTCTGGCCGCACCCAGCTTGCGGCCTGGGCTTCCTGGGAAGAGCGCGTCAGCGCTTGAGCAACGGCCGCCGGCCGCCGACGGATGACGAGCGCCTTGCGGCTCGCGTAGTCCTGCGTCTGCCGGGCCACCACCAGCACGTAGTTTTCCCCCTCTTTGAGAGGAAAGTCGGTGGTGAATTTGAGGTGCGTTGGGTCCGCTGTCGTGGCGTCCACGGTGCTGAAGTACACCTTGTGGTCATTCACCAGGACATACATGTCCAAAAGCCCCAACGGGTCGGAGACGGTCCCGCTGAGGGTGAAGCGGTCACCGGAGGCCACCACGCCACCCTTGTCCGGCTCGACGTTGACCGTAATTTGGGGCGGCTCGCGGAAGGGAATGGATTGAAACTCCTTGGGTGTGGTCGGCTTGCCGGACTTCACCTCGTGGATGTCCTGGGCGCGGACAAAGGCGAACCGGCCCTTCTCCAACTCGACCTTGGCCAGGCCGTTGACGCGTGCCAGCTCTGGCACCACCGCGCCGCCCTTGGTGACTTTGAAGAGTGTGCCGGACTGGGGGTCCGGCCGGGCCAGGAGGGCCGTTCCTGGCTCCAGCCGCAAAAAGCCTTTGCGGGCGTCCACGCTGAGCGGGTGGTCCGAGAGGGGAATCTGAAGCTTCTCGGTGGCGAACTCCTCGAGCTGGACGTCGCCCACCGCGAACTTGAGAGGGAAGGTCTCTCCCACGTAGCCCTTCTTGACCTCGAGCTCGAAGCGGGCCGTCTTGGTCTCCCCAGGGGCCAAGTCCCCGAGGCGGAAACGCCCCTTGTCGATGAAGACGTTTTGGTCGGCTCCGTTCTTGATTTGGGCGAAGGCGTCGAGGGCTTTACCCGGTCCGATGTTGGTGACGTCCACCAGAATTTGTACCGACTCGCCTCGCTGGACGACGCCGTCACCGTTGCAGGCAGCGCAGTCGTCGATGACCTGCCAGCCGATGGCGAAGGCCGGCCGAGTCAGCTCAGCGAAGTTCAGCTCCGCGACCAGCGTCTCCGGAAGGGGCCCTGAATCATCGAGAAATTTCACCGTCACATCGTCTCGACGGCTCGACAAGTCCTTGGGAATCTGGACTGACACCTTCCAGCTCCGCTTTTCTCCTGGCTTCAGCGCACCGAAGATGAATTCTCGACGGTCGAGCAACGGGTTCTCGCTTTCGGTCCAGGCCCGCAGCCGCTTGATGGGCTCGCTACCGCGGTTTTCGACGGTGAGGTCGAGGTCGACCTTCTCGCCCGCCAGGATGCGACGCTCGGAGCCGGGTTTGAGCGTGGCCAACAGCTGAGGGGCCTTCGGCGTCGGTCCCGGACTCCAGTCGACACCCAAGGCTGCGATGGCCTCGTTGATGCGCTCCTGCTCCTTCTCTTTCCGCTCCTGGATGAAGGGCGCGCCGAGAGCCAGCATCCGGTTGCGCTGGGACGCCGGGGCCTTCAAGACGAAGTCCCGTGCGAAGAGGACCTCGAAGTCCTCCTTCACCTCGTCCTGGGTGTCCGCATCGAGCTGGTCGTAGAGGTCCTCGTCGATGTGACCCGGCTCGGTGTCCTGCGAGTCGCCCTCGCCCGGCTTCTTCTTGCCCAGACTCTTGTCGGTCTTGGACAGCTTCGGGTCCTTGCCCTCCTCCAGCTTCTGCTGGCGGGCTGCGGCGTCCTTCTGCCGAGTGTCCTCCTTCAGGTAGTACAGGGTGGCGGTTGGCTTCTCGCGACCGAGCACCTCCTCGCGCTTGGTGGCAGTCGCCTGGCTGGAGGGGTTGCCGAAGTGGTGCTCGAGGTCCGCCTCCCCGATGGTTTTCCTCGGGGCGAAGACATTCACCCGGTCGGACGTGACGCGGGTGGGAATGAGCTCGATGTCCGGCTCGATGCCCACTTCCTGAATAGAAACGTCGCCTGGAGTGAGGTATTTGGCGATGGTCAGCTTGAGCGCGCTCTCCTCGTTGGCATTGCCGGACGGGGAGGGAAACTCGTACAGCACCTGTACCGAGCCTTTGCCGAAGGTCTGCTGGCCGATGATGGTCGCTCGGTTGAGGTTCTTCAGCGCGCCGGCGACGATTTCCGAGGCCGAGGCGCTGCCGGGATTCACCAGCACCGCCAGCGGGACGTTGATGTCTGACTCGTCGGCGTGCGCGCGCTTCTCCTCACGAACGCGCTCCATCTGCGCCACGGTGGTGACGATGGTGCCTTCGCTGACGAACAGGTCGGTGACCTGAATGGCCTGCTCCAGCAGGCCGCCTGGGTCTCCTCGCAGGTCGAGAACCAAGCCCTTCAGCCCGCCCGTGGCCTTGGTTTCGGCCGCCAACTTGCTCAGCGCCGCCTGCAGGTCTCGGGTGGTGTTGCCTTGGAAGTTCTTGAGCCGAACGTAGCCGACGTTTCCGGCCAAAAGCTTGGACTGGACCGACTCGATGGAAATCATGTCGCGGGCCAGCGTCAGCACCATCGGCTTGTCCAGCCCTTTTCGGTCAACAGTGATGGTCACTTTGCTGCCGACCGGGCCGCGCAGCTTGTTCACCGCTTCGTTGAGGTCCATGTTGACCGTGGACTCCTCGCCGATTTTGCGGATGACGTCTTCGCGCTTGATGCCCGCCTTGAAAGCGGGCGTCTGCGGCAGCACCCGCACCACGGTCAGGTTGCTCTCCCGCATTTGGATGACGAAGCCCAGTCCTCCGAACTCGCCCTTGGTGGTGAGGCGCATTTCTCGGTACTGGTCGGGGAGCAGCAGGATGGAGTGGGGGTCGAGCGTGGAGAGCATCCCATTGATGGCCGCGTACTCCACCTGCCGGCTGTCTTCGACGGGGCGCATGTTGGAGGCGATGAACTCAAAGATGTCCTTCATGGTGAAGGACATCTTCCACAGCGAATCGACGTGACTGATGTCGTAGTCCTTGACCTTGCCGTTGACGTCCAACCGAACGTGGTCCTGGTCCTTGTCCGGCTCGACCAACACCTCGGGGACGGTGCGCTCGACAGACTGCAGGGCCTCGACCAGCATCTCCTTGGGACGGATGCGCTTCGGGTCGACGTAGTTGTCCTTCACGTAGAGGACGACTTTGTTGAAGATTTTGAGCGCCGACAGGTCGTGGCTGGACTTGTCGGTGGGGTGGAGGCCCTCCGGGGCTCCCTCCAGGTGCGACGGCCCGGCGGCCGGTCCGGCCACGGCCTCGTTCAAGGTAACCGGAAGAGGAGCACGGTCGCGACCGACGAAGGCCCAAGCGCCGAGCAGCACCACCACGAGAAGGAGTCGACGGAAAATGCGCATAGGAGAGGGAGGGCCTTAATGGAAAAGGCACCCCGGAAACCAGGAGAACAGCGGGAGGAGAGAAATGCTTCCTTGCGACTCTAATCGCCGGGCCAGAGGCCCTTCAAGGCAACCTCCGGGCGGGGGGTGCGGAATGAGGCGCCGGCCAGGGGGCCGCGGGTTATAGAGCCTCCCCGCCCGTCCCTGGCTCATGACGCTCGACCGCGCCCCCACCGACGTCCGCACCCTCAGCAGTGTCGAGGACCTCGTGGACGGCTTCCGCACTGCGGAGAAGCCGTCGGCGCAATTTCGCGTCGGGCTGGAGCACGAGCGTTTCATCTACCCGCGGGGCTCCTCTCAACCGGTGGCCTACCCGGGGCCGAAAGGCATCGGGGCGTTGCTCGGCGCGCTCGAGCCGGCCGGCTACCAGCCCTTCCGTGAGGGCCCAGAGGGCCCCCTCATCGCGCTGACCAAGCCCCGCCTCACCGTCTCTTTGGAACCCGGCGGCCAGGTGGAGCTGTCTGGGTCCCCGTTTCGCACCGCCCGGGAGGCGGACGTCGAGAACCAGCGCAACGCGGCAGAGCTTCGGACGGCCACCGCTTCGCTGGGCCTCGTCCCGGCCTGTTTTGGCTACCGGCCCTGGGGAACCACGGCCGAGATGCCGTGGATGCCCAAGGCGCGCTACGCGGCCATGCGCGAGACGCTGGGCAAGCGAGGCCGGCTGGCGCTGGACATGATGCTCATGACGTGCACCACCCAAGTCTCGCTTGACTGGGCGGACGAGGCGGACTGCGCCCGGAAGGTGACCCTGGCTGCCCGCCTCGCTCCGGTGTTGCTGGCCCTCTACGCCAACAGCCCGCTCGTCAATGGGAAGCCGGCCGGTTACCAGTCCTACCGAAGCCGCGTTTGGAATGACGTCGACCCGGCGCGCTGCGGGTATTTCCCGGCGCTCCTCGACGGCTCCTTCAGCTACCGGGCCTACGTGGAATGGGCGCTGGACGCTCCCCTTCTCTTCCTGCGCCGCAATGGCCGCTACGAGAGCCCGGCGCTCACCTTTCGAGCCCTGCTGGCCGATGGATGGGATGGCACCCCGGCGCTCGTCTCGGACTGGGCCGACCACTTGTCTACTCTGTTTCCAGAGGTGCGCATTAAGTCGGTGCTGGAGGTGCGGTCCGCCGACTGCGGCTCTGCCCTCACTGCCAGCGCGATGGCCGCGCTGTGGCGCGGACTGCTGTATGACAGCCAAGCGCTGGAAGACGCAGGGCGGCTGTTGCCGAAGCTTTCCTTCTCCGAGCACCTCGCCTTCCACGCCGAGGCCCAGCGGCTGGGCCTCCACGGGACACTGCGCGGGACGGGCATTGGAGAGCTAGCCAAGGACATGGTGCGGGTGGCCAAGGAGGGGTTACGTCGCCTGGACGAAAGGGACGCGCCGCTCTTGGAGCCACTGGAGGAGACGGCCGCCAGCGGGCGCTCCCCTGCGGACCGGCTGCTCGCTGCGTTCGCCCAAGACCCGAGCCCGAGCAGCCTGCTTGCCGTCGGGGCGCTCTAGCAGAGGGAGCTGCCTTGCGAGTCGTCAGCGGAGGCGGGCTCGCTGGTGGCCACTCGCGATGAGGGCCAGCCCGGATAGAAGGCCGAGCAGAGTCAGTGCAAGGCCGGCGCTGAAGCGCGGCGTCCGGTAGAAGAATTCCACCAGGTGTCGACCAGCGGGGACCTCCACCCCACGCACGGCGAGCAGGGTGGGGTGGATTGGCACCGGCTGCCCATCGAGCGTTGCTGTCCAGCCCTCGGCGTACTCGTCGGTGACCACCAACGCCGTCGGGGACTCGGCAACCACTTCCAATGTCAGGTGCTCGGGGTCGGCGCGCTGCCAACGTACCGTTCCCTTCGCCGGCGCGAGCGGCGGTCCGCCCTCCCACGGCACCACCTCCAGGGGTAGGGGCCCAGTTCCCAGCGCCCGTGCCACCGCCTCCCGGCTTGGCAGGCGCGTTGTCCCGGCGAGAAATGCCCGGGGGGTGCAGGGAATGGAGGACAGGGTTAGTCCAAGGTCGGGCGCTTCAGCCAGCAAAGACGCCGGTGGAGTCGCCGGGCGGCGCACGTCGTCCACCCGGAAGCAGCCGTTGAGCGCCGGTGCCCGCAGCGCCAGCGTTTCCGGCGTGCGCAGCAGAAGCGTATGGCGCACCGTCGTCGCGCCCAGGTTTGCGTGCAGGGAGGGCAGGTGCTCGAGCCCGGCGACGTCCCAGCCGAGGACGTGCCGCATGCCGCGCACCCAGCGCTCCCGTTCCTCCAGAGGGCCGGTGACACTCGAGGGGAAGTCCGGCTCAAAGCTGTGAAAGACGCGGGCCGGGGGCTCCGGTGGGTGCGCCCTCGAGAGAAGCTCGCTGGAGAAGGCGGTGGGCTCGTTCAACAGCGCCGGAGACACCAGTGGAAGCTGGCCGCCGTTTCCGTGCCACAACTCGAGGAAGAGGGCCCCCGCCAGAAGCATGCCGCCTCGGCGCGGGCCGCCGAGCCTGAGGGCAGCCCAGCCAAGGAGGGCGAAGCCGGCCGTCCACAGCAGTCCCGCGCACCAGCGG
Organism: Myxococcaceae bacterium; assembly: GCA_052143535.1. Classification (GTDB taxonomy): domain Bacteria; phylum Myxococcota; class Myxococcia; order Myxococcales; family Myxococcaceae; genus JADGRA01. The sequence goes on along the minus strand of JBKQSS010000064.1, from coordinate 14,365 downwards.
TTGTCGAGAAGCGAGGCCAGCGGGTCCTCGGCGTCGAGGTGCGCGCCGGCCAGGGCCCACACCCGCGAGGCGGCGCCGAAACTCACCACCGCTGCCGCAACCGCGCAGAACGCGCCCGCCGTGCCGAGAAACACCGCCGCCCAGCGGCGGGGGTGTGCCACCGCCTCGTCCGCCCCGAGGGCCACCAGCGGCACCAGCCCCACCCAGAAGCACACCAGGTAGCGCTCCGGATAGCGGAAGCGCGCGAAGAGCCAAGTCTGGCGCAACAGCGCGAGCAGGCCGCCGCGGTCCCCCAGGGCGAGAATGACGCCCAACAGTGCCACCGCCCCGAAGGCCCAGCCCAAGCGGCGCCGGGTGGCCAAACCGGCCGCGGCCAGCACCAGGGTGACGCCACCGGCGAAAACGGTGGTGGCGAAGACGGCGGAACCGTCGTGAAAGAGCTCGCCCACCATCCGCGAACGAACGACGAGGTAGCCGGGCAACACCAGCTCGGGAAGACGCCAGGGGTGAAGCGCCCAGTGAAGCCCAATGGTCGCTGAGGGAAGCCCCACCACCCGGACGGCCTCCGCTGCCACCCGGGTGGACGGCAGCAGCTCAACGCAGGTGAGCAGGGCCGCCACTGTGGCCCCGAGTGCGAGCAGCCGGGCCGTTCGCCAACCGGGAGACGCCAGTAGGGCAACTGGGGCCAGCAGCGCCCCGCACAAGGCAAAGGAGATGGCGTCTCCAGACAGAAACACCGTTCCCCAAAGCAAGCCGAGCAGCCCGGCGCTCTTGAGACGGCCTCGCTGGGCCACCTGCAGCATCGCCCAGGCCACCCAAGGAAATGCCGAGGCACTCAGCGCGTAGGCCAGAATGCTGGACGCCCCGAGCGCGTAGCCCCCGAAGGCGTAGGCCGCGGCCCCGGCGACGGAGGCCTCGCGCGAGGCGCCCACCGCGCGGGCCAACCGGTAGGCCCCGAGAAGCGCCACCAGGTAGGCGGCGAGAATGGACGCTTTCTCCGCCGCGGTCGGCGCCAGGGGAAGAAAGAGGAAGGTGAAGGGATGGAAGGTGGCGAGCGCTACCTGGCCGATGACCGGGACGCCCAAGCCTTCGTAGGGGTACCAGTGGGGGATGGCTCCGGCCAAGAGCCGCTCGCGAACCCACGCCCGCAGCGGGATGTTGGTGACGAGATGGTCGCGGTAGTAGGGCACTCCGCTCGAAAGCAGGTGCGGGCCAAAAAAGAGCAGCCAGAGCCCGCCCAGCATGGCCACCGCGCCGCGCCGGGAAAGGCGGGAAGACACCTGGCTTGGGCCGCCCGGCGCTGCGGGTTTCTCTCCTCCGGCGGGCTTTTTTGCCTCAAGCGGCCCAGCCCCAGGGGGAACGCTCACCGGCCACCGCCCGCGCTTCGGGGAGGGAAGGCCACAGCCCTCTGCCCTGAGGAGGAAAAGTCGCCCCACTGCGGCGTCGCTTTTGCCAACGCCGGACGCTGGCCGAGGCCGAGCGTCAAACCCCCATCGAACCGCTGCTTCACTTTTTGGTGAACAGCCGCTTCAGCCCGCCCAAAAGACGGGCCGCGGGGTCGATTTGCTCAATCAGCGTATCCCCCGCTTCCTCCGCCTCGGCAGGAGCCGGGGCGGCTTGAAGCGTCAAGGGTCGCCGCTTGGCCCCCGGTGGCGTCACCGAGGCTTGAAGCAGCCCGTCCGCGCTGAGCCCCAACTGCAGCGCCCATTCTCCGTCCCGCTCCACCCCCCCTGACTGCAGAAGGCCGAGGAAGCTGCGCGGGTCGGGGGCCCTCGCCATCCCCTGAAAGAGTTGCACCTCGAGGGGCTGGTTGGCGGCGAGCGTCAGGGTGAGTGTCTTCTCCGCGGGCAGACGGGTATTTCGCTCGAACGCCCGCTGGTGGCCAAACTCAGGCGCGACGGCTTCCAGCGGAACGGCCAGGACCTCCACCACGTTGGACCGCGCCCGGCCGCTGACGGCCCCTGCACTCAGCGCCGCGCCCAGAAGGGCCGCTCCCAGCGCCGGGCCACCATCCACATCGGTGGGGGCCGCCGACTTGCCGAAGGCCTTCTCCACCGCCTGCCGCACGTGCGGCAGATGGGCCATTCCCCCCGAGAGCACCAGGGCGTCGATGTTTTCCGCGCTCAATCCCGCGGCCCGGAGGACATCCTGGGCGAGCAGCACGCTGCGCTCGACCAGCGCCGCGGTGCGCAGCTCGAGGTCTTCGCGGCTGACCTCGATGACCGGCTCACCGGCGACCGCGGGAGGGACCAGCCCTCGCTCGCTGGTGCTCAGCGTCTGCTTGCAACGTTCCGCCTGGGCGACGCGCATCCGGAGGCGGGTTGGGTCGGTGCGAGCCGTCTTGTCCAGCCCCAGGGCGAGCTGCTCGTCAAAGTTGACTCCGCCGAGCGCGCCGTCTCCGCCGCAGGAGACGACGTCCAAGTCATTGCCGGACACCGCTACCACCGCCGCGTCGCAGGTCGCCGCGCCCATGCGCCACACCAACACTCGCTTGCGGGCCAGGCCGCGGTCCTGTGCGAAGGCCAGCGCCGCCGCGGTGGGAGCCTGAAGCAGCCGCAGGACGCTGAGGCCGGCGCGCTCCGCGGCCTCCCGAAAGCGGGCCCGCTGCAGCAGCGTGAAAGCCGCCGGGACCACCAGCACGCACTGGCTACAGGAGCGGCCGGTGCGGCGTTCCGCGGCGGCGCGCAGGCTGCGCAAGAGCGCGGCCACCAACTCCACGGCGGTGACGGTGACGCCTGCCCAGTCAAAGGCCACTTCGCCCCGCTCGTCGGCCACCACTGGCACCGGCCAGCGGCGCACCAGCGTGCGGATGGCGGGCGAGTCCGTGCGCGTCCCGAGGAGAGTGACTGGGCTGCCCACCCACAGGGCCTCCTCGGGCTCACCCTGCTGCAACACCCGCAGCACGCCGTGCGCATCACGCACCAGGCGGCAGGAGAGCACCGGGAGGTGGGTGTCTGCGTCAGGCGGCAGCAGCTCCACCCGGCCCTCGTGGGCCCAGGCCATCCGGGCCGAGGTGGTGCCGACGTCCAAGCCCAGCACGGCAGGGGCCAGCCCCGGCTCGACGGCCTGGGAAGGCCCGGCTGCTGCACTGGCCGCGCCGGCCGGAGTCCCTGCGACTTCGGTGCGTGCCTCGGCCGTCCCGCGTGCTGTCTCCTTCGCTGGGCTCGCCCCCGGCGAGATGGCCGTCGGGGCAGCGGCCTTCGGCACCAGCGCCGGCTGGACAGTCGACGGCGAAGGAAGCGGAATGGCCTCGCTCGCCGAGGCCGTCACCGCTGGTGGCGCCGCAGCCGAGGCCCCGGTTTCTCTCGGTAGCCCCTTGTCGGCGTCGGGCACGCCTCGGGCTGGCAAGGGCTGCACCTCTGGGGCCGGGCGTGGCGCGCCGGCGGAAGGTGCCAGCGGCGCTGCGGTGGAAGTTTCCGCGCCGCGCGGCTTCACCAAGGTGGGCTCGCTGCCCGGGCCTGACGCCGGGCCATCTGTCCGGCTGAGGAGGGCCACCATTTCCGCGCCGAGCGCGGGCATGCCCCGGACCGGCGTCACCGCGGTGTGCACCTGCATGGCGGCGAATTGCGCTTCCGGAACCCCCAACGCTGGCGTCGGTCGAAGGTGGTAGGGGATTTCGGGCGGTGGCGTCTGCGGCGCTGCAGGAGAAAGCACCACCCCAGGAGCGGGCTTGAGGCTGGCCTTTGGCTCCGGCCAGGCGGGTGCGCCGGGCGCTTCAATACGGACCACGTCGCGGGTGGGGTCTCCCGGCCAGGTGGGCGCGTCATGGACAGAGGGGCCTTTCCTTGGCGCCATCGGAGCGCGCCCAGGCCCCGGCGCTTCGGCAGGGCTGTTCCGCCGCAAGGGCGCTCCGTCGAGTCCGGTGACGCGTGCCACGTCGCGGGTGGGGTCGCCCAGCCAGGTGGTCGCTTTGGAGGGAGGAGGTGGCGATGAGGGGTCGGTCGCTGGGGCCTCGGCATGCCGCGCGGAGACGATGCGGTCCACCAGCGCCGCCCCGGCGCCGTCCAGACGGAGGAAGCGCACCACCATGCCCGAGCGCGTCCCGGCCACGGTTCGCGCCACCACCCCTTCCCCGGAGAGCAGCGGCGAGCTGTCGGCAAGCACCAGCTCGAAGGCCAGCTTCGTCCCGACGTCCTTCGGGGAACGGGTGGCGAGGAAGAAGCCATCCCGGCCGACGTGCACGCCGTAGCGCTCGACGAACTCTTCCTCGCTGCCAAAGGGCAAGCGGATGCGAAGCGGAGTGAAATCCATCGTGGGCGCGGAAGTCCGGTGTCACGATGGCCCGGACAGACCGCTTTGCAAGAACTTACCCCGGGAGGGGGGCGCCAACGCGAGCCACCAGGTGCTCCACCGCCGCGGCCATCAGACTGGGGTCCGCTCCCCCGGCCTGCGCGAGGTCGGCTTTTCCGCCTCCTGCTCCCCCCGTTTCCCGCGCCACCTCGCGCACCAGGTCCCCTGCGGACAGGCCCTTGGCCACCAAGTCCTTGGTGGCCGCGACCAGCACCAGCCCCTTGCCGTCCTTCTCTCCCCACACCACCACCACCCCCGACTTCAGCCGGTCGCGGTACTGGTCGGCCAGTCCCCGGTAGCGCTTGGCGTCGGCTGGCTCCACTCGGGTGGCGAGCACCTTGATGCCATTCACCTCGCGCACCTGGGCCAGGGGGTCTCCGGTTCCAGAGCTGGCCTGGAGGCCCACCGTCTCGACCTCGCGCTCCAGCTCCTTGAGGCGCTTCTGGGTGGCTTCTACCCGCTTCACCAGCTCCTTGGGCGAGGTCCGCAGGAGCTCCGCGGCCCGCCTCACCTCGTGTTCGAGGTCTCTCACCCAGGACAGCGCGCCGGTGCCGGTGAGGGCCACAATCCGGCGAACACCAGAGGCGATGGAGGACTCGCCGGTGATTTTGAAGAGGCCGATGTCACCGCTGCGTCGGACGTGCGTCCCGCCGCACAGCTCGGTGGACTCGGGGTGGACGCTCACCACCCGCACCCGGTCGCCATATTTCTCCCCGAAGAGGGCCACCGCGCCGGCCGCCTTGGCTTCGTCGAGCGCCATGACCTGGGTGGCAGCGTCAGCATTGTCGCGAATCCAGCCGTTGACCAGGTCCTCCACGCGCTCCAACTCGGCGCTGGTGGGCGCCTGGAAGTGGGCATAGTCGAAACGGAGGTATTCCGGTGCCACCACCGAGCCGGCCTGCTTGACGTGGTCGCCCAGCACGAGCTTCAGCGCTCGGTGCAAAAGATGGGTGGCGGAATGGTTGCGGCGAATGGCGTTCCGTCGCTCGCCGTCCACCACCAGGTGGACCCCGTCCCCGATGCGCAACGTCCCCGTCTCCAGCTGCAAGTGGTGGCTCACCAGGCCCGGGACAGGCCGCTGAGCGTCGAGGACACTGCCCCGGGCGCCGCCCCCACTGCGCTCGACGCGCCCGGTGTCTCCCACTTGGCCGCCCGACTCCCCGTAGAAGGGTGTGCGGTTAGTCACCATCTCCACCTTGGCCGGAGCCGTCGCCTCCTGCACCTCGCGGCCCTCGGAAACCAGGGCGACGATGTGCCCGTCGCCCACCTCGCCCGCTCCTTGGTAACCGAGAAATTCAGTGTCCTTGCCAAGCCTCGCCAAAAGCTGGGGCCAGAGGTCCGCGATGGCCCGGTCGCCCGAGCCGCCGAAGCTTGCCTTCTCTCGCTCCGTCTCCATCAGCCGCTCGTAGCCCGCGACGTCGATGTCCAGCCCCCGCTCGCGAGCGATGAGCTGCGTTAAATCCCAAGGAAAGCCGTGCGTTCCATGGAGGAAAAACACCACCTCGCCCGGAAGGGTCTTGCCCTTGGCAGCACGGACTTTGGCAATCTCCTCGTCGATGAGGCGAAGCCCCCGGTCCAGAGTCCGCCGGAACGACTCCTCCTCGTGGCGGGTGGCCTGCAGCACGAAACTGCGGTTCTCGCGAAGCTCGGCGAAGGCCGGGGCCATTAACTGGATGACGCCGTCCACCGTCTGCTCGAGAAACGGCTCCTCGAGACCGAGCCGCGCGCCGTGGCGGATGGCGCGTCGCATAATACGTCGCAACACGTAGCCTCGACCCTCGTTGGAGGGCTGGACCCCGTCCGAGATGAGGAAAGCCGTCGCCCGGCTGTGGTCGGCGATGACACGCATCGACGCGTCGTCGGCGGCGTCTCGGCCGTAGCGCTTTCCGCTCAGTTGAGCGGCACGCTCGAGAAGCGGCGTGAAGAGGTCCGTGTCGTAGTTGCTCCGCACCCCCTGCACCACCGCTGCCATGCGCTCCAGCCCGGCGCCCGTATCGATGGAGGGCCGCGGCAGCGGGGTGAGCGGCCCGTCCTTCTCCCGGCGCTCAAACTGCATAAACACGAGGTTCCAGATTTCCAGCCACCGGTCGCAGTCGCAGGCCACGCCCAGACAAGGCCGTCCGGCTGTCTCCTCGGCGCAGGGCAGGTCGTCGCCCTGGAAATAATGAATTTCCGAGCACGGGCCGCAGGGCCCGGTGTCCCCCATCGCCCAGAAGTTGTCCTTGTACCCGAGCCGCTGGACGCGCTCCTCGCTCAGCCCCTGCTTGCGCCACAGCCCAAAGGCCTCCTCATCCCAAGGGATTCCCTTGTCTCCTGCAAACACCGTGGCCGCCAGCCGGTGGGAGGGAATTCCCAGCTCACCGGTGACGAAGTCCCAAGCGAAGGCCACCGCGTCAGCCTTGAAGTAGTCGCCGAAGGAGAAGTTTCCCAGCATCTCGAAGAAGGTGTGGTGGCGGGCCGTGAAGCCGACGTTGTCCAGGTCGTTGTGCTTGCCGCCGGCCCGAACGCACTTCTGCGATGAGGTTGCCCGGAGGTAGTCACGTTTCTCGCGCCCGGTGAAGACGTCCTTGAACTGCACCATCCCGGCGTTGGTGAAGAGGAGGGTGGGGTCGTTGGAGGGAACGAGGGAGGAAGAGGCGACGCGGACGTGCCCTCGCTGCTCGAAGTAGCGCAGGAAGGCCTCCCGGACCTGGGCAGCGGTGCGGCTTCTGGACATAGGGAAGCCATATACCGGAGAGGCGTCCTGGACGCAGGGTCTGCGCGCCGGGCCCACACCACCCACACGGGTCACGCCGACCGCGGGTGCACGGAGGGGGGGCGGCCCTTGCTAGATTCGCCACTTCCACGTGACCAGTTCCCTTCTTGCTGCCCTGAGCGCGCTCGGCCTTGCCGCCGCGCCGGCCATCCCCGCCAGTCCAAAGCCATACCCGGCCGAACCAGGCGAGGTGCACCTGGCCGACTTACGCCAACTGACGTTTGGCGGAGAGAACGCCGAGGCCTACTGGTCCTTCGACGGCAAGGAGCTGGTGTTTCAGGCGCGCGGCCCAGGGGAGAACTGCGACCGCATTTGGAGACTGCCTCTACAGCAGCCGCTGCAGCCGCTGCCGGTCTCGAGCGGACAAGGGGCCACCACCTGCGCTTACTTCCTGCCAGGAAACCAGGACCTCATCTACGCCTCCACCCATCTCGGCGGCCCGGAGTGTCCCCCGCCAGCCGACCGGAGCAGGGGCTACGTCTGGGCCCTTCACCCCGCCTACGACATCTTCCGCGCGCACAAGGACGGCACCGGGCTCGTGCGCCTAACCGCCACGCCTGGCTACGACGCCGAGGGGACGGTGTGCGCGCGCGACGGGAGCATCATCTTCACCTCGGTGCGCGACGGAGACCTGGACCTGTACCGAATGGACTCGGACGGGAAGAATGTCCGCCGGCTCACTGATACGCCCGGCTATGACGGCGGGGCCTTCTTTAGCCCGGACTGCACGAAGATAGTTTGGCGCGCTTCGCGACCGGTCGGCGCGGCACTCGCTGAGTACCGCGAGCTTCTCGCACAGCATGTCGTGCGGCCCACCAAACTAGAGATTTGGGTGGCCAACGCCGACGGCACCGACGCCCGGCAAATTACTTACCTGGACGCGGCCAGCTTTGGGCCCTCCTGGTTTCCGGATGGCCGCCGCATTCTCTTCAGCAGCAACTTCGGCGACCCCAAGGGCCGCGAATTCAACCTCTGGGCGGTCAACGTCGACGGGACCGGGCTCGAACAAATTACCACCGCCATCGGTTTCGACGGCTTCCCGCTGCTGTCCCCGGACGGCCAGACACTGGTGTTTGCCAGCAATCGCGCCACCGCGCCCGGCCAGCACGACACCAACCTCTTTCTGGCTCACTGGACGGGAGCTCCACCGAGCGAGCCTCACTCGGCGGCAGACCGCATCGCCAAAGACATCGGCTGGCTGGCCGCCCCCGAGCGCGAGGGCCGGGGCCTCGGCTCCGCCGGCTTGGCCGCCTCTCTGGGGTACGTCGAGGACCGCTTCCATGCGCTCGGCCTCGAGCCGGCCGGTAGCAATGGCTTCCGACAGCCCTTCGAGGTGCTCCTCCGCGTCACGGCCGGGCCCAGGACGGCCCTCACACTCGGCGGGCAGGCCATTGCATCCACAGCACGCGCGCCGGCTCCCTTCAGCGCTCAGGGCGAAGCCGAGGGCGACCTTGTCCTCGTGGGGTACGGGGTGCACGCGCCGGAGCTGGGCGTGGATGACTGGTCCACGGTGGAGGTGAAGGGAAAGGTGGCAGTGGTGCGGCGCTTCGTCCCCGAGGTGCCGTCCTTCGCCGCAGCCGAGCAGCAGCGACGTCACGGCGCTTTGCGGCGCAAGGCATGGCTCGCCCGCGAGCGGGGTGCCGTCGCGCTTTTGGTGGTGGACGCGCCGCTGCCTCCCCCTGGCGCTGCCCCCGGATGGGCCATTCCCAAGGAGGCCAGCCTGCAGCTGGCTGACAGAGAAGGCACCGGTACCGGTGACGCTGGCCTGCCTGTCCTGCTCGTTGGCCGCGACGCCGCGGCGCCGGCACTGGCCGCGCTCGGACGCGGCGAAACCGTCCACACCCGCCTTCGGGTCGAGCTGCTGGAAGAGCGCACCACCACCGCCAACGTGGTGGGCCGCATCCCGGCGGGGGTGCCTGCTGCCGAGCGGCTGCCCGGCGCGGTCCTTGTCGGGGCGCACCTGGACCACCTCGGCTTTGGGGGGAAAAACTCGCTCGAGCCGGACTCGCACGCCCCGCACCTCGGCGCCGACGACAATGCCTCCGGCGTCGCCGTGGTGCTCGAGATTGCGCGCACCCTCCAGGCCAGCCGCAAGGCGCTGCGGCGCGACGTCTGGGTGGTGGCCTTCAGTGGCGAGGAGGCAGGCAATCTGGGCTCCTCGCACTTTGTCCGGTTGCCCCCCGGCGGTCTGAGCCTCCAGGGGCTTGTGGCGATGGTGAATTTGGACATGGTGGGGCGGCTGCGCGACAACCGACTCAGCGTCCTCGGGACGGGCTCGGCCAAAGAGTGGGAGGAGTTGGTGCCGGCTGTGTGCGACGCTGCCCACCTCACCTGCAGCACCGGGGGGGACGGCTACGGCCCGAGCGACCACTCCAGCTTCTTCGCGGCTGGAGTCCCGGTGCTTCACCTCTTCACCGGGGCGCATGGCGACTACCACCGGCCTTCGGACACAGCGGACAAAATTAACGCAGCCGGTGCCGCCCAGGTGGGCGTCTTTGCCGAGGGCGTCATCGGTGCGCTGACTGCTCGCCGAGAGGGCCTCAGCCTAAACCGGGTGGCCGCTCCGGCGCCCAGCGGCGACATCCGTCAGTCGCGCGCCTCGCTGGGCACGGTGCCGGACTACGCGGGGCCGCCCAAGGGTACCTCCGGCGTGCTGCTTGCCGCCGTGCGCTCGGGCTCTCCGGCGGAGCGTGCCGGACTGCGCCGGGGCGACATCCTGGTTCAACTCGGGCCGCATACCATTGGCAGCGTGGAGGACTTCATGTTTGCCCTGACGGCCAGCAAGCCTGGCGACGCCATGACGGCTGCCGTCCTGCGGGACGGGCAGCGGGTAGAACTCGCAGTCACCCTCGGCGAGGCACCAGCGCGGTGACTGCCACAGCCCCCCTCTGGTGGCTGGGGTTGCGACGCCTCCCGTCGGCGCTCGGCGCACGGCGGCGTTCGGTCTGTGCCCTGGCGCTGCTGGTGGCCAGTGGAGCCTCTGCCGACGCGGACGCGCGCTGGTCGTTCTTGGTGCGGCAGCTCACCACCGCGCAGGACCCCCGCGCTCGGGTGCAGGCGGCTCTCACCCTCGGGGCGACTGAGGACGCCTCGGCGCTGGCACCCCTCTGTGCGGCCCTGGCGGACCCCGAACCGCTGGTGCGGGCAGCTGTGGCCCGGAGTCTGCCCAACCTCCACGACCCTGCAGCGCTGGACTGTCTCCTCGCCCACGGCACGGACAGTGACAGCCTCGCCCGACAAGAGGTGGCCCAAGCGGTCGCCACCCTCCGGGAAGTCCGGGCGCGACGGCCCAAAGTCTATGTCGCGGTGACTCCGGTGGTGGACGACAGCGATCCGCCCGCCGACGCCTCTCTCTTGTCGCTGGCCCACACCCGCCTGGTGAGTCGACTGCGGTGGATGGGCGCCCAGGTGGTGCCGGAGTCGGAGGACCGCACTGCGGTCAGTGCCACACTGGCCGGCGGGCAGCTACAGGGGTTTCAGATTCGCACCCGGTTGGCTCGAAAAGGCTCCGAGGTGGCCGTGGTGATGGTCTGCCTCAGCTACCCCGACCAGCAGGTGCTGGGCGAGGTGACTGGACGCGCCAGCGGAGGCCGCCCTGAAGACGCACTTCGAGCGCTCGTCCCGCGACTGCTGCAAGATCTCGCAGCGACATTTGAATGGAAGCTCTAAGAGGAGGGTGCCATGGCTGAACCCGACGAAGCTCCCGCCGCCCCGAGGACCCAGCGCCACTTGCGCAACTACCTCCTCGATGCGCCGTTGCAGCTACGGTTTACCCTCCTGGCGTTGACCAGCGCCCTCTGTGCCGCTGCGCTTCTCGGCGTCTTTCTGGCCCGAGCCGCCTCGGCGCTCTCCGAGCAGGCGCAAGGAGCCGTCGAGGCCCGCGAGTCTGCGGCACTGGCCAGCCGGGAGCTCGGGAACGCGGCGCTCGGGAAAAACCTCCTCGAGCGTTTTGATGACCCCGCTTTCGCTGCGGCGCTGGAGCGGCAGTCGCAGGCGATTGATGAGGCCTACCAACGAGAGCACCAGGCCGTCATCTCTCAGCGGACTGCGCTTGAGCGCGAACAGCGCCGGGCAACCTGGGTGCTGCTGGTGAGCCTGTTGGTGTTTGTCGCCGGCGTGGTGGCGGCGTCCATCGTCGCCACCCACAAGATTGCCGGACCGGTGTACCGCGTGCGGCGGCTGCTGGAGCAGCTGGCGGAAGGCCGGCGGGACGTGCCGACTCACTCGCTTCGCTCTGGCGACGAGCTCCGCGAGCTCTTCGAGACCGCTGCTGGGTTGATTCAGGCTCTACGGGCCGACGACGAGTCGGCGCTCCGTGCGGTCGCGGCGGCGCTGGGCACCGGCCAGACGAGCGGCGTCGCCCCCGCATCGCTGGATGACCTCCGCAAGCTCCAGGGCCGCCTGCAAATGCGGCTCGGCATGTCGGGAGCGACCTCGGCGCTGTAGGTGCCCCCCGTGCCGCGGTGCCCCTAGAGAGCCGTTCGGGCTGAGCCTGGTTGGGAGCCGTTCTGGGTGAGTGGCCCCGCCGCCGAGGCTGCGGCCACGCGCAGGACAAGCGCAGCGCCAGCCAACGCCAGCCACCACTTGAAGAGGGGGCGGAGGCTCACGGCGCTGCACCGCTGCCAGCTGTCCAGCCCATCAGCGCGTGGAGGGGAACCAGGAATTCCTCGCCCTCGGCGCCGACCAGCACGTCGTAGGGCCCGACCGCCATCAGGGGGCGCTCGACCGACAGCCCATTTCGCAGTTCCAGGCGAACGCTCTTGCCGGTGTATTCCAAAAGAGGCCGCGGGTCCGACACCGGGCGTCGGTCCGGCTCGCGAGCCACCGGGGCGGGGCGCTGCGCCAGACGGGCGTCGCGGGGCAGTGCAGGCTGGGCCTGCTCCCAGGTCTCGGCTCGGGCCAGCAGCACCACCTGAAGCTTCTCCGCTCGGCCCCCTCGCTCGAGCAGCAGCGCCAGCGGCTGCACGCCACTCAGCACATCGAGCACCGTGCGGTCCGCGAGCACCACCGCGAGGGGTGTCTTTTCTTGGACTCGCTCGGCCAGCCAGCGGTCGATGGGCTCAGCCGACACGCCGCGGCGCGCATCGCGCAGGTCGACGCGGCGCGCGGTCCGCGCTCGTCGTGCCCGGAGCTCCTCGACGCTAAGGCCGGACTGGAGCAGAGCGAAGGCGTCGTCGAGAGCCAAGCCAGGCGTGTGGGCGAGCAGTTGGTAGGCCTCGTCGAAGCGCCGTGCTTCTTCCGCGTGAAGCTTCCGCCAAACGCGGGCCTTCATTTTCCCGTCGAGCTCCCCGCGGGCAATGCGCGCCGGGACGCGCTCCCGAATGGCGAGCGCCTGGATTTGCGCTGGCGTCGGGGGCTGGGTGGGAGCCCGGCGGCCCGGCGGAGGTCGCGCCGGCGGACCCCGGGAGGAGGTCGGCCTGGGCGGCCCAGCAAGCGACGGGCGGCGGATGACCTCCACAGAAGGTGCTGGGCGGCTCTTCTTCTCGTTCATCATGTCCCCTCAACAACCTGCCAGCCCGTCAAAGGCTTCCCCCCAAGGGGCCGTCCCTCAGGGCGATGCGGGCTGCACCAGAACGAGCTCGACTCGCCACTCGGAGCCCTCGCGGCGAAGGGTAAGCTCCTGCGTCTGCTCTCGTGTACTAACAGCCAACGTGGCGCGGTCACGCTCCTTTTTCAACAATTGCACTGCCGTAATGGGGGCGCCGCGTCCACCGCGAAACACCAGACTGGCGGCATCCTCGCGCAACGAGCCGCCGCTAGCGGCAGAAAGCCCGGCCAGCCGGTCCCGAAGCGCCTGCTGGCTCGCCGTGGTGAGCCGGGCGAATGCGACGGCGTCCTCCCCCTTATTGGCCGCCGCAGCGAAGGCGCGGTAGGCGGCCTCCGGCGTTTCATCCCCAGTACGGCCGCAAGCTGTGAGGCACGCAAGGCAGGCGAGGAGGTGGGTTTTCGTCATCCCTTAGACCTCAATGGTCCGCCTGGAGCGGGGGTTTGCACAAGAGGGATTTGCGCAGCCGGGCCCGGTATACCGGCTCACCCGAGGCGAGGTATCGCCGCTCCCGGCTGCTCACCGGTTCAGAAGGGTCGCTGGGATGAAAGGCGCCCGCGCCCAGGGGGTTGATGAAACCGGCTGCCTCGAGCGTGTGGAGCATCGCCCGGGCCCGGTCCTCGACGTCGGTGCGCAGGTCGAACAGGCCTCCGGGGGCGAGGAGAGTCAACAGAAGGGAGGAGAACTCAGTGGAAAGCAACTGGCGCTTCTGGTGCGAACGCTTCCACCACGGGTCCGGGAACTGGAAATGGACCGCGGCCAGCGAGGCCGGTGCGAAGAGGCGAGGCACCACCGCACGCGCGTCGGCTTCCACCACTCGCAGGTTTGAAAGTCCGCGGGAGCGCGCCCGGTGCTCCACCTCTCGTGCGTATTTCTTCCGCCACTCGATGGCGACGAAATTCACATCCGGGTGCAGGGCGGCGTAGGCCAGGGCGAAGCCGCCGGCACCCGAGCCCAGCTCCAGCTCGAGCGGGCCTCCCCGGCCGAAGATGGAGGCCCAGTCCGGGGGGACCAGCAACTCGGTGAAGGCCCGGCCGGCCGGCTCGGGCCGTAAAAGAGGTCCCCGCGTCATTGGAAGAGGCCCAGGCCTATACGCTAGACAGGCCGCCGCGATGAAGGTCTTCCACTCGCTCTCCGACGCTTCCGAGCTGGCCGGCTCGGCGCTTGCCCTTGGCAACTTCGATGGCGTCCACCTGGGACACCAGGCGCTGTTTCGGCTGGCCAACTCGCTAGGCCGGCCCGCGGCGCTGACGTTCGAGCCACATCCCGGCAAAGTGCTGCAACCCAGACTCGCTCCGAAGCTCATCACCAGCCTCAGCCGAAAGCTCGAGCTCTTCTCGGAAAATGGGTTGGCGGCAGCGGTGGTAGTGCCTTTTACGCTTGGCTATGCCACCACCTCTGCCGAGGCCTTTGAGGCCTCGCTCCTGGAGGGCCTCGGAGTGGCCCACCTGGTGGTAGGGCAAGACTTCACCTACGGCGCCCGGCGGTCTGGAACGGTGGCTACGTTAAGGCGCGCGGCGCTGGCCCGCTCGGCCCAGCTGCACGTCGTCGAACCGGTGACGGTGGAAGGGGTGGTGGCTTCCAGCTCCCGCATCCGCGAATACCTTCTCGAGGGCCGCGTTTCTGCCGCCCGGGCACTCCTCGGGCGGCCCTTCGACCTGGACGGTGTGGTTGTCCGTGGGGATGGCCGTGGAAGAACCCTCGGCTGGCCGACGGCTAACGTTGACACCGACGCCGAAATCAGGCCGGGCTCAGGCGTTTACGCCGTCCGGCTG